>JBFXEJ010000031.1:0-52446 GCA_050180235.1 Desulfococcaceae bacterium
ATTTTGAAGACCTGACCGGAGATCTGTCCGGGCAGGAGCAGGAAAGCGTTGTTCATATCGGGGAGCGGATTCGGAAGCTGCGGGAGGAAAAAGGCATTTCTCTCAAAGATCTGTCCGCGAGAACCGGTTTTGATGAACAACTGCTTTCAGATATTGAAAAAGCAGAAGTTTATCCGCAGCTTGGAACCATCCTCAGACTCTCCAAAGCTCTGGACGGGGCATTCGGGCAGCTGCTGTCCGGCGAGGGGGACAAGCCCTATTCCATCACGCGGCTCAAAGACCGCAAAACTGTTGCCCGTTCCACTTCCGGCAAAGGGCATAAGCATATCTATTCCTACAAGGGACTTGCGCCTGAAGTAAAGGGAAGGAACATGGAACCCCTGATCGTGCAGTTGCAGGAAACTCCGGAAAAAGAAGTTTCCATGCACGATGGAGAGGAATTCATCTATGTGCTCCACGGAACAGTGCTGCTGGAAGTCGGTGAGGATCGCTATGAACTGGAACCCGGAGACAGCGCATACTATCTGTCCAGCATTCCGCACTGGATTGCAGCCAAAAGCGGACAGGCCACCATTCTGGCAGTGATTTACGGAAAATAGAATAATTCGTCCCCATTGCAAAAAAACACTCTGCAAACAATAAATAACCCGGCAGTTTTGTGCCGGGTTATTGTTGTATTTATCCATGTTTTTATAATAACTTGCAGTTGATTTTATACAATATCATCATTATTCTGCGGTTTGCAAAAAATCTGCCCATCAGCATCTGAATATCCTCATATACATGACTTATGGGCATTAGGTCAAAACACCTGACTTTTTTAAAACCTTAATTTCGCACAGAAAAAATTCTGTGTCACTCTGCGGTTAAAAACAGACTGCCAAACGGTTTGCCCCACTGCGCCTTTCCCGATGCCATCATCCCTTTTTTTTCCGGCCTTCAAAAAATTCCAGCAGACCGTACCACAGGGCCAGGGTTGCACCGCCTTCATCCAGATTTCCGATAAAGGGAATATTGTCAGGGATCAGTTCAATGATGCCCCCGCCCGGATTCAGCAGGTAAAGCAGGGCAATCAGAGCCAGAAAATAAACACCGAAAACCGGCATTCCGCGTTCGGACAGGGGAATGGTCAGAAAACTTCTGCCGTTCTGCTTCTTCTCATTCATGGAATTTTCCTCCTCCCGGATATTTCCGGAATATGCTGTTGTAATTAATACCAATTCGCTTTCAAAACATGGGCATAGCAAATTCTGTTTTTTCGTGCTGTCCGTGTCTTTCGTGGTTAAAAAAAAAGGCATTCCCCGAATTTTGAAAACGATTTGGTATAAGATTCCATCAACGTCACTTGCAAGATAAAATTAATGATTTCAAAATGTTACGGAAATATAGGATATTCTTTTCTGGAAATCACCTGACATCAGTGAATAATTCAGGTTAATGACATGCCGCATACCGGACAACAGCTTCTTTCCGGCCTGTGAGCCGCTGATATGCCTCATCAGGGTATCCCAATGCAATTACAGAATAAACCTTTTCTCCTGCCGGAATGCCTGCAAAGCGGGCAATTTCTCTGTCCTGCCGCATGGCTTCCACAGCAAAACCGATCAGACAGGTTCCCAGACCCATAGCATGTGCGCCCAGCAAAATGTTTTGGGTGGCCAGCAGTGCATCTTCCGCAGGGCAGCCTGCTCCAGGTTCCGATCCCGCGATAATCGCGGCTGCTGCACCGTGAAACACACTGTCCCTGCCGGAATTTTCGTATTCAGACAGGGCTTTTTTCACAGATTCATAATATTCCCGGTAATAAATTTCCAACCGGGGTTTTCCCATATACCGCAGGAGGGTCCGCAGCCATTTTTTTTCAGCCATGTGATTGAGCCTGCGGAAAAAACCGCCGATCCTTTCAGCGAATGCCAGCACCTGCTCACGGGAAGAGAGCAGAGTGAATGTCCATTTCTGGCTGTTGGTTCCGGAAGGCGCAGTAATGCCAATCCTGACCAAATCTTCGAGAAGTACCTTTTCAACAGGTCTGTCCTTATAATTCCGGCAGGAACGGCGGGATCGCATCAGTCTGACCAGCTCTGCAGTGTCAAATTTCCCAAAGGGCAGCCAGCGTTCATCCGGCTGGAAGGTCTGAAATGTCAGGGCATTATTTTCCAGTGCCGTAACCCGTACCGCACCTGCCGGGCATACAGCCGCGCAGTGTCCGCAGTTAAGGGATTCTTTTCCGCTCACCACCGCTTTGTTTCCCTGCATGGAAATTGTGCCCGAAGGACAGACCCGGATGCACAGACCGCAGCCGATGCAGAGTTCCGGATCAATAAGGGTTGTTACCGTCCCTTTCATTGTGCTTTTTTGTCTCCTGTGAAAATGTGATATAAACCTCTGATGCGGGAAAGAGATAGGGCAGGCGTATCTGAACAGATTCCCTGGCTTTGTCCAGAATTCCCTCACGGATGGCAGCCTGGCGGAGTGCTGTTTTGGCTCTTGACAGAATCAGGGTATGATCTTCGGCAGGAATGCTTCCCCGGATGTCATAATAGCGGTATTCCGGCTCCACAGAAATAATCTCCGGCCGCGGAAGTGTGATATGCACAGCCTGTTTCTGTCCCCCCCTTTCTTCCACAGTTACGCTGATGCCTTTGTCAAAATCAAAACCGGCCAGAACTCTGGCTTTGGCAATGATCAGCATTTTTTTATCCCAAAATGGCAGATACTGCTCCTGTGTATATTCAATAATATCTGCCATATGATATTCCACACTCACAAATTTGGCAATCTGCCGGATCCGGTCAATGACCAGATCCTCCCGCATCTCCGGCTCTGTTTTTTCCCACACGGGCCAGATGGGGTCAGACATTTTTCCCAGGAAAAATGCGACTGTGCCAACCAAAGTCAGGAGCATGAACAATAAAGTCCCCATGATAAATGATCGGGTAAAACTGCCTGATCCGGCGGATGCTGCCGGAACCGGCAGGGATATCCGGACATCCGGATTCTGTTCACTGTGATTTTCCGTATCCTGCATTTTTTCCTGTCCCTTATTGCATCTCAATGGGGAATTTGGTCAGCATAAGGCGATTTCCATGAAAAAATGTACCATATTGTAGGGTGGGCACGGCTTTTTGTGCCCGCCGTTTCAGCAGGACGGCGGGCACAAAAAGCCTTGCCCACCCTACGAAAAACGGTATAATCTTTAATGGAAATCACCTAAAAACTCATCATAATTCATTTTTGCGAAACAGTGCCAGTGCGGCCCAGCCTTTTTCCTCTTTCTGCAAACTGCAGAAAAAACCCTGCACGGCGTATGCGTTCAGCAGATGTGCAGTTTCATCCCCATGAATGCCGGACAGAAGCAGAGCGCAGTTGTGATCTGCCAGGCGCAGTATCTGGGGGTATATCTGATTAAGGGTGGGAAGCCGCAGATTTGCGGTAATCAGACCAAACGAATGATCCGGGAAATTCTCCAATGGGCTGCCGGATATTTCCAGACGGTTTTCCAGACCGTTGATCCGCGCGTTTTCCCGTGCCTCACTGATGGCGCAGGGATCAATATCCAGACCAATTCCCATATTCATTCCCAGTTTCAGGGCAGCAATGGCAAGCACTCCGGAGCCGGTTCCGATGTCCAGAACCCTGCGCTTTCCTGAGATCAGACAGTTTTCATGCAGAAGATGATCAATTCCCTGCAAGGACATCCTTGTGGTCGGATGATGCCCGTCTCCGAAAGATGCACCGTGCAGCAGATGCACAGCAATTATGCCCGGTTCCGGAGTAAAGGGAACAGCAGCGGGAACCAGCACCAGTCGCGGGGATACCTGCACGGGACGGTTGAAAGAGATGTCAATAACCGTCCGTCCATGCCGATCTGCATAGGCCAGATGTCCGGATGTCACCAGCAGACGGATCAGTTCAGCGGCTGTTTTTTTCCCCAGATCAAAGGAGCGGGAAAGCAGAACAGTCAGTTCACCGGGTGTGAACTTTTCCGCTCTGCTTTGCACCATTTCAGTAATCTGTTTTCCGAGTGTGTCCATCTGTGCAGATGTCAGTTTCAATATTTTCCTGCCTGCTGAATCAATGTTTACGATTATAAATGTTTCAATTCACCTGTTTTTATAAGAATATTTTCATAAAGCGGCTGAGCAATCCAGACTTTTGCCTGTTTTCCGGGTTCTTCCAATAACGGTCTGACTTCGTTTATCATTTTGTATTTTTTTGCCCGCATCAAAATACCAGACACACCTGTTTTGGGCAGATTATAAATTTCTGCCATATTCCGGGCATCAGTTTCATCCGGAAGAATCAGATTTGCTTTTCTTTCCAATGCCAGCGCGATGACGGGAGTTTTCGATCTGCTGTAAATATGAAAAATATTTCAGCAAGGATATCTTTCCGGAAAATGATTTAATAGTACGATAATTTCCGTAAAATGAAAACAGATTTTGCAAAAACTGTCTTTGTTCTGAAAAAAACTTGATCTGATACCTGTCTGATTATATAGTCAGGGTTTGGCAATAAATTACATGACAGGTGAATCAGGATGAAACTCACAATTGACGAAGTGGCCCAGTGTCTGGATTTGCCTGCCGGAACTCTGAAACGCTGGGTGCGGCAGGGCAGAATTCCCATACAGAAAAACGTGGAAGGCTATGTTTTCAAAAAATCGGTTCTGGAGAAATGGGCACAAAGCCATAACCTTATGTTTTCGGATTCGGAAAAGGATAAAGTCTTGGAACCGGAACTGGAAAACCTTCTGCCCGTGATGCGCCGCGGGGATATTTTTTACGATTTGAAAGGCCATAATACAGAAACCGTGCTGAAATCCGCTGTGTCCATGATGGATCATCTCACAGAAGCAGAGCGCGATGAACTTTACAGGCATCTGCTGGAAAGGGAGCGTCTCACCTCCACAGGCATTGGAAAGGGAATAGCGATTCCCCATCCCAGATCACCCATGCCGGAAATCAGCCCAATCCCTTTGATTTTCACCTGTTTTCCCGATCAGCCCGTGGAATTCAGTGCAGTTGACAAAAAAACGGTTTTTATTCTTTTCATTCTGCTCAGTCCCAGCTCCAAATGCCATCTTCACCTGCTTTCCCGGCTGGCCTTCTGTGTGCGGGATGATTCTTTTGTGGAGTTTCTGAGAACAAAACCCGAAGCCGAAGATATTTATCTCAGGATAGCCGATGCCGAAGCACGTCTGGAACAGAAAGGGATGTTTTAGTTGCTGAAAAAAATGGGACTGAAACTGCCTCCGGTCTGGAGCATATTCCGTTCAGATGACCGTCTGCTGCTGATTCTCACAGGAATTATGGTGGGAATCTGCAGCGGGCTTGCCGCGTTTGCTTTGAGCAAATCCATAGAAACCCTGCTGGAATTCAGCCATAGGCATCATGGTCTTTGGTGGGCATTTGTGTTTCCGGGCCTGGGTGCCGCCCTTTCCTCCCTGTTTATGAATAAGGTTGTCAATGAAGGGGCAGGTCATGGCGTTCCCGAAGTGATTTACAGTGTTTCACGCTACGGTGGCCTGATGAGATTCCGCTCTGCATATTCCCGCCTGATTTCCAGTTGTCTGACCATTGGCAGCGGCGGTTCCGCAGGCCCGGAATCTCCTGTGGTGACAAGCGGCGCTGCCATCGGATCAAATATTGCAAAATTTTTTTCCTTTAACGACCGGCAGAGGATTACCCTGGTGGGATGCGGCACGGCCGGAGCCATAGCCGCCATCTTCAATGCACCCATTGCAGGCATGGTGTTCACCATTGAGGTGATTTTGGGGGAATGGACCAGTCTGAACATTGTTCCTATTGCAGTTGCTTCGGTTTCAGGCGCACAGGTTTTCCGGCTGCTCGCGGGAAATCATATCGTGTTCCGGCATGCGGATTTTGTCATCGGACTTCCGGATGTTACAGCCTCAGCCGGGCTGGCGGTTGTCACCGCCCTGGTTTCCGTACTCCTGACCCGTACCATGCGAATCATGCCCAAATTTGCCCGGAAAATGCCTGCGCCCCAGTGGATACGGGCTTTTACCGGAGGCTGCATGGTGGGGCTGATGGGCATATTGCTGCCGGTGGTGCTTGGCGAGGGATACCATTTTATTCAGCAGATGATTGACGGTGTGTTTCTTCCCGGACTTGCCATTGCCGCATTTGCCACTCTGGCAAAAATTCTTGCCACAGCCTTTACTCTGGGATGGGGCGGGTCAGGCGGAATATTTGCCCCCAGTCTGGTCATCGGAAGCCTTGCGGGACTGACCTATCACCGATTTCTGATTCTTTTATGGCCGTCTGCTCCCTGGATCAGCGAGGGATGTTTTGCACTTCTGGGAATGGCCGGAGTGATTGGCGGAATGCTGCAGGCCCCGCTGACAGGCATTTTTCTTGTGGTTGAAATTACAGGCGGTTATGATGTCATTCTGCCACTGATTGTTGTTTCTGCACTGTCCTCAACGATCTGCCATTCTGTTGAACCGGCTTCCTTTTATTTCAGGGAACTGGTGGAGAAAGGACAACTGCTCAGGCCCGGAACAGATGCGCGGGTGCTGTCTGACCTGAGTGTGCGGGAACTGCTGGAAAAAGACTGCATCTGTGTCAGTCCCGATACCCTGCTGCGGGATTTTATCCCGGCTGTGCGCAGATCCCGGCGAAATTATTTCCCGGTGGAAGACAAAGAAAGCGGCAGATTTCTGGGCATGATCCATCTGGACAGTATCCGTCCCTATCTTTTCAATACAGCCATGTATGATGCGGTAATACTTGAGCAGATTATGGATACAGGACTGGATACGGTTCATCCGGATGATGATCTGTCTGACATACTGCGGAAAATGGATGAAAAAAAGCTCTTCAGTATGCCTGTGGTTTCCAACAGGCGTTTTATGGGGATGATTTCAAAAGCCACTTTGCTGGATCAGTACAGAAAAGAACTCCGGGTGCAGACCAGTCAGTAAAAGGGGTTAGGGATTAGGGGCGGATTCAGGGTTCTGAACAGGAGAGGAAAATAAATGGAAGCAGGACTGCTTCACATATTCAGAAATACAGCAATGGGAAGGGAAAATTTTCTTCAGTCTTTGTATTTCTGCCGGAAAACCGGTGCGTCCCCCATTGTATATATTCCTGAATTTACAAAATTTCTTATGTATTTTGAAGATGAGGTCATGCAGGTGGATCTGAATGATTCATGGCTGCTGGCACGGGAAAGTGCACGGAAACATGCCGGGGAACTGCTGAAAAGCAGCGGATTTGAACCTGATTTTCTGGTTCCCAAAAACTTTACATCCGCGACTCTGCCGGATATTCCCACCCATTTTGATTTTATGTCCTGCCCCTGGAATATCAGAAGTTTTTCATCCGCAATGGGCCGAAGGCATAAGGCTCTCCGGGTGAGGCGTATGGTCAATGCCGCATATTTTCCTCTGCTGCTGTGCAGTCCGGCATACAAACCCTGGAACAGCATCACGGTTTTTTTCAATGGCTCGGTCAATTCTCTCAATGCACTGAAACTGGGACTTCGGATACAGAAAAACACCGGGCTGCTGATGGACATCTTTACTCAGTCCGAAGGAAAATTCCTTTCAGAGTATGAAGATATTCTGAAAAAGGCAAATTTGGAGACAGAAACAAAACAGGTACTTGGCCGCTGGCAGTTTTTTGAACGCAGTTCTTTGGAAGAAGATCTGTACGAAATTCCACATGATGCCCTGGTTATACTTGGGGCATCGGGCCGCAGTCTGCTCCAAGACATGGTATGCGGCAGTTTTTTGGAAAAACTGCAGATTCTGATTTCCAACACCATGCTCATTGCCGGGCCGAAATATGCGGTGTCCGAAAGCTAATGCGGTGTTCCCGGAATCCGGGGAGCTTACGCTCAGCATATTCCCCAGGTCATCATAAGTGTAATCTGTGGCATTGTTCCGGGCATCCGTGCACCGGCCAGGTTGGGAAAAGGGTTTTACAGGGCGTTCCGGAACATCCGGGGACGGATTTACGGGGTGTATCTGGGAAAGGATATTTCTGACACTGAGTTGATTAACACAAAATTAACAAATAAGTATCAGGAGATAACAGGGAATGCGGACGCCGTGCCGCTGTAATATCCTGATGCGGAATTTTCATATCTGCTGATCACCCCGGCTTTGTCCCATTCAAATTCTCCGTAACCGTCCGGAATATATTCCCAGAAATCTGTTCGGGAAATGTCATCGAAGGTCAGCACAGCGGCTCCGGACACGCTGATTAGAGAGAAAAACACCGGCAGAAACACATGAAAAACTTTTCTCATTGTCATATCCTCCGTTTGATGTGTCGTGTTGCCTGTGGCTGTGTCAGTATGTTAGCAGAGTCAGTATGTTAGCAGAAATTGAATGCGATGATGATCAAAATGCTACGGATAATCGATATCTCCGTCACATTTATTCATCCACTCCTCAATTTCATTTTTTGCTTTCTGAAAGGCTTTCCTTTCATTTTTATCAAAACAAAAAAAATTCAAATATGCCCACCTGTATGAAGACAATATTTTAGTATAATGAGATTTAATATAATTAAAATAGCCCACTTTTGCATATATATCAGCAAAATTTTCTTTTTTGCTTTTTTTTATTCCATGTCTCTTAAAATGATGAACATGATGACCGATTTCATGAAATACGATTTCTGATAGCAATAGCGCCGCTATCTCAGGATAAAGATTAAATAAATATTCTGGAATTTTTTTTTCGGCAATAATTCTTGATATATTAATTTCAATCAGAGAATTATTGCTTTTATCTATTAAATATTGTGCCATACTTTCTTTAGAATTTTTATCATTTGATACAAATTTATCCACAATATTAATCATGCTAATTCCAACAACATCTTCCTGCGGAATAACACTTAGCATCCGATTAATATACTTAGCAAATGGAAATTTAGTTTTTATTGAACTGCTGATTTTAATTTTCAAAATTAGGTATCCGCTCTTCTTCCGCATTCATCTCTGATTGTATCAGATGGAAAAGCCCTCTACTATGTTTTGAATCGCCTTTTCTGGGATAGGTATTGCTATCAAATACATCCCACTTAGACTATTTAATATATTTCTAACTGCTTCAAATAAAGCACTTGCAGCTTTCACATTTCTTGGCAAATTTGGAGATTGCGGTATTTTTTGACCCGGTAGGTTGTTAATACCAGATGGCCTATAGTTATCTGGTGTAATTTTAGGTGGCTCAGCAGGAGTTAATTTAGGATTCGTCGGAGTAACTTTTGGAACTTTATTTGCAGGATTATATCGCTGATTCGGATATAAATTTTTTTGTTCTAATCCCTCCGGATCAGCCCGGTTCACCGGATTCCCATCAACATACACATACAGATTCATTCCCCCAGCCAAACCAATCGGATCGGGTGTAAGATAGCGGCCGGAGTCCGGGTCGTAATACCGGTGCCAGTTGTAATGAAGTCCGGTTTCGCTGTCGTAATACTGCCCCGGAAATCTCAGATTGTTCACAATATCAGCCAGTTTTATGCGTGCCTCGCCGAAGGGCATGTAACCGGCTTCCCTTTATTCCATTCATTGGATTATTTAGGATTAGTCTACTTCGTATCATCTCCCACGTCAACTCGGATAAATTTGCCATCCTTAAAGAAAAACGACACCTGTTCGGCTACGACCTCACCGCTTCCTTTCTGAAAAAAAGAATCTCCAGCAAACTGTTTGAGCAACTCCCGCACTTTACTTTCCGGCTCATTGATGCTTGTCGTATTAAGCACATGCACCAGCAAATTCCGCTGTTTCAAGATAACCTTGGCGTGCTGTTCCTGATGATCTATAGTTACTGACATATCTATCGTTTTGAAGAATAACCAACATACCAGAAGTACAATTGCTACACATATGAGCCAAGTCGATATTGCTTTTATTTGCATGATGAACCTTCCTGGCAAGCGGTGGCTGCTGCGCGACCGAATGTTTTACAGTTGTTTCCCAGCAAATCATAGTCCGGGTGCTTTTGCTTAAATCTCTCAGCATAATCTACTGTTCCTTGATAATCGGAGTTCGGGTAGTAGCGACTGTGTTAAATGTCAAGAGGTTTTTGGGTTCCATGCCTCATTTTTTGCAACCATGCTGTTGACAATAACAAGGAGTTTCCTCATGCAGGCCGTGACAGCCACCATTTTGTTTTTGCCGGCAGAAACAAGCCGTTGATAAAATCTGCGGATAACCGGGTTGTGACGGATCGCCGCCAGTGTGGGCATGTACATCAGACTCCTGATTTCGCTCCGGCCTCCGCCGGTCATGCGTTTTCCCCGGAACTGCCCGCTGTCCCGGTTGACAGGTGCCGTGCCTGTCAGGGCGGCGATTTCCTCAGAGTTCACGGTGCCGATCTCCGGCAGTCCGCTCACCAGGGCGGCGGCGGTGTTTTCCCCGATTCCCGGAACAGACTGAATCAGTTCTGTTTTCTGTTTCAGTTCCGGGGATGATGCAATGAGATCACGGATCCGATCCTGAATCAGACGTATCTGCGTTTCAAACGCGGAAATGACAGTCAGTATGCTCTGTCCGATGAACTCATCACGGATGTGTTCCATGCGGTTTTTTTCCGCTGTGCGCATGTCAGTGATCTGACGTTTGCGGACAACCAATGCCCTGATTTTAAAAGATGTGTCATCCTTTGCATTTCTGACAGGCGGCTCCATGACGGCAGCGAACCGGGCGATGATGCGGGCATCGATCCTGTCTGTTTTGGCTGTCTGTCCGGATGCCTTTGCAAAATTCCGGATGCGTGCAGGGTTGACAACCGCCACCGGAAGTCCGGCAGCATAAAGTTCCTCTGCCAGGGGAAGTTCATAACCTCCGGTGGCCTCCATGACGATGAGCTCCGGTTTGGCGGATCGGAAAATGTCAAGTGCTTTCCGTATGTTTTCAGGACTGTAATCAAAATGATGATCGGAACTCCCGGTCAGGAAATGGACATCAAAGGTTCTTTTGGAAATATCAATACCTATGCAGTTTTTCATAATAAAAATCCCTTCCTTGTATGCGGGGTCATTTTATGCCCCATGCGACTGTCCGGGCTGTTCTGAAGATGCGGCGGCGGATCCGGCTACTGACGGGTTCGGAACCCGGGGTCGGAACGATCTCGCCGCCGCCTGTCCGCCCGGCGGCCGCCGGGCGGACAGAACGGTACAGACTTTCTTAAACCTTATACTCTGACGCATGGGGCGGGTCAACTCAATCCCAACATACAAGGTCGGACTTACATGTACATCATGACCGAAATTATGTGATAAAAAATCATACAAGTGATTCAAAGATTCTTGTGTCGGCAATCCATCTTTGCCTATTATAACATTCGGTACCTTAATATCCGGTGCGCCTCTGACAACGCCTTTGGGGTCGCCATAGCGACCAAACTCATAGTACTTCGTTGTGCCAGTTGAAGGATCAACAGCAACAACAGCTCCGTGTCCTAATGGCAACTTCCCTATAGGTGTGCTTACGGGGTAGTGGTCATAATTGATGTAGATAGCATCTGTCCCATATGGATCCACATAGTTCACCGGATTATTTTGGACATAGGCATACAGATTCATCCCGCCTTCCAGCCCGATGGGATCAGGAGTCAGATACCGCCCCGTGTCAGGATCGTAATAGCGATGCCAATTGTAATGAAATCCGGTCTCCGAGTCATAATACTGCCCCGGAAATCTTAAATTATTCACAACATCGGCCACAAGAACACGGGCTTCGCCGAAGGGCATGTAACCGGCTTCCCATACAACCTGACCGGCACTGTCCACCACTTTCTGCGGGGCTCCCAGGTGGTCATTGAGAAACCGGCACCACCCTGCGCCGGTTCCGTAAAGTTTCATGGCCGCAGGTTCGCCGTTGATGTAAACATAATCCCGGAGCGGATTTCCGGCCCCGTCTGTCTCAGAAATCAGGTTTCCGTCATAATCATAATGATACAGAACAGTTGTGCCGCTGACGCTTTTTTTCACCCGGCGGCCGAATCCGTCATAAGCTTATTCCGCAATGACTGAAGCACCCGCAGTGACCCGGATCAGTTGTGCGTTCTGATTATATATGAATGTCCGCACACCGTCTGACGTGATTTTTCCTGCATTGTCATAGCTGTATGTTTTTACAGTTTTCCCTGTGCTGCCGGAGACACGGCTGCTCCCTGCCGGAATGCTGTAATCCGTGGTTCCGGGGGCTATGGGCGGTTTTGTGATCCCGCTGATGGTCTTCACGTTCCCGGCCCCGTCATATGTGTAAGCAAGGTTCAGGACGGTTCCGGCCGCAATGCCGGAGACCTGATACCGCTGATCAAAGCTGCGGGTGACGGAAAGAGAACCCGTTGTCATGGCACTTACCGGGCCGAAGGGCTGGTACGTGACATTCCCGATGAGCGTCTGCCCGTCTGCGGAAATCCCGGAAATCCGTCCGTCCGCATCCCTCTGATATGTCAGAACCGTGCCGCCGGGATATGTCACCGTGTTCAGATCGGCTGTGACCGCATCATAGCCTTACACCGTCTCAAAGGTCAGCCCGTCCGCCGTCCGTGTCTCCTGCGTGATCTGTCCCAAAACATTGCAAACAAAGGAAGTGATTCCGGCCGGATCGGTCACTGACGTGAGCCTTCCGGTGCCGTAAGTCCCGCTGTCGTATCCGTAAGAAATATCCTGTGACGAATCCGGGAAATGTGCATCTGTCAGCCGGTTCAGCGCATCATAATCATATGTGACTGTGACATTCTCCGCATCTGTCCGGGAGGTCATGTTTCCGGCCTGGTCATACATGTATGCGGTGTTCCCGGAATCCGGGGAATTCAGGCCCGTCAGGTTTCCCGCATCATCATAAGTCTGAACAGTGGCACTGTTCCGGGTGCCACCGTGTCATTCACATCGGTGCGCGGGCCGTCAATGCCGGTCATGCGGCCGTAACCGTCCCGGGTGAAGGCTGTGGCCCTTTCCGAAGCCGTGCCGCTGTTTTCCGTCAGAGTAAGCAGATTTCCATGCAACTGTTTATTTTTTTAATATTTTCAGATGCCAAAGAACTGAACTGTCATGCTGCTCAGACCTCTGTTTTTTCCTCACTGTCTGCCCCTTCCGGATTTTCCCTGTATCCGCATTCCTTATTCAGACAGGCCAGAAAAGTGCCTTCCTTTTTGCTGGTCTTTTCCACCAGAAATCCGGCTCCGCACCGGGGACAGGGCTGATTCACGGGTTTGTCCCAGATGGCAAATTTGCATTCCGGAAAGCGGCTGCATCCGTAAAAAATTTTGCCGCGTTTGGATCTCCGCTCGGTAAGTTCTCCTCCGCATCTCTCTTCCGGACACCGGACACCTGTAGACTGTCCGCCGTCTGTTATGCTTGCGGATTGGGTGTTTTTGCATTCCGGATAACCGGTGCAGGCCAGGAATGTGCCGTATTTTCCCCGTTTCATAATCATGGGTTTTCCGCACAGTTCACAGCTTTTGTCCAAAGCCTCACTGCTTTCGCTTTCAATGATCTGCAGATTTCCTTTTTCATCACGGATATAATCCCGGCTGAAACTGCATTCAGGGTAGCCGGTGCAGGCCAGAAAATGACCGTTTTTCCCCACCTTGATCCGGAGTTCTTTGCCGCACTGGGGACATTTCAGGTCAGTGGCCAGTCCCACACCTTTGATACTGGGCATTTCATCTGCGGCTTTTTCCAGTTTGTCCTGAAAGGGCGGGTAAAAATGTTTGAGAATATCTGTGGCATCCATTTCTGCGGCCTCCACCCGATCCAGTTCATCCTCCATGCTGGCTGTGAATGTCACACTGAAAATATCCGGAAAGGTTTGGACAATGAGGTCGTTGACAATGAATCCCAGTTCGCTGGGCCGGAAATATCCTTTGACCCAGTCCACATAACCCTTGTCCCGGATGGTGGAAAGAATGGTGGCATAGGTGCTGGGCCGTCCGATTCCGTTTTCTTCCAGTTCCTGCACCAGGGATGCCTCGGAAAAACGGGGCGGAGGCTGTGTGAAATGCTGTTTGGGTTCCAAATGCTTCAGATGCAGGGACATGCCTTCAGAAAGATCAGGCAGATTTTCCTTTTTTCCCTCTTCCTCATCCGCGGAAAGATACAGGGCCATGAATCCGGGAAAACGCACCACTGATCCGGTGGCCGTGAATTCACAGTCCCTGATTTTCACGGTGACAGAATTGCTGTCAATAAGAGCCGGCTGCATCTGGGAGGCTGTAAAGCGTTTCCATATAAGGGTGTAAAGGCTGAACTGATCGTTGCTGAGAAAAGGGCGCACTTTTTCCGGTGTGTTGAGAACTGACACGGGCCGGATGGCCTCGTGTGCGTCCTGCACCTTTTTTTTGTTTTGGAAAAAGCGGGGTTTGTCAGGAGCATATTCAGGGCCGAACTGAGCGCCTATCAGTTTCAGTGCCTCCTGTGCGGCTTCCTGGGAAATTCTTGTGGAATCGGTTCTCATATATGTAATAAGCCCCGCGGGTTCTCCGGATTCCAGTTCAACACCCTCATAGAGTTCCTGGGCCACACTCATGGTTTTTTTTGCGGTAAAGCGCAGTTTCCGGATGGCCTCCTGCTGCAGTTTGCTGGTGGTAAAGGGGGGAAGAGGATTGCGTTTTGCGGTTTTTTTCACCACTTTTTCCACAATCGGGGTATGTCCGGCAAGTTCTGAAAGCAGGGACTGCGCGGTGGGGCCGTCCGGAATACTGATTTTTTTGTCCTGTTTCCTGGTCAGTTTTGCAGCAAAAATCTCCTGTGAGTCCGGAGTGTGCAGATGCGCTGTGATACTCCAGTATTCCTCAGGTTCAAATGCCTGAATGGCCCTTTCCCTTTCACAGATAATCCGCACGGCCACGGACTGCACCCGGCCTGCGCTCAGTCCGTTTTTGACTTTTTTCCATAGCAGCGGGGAGATCTGGTATCCCACCAGCCGATCCAGAATTCTCCGTGCTTTCTGGGCTTCATATTTATGCGCATTGAGTTCCAGAGGCGCTGCCATTGCAGACAGTATTCCATTTCTGGTAAGTTCATGGAACAGTACCCGGTGAAAACGCCTGCCCTTTTTTTTCAGGACTTCGGCTGTGTGCCAGGCTATGGCCTCTCCCTCCCGGTCAGGGTCAGGGGCCAGATAAATATCCTCAGCATCCCCGGCCATTTTTTTCAGTTCGGAAATCACTTTCTGCTTTCCGGGAATATTTTTATACAATGGATTAAAATCGTTATCAATTTCAATGCCAAGCTCTTTGGATGGCAGATCTTTTATATGCCCGACGGTGGCCGCGACCTGATACTCATTTCCCAGGTATTTTTTGACAGTTTTCACCTTTGTGGGTGATTCAACAACAACAAGTGCTTTGCTCACAGTAAAAATCCTTTATATTTGCATTTGAAATTTGAATACTGAAATACGATTTCCCGGAGGGATTTCCCACAGAGGACACAGAGGTTTTTTTCCCACAGAGGTTTTTTCCACAGAGGACACAGAGGTTTTTGTTTTTCTCTGTGTTCTCTGCGGGAAATTTTTTTCTCCCAAACCTTTAAGGTTTTTCAAGGATTCCTGTGGAAAATATATATAAGTAAGGTTCCATAAATTTTCGGGCATAAAATTTTCAGAAAAACCGGATTTTTCGGAAAAAATCCGTTTTTTTGAATACACGAAAATTTTTGTTTGCCTACTTAGGCGATTTCCATGAAAAAATGTACCATCATTGCAGGGTGGGCACGGCTTTTTGTGCCCGCCGTTTCAGCAGGACGGCGGGCACAGAAAGCCGTGCCCGCCCTGCGAAAAACGGTATAATCATTAATGGAAATCACCTTAGGGTCTGTAAAAAATAACCTGTACAGTTTTCATGTCCGGAAACCCTGAGGGTTTTGAAAACCCTAAGGGTTTCAGGATAACAATGTTTTTCTTAAAATCCCGGAGCCCCGCATAAATGCCGGGTTCACTGCGTTCAACCCGTTCTGAGGATTGCCGTTTTCAAAAAAATCCCTGAAGAACCGCATTTACTTTCCATCAGTCTCCAAACAAATCCGGACTGTCAGCAGATCTGCTTCCCACCATTCTTTCAATTTCTATGGAAAACATCTTGCCCGGAGACTGGGCCACCACGCCCTTGAGTTCCAGTTGCAGGAGAAGGGCGGATACAGGCCCGGGTTCCAGGGAAAGTCTGCGCACCAGTTCATCAATATGGACAGGATAGGGCCCTAATGCCCTGAAAACCTTTTCCTCGTCGGCTGTAAGTGGCGGCAGTTTTTCCAGTATATCTTCCTGGCGGATATGATCCCGTGTCATATGAAAACGCAGGACATGGGACAGTTCCTCTGCAATATCACGGGCGTTTTCCACCAGCTTGGCCCCCTGTCTGATCAGTCCGTGGGGGCCTGCACTCTGAAATGAATTGATATTGCCGGGAACAGCAAAGACTTCCCGATCCTGTTCCACTGCCAGACGGGCTGTGATCAGGGAACCGCTTTTGCGCGATGCCTCCACAACCACGGTTCCCAGGGAAATGCCGCTGATAATCCGGTTGCGCACCGGGAAATGGTGGGGATCAGGGCCGGCAGAAAGGGGGAACTCTGTAATCACTGCGCCGGATGCGCTTATTCTGTGAAACAGATCCGTATTTTCAGCCGGATATATCCTCTCAAATCCGGAGCCCAGGACAGCTATGGTTTTTCCGCCCGCATCCAGTGTTCCGGTATGCGCGGCTGTGTCAATGCCCCGTGCCATGCCGCTGACAACGGTGATATTCATGGCGGCCAGATCTTTGCACAGTTGCCGGGTGACAAATATGCCGTAACGGGTGGGGTTGCGGGTTCCCACCACCGCAATGCAGGCCGTGCAGTTTCCCGGATTGCCTGAGACATAGAGAAAAGGCGGGGGATCAGGAATCTGAAGAAGAAGACCCGGATAATCCGGGTCTTTCATGGTAATAATACGGTACTGTTTCCGGATGATGTTTTCAATTTCCCGGCGCACAGCATCTGTGGTCCGGTGAGCTTTGATGGCAGCGGCGAGCCGATCCGAAATTCCCTCTGTTTCCGCGAGTTCCCGATGCTCTGCGTTAAGAACAGCGTCCGGAGTCTGAAAACGGTTTATAAGCCGCTTAAACAGGTGGTTGCCGATGCCCGGCACGCTTTGCAGGACAAACCAGGGCAGGAGCCGGGTTTCGGATTCTTCTTTCAGCACAGGTTCCGTCACTGCCGCGTCCCTTACCTTTTCTTTCCGAATTTCTGCCAGGCCAGGAGAATGGGACTGGCCACATAAACGGAAGAATAGGTTCCGACACCAATGCCTATGAGCAGGGCAAACGCGAAATCATGGATAATGCCGCCGCCCAGAACAAACAGGGCAACGACCACGATCAGGGTGGTTCCGGAAGTCAGAATGGTACGGCTCAGGGTTTCATTCACACTCCGGTTGATGACGGTTTCCAGAGGATCTTTGGTGAATTTTCTCAGATTTTCCCGTATCCGGTCAAAAACAATGATGGTGTCATTGAGGGAATAACCGATGATGGTAAGCAGGGCAGCAATAATGGACAGGGAAAACTCCTTGTCAAAAAGGGCGAATGCGCCCACGGTTATGGTGACATCATGTATCAGGGACACAACCGCACCCATAGCGTACCTGAGCTCCAGAAACCAGAACAGCACCAGGGTGATGATCAGAGCCATCAGAATCAGAAATGGAATGCTGATATGGAGCAGGGAAAACAGCCAGACAGTTCCGATCAGAGCAGCCGCGACCACACCGCTGATCATCCATTTGAGTTCAAAGCGTCCGGAAATATAGATGGCTATCATGAGAAGGGTGTAAAATATGGCAAACAAAGCCTTTTCCCGCAAATCCTTTCCCACCTGGGGGCCAACCATCTCTATGCGCCTGATGTCCACATCACTTTGCGCGTATTTGTCAATCAGGGGCTGATACTGAGCGACTTCAGTTTCTCCAAGAAGAGACTTAAGGGAATTCCCGAATTCCTCGCCCGGAATGTCTTTTTCCGCTTTCAGTCCTGTGATTTTCTCCACAATGTTTTCCGGAACTCCGCCATCCCCCATTTCTTTGAGAATCCCGTCTGTTATTTTGAAAAAGGGTTTTATTCCGGTGGATTTGCGCAGAGCATCCCTGAGTTTTTCGGCAAAACCCTCGCCCGTGTTTTCAGATATGTCTGTGCGCACCAGGTATTCATGCTCCTCCATATCTCCGAAAGACTGCACCGAAGCATTGCCAATCCCCACTTCAGAAAGTCCCTTTTTGATGGCGTCAATGCTTACGCTATCGGCAAAGCGGAGCTGGATAACTGTTCCCCCTGCAAAATCAATGCCGTAACGGGGGCCTCCGCGGAACATGAGCAGCACAATGCTGAACAGAATCAGCAGGCCTGAGATCATATAGGCTATTTTGCGTTTTCCGATAAAATCAATATTGATATCCGGTCTGATAAATTCCATGAATTCAGTTCCTTTCCCCTATACTCAGCTTCTTCATGCGCATGTTGAGCAGCAAATGATCAAAAATAATCCGTGTCACAAACAGGGCTGTGAACACACTGAAAATCACGCCCAGACTCAGGGTGACAGCAAAGCCTTTCACAGGGCCTGTGCCAAACTGAAACAGAACCAGGGCTGCAATCAGAGTGGTGACGTTTGCATCCAGAATGGTCAAAGCCGCACGATCATATCCCGCACTCACAGCCGAGTGCATGGTTTTGCCCAGTTTCAGTTCTTCCCGGATACGTTCAAATACCAGTACATTGGCATCCACAGCCATACCAATGGTGAGAATAATGCCTGCAATGCCCGGCAGGGTGAGTGTGGCCTGAAAAGCGGCAAGTCCTGCGGCTATGAGCAGAATATTGAGAATCAGGGCAACATCTGCAATAAGACCGGCTGTGCTGTAATACAAAACCATGAAAATGACCACCAGCACACCGCCGACAATCATGGAGAAAAGCCCTTTGCGGATGGAGTCGCTTCCCAAAGACGGCCCCACTGTGCGCTCTTCCAGAACTGTCACAGGTGCGGGCAGAGAACCGGCCCGCAGAACAATGGCAAGATCACTGGCCTCCTCCATAGTGAAACTGCCGGTGATCTGAGCCTCACCGCCTGCTATTTTCTCCTGAATCACAGGTGCGGAATAAACTTTTTTATCCAGCACAATGGCCAGACGTTTTTTCACATTCTCCCCGGTGATTCTTTCAAACAGCCTGGCACCTTTTTTGTCAAACACGATGGAAACATGGGGTTCATTGTACTGGGAATCAATTGCCACCCGTGCATCCGTGAGATAGGCTCCGGTCAGGGCAGTGCGCTTCTGCACCAGAAAGGGGGTTTTGATTTCCCTGCGGGTGCGGGGGTCTGTTTCCACCTGATACAGAAGTTCAGAGCCGGGCGGAATCCCGTCCTGAGCGGCACGGGTGGGATCCGCGCTTTCATCCAGCAGTTTGAATTCCAGCAGGGCTGTGCGTCCGATAAGTTCCTTGGCCCTCTGGGTGTCTTTGATGCCCGGAAGCTGAATCAGTATGCGGTTTTCCCCCTGTGTGCGGATATCCGGTTCGCTTACACCAAACTGGTCAATACGGTTGCGTATCGTCTCCAAAGCCTGGGCAGATGCCATTTTTTTGATATGCTCCATTTCTTCATCCGGAAAATCCATGAGAAGATGCAACACACCGTCTGTTTCAGAACGCGAGACCATCCGCAGATTCGGAAACTCTTTATCAAGAATTTTGTCAAAATCACCTGATTTGTCAGCGGCAACTTTGGCAGATATCTGCCTGCCGGACAGAAGCTCCAGCCCTGTATAACTGATATGGTTTGTTTTGAACAGATCCCGCATTTCCTGCACAATCCGCTCCAAAGTGCTTTCCACCGCCTTTTCCGTATCCACTTCCAGCACCAGATGCATTCCGCCCTGCAAATCAAGTCCCAGATTGATTTTTTTGTGCGGCCATATTCCCGGTGAGAATGTGGGAAGAATATAGATGAGGGCCGCAATTATCAGCACCGCAACAATACCCACCCGTAATGAAAAATTTTTCAATGCAATATCCCTTTCTTCTTCAAAGGGCAGGGGCAGGCAGAATGCGGGAGATTCTGAAATTCCCCCGCATCCCGGATTCTCCATCTGCACCTGACCCGAAGTTTACTCTTTGGTTTTCAGTTTGTCCTTTTTCCCGTTGGTTTCCTGAACAGATTTCTGATTCGTAAGGGAAGCCACATAGCCCCGGCCAACCTTAATCCGGACTTTATCTGCGATTTCCAGGGAAACGGTTTCCTCATCCAGGGCCACAATCTGCCCCAGAATGCCGCCGCTGGTCATGATGCGATCCCCTTTTTTCAGGTTATTCACCATTTCCCTGTGATCTTTGGCCTTTTTCTGCTGGGGACGGATAAGCAGAAAATAAAAAATCACAAACATCAGAATCAGCGGAACCAGAGAAGCAAATCCACCGGCTGCTCCTCCCGGAGCCGATCCTCCGGGTGCACCCATTGCATAAACGATATCTACCAAAACAAAACCTCCCTATTTTAATTTGTCCTTATCACTGCCTGTGAAACAAAATCTGTTCATATACTTTATATGCTGCGGTTCGTCAAATATTTTCTTTTCCGCCTATTCGCTGCCGGAATCCTGAGATGCCGGAATCCAAAGGGTTTCTCCGTCAAAACGCACCTGCCGGATATTGTCATAGTCAATCCGGCTGAACAGATCCAGTGCCTGCCCCATATTGAATACGGCAATCCTGCTCAGGGGCTGAATGGTATTGAGTTCCGGCTCCAGTTTCCGTTCCCGCAGATTGTATATATAGACCATTTTTTCGGAAAATTTGAGAATCCGGCCTACACCCGAGCTGCGTCCCGGAGCCAGCGGCTCATCTGCTGCGGAAGACAGGCTGATTCCCCTGCCCTGAAAATATTCCTTCAGAAAACTGAAATGGATATTCCATATATTGTCTCCGGGACGTACCACATAGATGCCATACATATCCGGAGGTTCGTCCGGAAGCAGTCTGTGCATGAGGGAATCTTCCAGATCATCTCTGCGGATACGCAGGGAAATGATCTTCTGACGGATATATTCTCTTGCGCCGTCTTCCTCCATAGCGGCAAGTTTTTCATATTCATCCATTTTCCGGACGGTTTCTTTCCATGCCTCATAACCTGAGATCAGATTCCGGAGTCCGGCCCGTTCCTTTGCCATTTCCCGGAATGCGGAAGGGGATTTGCCTTCCGGGGATTTGAGCATGGTTTCCAGTTCACGGAAACGGGCTTCGGATTTCTCCAAAGCCGTATAAAGCGCTTTCTGCTCCTCCTTTGTGATGTCCGGAGAAAGGGTCAGTCCCAGCAGTCTGCCCAGTTCCCTTTCCATAGCTGTTTTTCTGCGCCCCGGTTCTTCCATCTCACCGCGAATTTCCTGCCGGACATCCCCGGATTCAGAGAGTTTCCGGTAAATTTCCATATCCTTTACTGTCTGCATATATGACTGCCAGTCACTGAGCAGACTTTCCAGTTCCCCATATTCACGGAGCTTTTCCCCAAGGCTCTTTTCTGTTTCACTGTCCGGAATCTGACTCAGTTTCATTTCCAGTTCCCGGAAGCGGTTTTCAGCCTCTTTCAGTCCGTTATACAGTTTTTCCAGCCGATCAGCCTTTGTGCGTTCACCGGTATACGGGCCTATGTCCTCTTCCAGAATACCGTCTTTCTGCAAACGGATTTTGTTCAGGATTTCCTTCATGCTGACGGTATTTTCACCGATACGCAGGGTTTCATCCCCTCTGGCGATCATATCCACGCCTTTGTCCATTCCGTATCCGGCTTTTCTCCTGTTCATGAGTTCCTGAAATTCCTCATTGTCATCACTGTATTGCAGAATATTTTCCGGTTCATCTGCCGGATGAGACTGCTGTTCAGGTTCAGGAGGCGGAGAAGGCTGCACAGAAGATTGTGGCAGGGACTCTGAAACCGGGAGAGCAGGAGGCAAAGACCGTGTTCTGAACCGGGGCAGAAACCAGTATCCGGCCAGAACAGTAATAAGAAGAGCCGCTCCGATCATAATACTGCGGATAATTATTACTGATCTGTCATTTTTTCTTTGCATACATCCTCCCTTCCCATGACAGGTCAGGCTGTCCTGAACCTCTATTGTTTGCTGCTAATCCGGCTTTCTCTTGGCAGCAAAGCCGGATCCCCCTCAATCCGGATGCTGATCTCACGGCGCATTTCCAAATCCAGTATTTCCTTGCGTTTTTTGTTCAGCAGATAATCAGCCACATCCGGCGGCACTATACCCTGAACAACGGTAATCCCCTCTTTCAGGGTTTCCATCTGCAGTTTGCGCAGAAAGCCCAGAGCCTGGGTTTCAGCCGAGGGCAGCAGTCCCTTGCCCCGGCAGTGCTTGCAGGTAAGATAAGAGCCGTATTCTATGGAGGGGCGTATCCTCTGCCGCGACAGTTCCAGCAGCCCGAATTTTGATATTCTGCCAATCTTTGCCCGTGCCTTGTCTGCCTTCATATGTGTTTTCAAAGCCTTTTCCACTTCCAGTTTGTGTTTGATTTCCTTCATGTCAATGAAATCAACCACAATCAGGCCGCCCAGATCCCGGAGACGCAACTGGCGGGCAATCTCTTCGGCTGCTTCCAGATTGGTGGCAAAAGCTGTCTGCTCCACGGATTTTTTGTGGCTCCCCTTTCCGGAATTGACATCAATGGCAACCAGGGCTTCGGTCTGATCAATGACCACAGAGCCTCCGGATTTGAGTTCCACCCGGTTTTCAAAAATGCTGGCTATCTGCTCTTCCAGATCAAGACGGGCAAAAACAGGCCCCGGACCCTCGTGGAGTTTTACAATCCGGGTGTGCCTGGGGGAAATAATATTGACAAAATCCCTGACCTCGTGGTGAACAGCCTCATCATCAATGACGATTTCATCCACTTCAGGCGTAAAATAGTCCCGTATGGAACGCAGCACCAGATTCCGTTCTTTGTAAAGAAGAGCCGGAGCATCCTCACCGATGCCCTTTTTGCTGATATTTATCCACAGGCGCAGCAGGTATCTCAGATCTTTGGCCAGATCGGTTTTGGTGCAGTCTGATCCGGCAGTGCGCACAATCAGCCCGAAGCCCTGGGGAACTTTCATCTTTTCCACCATTTTTTTAAGCCGGTCCCGCTCCTCCTCATTTTCGATCTTGCGGGATACGCCCACATTGCTGCTGCCGGGCATGAGTACGATATATCTGCCGGGCAGGGAAATATAGGAGGTGAGCATGGCCCCTTTTTTCAGAATCGGGTCCTTGGTGACCTGCACCAGAATTTCCTGCCCCCGTTTGACAATGTTTTTGATGGAGTGATCACCCGACGGTGTATCCAGAAAATAATCAGGATGGATTTCCTGCTTCTGCAAAAATCCGTGACGTTCCGCACCGTAATCCACAAATACGGACTGAAGACCGGGTTCTATGCGGGTGATGATTCCCTTGTAGATGTTTCCGTGGGTGATTTCCCGGGCAGCATTTTCAATGTGAAACTCTTCGAGTTTGCTGTCTGTGACTTTGGCAATTCTGCATTCTTCCGGGTCAACCGCGTTAATGAATATTTTGCTGCTCATATAAAAATGTTGTTTTCCTTTATAAATATCTGTATATTATAATACCTCAGCTTCTTATGAGAATATGCAATTGCGGAGAACAAGTCAAATGATTTCTGAGTCCTGCATGAACAATCCCGGAACTGTTTTTAATAAGTTTCCGGATTAACATATTTTTTTTGATAAATGAATTTCACAGGCCCGGAAAGCCGATCATTTTGAGAATATTTTTTATTCCCCCATACCGGCATAAACCGGTATACGGAATATGCCCTGAAAAGGCGGTTATTTTGAAAATATCCCTTTCACACCATCTTTATGTTTCAGAAATGCCGGAGCAGATAAAGCACACGGTCAGACAGTCTCTGCGCTTCCGGAATCCCAAATGGGAGGAAAACAGCAGGCTGGGACGCTGGAACAAAAATACGCCTGAAGTGCTGAACTTTTACAAAGAAAGCGGAGACGATCTGATTCTTCCGCGCGGGTATATGCGCCAGCTTATTCTCCTGTGCAGGCATAATGGCATTGCTTATGAAATAGAGGATCGGCGCAGGATGCTGCCGGAGGCGGATTTTTCCTTTGCCGGTACACTGAAACCTTTTCAGGAAGAAGCCGCGCGGATCATGCTTTCCAAAGAGTTCGGAACCCTGAGCGCGCCGACCGGCAGCGGAAAAACCGTTATTGCCCTTTATATGATCGCACAGCGCAGGCAGCCTGCTCTGGTGGTGGTTCATACCAAGGAACTGGCTTTTCAGTGGCAGGAACGCATTGAAAATTTTCTCAGGATTCCAAAGGAAGAATGCGGGTTCATCGGAGATGGCAGAAAAACAGTCGGCGAAAAAATCACGGTGGCCATGATCCAGTCTTTGTACAAATGCGCTGAGGATATATCTCCGCATATCGGTTATATTATTGTGGATGAATGCCACCGCACGCCCAGCCGCACCTTTACGGAAGCAGTGTCCGGTTTTGATGCCCGTTATATGCTGGGACTTACGGCCACTCCCTGGCGCAGAGACAAACTCTCCCGGCTGATTTTCTGGCATCTGGGGGATGTGCATCATACCATTGAAAAATCCGGGCTGGTGGAAAAAGGGCATATTCTTGAGGCAGAAATTGTGGTGCGGGAAACAGCATTCAAACCGTATTATGATCCGGTGCGGGAATATTCCAAAATGCTCTCGGAACTGACAGCCGATGATGAGCGCAACCGCCTCATAGCCTCAGATGTGGCGCAGGAAGCCGCATCAGGCAAAGGTGTGTGTCTGGTGCTCTCGGATCGGAAAAAACACTGCGAAAATCTGCAGACCCTGCTGAAATTTAAACATGGCATTGCTGCATCTCTGCTGACCGGGGATTTGGGAACCGCACAGCGCCGGGAAGTGCTGGAAGGCATTGCACAGGGAACAGTGGGGGTTGTGGTGGCAACCGGCCAGTTGATAGGCGAGGGCTTTGACTGCAGGGAAATGTCCACGCTTTTCATTGCCACGCCAATTCGGTTCAGCGGACGTCTGCTGCAGTATCTGGGAAGAGTGCTGCGCCCGGCTCCGGGCAAAACACAGGCAAAGGTTTATGATTATGTTGACATTCATGTCGGCCCGCTGGCCGCGGCCGCGGCTGCCCGGCAGCTGGTTTATCATCCCCAGAATGCCCAGTCTGAAAATGCTCATTCCGTTTTGGGTCATCCGGGTCATCCGAATGACGCTGATAGTGAGAAAAAAATCATCATTTGATCAATGACATATATAAGAAGCTGTTTTAAAAATAATCAGAGCGAAAAAATTTTGGGATTTTATCCGGATTTTTACCCGGTATCATGCCTGATTCTGTCTGTTCAGGCGGATAATGTCTCTTTTTGCACCTCAATTACCGCCCAAAAAAACAGGGCGGAATATTTTTAAAACAGTTGCCGAACCTCCCACTATTACAATAGAAATGCTGTACAGCGGGGAAATTGAGATTGGCAATAATACCAAATCGCTGTTGAAAACATGCTTCTGAAAAAGCAATATATTGTAATCAGACAGAAAAAATTGACAGTATTGTATAAAATCAATGTCGAATTGGTATAAGAGTGAATAAAAAAGAACTGGTCTGTTTATGAAAGGCGGCTGTGATGAAATGGGACATAAAATTGACACTTATACTTTTTATCGGTCAGGTGGTTTATGGGATATACTTATTACATGAGAAATCATTTCCGGCACTTGGATGGGCTATATTTGGTGTTTATTCAGTTTTATTATTATTTCTTGTAATGATGGTAATAGTGGATCGTTTTCCGGATGCGAAAGAAAAAATCCGTTTTTATTGCGGAATATTGATTATTGTCACAATCAGCATAAGAGCATGTGCGGGGGTAATGTGAACCATGATTTTCAGGATTAAAAGGATTCACCGGGATTTTTTCATTTCGCTTTCTGTCTGAAAATCCCCCCGAATCCCATTTGCAAAAGGGGAAACCCGGTTTCCGGGCATTTCCGCCGCCGCAGATCCGTGCAGAACACCGGCACTACGGAACCGGAAAATCAAAGCCATTAGGTGATTTACAGAAAAGAATATCCCGGAAAAGTAGCAAAAGCTTCCGGCTTTTGGCCTGTGCCTGTGAACTGAAATGGGATATTTATTTTCATAACTGATGTTACGCAGATTCGTCATACCGGCGAAAGCCGGTATTCAGAACCATTTGAAAATACCGGATTCCGGCTTTCGCCGGAATGACTTAAAATACAGCAGTCTGCCGGATTCTGAAGGGTTAGCGTAACATCAGTTAATAAAATCAAAATATAAAAAACGTAATTTTAAGTTTTGCAGGAGATCTGCTAATCCGCGGTTTTGCCCTGCGACTTTCCGATGTTCTGAAATTCCATGCCCAGATCCATGGCGGCCTTTACCCCCATGAGTTCCAGCAGATTCATGGCATTGGGCTGACCACTGCCGCTTTGCCCCATCTGAACAGTGGGCACAAGCTGGGCCTGGGACATATACTGATATTTGGCAGTTTCCACATCTTTCCATGCCTGCAGTTTTTTCTCGAAAACGATTTGGGGATCCAAAGCGTTTTCCGCAGCTTTGGCACGGGCCTGGGCCATGACCATCAGACCTTCAGCCTCTTTTTTCTGCATATCCAGAATCTGCTCCTGCTTCAGTGCCTTTTGCCGGGCCACTTCCACTTCTCTTTTGGCATTGATCTCTGCCACTGCCTTTTCTTTTTCAGCCTCAATCTCGGCCTGCAGTTTCTCTTTTTCCGAACCGGCACGTGCCTCTGCAATGGCTTTTTCCCCCAAAGCAGCCGCAGTTTTGGCTTCCTGCTGGGCTTTTTTCAGATTCTGGCGGGCCAGAGCCTCATCTGCTGCGGCCTGCTTCTGCGCGGACAGACGTTCATCCACCCGCTGTTCATAATTGACCTCTTCAATGGATGCGGAAATCACCGCGATATTGTAATCAGCCAGAGAGTTTTTGGTGCGGATATAGCCGCCTTTGTCATCCTTGCGCTTGACCACCAGCACCCGCTGCCGCCGTCCCAGGGTTTCCTTTCCCCGTGCATCCGGTTCGCTGAACAGATTTTCTTCCGGAGATACCGGCACATATTCAGTCACCTGATCCACCACAAACATGCCGTTGCGGATCTGATCGTCAAAATCCAGAGACATCTGACCGGAACCGCCTGAATAATGCTCTTCCACCGACATGGTGCGCGCGGAGGCCTTGACCGCCTCTTTCACCATTCTTTCCAGAAGATTGGATGCAAGGGAATCCTGACTGCCAAACTCCCGGTGAATCTTGATCATATCCTGATCTCCGGTGGGCATGCGGAAACGGGCCACGCCTTTGGCCTGTCCGATGGAGGTATCCAGAAAACGCACACTGATCTCATCCAGAACAGATGAGGCTGATGCCCCTTTTTCTCCGGTAAAGTTGACGGCTATCACTTTTTTGTATACATGGGGTTTGCCGAAGAAACGGAGATAGGGGCCGGGTTCAATGATCACGCGCAGATTTCCTGTCAGAGACTGCAGCACAATGGTGCTGTCCGCATCATTGGAATCCACCACCTGAAAGAGCAGAAAAATAAGTGCCAGAATGCCGATGCCGAAAACGATCACTTTGGCAAAAAACTTTCCTGTGCCGCTGCCCATGTTTTTCAGGGGACTGTCTGCCATTTTTTATCTCCTTTCTGAAAAATGTTTATGAATAACTGATGTTACGCCATATCGTCATACTGACGAAAGTCAATATCCAGAACCGCCTGAAATAACTGGATTCTGGCTTTTGCCGGAATGACAGGAAAGGGCGGCCTTACGGCCATACCGGAGAAAGTCTGTGTACATAATTCTTTAATATTACTGGATTCCAGCTTATGCCGAAATGACGGCGAAAAGTGTGGCGTAACATCAGTGAATAAGGTATTCAGAAATGTTTTTCTCTGCCACAAAGACGCAAAGACACAAAATTTCACGAAGAAAAGGTATTCAAAAAACCGGATTTTTCCAAAAAATCCGGTTTTTCTGAAAGCGCCATGCCCGAAAATTTATGCTGACCTGCTCATATTTTCATGTCTTATCCAGCTCCGACTGAATTTCCCGCAGTATCCCATTTACTGCCTCCCGGTGTTCCGGGGGGACTTCCAGCACGGAAATCTTTCTCCGGATAATGGCCTCCACCAGTTCGTCGGGAGTCATTCTTCCGGCATTTTCAAGCCGTTTCTGTTCCCGGTACCAGCGCACCATATAAACAATGGCTCCGGCAGCTATAAATATAGTGATAACTCTGATCATAGTGTCCTCTTGTTTTTGCCGTAAGAAAGCCTGCGGATAAAGCAGCAGACTGTTCCTGTCCGGAAACTGAAGGTACGGTGTCAGTCAGCCGGGATTCTTTTCCGGAAACAGCCTTATGACTGACAACCCGGGTTGGGGTTTGCAAAAAAATAACCTGTACAATTTTTCCAATCCAAACGCTGAGGGTTTTCAAGCCCTCAGCGTTTGGAACAGGTTATTTTTATACAAATCCTTACTGTACTTTAAATCTGATTTGATCAGATGTAAAGGCAAATGTCAGGGTATGAAAACCGTCAAACCGTCTGAAAAGGATTTTTGCGGATATTTGGACACAGTGAAATTTTTTGCTGGGCAAAAAGGTTCAGATCAGAACTGTGGGAACAAAAAGAGAAAAGGTGGAGGGACTTTCCATACTGATTTTTTTAATTTATAAATCAATATTTTATTTAGAATCAGTATAAGCAGTATCATGTATGTATCATTTAACATATTGTATTTATTATATGCAGACAAAATCAGTATATTTTAAAAAAATCCGGATCAGGGAATTTTTTGTGTACCCATCCTCAGTGATCCGTCCCCTGCTCCTCCCACCATTTCCCGGCCGCTTTCAGGTCTCTGAAATCCGGTATGACCACTTTCTTTTTCCGAAATGCTGCCCTGAAATCCGCAATCTGTTTGACTTTTGATGAAAACTGCGCAATAATTCCAGTTTATGACAGACAAAGAAACAGAAAAAACTGTGAGCAGTCCCCATGATGCGCTTTTCCGGAAGACATTCCGCAAACTGGAGGTTGCGCAGAGTTTCTTCCGGCATCATCTTCCTGAAGACATCCGGAGACATATTGACTTTGACCATCTGGAGATCACAGACGGAACCTATGTGGATGAAAAACTGCGGGATAAGCACTCGGACATTGTTTACAGAACAAAAATAAAGGGATTCACGGCCTTTCTGTATATTCTGTTCGAGCATCAGAGTTCCCCTGATCCGGTGATGGTCTTCCGTCTTCTCTGCTACATGGTGAATCTGTGGAGGGAGTACCGGGATCAGAACCCCAAAACAAAAAAACTCCCGGTCATCATTCCCGTTGTGATGTATCACGGACCGGAAAAGTGGACTTCGCCCATGACCTTTTCCGGAATGATCGAAGGTCACAATGATGATCTCTGCGTCTTCATTCCGGATTTCACATACCATCTGTATGACCTGAAAAAGCACCGGGATGAAAATCTGATGATCGGGGAAATGGAACTGCGGGCCGTGCTGCATCTTTTCCGGCACATCTTTGATGCGGATTTCGGGGACCATCTCGTTCGTGCCATGCAGATACTGGCGCAGATGGCTGACAGAACAAAATCCCTTGAATTTCTGGAAATCACACTGCGCTATGTTTACCATGCCCGGAATGATGACAGGGAAACCGTGAAGGCTTACATTGACAGGGGAATCTCCTGTTTTGACAGTGAAAGGGCAAAGGAGGTGGCCATGACAGTTGCAGAACAGATTAGGCAGGAAGGGAAAAGGGAAGGGAAAAAGGAAGGAATGTCCCTGCTTTTGTTCGGACAGATACAGGAACGTTTCGGCAAAGTTTCCAGGCAGATAGAGCAGAAAATGGGAAAATCCGATGCTGTAACCCTTGACCGGTTCGGCAGGGCAATATTCCGCTTCAGAGACATCAGAGATGCGGAAAAATGGTGGGAGGACAATGAAAAGAGCGGAGGTGCCTGAGTTTTTGCAATACATGACAGGAATCTTCAGGAACACAGCGGATGGGGAAAAGTAATATCTGGGGTATATTATTTTCCTGAAATTGCCTAACTTCCTGATTTCACATATCGGTCTTGAAAAAATCTTCGGGTTTTGTCACCACCCTGTATTCAGGATAAGAGGGCTGGGGCTGAGGTCTGGGCGCACGGTATTTGGGTTCTGTGCCCTGTTTGAAACATTCCCGGATTACATTTCCGGAATCAGAATGTGCCAGCATGCCGGTGGACGCGTCAATCTGCGTGACCACCACACCTTCCGCAGTTTCCGGAAATTCCTGCACCGGTTTTCCATCCAGAAGTCTTTCCATAAATCCCAGCCAGATGGGAATTGCTGCCTGTGATCCGGTTTCTCCCTTTCCCAGAGAGCGTTCAATATCAAATCCCACCCAGGTTCCGGTGATATATTCCGTTGTGTATCCTATAAACCAAGCATCCCGGAAATCATTGGTGGTGCCGGTTTTTCCCGCGACCGGCCGGTTAAGCTGTTTCACTCTGACCCCGGTTCCGTTTTCAACAACGCTTCGCAGCAGACTGGTCATGATAAACGCGGTGGAAGGTTCAATTGCCTGCGCGGGAACAGAGGTTTCTGTCATTTCATTTCCGAAACGATCCTCTATTTTTGTGATAAACACAGGCCGGATCAGTTTTCCCTGATTGGCAAACACGGAATAGGCCTGCACCATCTCCAAAAGGGAAACACCTGAAGAGCCAAGTGCAAAAGACAAACCTTTGTCCAAATTTGAGGTGATTCCCAGTTTCCGGGCATAATCTGTGGCATAGTCCATGCCAATGCTGTTGAGGGTCCGCACCGCAGGCACATTTCTTGATTTGGCAAGGGCTTTGCGCAGACGCATGGGGCCGTAATATCTGCTGTCATAGTTGGAGGGAGTCCACAGTCTTCCATCTCCGCCCGGATAGGAAACCGGACTGTCATACACAATGCTCATGGGCGTAAAACCTTTGTCAATGGCCGCAGCGTAAATGATGGGTTTGAAAGAGGAACCCGGCTGTCTTCTGGCCTGCACTGCCCTGTTAAACTGGCTCTCGTCATAATCCCGGCCCCCGATCATTGCCCGGACATAAGCGGTTCCCAGTTCCACGCAGAGCATGGCACCCTGCAGAGAGGCATCTTTGGGATAATGATGCCGTTTTTCCAGATCTATCAGACCCTTTTCCATTTCTTCCCGTGCCATTTCCTGCATATTTATATCAACTGTGGTGTAAATCTTCATTCCCCCGGCATAGAGGTGTTCTGTTCCGTAGCGGTTCTCAATATACTGACGTATATATTCGGTAAAATACGGTACGCCATCTGCGAACCAGTTCTGCCGGGGACGAATCCGCATAGAAACCTTTGCAGCATCTTCTGCCTGGGCATTGCTGATATATCCTTCCTGAACCATGCGCCGGAGTACGTATTTCTGACGGATTTTGGCCCGTTCCGGATAACCGGCAGGTGTATCCTTTCCCGGAGCTTTGGCCAGACCCGCAAGCATGGCGCATTCGGCCAGATTAAGGTCTTTGGCTTTTTTCCCAAAATAATTTTCAGCAGCAGCCTCCACCCCGTATGCGCTGTATCCGAGATAAATCTGGTTTAGATAAAGAAAAAGTATATCCTCTTTGCTGAAAGATTTGCTGATGCGGTAGGCCAGTACCGCCTCTTTGAATTTGCGCTCATAACTGCGCTCAGAACCCAGAAGAAAGGATTTGATCACCTGCTGGGTGATGGTGCTGCCGCCCTGCACCACAGCCCCGGCTTCAATATTTTTGAAAAAAGCACGGGCAATACCGATGAAATCCAGTCCGGGATGAGAAAAAAAACGGGCATCCTCTGCCGCGACAAAAGCCTGAATCAGGGTTTCGGACATTTGGGAAAGGGGGATGACAATGCGCCGCTCCCGGTAAAATTCGGCGATTTTCTTCAGATTATCTGCATACACTGATGTCACTTCCGGAGGCCGGTAATCCGCAAGGGTGCTGATCCGGGGAAGGTCATGGGTGATATGCCGGTATCCCGCATACAGGGCAAAGGCAATGACAGAAAAAAAGCACATGGGCAGAAAACCCCAGACCAGCAGCCTTTTTCTGAGTTTTTCCCTCCGCTTCCGCCGGGAAATTACAGAGGCCATGCGTATTTGGGCAATGGATTCCTCCACATTCCCGGCTTTGATTTCCGCACCTGCCAACTGATAAAACAAAAGTGCATCAGAAAGGGAATTGCTTTCCAGCAGTCTGTCGCCTTCTGCCTCTGCTGTTTTCCGCACACGGGCGCGGGCCTGGGGATTGCCCGGATCAATGTCCAGCACCTTTTTGTACAATTCCATCTGCTGAACATTTTCCTGCGTTTTTTCCGCATGAAGCAGCAGAGCCTGCACATGGAGCGGACGCACACGCCCTGAAAGGAATTCAGGAACTGTTTCGGCAAATGCAATGGCCTCTCCGGTTTTTTCCTGCCGGATAAGCACCTTGAGCAGAAGGGAGGTGATTTTGGGACTGTCGGGCCGGATCTCTGAGGCATTGTGCAGATTCCGGACAGCCGCATCCAGTTCCCCATCCCGGCACTGTGCATATGCCAGTTCATACAGTTCCTCTGTCCAGAGGTTCAGTTCCTCCTGTATCCTGTCAAAAGGCTTGCGGGCTGTCACCCACCGGGACACCATATTGATCCGGATACGGTATCCGCTGTTTTCCGATTCCAGCAGCCGCCATGCGCAGAGTCTTTCCGTGATTTCCCTCAGACTGTCACTGTTGCTGAAATACACAAATCCGCTCAGACGCTTTTTCAGTTTTTCAGTTTCCATAAAACGGGTTCCGGCCTCGGCCAGCGCGGATACCATGACCCGTTCCCATATGTCCAGGGATTTCCATATATCTGCAAACAAAACCTCTGACTGTCCCACAGCACGGGTGAATCCCTGTCCCATGTCCCGGAAACTGACACAGGGAGTTCCGTTTTGCCTGTTTTTGCAAAGTTCCTTCCAGATTATACCGCACAGACAGCGGATCAGAGCCGGATGTCCGGCCGTGAAATTCCGCACAGCAGCCACCTGGGTATCAGGCCATTTCAATGAGTCATTTTTTTCTGAAAGCCGAACCAGTTCAGAGGTTTCATCCCGTGAAAACATGGGAATTTCTGTCAGTTTTGCATTGCTGAAAAGAGCGGACATCTCCCGCTCATCCGTGCGTCTGCCAATGGCCGGAATCAGCCGGATTCTTCCTGAACTCTGCAAAGGGATTTCACGCAGACAGGCATAAAAAGATTCCTCAGTCTGCCGGGAGCGCAGCCGGTCTGACCCGGAAAAGGTGTCAATCAGGAGCACCGGAGAAGACTTTTCCGGCAGCAGGGAAAGGATGCCGGGAATGAAACGATTAAAAAATACCCGCGAAGACAGGGATTCTCCAATATTGAAGCAGGAAATATGCAGGGATTCCGTTACGGTTTTTGCCAGATCCGCGATTACCTGCTCCGCGTTTGGTTTTTCCCTGCATTCCGGAGCAAAATACACGGGCAGGAAATTCCCTTTTGCGGTCTTTGCTGCAATATGTTTCAGCAGACAGGTCTTGCCAATCCGCGGCATCCCGTAAAGAAACATGGTATGTGCGGACGGATCATTGAGAAAGTCTGAAACCTCACTCAGGATTTCTGACCTGCCAATGAAAACCGGATGGCTGTCTGCCGGATTTTCAGCAGTATATGGATTGGAAAGAGAAGTCATGGTGTCCGCAGATCATTGAAATTTAAAGTAGCACAGGCTTCCAGATTGTAGTAAATGACCAATTTACTTTTCAGATAATTAAGGTGCCGGGTTACGGCCTTTGGCTTAAACCGGTCTGCAGATACAACTGTTTTGAATTTTGGATAATTACAGTATTCGCAGGGTGGGCACATGTTTTTCCGTGCCCACCGTTCCGGTTGGCGGGCACAGAAAAACATGTGCCCACCCTACTGCTAACCCCTCCCACAGGGGGAGGGGATTTTCAACGGATTTGACCCTCTACCAAATATCCCGGTTCAGTTCACAGGCACAGGTCAAAAGCTGGAAGCTTTTGATACTTTTCCGGTATATTTTTTCCCGGAAATCAAATTATTCCGCTTTTGCCCTGTCTGTATCTTTTTTCAGTTCTGAAAAAATCCTGAGCCTGCCTTCGTATACTTCGCTGAGCAGTTCCTCCTGCAAAACAGCGGATGGTGGCCCGAACGCATACACGCGCTGTTTGATCAGAATCAGTTTGTCAAAATATTCCGCAGCAGTTGCCAGATCATGGTGAACCACCACCAGGGTGCGGCCTGTGTTTTTTGCCCTTTCCAGCACGTCAAGAATAGCCCGCTCTGTGGCCGCATCCACTCCTGCAAAAGGTTCATCCAGCAGCAGCACTTCCGAACCCTGGGCCAGCGCGCGTGCCATGAACACCCTCTGCTGCTGACCGCCTGACAGTTGCCCGATCTGCCGATCCCGGAATTCGGACATGCGCACCATTTCCAAAGCCTGATCCACCATTTCCCGGTCTTTTTTTCCCGGATCACGGTACCAGGGAATGGCTCCGTAACGCCCCATCATGGCCACTTCTCTGACCTGAATGGGAAAATCCCAGTCCACCGCGCCGCGCTGGGGCACATAGGCCACCATTCCCCTGGCCTTTTCAGCAGGAACCCCCAGAATGCGGACTTCTCCAACATCCCGCTTGACAAATCCCAGAATGGCCTTGATAAAAGTGGATTTTCCCGCACCGTTCGGGCCGATGACACCCACCAGAGAACCTTTTTCTATGGAAAGGGAAATATCCAGCAGCACAGGTTTCGGGCCGTAACTCACGGTCAGGTTTTGCACCGTGATGGCAGGAATGCTGTTTTTCCCCGGCTCAGGATGGGTCATTGGCAGACTCCTTTTCCGGATGCTGTGCAATGACAAACCGCAGAACACCGCTTATGTTTCCGCCCGGTTCTGACCAGAAGGTCTGATCCGCAACAGTATTTTTATTTTCCAGTACCCGGATACGCAGCGCATGGACTGTTCTGTATTCTTCCAAACGCCCAAAAGCCTCAAACCATATTTCATTTTCTCCGGGTGTCAGACTGTTAATAAGTTCAAGTCTTCGGGGAATACCGGCTTCCATCGGCTCTGTCACGCGCAGAATTTCGGTATTTCCCATGCGCACGAGCAGAGCCGGAGGCAGCATACGGGGATCAGTCTGAAGGGCAAAGGGGTCCGGTTCTGCTGCAAAGGCAGGGGTTATCTCCAGAATATAATGCTTCTGATTAACAGATGCAAAAGCCGTTCCGGAATCTGCCACTGTATTTTCCGCATTAGAGGGCGCGGGGTTTCTGTAATCCATGTAAAGGGCAAGTCCGCCCGCGAATATAATCCAAATCATAATTGCCAGAATGATACGCATAAGCATACTCCAAAAAATATTTTCAAACCGGTGCGCCCGGATTTCAATGGTGCAAAAAACAGTTTTTGCACTCCCTGCGGAAAGTTTCCGATCTGCTGCCTGTCACAAAGTTCCAGATTATCAACTATAGTCTGGAACAGTCCGGAAAGCCTGTTTTATTTTTTTCCTATCCATGCAGCGCCGTAAACTCCGGCAGAATCGCCCAGTTCATTCCGGAAAATGGGAGTGCGGAGATGGGGATGAAACGCGTAGCGTTTCACCCTTTCCATGCCCAGTGTATAAAGCTCTTCTATATTGGAAAGACCTCCGCCCATTACCACGGCATCCGGATCAAGAATGGAAATGAGTCCGCCCAGGCAGCGTCCGAAATCATCCAGAAACTGCCGGAAGATTTCCCCGCACCGATGCTCGCCTTTCCGAAATCCTTCCACTATCTCCTTCATGGACAGTCGCTCATCAAATTTTTCCCAAAAGGCATATTCCACACCGGAGCCGCTGATCTTTGTTTCCACACATCCCCGGTTTCCGCAGTAACATCTGTTTCCGTGCGGATCCACGGAAAAATGCCCCCATTCCCCTGCAATGCCATGCCTGCCCCTGTGAATCTGCCCGTCAATGCACAGTCCGCCGCCGCATCCTGTTCCCATGATGACCCCGAAAACAGTTCTGTAATTTTTTCCCCCGCCACTGAGGCTTTCTGCCAGGGTAAAGCAGTTTGCATCATTTTCCATTTCCACCCTGCGGCCCAGCATATTTTCCATATCAGAGCGAAAGGGTTTTCCCATCAGGGATGTGGTGTTCGCGTTCATCACAAGTCCTGTGTCAGGTTCAAGCGCGCCCGGAATGCCGATGCCTATGGTATATTCTCCGGGTTCCGGAATCATTTTCACAGCATCCCGGATCAGATGATACACTGTGTGACAGATGCTTTCATATTCCCTGTCCGAACCTCTGGGCGTGGCAATTCTTTTACGGTAAAGTTCCCTCTGATCAGGATGCAGAAGAATGACCTCGGTTTTGGTTCCGCCCAGATCAACACCAATCTGATAATTCATTTATGCAGTCCTTTCAATTATAAAATAGACTTCCTGCAAATCTAGATTTTCTCATTATTAAAATCAATAATAACAAATAGTTAGTTATGAGAAATTCGAGTTTTGCAGGAAGTCTAATTCAGAGTGCAAAAAAACGGTTTGCTTTATTTTTGTGCATAGTTTTTGTCTTCCGGCAGACTGCCCCGCATTGCTGCTTCTTTTGCCAGTTGATCACATCTTTCATTTTCCGGGGTTCCGGCATGTCCTTTTACCCATTCAAATTTTACCCTGTGCTTTTCACATAAGGCAAGAAGCCTTTCCCATAAATCCGGATTCTCGGCTTTGTCTGTTCTGTTTCTTTTCCAGCCGTTGCTTTTCCATCTTTTTGCCCATCCTTTTTCAATGCTTTCAACAACATATTTTGAATCACTGTAAATTGTCACATCACATTCATATTTCAGTGCCTCCAGCGCGGCAATGCACGCGAGGATTTCCATACGGTTGTTGGTGGTCAGTCTGAAACCGCCGGATATTTCCCGGCGGTGTTTTTCATACAGAAGAACACTGCCGTATCCGCCCGGCCCCGGATTTCCCAGACATCCGCCATCAGTGTAAATTGTCACTTTTTTCATTGCTCTCACAGCCGATCTGTTGTTTTGGTTGAAAAATTGGGATGAACTGAAATTCTCACAGAGAATACAGCATTTTTATGGGTTTGTCTGTATGTTTCAAAAGTTTTTCCACCTGCCCGCGCTGGCCTGCAAAACCGATGACAATGCTGTCTGCAAAATTTATCATCATTTTGTTTCTTGTTTCTGCTGTCCGCTTATCCGCTCTTTTCACTTTTTTGTCAAACGGGGTGATGATTAACAGCCTGCCCTGCTCCAATGGTTTCTGCAGTTCAGGTTCAATTCTTTTTTTCAGACCTCCTGCAAGGGCAATAATAATCGGCTGCTGTCCTTTGAGAAGATAATGAAGTACATCTTTTTCCATTCTGCTGTGAAATCCGCTTATGACACAAATGCCGGATTCCCGCTGTTCTATTGCCCAGTCATAGCATTTCAGCACTGCTGATGCCGGGATTTTGCGGCTGCACAGAAAAGCGGTTTTCGGGAGATCCAGTAAAGCAGTATTGCCAATGTGATCTTTTATCATTTCCGCAGCAGTTTATTAATTTTTAGCTCCATAGGAGCGTGATGTTTGTAGCAGCAGCATTCATCCCATCTGTCTGAACCGTGATTAACCTGATTAAAGGATTGTCATGATTGAGACAGTCTGCCTGATTTTTGAATCCTTTAATCCTTTAATCATGTGAATCAGGGTTCGGATTGCAGGGTGGATGAAGCGGAGCGTAACCTACCGCAACGGGGCAATGGCGGGTTTCGCTACAGCAATACACGCGTTTGTATCCAGCAGATACATCAGACCAGACTCCTCCTTTGCTCAAAATCCCCTTCATATTCAATATCCGGAAAATCCGGCAGGCTTCCGGCAATATTGTAAAAAAAACCTTCCGGCCATCCAGTTTTGCGGAACCGGGCAGATTCATAATTCTGCCGCATTGTTTCAAAAACCATCACAATACGGATTTCTCTGCCTGCTGTATCTTCCGGCATCAGAACTTTCAGAACACCGTCTGATCCCACACGGGTATTGACTTCCATGCTTCTCATAACTGCTCCTTATGATAAAATCTGCAAAGTGATTATTAATTTTCTGTCTGATAATGAGAATACAAAACCGCTTTTTTATCGCTTATAATTCCAGTTTCCGATAAATATTTTTTCGGTTGGCGAACCGCATCAGATAAATGTTTTCTGTATCAAAAGAGAAAATCATCCGGTAATCTCTGAAAACCACAACCCGGTAATGCCCTTTGAAACCTGTCAGTTCTCTTACATTCAGGTCAGGATGAAACACATTTTCCGAAAGTTTCACAGCGGTTTCATAGGCTTCCATCTGTATGGAATGCGGCATTTTTTTAATATCCCGTGCAAAACGGCCTGTGCGCTGTATTTTTCTTTTAACGGATGAATTCATCAAAGGTTTTCACATCTTCATATTGCCCGGATACAATTTCACTTTGTGCCTTTTGCAGGTCTTTGAGAAATTTGTCCTGATACAGTTCCTCCGGTGAGACAATTTTCGCAAGGAAATTTCTGATGGTGTGGTATGCCTGCAGAACTTCCGTCAGTTCTTTTCTGGAAATACGGATTGTTGTCATTTCGTTCATATTTCAATTCCTCCCTGTTTTTCAACTGTTTTGTCAATTTCTTTCATTATGCAGTGGGTTTCCTTCAGCAGGGTGAATGCAGCGACAGCGAAAACTCATCTGTCTGAACCGTGATTAACCTGATTAAGGGATTGTCATGATTGAGACAGTCTGTATGATTTTTCAATCCTTCAATCCCATCTGTCCGAACCGTGATTAACCTGATTAAGGGATTGTCATGATTGAGACAGTCTGTCTTTTCAATCCTTCAATTCCATCTGTCTGAACCATGATTAACCTGATTAAAGGATTGTCATGATTGAGACAGTCTGTCTGTTTTTTCAATCCTTTAATTCCATCTGTCTGAACCGTGATTAACCTGATTAAGGGATTGTCATGATTGAGACAGTCTGTCTGTTTTTTCAATCCTTTAATCCTTTAATCATGTGAATCATGGTTCAGACAGAAGTGTCATCGTTTTCAAGTTCTTTTCCCATGCGGCATTTAATATTGTGAATTTAACGTTCATAGGGTTTGTGAATAATTATACCCGGAATAATTTCATAATGCCTGCCGTTAAAAGTACACAAAGGAATTTGCATATCACAAGCGTGCTGACCTACCAGAACATCTATAATGCTTATTCCATGACTGAGATGACAGAGTGAGAATATGTCGGATGCACGTTTGCACGTTTCAGCAGACGGCCATTTGACAGAATTCATAAGTTTGTATGTGTTCAGTGTCCTGAATAACCGATCATGATGTTCACGATTGCGGCATCCCTGCACAAGTTCCATAAAAACAAATCCCGACAAGAGAAACTTTTGTTTCCTTGCTGAATGTATCCATGTTATTGCCGGAGGATGTTTCCTCAGAACATCTATCAGAACATCTGTATCAAGAAAATATATCACCAATACCTCTGTCTATGGATTCTTTTCTGAGTTTCCGGGCAAATGCAGGGCTGTCTTCCATTTCGGTTCTGCCGCTCCATAACCCTGCAAAACCGGAGTCAAGAAGATCTCCGAGTGTGGGGATGTTCCTGTCAGAATCTTCGGTATTGTCTGTCTGTACGCATTCTTCAACCTGAACAAAGCGGAGTTTGCTTAACCAATTGACAACAAAATGAAATTTTGCGTCATCGTTTATATGCACCATAACAGTTTTCATCAGTCTTTCCTTTCCTGTTCTTCACTTTCAAAGTTGTCTGAACTCTGATTCGTCTGATTTCTCTGATTCATCTGATTATAACTCATGCAAATCAGAGAAATCAGACGAATCACAGTTCAGACAAAAGTGTCATCGTTTTCAATTTCTTTTCCCATTCGGTGTTTGATGCCATGTTCTTCATTCACACTGCAACCTGTTCTGATTTTTCAAGAGAATTCTGAAACCGGCCTGTTCAAAATGATGATCTGTCGTAAATATTTCATTGCAGCCGAATTTTTCTGCTGTAACAATGCTCACACAATCCACCATGCCCCATGATTTGTCTTTCATTTTTTTATACAGTGCGAATCCTTCATCCATAAGTTTCCGGTCAGAAACAATATAATTCCACATCACAGACTGCTGAATACTTTCAACTGTGGAAATGGCAATGGAGCGGAATCTGATATTGCTGAAAGCATTGCATAATTCTGCAATAACAAGATTTGTGGTTGCAAATTTTCTTTTTGTTCTGACCAGTTCCAGTCTGATTCGGCATGCCTGATGATAAAAAATATCCTCTTTGTTTCCAAGAGCTATGAGTGCGGAAGTGTCAACAAAAACAGGTTTCATGATACTTTGGCTGTCCCGTACAGATAATGGTCATGGTTGATGGAAAAATCCTCAATTCCCGTGCTGACACAAGGCAGTTCAGTATCCGGATCTGACCAGGGATCTCCGCTGGTATTCTGTTCAGTATTTTTCAGAAATGATGCAAAAAAAGCTGCTTCTTCCCTCAGACTTTTTTCAATTTCTCTGATACGCTGTTCCACTCTCTGCTTTGGCAGATTGTCCGGTACATAGATGTTAATAAACATAATATGTCTCCTTTCCTGTTCTTCACTTTCAAAGTTGTCTGAACCATGATTAACCTGATTAAAGGATTGTCATGATTGAGACAGTCTGCCTGATTTTTGAATCTTTCATCCAATCTGTCTGAACCTTGTTTAACCTGATTAAGGGATTGTCATGATTGAGACAGTCTGCCTTTTCAATCTTTTAATCCCATCTGTCTGAACCGTGATTAACCTGATTAAAGGATTGTCATGATTGAGACAGTCTGCCTGATTTTTGAATCTTTCATCCCATCTGTCTGAACCGTGATTAACCTGATTAAAGGATTGTCATGATTGAGACAGTCTGTCTTTTCAATCCTTTAATCCTTTAATCATGTGAATCAAGGTTCAGACAGAAGTGTCATCATTTTCCAGTTCTTTTCCCATGCGGTATTTGATGTCATAATTGATAATGAAATCCAGTTCTTCATCGGTAAAGCCGTAATGTTTTGCCAGAACTTTGTCTATTTCATCTATGATTGGTTTGGATTCACGGACATTGAACTGGGTAAATTCAATTTTATCCAATCCTTTATTTCTGCTTTCAATCCGATTATTGCTATTTCTTTGCAGGTCTGCAATTAAATTTTTGTTGATTTTAGGCAAATTTTTAATTAGATATTCATTTATTTCAATTGGATAATTTCCTATTTCTCTATTTACCATGTGCCATGTATCTGAAAAAACAGTCCAATACCAAAAAAATATAGTGCTATTCATAACTGCACATATAGTATCAGCTATCTCTTTATTAACAATCCTTAATTTTTGATATGTGCTGGAAGGTTTCTGAATTCCATTGACTTTGAAATCAGGCTCATAATTTAATACAACTTTATAGTATCGGCCACCAGCATTCCGATAACTAACAAAAATTGAAGCAGATTTTTCTAAATAATTATTAATACATTTTTTATCTTTTAAAATTTTTTTTAAGATTGAGAGTTCATTTTTTGTTCCGATCTTTGGAAAACTGCCTTTTCGTTTAAAGGATGTAATTTCTGCATAGTTAATGTTTGAAAATAAATGTTCCCGAAAATCTGCACCCCATTTAAAATATGAAGATGAATACGTGATAGGTTGATTTTTTAGATTAATTATACTAATAACTAATTGTACTTCAGCTCCAGTAAATAATTTGCTTGGACGTTCAGCAAATAAACTATTCCATGTCTCATTTTCTGAAATAATTTTCTGATATTCAATCATTCTGTCAGTACAAATACTTGAAATAGGAACAATCATTCCTATCTTTCTATCATGTTTAGAAAATTGAATACATCGCTCTATAACAAATGTGTATAAATTTCCACATTTTATTGAACTATAGCCATTAATTTTATATGGAATTTTAGTATACTCCACATACGGCGGATTCCCGATAATCACATCAAACCCGCCTTTATCCTGAATTATTTCATAAAACTCTGCAAACCAGTGAAAAGGCTGATGGGACTGCAGCCAGCTCTTGTATTCCATTTCGCTTGTCTGCCTGTGCAGCAGTTGATTCAGTTCACAGTTCAGCTCTTTCAGGCGTTTGCTCAATTCATCTTTTGCCTGTTTCATATCCTGAACAGGATTTTTCACATCCTGATTTCCTGACCGGAATTCCTTTTCTTCCAGTTGAATGGCCTTGAAATTATGAAAAGCCATTGAAACCATTTCCATTTTTTCCATCATGGCAGGTTTGGCAAGCAGACCGTCAATGGTGCAGGTAAGTGCCTTGTCCAGTTCTGCTTCCGTGGCAAATCCCACAAGCGTATTTCCGGCACGTATATTAAAATCAATATCCGGCAAAGGCTCCAAACCCAGATTTTCTTTGCGGTAATCCGCATCCACTGTTGCCACCAGTTTCAGAAACAGCCGGAGTTTGGCAATTTCCACTGCTTCTTTCATAATATCAACGCCATACAGATTGCGGAGAATAATGCTCTTGTAAATAAAATATTTCAGATTGGGATGTTCCGGACTTTTCACCTGCGCCAGAACCTCTTCAAAGAATTTGTATTTTCCTTTGGGAGATTCTTCCACAAAATTTTCCATGCGCTGCACACAGCTTTCATACAGGGGCTCCAGAATATTCATGGCCGCAAACAGAAAGGCTCCGGAACCGCAGGTCGGGTCCAGAATGCTTATGTTTTTCAGGGCATTGTAAAAATGGCGCAGAAAAACAGGATCTGAAGTATTGTCAGTCACATCCTGCGAAAACTGGCGGATGTTCATATTGTACGTGATAAAATCATTGATGCTCTGAATTTCCCCTTTTTCAATTCTGCTTTTCACTTCATTGTAACGCTTGCGTCTGTCAACCACTTCCCGCCATATTTCAGTCGGCAAAGCAAATTCAGCAGGAGCAGGTTTATTCCATTCCTTTCTGCGCTCCAAAAGATTGGGTTTTTCCGTGTCAATACCGGCAGCAATTTCTTCCGGCAAAGGCAGATCAGCCCCTTTTCTCACGGCCTCATAAATATAGGCATCACCGCTTTCTTTAAGCATATTCCATAATTCTGAATCTTTTTTAAATGCTTTTGGATAATTCCGGACGGTTTCATCAAAAAGATAAGGAATAATGCAGTTTTTGCTGATATAATCTGTAATATCCTCTTTGGTGTAATACGCGCCCATTTTGGCGCGGTCATTGATGAATTTTTCAAAAATATATCCAATCACATCAGGATTCACATCTTTGCCCGAAGCCGCAAAACGGGTGTCCAGATGCCAGTTGTACTGATCAAAAAACTGAAAAACAGTTGAAAATGCCTCATCTCCAATATCAATGCCCGCATATTCTTTTTCCAAATCGTGAATATCAAACAAACCCCCGTTAAGATAGGGGATTTTGCCAATTTCTTTTTTCAGTTCTTCAGAATGCTCCGGAGAACCCAGGCCATGATGAAACAAAGTCAGAAGAAAGTTTCTGTAAAAACTCACGTAAAATCTGTCTTTTCCTTTTTTCTGCTGACAGGTTTCCAGTTTTTCTTTCAGATAATTAAGGTTTTTGTCAAGAAATCCCTTTTTCTGAATAAAATAGCAGAACATCAGGCGGTTGAGCATCAGTGACGCGTACCATTCTTTGTCTGCAATAACTGAAATTCCCTTAATGAAATCAATAAATTTCCTGTGTTCTCTGCGGAAATTTTCATAGAATTTTTTGGTGACCTGCTCCACATTTTTGCGGAAATTTTCATTCACGCGATCCACAACATCGCTGATGGTGATATTTTCCTCTTCATCAAGCGTGAAAAAGAGATTTGCTGTTTTCTGATACAAAAGTTCAGGTTCCTGACCTTTGTGCCATCGGGTTTGGCTTAACCGTGAAGGTTTTCCTGTTTGCCTTACAAAGAGTTGCCATATCTGTGTGCTGCTGTTTCTGTCGCAGAAAATAATCAGATGTTCCCTGTATAATTTTGCAATTTTTCTGTCAAGCTGCAGCCGGGTGCTGTAATCCGGCAAATCCTGATTTTCCGCAGGTCTGAAAACAATGATCCGGAATCCGCCTTTTTCCGCAACCAACTGAAAAGAATAAATATCATCTTTCAGTTTTACCGGAAAATGCTCATCAGCAAAATTCCATCCCAGTTGATTGAACAGATTTGTAAAATCAAAATTGCCAATATATGATTTGAACTGCTTTTTTGTGATTGTGTTCATAATTTTGCCTTTATCTGACTTCGGCTGCGCTCAGTCAGCGGAAATGTTGCCTTCGGCTACGCTCAGGCAACGGTGGCGGCGGTGATTGAGATTAGTCGAACGTTGATTGAGCGTAGCCGAAATCACCGTACTTGATAAAATTTGAAATGCGTGCTGTTTTTACATTCAGAGAGTAAATGCAATTCTTCTGGTTTGTTATTAATCAATGCCTCTTTCTTTTTTCTGCTCCAGCCTTGTATCTGCTTTTCCCTGTAAAATGCTTCATCTATTCTGTCAAATTCTTCATAATAGACTAACTTTACAGGTAAACGCTTTTTTGTATGATTTGCTCCTTCTCCGTTTTGATGTTGGATTAATCTGCGTTCTAAATCTTTGGTACTGCCAACATAATAACTTCCGTCAGAGCATTTTAGTATATACATGTATCCTTTCATAATAATCTTCCTTTTTGATTACCACTGCCTTCGGCTACGCTCAGGCAACGGTAGAAGCAACGATGATTGAGATTAGTCGAACGGTGATTGAGCGTAGCCGAAATCACTATTTTCTGATACCCATCGAGCATATAATCTGAGGTGTTCTTAAATTATCCTGCTCTTTCTGTTCAATAACACACAAACGCCCTTCTTCTCTTAACTGCATGGTCAAAAATGCTGTTTCCTCATCCGTGCATCCTAAGCGGATACGGCGGTTTATGTTTTCCCTTGAGGTTTCCCGCAGAGGATAATGAAAAATATCATCAATGGTCTTTTTCAAAGCATCCAAATCAAACAAAGTGTTTCTGACGCTTTCATAATATCTTTGCAGAATCATGTAAACCCTGTATCTTGTGCTGGATGTATTGCCAAGCTGTCCGCCGGATTTGGCTGCTTCGGTTTCAGCAAGCATCACAGCTTTTTTCACCAAATCATGATGATTTTCCAAAGGTTCAGTTGCAGGTGTATCCAATGCGCATTCAGCCATCTTCAAAATTCTTGACTGACTTGTGGAAACAACCTTGCCTTCCGCATTTAAACAGGTAAGAATCTCATAACCCTTACTGTTTTTATGGTATGCAATCAGGGTATTGTTTTCAAATCCGTGATCCTGTTTTTCCTTTGTGGAATAAACAACCTCCGGCAGTCCGGGAATTTTCTTTTTCAAATCAGGATTTGCCTTTGTTGCCTGATTCCAGATTTCATAAGCCTGTGAAGTAAGGTCAACATCGCCTTCATCCTCATCCAGAATGCCTGATTTTTCATTATACAAATCCTGAATATTGACCGGATCACCGTCAAAGAAAATTTCATCTGCGCCCACTGCCTCGGCATTTTCAGATATGCGCTGGGTAAGCCTGGTTCTTAATCTGATGATTCTTTCAATGCCATCCTGGGGCAAAAACGAATAGCACAGAATTTCAGGCGACTGCTGCCCGATTCTGTCAACACGTCCCGCTCTCTGTATAAGCCTGATGATAGCCCAGGGCAGATCGTAATTGACAATGATATGAGCATCCTGAAGGTTCTGCCCCTCGCTTAAAACGTCTGTGCTGATGAGTATTCTTATTTCATCTTTTACCTTTTCTGCTTTATTGCTGACAGGGCTGAACCTGTGCGCAAATCCGGTCGGATTTTCCAAATCACCGGTAACACAGGCAAGAGCCTGAATATTGCGTTTTTTAAGCTGTTCATACAGATAACAGGCAGTATCTGCAAACTGTGTAAAAATCAGAATTTTTTGATTTTTATGATCTCTGATACAAAGTTTTTCAAGTAAATTCAGTTTTTTGTCTTCCGCAGGATTCCAGTTTTTTCCTGTTTCAATAACAGAAATGATTTTATCCGCGTCATCTGTCAGCAGTTCCGCCAGATTTTCTGCAAACAAAGAACTTGAAATCCAGTCATATCTGTTTCTGTCTGCCGCACATTTTTCATAGTATTTTTCAGCCAGATTCCTGTATTCCCCTTTGTCTGTCATCAGATTCATTTCCAGATTTTCATCATTATCATTTTCTTCCAGAAATTCATCCATTTCTGCGGCTTCCTGCTGTCCGATGGGAAGGGGAAAACCCTTTTCAATGGCATAAACAAAAACGTGATTTCTCAAAACATGCCGGGCCAGTGATACCAGAAAAGAAAGTCCTGAGCTTTCCAGCCTTTTGAAAAGATTGGTTCTGCAAAAACCCATCAGTCCCCTGCCTGCGCGGTTTAAGTTTGCAATAATCCGTTTTTCTTCCGCATTGGCAGTTCCCTCTCTGTCTTTGTCAATATAATTGCCAAGTCCGTAGCGGGGCAGATAAAGACTGCTGATAATTTTTACCACTTCCTCATCATACAGTTTTACATAACTGTCCTTTTCATCGTCCGGGTTAAATGCGTATTCAATTTTTTTTGGAATTCTGTCAGGGAAATACACTGTTCTTCCGTCATGGAAAGTCAGATAATACTGTTTTTTGTCAGGATCATACGTGGCATAATTTTGTTTGATAAACGTGCGGGTTCTCCGTACCATATAAAGTTTTAACAATTCCTGCCAGTCTTCTGAAAACCTGCTTTTTTCAAAAGCAGGCAATGTATTGGGAGAGTATTGGTATTTTGCGATAAACTCCGCAGCTCCGCCTGCTTCGCGGATAAAATTTTCAGGACAGATGCCAATATCTTTGTCTTCAGGTATAAACAGCCGCAACTGGCTTGAAATATCCAGATAACTTTTGTTGTAGGGTGTAGCCGTAATCATAATCACACGGCTTTCATTTTTTTCCAGATACTCTTTGACAATAGCGTAGCGTTTTCCCTGCCGGTTGCGGAGATGATGACTCTCATCAATAATCACAACCCGGTATCTTCCTGTTTTTTCCAGAAAATTTTTGTCAGTTTTGGAAATGCTCTGCACTCTGGCTCTTAATTCATAGGTTTGAACATATCCCTGCCACATTTCCACAAGGTTTTTGGGGCATATAATCAAAGTTTCGGTAAAAAATGTTTCCTCAAAAAGTTTTGCAACCGCAGTTGCGGTCATGGTTTTGCCCAGACCCACAACATCGCTGATCAGAACACCGCCCTGTTTATCCAGATACCTTGCGGCAATACTCACGGCATTCTGCTGAAATGGCAGTAAATCTTTTTGCAGAATCTGGGGCACAATATAATTTCCGATACCGCTTCTGGCTTCCTGTGAAAGATGAAAAGCGATTTTCAGATAAATATAATAGGGCAAAATCCTGTTTTCACCGGCCCAGCTTTCAGCAAGTATCTGAATCAGTTCGTCTGAAATATCAATACACCAGCGGTCGTTCCATCTGTCCTCAAACCACTTGGCAAGTTTTTCCGCAGCGTCCTGCTCCAGAACATCCACATTCAGTTCTCCCTGGTGCGAAAGCCCGGCCATTGTCAGATTGCTGCTGCCGATATAGCCGATTAAGGGAGCCATTTTGTCTTTTCTGTGCAGAAGATAGAGTTTGGCATGGAGCTGATAGGCCAGAAAGAGTTTGACCTGCACTTTTTTCTCTGCAAGCTGGATTCTGAGTTTTTTCAGGCATTCCTCATCTGCACGGCTGGGTATGCCAAAGGTCAGTTGTCTGGCAAAGGATTTTGCTGTTTCCTTTTTCAGTTCCACTGCTGTGGCATTGTCCATTGGTTTGTCTTTGTTTTGGAGCCATTCCCTGCGCAGAATGTTTTCTTCATGGCTTTGCATTCCCACCAGCACGCGGCAGCATTCCTCACCGCCTTTGAACTGCCCGATGGGTTCCATCAGCAGTTTCCAGCCTCTGAGATTGAAATAACCCACACAGAAATAAGCCCGATAGGAGCTTTCCAGGGTGTTCAGCAGACCTGTTTTCAGATCAGATGAGATATTGTCAAATATTTTGGGCATATATCAGTGTATTTCCATCAGTTGGCAGCAGATGCCTTCTTTTTTTTCCCTTTCACAGCGTTGAGAATCTCCTCCGGTGATTTTGCGGATTTGGCAGTCTGAAGAATTTTCTCCAGCCTGTCTTTTTTCTGAATCCGTCTGATTTTTGGATAAAGAACCACTCCCCGATCACCGAATTTCATTTCCAGAACAGTCTGAAGGGAACCCAGCAGAAAACCTCTTTCCTCTCCGATTTCCATTCCCTTTTCCATTCCCTTTTCCATTCCCTTTTCCATTCCCTTTTCCATTCCCTTTTTCATTCCGATCCGTTCGGCTGTTGTGATGTACTGCATATTCACCTCCCTTTCATAATCCATGAGTTTTTCATGATAAATGTTTTCCATACCGGACGGAAGCGCCATAATCCAGTCAATGAAACATATGGTATTGATGCAAAGAGAGGGAACAGGGAAATCACTCAGCAGAGGTCTTCTTTTTTTCCCCTTTGATTGCCTTCAGAATCTCTTCCTCTGATTTTGCGGATTTGGCAGCCTGAAGAATTTTCTCCAGCCTGTCTGTTTTCTGAATCCGTCTGATTTTTGGATAAAGAACCACTCCCCGATCACCGAATTTCATTTCCAGAACAGTCTGAAGGGAACCCAGCAGAAAACCTCTTTCCTCTCCGATTTCCATTCCCTTTTCCATTCCTTTTTCTATTCCCTTTTCCATTCCCTTTTCCATTCCTTTTTCCATTCCCTTTTTCATTCCGATCCGTTCGGCTGTTGTGATGTACTGCATATTCACCTCCCTTTCATAATCCATGAGTTTTTCATGATAAATATTTTCCATGTCCCCCGGAAGCACCATAATCCAGTCAATGAACCGGTAGAGCCGGATAATATCATCTTTGGTCCACCCGTGACGGTAAAGGTTTTTGCTGAGTGCCAGTTTATACTGCAGGCGGCTCTGCCTGTCCTTCCGGGTTTCCAGAGTCTTCAGATGGGCCATGACCGCGACTGCAAAGGGATTCTGCGAGGATTCAAGCATTTTCCATTTTTTTCTGTAATCCAGCAGCTTCACGCAGGGAAATGAAAAGGCCGTCCGGCATCCCCATATGTTCTGCTTATATTGCGAAACCTTCCATTCCGGGTTTTCATCTGTCAGCACGGCCAGACTCACCACAGGTCTGCCGTACAGATCCTGTCCCCTGTAATTGTACACAAACACCCTCCGGGGAAATCCCTCCTCTTTGCCTCCCTGAATCTCGGCATGTGCCATCACCCATGTCTCATCTCCGTTCTTTTTCCATACCTGCATCAGACGGTCTGCAACCCGGTTGCCGGTGTCGGACTCACGCGTGATCTGGTGCAGTTCCTTGTCCAGAGGAATATAACCCTTTTCCCAGTCAATCTCTTTCTCAATTTTTGGAAAAAAGAAGAGCATGAACTCACGGAAATACGCACCCAGTATCTCCTTCCACGGACTGTCAAAACTTTTTCTGTCTGCCATATATCCCTATCCTGTACCTGTTTCTGTTTTTCCATCCGGAATGATTGCATATTATTCTGTCAGACTTTTCAGACCAGGGAGCGGTATCAAAATAAAGTGTAGGTAAACCCTGAGAATTTTCAAAATCATCAGGGTTTTCTGACAGGAAAATTGTACGGCTTATTTTTTACAAACTCTAAGGGGAGACAATCTCTGTAAAACGGTTTCCTTCAATCGTGAGAAGAAAAAGCTCTTTTTGCGCCTCTCCGTTTTCATCAAAGGAAGTCTGTCCGGTAACACCCGGATAATCCCGGACATTCATGAGTGCATCCCGGACACCTGAGGGATTTCTTACACGGGAATCTGAAAGAACTTTCAGCACAATCATGGCAGTGTCATAGGACAGGGCCTCTATAAATCCGGGCGTTTCTCCATAGGTTTCCTGATAAAGACGGACAAATTCCGCAACTTCGGGCGCACTGCTTTCAGTTGCAAAAACATCCGGCATTACCGCTCCCTGTGCAAAACGTCCTGCCATGCGTATGAGTTCATCTGAATGCCAGAGATTGGTTCCCAGAAGCAGGACTTTTTTCACGCCATAATATGCAAGCTGGGGAATAATCATTCCGGCTTTCCGGGGAGCGTCAGGAATAAAAAGAGCCTCAAAATCCCTGTTCCGTGCCAGTGAACTGACAGGACCGCGGAAATCATTGATATTAGTGGCATATGGCTGGGAAATACTGATGCTTCCTCCCTGGGCGGCGACTTCGCGCTGAAACAAATCCATGAATGTATGGCCGTATTTTTCATCCGGATACAAAACTGCAAAACTGCGCACTCCCCTTTTTTCTGTGGCATGGGATACAAGGGCCCTGACCTGCATCTGCGGAGTGATAAAATTTCTGAAAACAAAATCACCAATCTGGGTAATATCGCTTTTCTGGGTCAGCGTGATCATGGGGATTCCGTATCTTTGTGCTGCCGGAGCTGCGGATTCGGCAGTGATGATGGGCCCGATAATAACGGAAACGCCCTCCCTGGCCAGTTCTTCCACACCTGTAACAGCTTTTGCAGGATCTGATTCGGTATCTTTTTCGATCATGGAAAATGAATTTCCGGACGGACTTTGGGACATGGCCAGTTTGATACTGTTAAGCGCTTTATTTCCATATATCCTGTAAGATCCGGTGAGCGGAAGCAGACATCCGATTTTGTGCTGACCATAATCTGTGCTTTGCCTGCCGGACGGATAGCGGTCTCCGATTTCTGTCATCAACTGCCGGGCCTGTTCCGCATATTCATGATTCGGAGACAGGGTGACAAACTGGGAAAGGGTCAGCATGGCATCCTCAAACCGTTCCTCTTCCACTTCCGCAAGTCCAAGCTGAAACATCAGATATCCTCTGGCTGCAGGCTCCTTCACACGGCTCAGCAGAGAGATAATGTCACCGGATTTCAGTTTCCGGACAGCGGTTTTGAGTTTGGGAATGGCATATTTATCAGCAAAACGCGGGGATTCAGCGGCCCTTGCGTAATAATACGCTGCATTGGCGGGAGAATTGAGAGCCATATGGGCATCGCCCATTATCAGGGATATTTGGGCTGCCGCCTGTTCGCTCCGGGCCTGTTTAAGAAATGCGTCTCCCGCGCGGATAATCTCATGGTATGCTCCTTCAGCCTGCCGGATTGTAAGTATCTGAATCATGGCATCCGAATACCGGGGGCTGTTTGGGTATCTGTCCATAAGATACTGGTAAACCTTTCCGGCTGTGACATAATCACGGGACAGACGGTAAATTTCCCCTTCCCGCATCAGAGAATCTGCCGCGCGTGTTCCATCCGGATACCGGCTCAGATATTCGTTGTACAGATGCAGCGCCTTTCTGTGGGACTTTGACCGGAATGCGGATTCAGCCCGCGAAAAAATTTCCTCTCCGGCTTGGCCCCCTGGCCGTGAAAAAGGGTCTGACCACAGGCAGCCGCAAATTCCCAAAGATGCAACAGCCAGAAAAACAAAGAAAATTCCGTTTTTTATACTGTATGGTTTCATAATGGCAAAAATGAATTTTGGGTTAATGGTTTATAAAATTGAAGAGATTGATAACTTATTTACACATATCCCGAAGAATTGTCAAATCGTTGTTGAAAACTGTTTCGTCCGGTTGTATATATTCCCTGAAAAAAAACATTCACAGGGAGGATTCTTATCATGAAAAAATGTGTATGGATTTTTGTTTTTCTGCTTATTTCAGCGCCGTGTTCTGCTGAATTTTACAAGTACAGGGATGAGACCGGCGCAATACGTTTTACAGACGATCTGAGCCTCGTTCCCGAAGACCAGAGGGAAAAAGCCTCAGGATACAGCGAGGTCAAAAGCAGCACGGAGGAGACTTCTGACCCTGCGTCAGAAACAGCCGAACCTGAGACCCCTGTACAGGATGAAAAAAAGGAGGCCATGCAGTCCTTTGACGCAGAGGCAAAACATCTGGATGCCATGCGGGCTGAACTGGAAAAAGAGTATAAAGCACTTGGTAGTGGGTCAAAAAGGTTGATTTATGTTTTTAAATATGTATAATTATTTTTATGAAACAGTATATTCAGATTAACTGCCGCCACTGCGGCAGTGATGACCTCGTCAGAAACGGACACAGTCCG
>JBFXEJ010000032.1:0-51972 GCA_050180235.1 Desulfococcaceae bacterium
ATGTACGTTATTTGTACGTCATTTTTCCCTGAAAACAGAACAGAAAAAGGTTACGGGAAAACCGTAACCTTTTGATTTCTGTGGCGCGCCCGGCACGATTCGAACGTGCGGCCTACGGATTAGAAGTCCGTTGCTCTATCCAGCTGAGCTACGGGCGCATAAACAAAATATAGGCAGACTATATCATATGTCTGAACATTTGTCTACAGACTTCCGCAAAAAAATTTTCATGATTCTGTTCTTTTCACATTTCTTAAAAATACGGAATCTGAAGCGGCCAGGGACAGAAATTATTTTTTTTAAGCTGCAACTATCTTATATTTCTAATATTGCAGTCCAAATCCCCTGTCACAGATGTTTATAAAATGAATTTCTTGAATTTCTTATCTCTTCTGTGTTATAATAAAAAATACCGGTTTTTGGCACAGAGACTCCACAGTATGGGGAAAAAACTTCAGACACCCGGCACATGGCAAAAATTCCGGCTCATGGATTATCCGGAAAACCATATGCCCGTATTTGCAGGCCAGATATCTGAAACTTCGGATATTTTTCCGGGCAGGCTGTTTTTTTATGCACCCTTATCCCAATGATTCGGAGCGCTCTGACATACCGGGAAGGCCGGTCAGATTTCCCGGAAGCCCGGACAGGACACGGGCAGGGAATTAAAGGACATATGAAAGAAAAATATGGCACAGAAAAAGAAAAAAACTTTGATTATTGATTCGGATGATCCGGAAACTTCTGAGCGTGCTGCGGATAAATCCGTTGTCAGATTTGATCCCCTGCAGCGCTATCTGGCCGAGGTCAGTCAGTACAGCCTGCTCACGCGGGAAAAGGAAAGGGAACTGGCTGTCAAGGTTTTTGAATATGAGGATCAGGACTCTGCCTATTCACTGGTGACATCCAACCTGCGTCTGGTGGTGAAAATTGCTTTGGAATTCCAGCGGATATGGATGCAAAATCTGCTGGATCTGATTCAGGAGGGAAATATCGGACTGATGCAGGCCGTCCGGAAATTCGATCCATACAAAAATGTGAAATTTTCCTATTACGCATCATTCTGGATCAAGGCATATATCCTGAAATTCATCATGGACAACTGGCGACTGGTGAAAATCGGCACCACACAGGGACAGCGCAAACTTTTTTTCAAACTTAAAAAGGAGAAACAGAAACTAATTGACGAGGGATTTGATCCCAAACCCAAACTTCTTTCAGAAAAACTTGGTGTGTCCGAGCGTGAAATCATAGACATGGATCAGCGTCTGGACGGATGGGATATTTCCCTGGACGCGCCCCTGAAAGAGGATTCGGACACGGAACGTATTGAATTTCTGAGCACAGGAGCGGAATCAGCGGAAGACAAGGTAGCGCGCAAGGAAATGGATCTGCTTCTGCACAGCAAAATTGCTGAATTCAGAAGCAAACTTAGCGACAGGGAACTGGAGATATTTGATCTCCGGATTTTTTCGGACAATCCGGTAACACTGCAGGAAATTGGCGACAAATACAGTATTTCCAGAGAAAGGGTCCGGCAGGTGGAAAAAAATGTCATCAAAAAAATGCGGGAATTCTTTAAACGGGAAATTGTTGATTTTGATACATTCGCAGGCGATATTTATGCATAATACATTGATTTGGAAAATATTCTGTTTTACAGGGCTTTGGGTTCCGGCCCTTATGTCTGTCTCTTTTTTCCTCAGTGCGTGCGCATCCGCGCCTTCCTCGCAGGATGCCGTGACGGAAATACCCGCTGTTGTGGAACACGAAAACGGGGACAGGTACTATTACTATATAGAATCCCAGTTGAGCCGCCGCTCAGGGGACACAGATCGGGCAATCGCATTTCTGGAAAAAGTCATTGAAATAGATCCCCTTGTTACGGATCTGAAAAAAGATCTGGCAGACCTGTACATACAGCAGCGCAATAACGAAAAAGCACTGGCAATAACGGAAGAAATACTGAAACAGGAACCTGATGATGTGGAAAGCCTGATCCTGTCCGCACGTCTGAAACAGAGCCTGAAACAGACAGAAGAGGCCAAAAGAATCTATGAGAGGGTTCTGGATATTGATCCTCAGCAGCAGGAAATTTATCTGCGGCTGGGGGCCATGTATATGGAGGAAAATGACTCTGCCAGTGCATTTGAGGTATACAGCCAGCTCGTGCAGAATTTTCCCGATTCATATGCGGGATATTTCTTCCTGGGAAAGATTCATCTGGACAGGGGGGAAATAAAAAAAGCGGAAAAAGCCTTTCAGAAAACACTGGAACTGGAACCAGGGCTGGAAGAACCCCGTTTTGAACTTCTCAGTATATATGAAAATCTGGGGGACGAAGACAAAGTAATCCGGCTGTACAGGGAGATTCTTGCGGAAGCCCCTGACAATGTGCGTGCTGCTATGGGGCTTGCATACTATTATTATAATTCAGGAAAACTCAAAAGTGCGGAAAAAATTTTCAAAGAACTGGGAGAGCAGAACCGGGAGAATGCGGAAATAGCGCGAACCCTGATCCGGATGTATATTGAAACAAAAAAATATGCGGCAGCCATCATTATTATAGAGGGGATGCTCAAAGGCGATCCGGACAGCTCCGATCTTCATTATATTGCGGGTGTGGCTTTCGATGGAATTGGGGATGAAAAAATGACCCTGAAGCATCTGCTGGAAGTAAAGACCGACTCCCGATTCTATCAGAATGCGGCTGTCCATATCGCGTTTATTTACCAGGAACGCGGGGATGTGGAAAAAGCCATCGCATTTCTGACAGATGTGATCCGGAATGTGCCGGACAATCCTGAGTTCATGATGTACCTGGGATCTTTTTATGAAGAGATCGGGGATTATGAAAAGGCTGAGGATATTCTGAAAAAAGGCATTGAACTGGAGCCGGAAAATACCCGTGTGTGGTTCCGTCTCGGAGTGATCTGTGACAAATCCAACAAAAAATCAGAGTCCATTGAAATCATGAAAAAAGTGATCGGCATGGAACCTGAAAATGCCAACGCACTGAACTATCTGGGCTATACCTATGCGGAAATGGGGGTCAAACTAGATGAGGCGGAACAGTTGATCCGGGAGGCACTGAAACACAAACCGGATGACGGATATATCATTGACAGTCTGGGCTGGGTATTCTACCGGAAAGGGGATTATCAGGAGGCCCTGATCCATCTGACAAAGGCTGTGGAACTGGTGCCGGATGATCCGGTGATACTGGAGCATATGGGGGATGTTCACATGAAGCTGGGCGACAGGGAAAAAGCATTGGAATTTTACAAAAAATCTCTTCTGAAGCGGGAGGATGATGACAGGGGAAAAACTGAAATTGAACAGAAAATCAGGGAACTGGGCGGGAAAAAGAAATGAATCAGATATATATGGATAAATGGCAGGGAATTCCGGCATCACTCTTCCGTGTTCTGAGTATGGCAACTGCGGTGTTCCTGTCTGTATCCTGTTACGGTCCGGGCGGGAAAATCCTGCCTCCGCCTACAGTTTCTCCTGAAGCCCAGCACCGGCTCTCAATGCTGGAAAATCACAACCGGGGACTTGGCACATTCAAGGGCATGGGGAGCTTCCGTCTGGAAAATGAAGAGGGACTCCGCAATGCCCGCGTAGCATGGATCGGATCTGATTTCCGGAAACTGCGTATACAGGTGATGGACATATCAGGAGTTCCAATCATGAGCATCGCGGCTGACGGGGATTATTTCTACGCACTGTCCCACAGGGAAAACCGTTTTTACAAAACCCGGGCATCTGATCCCGGTCTTAAAAAAGCCATCGGAATTCCCATGAAAACCCGTGAGGCCATTCAGATTCTGACTGGCCGGGTACCTGTCCGGGGGCATGATTCCGCTCTTGTCATCCGGGATGAAAAAAATGAAGGCGATGTTCTGGTGCTGACCAGCCGCTGGGGAAGAGTACTGGAAAAAATCTTTTTTGACAAAACAGGAAAGACTGCCCTGCATATGGAAATGTATGACTCCATGGGAAATTTTGTTTACCGCGCCGAATTCGGGGATATCCGGATCGTGGAAAATTACATGCTCCCATTTGATCTCAGGGTATCAGCAGAAGATGTTCTTTTCCACCTGCAAATAGAAAGATACTGGGCAGATATGCCGGTTTCCCCCGCTGTTTTCGTACTGGCGGATCCGGAAAAGCAGGATGATGACCCGGAAAAATAAAGCCCATAAACCATAGGATTTCCTCATTTAAGTGTTTTGAACAGGATTATACACGATTATGCCGGATTTGCAGGATTAAAAAATCATGCCCATCCTTAAAATCATGTTCAGACAATCCGCTGTCCTGAACTGTGATTATTGTGACTCATATGCCATGATTTTCCAGTAGGGTGGGCACGGTTTTTTGTGCCCGCCTCTGAAATGGCGGGCAACGCTCCGCTTTTGCCAACCCTACCTGCTGCAACTCCTTAAAATCATGTTCAGACAATCCTTTAAATCCCGGCAGTATGTTGAACAGGATTATGCAGGATTTGCAGGATTAAAAAATCATGCCCATCCTGCAAATCCTTAAAATCATGTTCAGACAATCCTGTCTGCCTGACCCGCCCCGCCGGAGACTTTCACTCCATTGCGCTAAGCTCCAATGCCATTAAATTAAGAAAAAACTCTGTCCCGGATGGACAGAAAGAATACCACAGGTTCGCCTTAAGAAGCTGTTTTAAAAATATCCGCAGCCTCTGAAAAATGAAAAAAACGGGTGCGCTTTGTCCATCAGACACAGAAAAAGCGCAATGTCCATATCCCGGATTAAGCCTGAAAACCTTGCCCGGCGGATTTTTAAAACAGCTTCTAACTTAATGCATTGACGCGGAGCGTGGGAACGAGATCAACCGAATGAGATTAAAGGATAAACCGTTATATGGCAAGAAAAAAATCCGGGAAGGACTGCCAAACGGAAAGTTTGGCTGCGGCAGTGGACAGACTCCCAAAACAAAAAAAATACTTGACCCGGAAGGCATTCAATGTGTAAGGCATTTGCAGGAGAATTGAATAAAATATTTTTCAGGAGGTATTGAGATATATGAATCTGCGAACCTGCGTGGCCCCGTCCGGACATTTTGTGTGGGGTATCCACCGGCCCTGTTTCCGGTCTGAAAATTTCCGTGAACACGACAGCATATATAATCTGGGAATTTTCAAAGATGGAAGCATCTGTGAAAACCGGGCGAATTTTCCCACTGACACTGTACAGGAGGATCAGGCTGATCCCATTTATGAAATCCCCAATCCCTTTCCTTTCCGGGGAACCACCTATATTATCAAAAGTGCTGCTGACCGGAATGCGGCAAATCCTTCGGCCATACGGCTGCCGGAGCGGACTGCCCTGTCCCTGTCTGACATTCTCCGCCAATGGCAGGGAAAAGATTTGACAGGAGAAAAAACAGATGCTTTTTTTCATCTGCTTCCTGTTCCCCTTATGCTTGCTTTGGCCGCCAATTCCACAGATCCGGAAGATCTGACCCGAATTGCGGATTTCTGCTGTGAGTTTGTCCGTGATCCCAAAAGCCGGCGGCCTGTGGGACTGGTTTATGACAAAGATGCACAGGGCAGAGTCAGACCCAGAATTAAAAACCATGATCTGTGTGAAGTATTAGCCAACAATATTTTTCTGCCTGACGATTATAAAGAAGTCATGGTGCTGCGTCCCGGTGTTCAGGGAAACAGTGAAATCATGGGAGAATGGCGGGAACAAAGCCATGTTTTTGAATATCTGCGGCGCAACAGTTATATTCCCTGGGGACATTATGCCGCAAATATGGCAAATGACAAAATCCGTTACCGTGCCTGTGATCTGACATCAGAAGATATGCAGGGAATGCGGCATCTGTATTATCAGCGCACCTATGCGCGTCTGGCAGAAGAACTTGAAATTCCTGTTCCGGCAGGAAAAAGAACACTGACAGTTGACGAACTGGAAGATTTGCGGAAAAGGATTTGTGACCGGCTTTCTTCTGACAAAAAAAAGCAACTGACCTTCAACTCCACACTGTGGGGATGGAATTTCGGATTTGACTATTCGCCCAGCGGATACCGGCTTCATGCTTCCCATCAGCAGATTCATCAGCAGTATGCCATGATTCCTTCGGAAATTTCCGCAGCAAATCCCCAGGCAGATGATCCAAAAATTCCTGCCTTTGCCTTTGGAGACCTGATTGCGGAGTTTATCTGCACCTACCGGGAGCAGACAGGCATGGATTTTTTTGATGCCTACACAAAGGCTTTGGGGAACAATACACGCACAGACGGCAGACAGGACAGGGAACATTCCCTTGTGATCTATGAAGATAACCATGTTCTGCTTTTTGTCCCCAAAGCCCAGACTTCCCAGTGGGAACTCCAGCTTATGGCAAAATATGCGGGAAATATCCTGGAGGCAGATACCCAAACCCGCGTATCTCTGGATCAGAGCATGCGCCTGGCAGTTCAGGTTCTGGAAAAGCTGGGAGCCCGGATGATTACCCATATTGAGGCATCCAAACGATTTGATGCAGGAGACACGGGACAGCGGCTTCTTTACTGCTTCCTGCCAAAACTGCCTTACTCCCCCGGATCTTTCACCGAGGCCCAGTTGCGCTGGATTAACGGTCATTATCCGGAAGATTTTGCCGCTCTGTGCAGAAGCTGTCTGCCAAAATGAAAAATATGTTTATTGTCTCAGGATTTAAGGGCTGTATCAAAATAACATGTTCAAAACTCTGAGGGTTTTGAAAAACTTCAGGGTTTCCGAACAAAAATTTACGTTGCTGAATTTTTAACTGTTTGATATTTATTGATGTTAATATTGTCAAAACAAATCTGTTTATGTAAAATCAGATAGTTGAAATTCAGCAGACTAAATCCTGACTTTTCTGAAATGCCTTTGAAATGAAAAAATATTCATTTATTTGCAGATAAGAAAGTCCTTCTCTTTTTCTGGCTGACCCGGAATACCGATACACCTTCCCTTTGTCTTTTATTATTTTTTTATATGTATATAATAATAATAAGGACTGTCAATATTGTTCATAACTTTTTATAATATTGATTTTGTTTGTTTTTAATCCAAAAGTTATGAACAATAGATTGTTCATAACTAAGGACTTATGAACAATCGGAAAAAAATTGTTCATAAGTCCTGAGTTATCGACAGAGTTATCGACAAAGTTTTGAACAATTCGCAGTCCGGATATGAACTGCAGACAGAGTTTTGAACAATGCGGCAGTCCGGATATGAACTGCAGACAGAGTTTTGAACAATGCGGCAGATGGGATGTGCGGATGATCGGACTTGCCGACAGAGGTTTTGAACAATGCGGCAGTCCGGATATGAACTGCAGACAGAGTTTTGAACAATTCGGCAGATCGGATATGGGAATATGCGGATGATCGGACTTGCCTACAGAGTTTTGAACAATGCGGCAGTCCGGATATGAACTACAGACAGAGTTTTGAACAATGCGGCAGATGGGATGTGCGGATGATCGGACTTGCCGACAGAGGTTTTGAACAATGCGGCAGTCCGGATATGAACTGCAGACAGAGTTTTGAACAATTCGGCAGTCCGGATATGAACTGCAGACAGAGTTTTGAACAATTCGGCAGTCCGGATATGAACTGCAGACAGAGTTTTGAACAATGCGGCAGTCCGGATATGAACTGCTGACAGAGGTTTTGAACAATGCGGCAGTCCGGATATGGGATGTGCGGATGATCGGACTTGCCGACAGAGTTATTGACAAAGTTTTGAACAATGATAAAAACAGGTATGGTTTTGCTGTATGAAAAGAGATATATATTATTATTTCGGACAGAGAGGTATTATATGGAAGAAGAGATTGTGAAAAAGCTGGAACTTGATAACGGACTGGTGCTGAAAATACTGGATGAATCCAAGAAACTGGTCGGAGACCGCTGGGTGGTAAGATGCACGGCCCGGATAGATATTCCCACAGCCTGTGTGAAGAAACAGGAAAACGGGCCGGATACGGAAAAAATCCTGGCGGCTTTGGGGGATACAGTCTGTTTTGAACAGAAACGGGAACGCAATTTTGTCGGAGAAAAGGAAAAGGAAGCGGTTTTTGATTCCTTATGTTCATTTTTTCTGGACACCAGTCTTTCCTACCTGGCCCATCCGGAATTCGGGACAAAATTCATTTTAAAAAAATACAGGGAATATCTCAGCGATTACAGGAGAATTGCACAGAAATGATTTTTTTCTTATTTCTGCCGTATCCTGGCGCCTCAGTGCCATGAAGCTGATGGTGGGTGACACCGAACCGAAAATTTGGGGTTATGAAATAATTCCTGAACACCTGCCAGATTTTCAGTCCGGCATTCCGGGAATTTTTTGATGTAATGGCAGTAATCCGGAGCCTGCTGTTTTCAGAAGGTTCCGGATTACCATTTCCGCAGGAATAGGGGATTGCCGGATTTTTTACATGTTTATTATGATTTGACTTGATTTATGGACGATGATTGTATAAATTCCCTTATATGGAAAAAACAGAGATTTTTAAACTTCGGAAATATTATTTTGTGAGATGATGAAAAATGTAAGAAAAATAATATATTCGGGGTGTTTTTCTTTTGCTGTTCTGATGTGGATGCTTGTTTTGTCTGCGCCGGTTCATGCAAACATCTATATGTACGTGGATGAAAACGGTGTGATGCATTTCACCAATGCCCCCACTTCCTCCCGTTACAAACTTTTCATGCGGGGACAGAGCGATGTGGGAACCTATTATTCCTCCGACAAATACGATCATTATATCGCACTGGCCGCAGAAACTTACGGAGTGTCCTTTCCTTTGGTAAAAGCTGTCATCAAGGTTGAATCCAATTTCAATCCCAGGGCGGTTTCCCCCAAGGGAGCGCAGGGGCTGATGCAGATTATGCCCGGAACAGCCAAAATTCTGAAAGTATATGATCCCTTTGATCCCTGGGAGAATATCATGGGCGGAACCCGTTACCTGCGTATGCTTCTGGACCGCTTTGACGGAAAGCTTAAACTGGCCCTTGCCGGTTACAACGCGGGGCCCCTGAATGTGGAACAGTACAAAGGTGTCCCCCCCTTCAGAGAAACCCAGGATTATGTTGACAGAGTCATCAAATACTACCGGCACATGAAAAACAAATCCTGAATTTTTGGGCATCGGCCAGTTTTCAGTTGATGCATTCCGCAGTGACTGTTTCCAGCAAAACGCTCATTCTTTCCCACAGTAGGACACAGAAATTTTTTCTGTAATCTTTCCTGGCAATCTGTCTGCACTTGGAATACCGGCAGTCATGCCGGATATTCATCAGCAGATTTATCCCGCTGTCCAGCAATCGGAGCATAACTCATGAACCATGATGAGAAATTCGCATTGATTGAACGATATTTAAATGCTTACAACACATTTGATATGGAAGGTATGCTGTCGGTAATTCACCCGGATATTGAGTTTAGAAATATATCCGGAGGTGAGATTAACGCCACTGCATCCGGAAAGGATGAGCTGCGCAGACTTGCCGGGCAGTCAAAAACTTTGTTTGCATCCCGCAGACAAACCGTAACGCACTTTGAGGCAAATGAAGATCAGGCATCAGTTGATGTTGACTACGCGGGTGTGCTTGCTGCTGACTTGCCTAATGGGATGAAAAAGGGAGAAACGCTCAAACTTACTGGCCGATCTGAATTCAGATTCAGAGATGGAAAGATATGCAAAATTACAGACATTGCCTGAGACATTTGGAAAAATTAATTCTGTAACCAGACAGTTATCCATGTTTTTGCAGAAAAGGGGCAATTTCACATTATGAAAATCACCGATGAAATTTTTCAGGTCGGCGGAAGCGGTTTCACCTCGCCGGAGGATGCTGCCATTTATCTGATCTGTTTTGACGGCCATGCCGCGCTGGTGGATGCCGGGTGCGGATATGACCCGGAGAGACTTCTGGCCAATATCCGTTTGCATGGTGTTCTGCCTGAGAAGACAGAATATCTGTTACTGACACACTGTCATTTTGATCACACGGGCGGAGCGGCTTTTCTGCGGGAGCATCTGCACTGTCAGGTTGTGATGCACGAAGCAGATGCCCTTTTTCTGGAACAGGGAAACAGTTCTGTAACTGCTGCTTCGTGGTACGGAGCATGTATCAAATCCTGCACAGTGGACAGGAAACTGGCTGGAAACCGGGAGGATATTCTTCTGGGAGAGCGAAAAATTCAGGCCATACATATTCCCGGACATTCTCCGGGATCACTGGCATTTTTTACGGAATCCCAGGGATTAAAAGTGCTTTTCGGGCAGGATGTTCACGGCCCCCTTGCCCCTGCGCTTTTGTCCAACGGAAATCATTACCGCATCTCTTTGGAAATCCTGCTTTCTCTGGAAGCCGATATTCTATGCGAAGGACATTACGGGGTTTTCAGGGGAAAGGATGCCGTGGCAAAGTTTATCCGCTCTTTTCTGCGTTAGCGGCAGAACATCCGGTTCAGAGTTTCAATGTATCCGGGTGCCTCGCAACACCCTTTTGTAAAAAGGGACTTATAACCCCTCTTTCGGCACACTTGTCTTTTTCGTTATCCCTGTGCGTTCCGCAATAGCGAGCAGTTCATAGAGCATTCCTTTGTCTTCGGGCTTTTGGGCCATGCCAACCATTTTGCCCAGCAGCGCAGAAACGCTGAGGTTTTTCACATCCTCGGCATTGAGACCGAACTGATTCACAAAGCGGCGAAGCTGTGATTTGAAGAATTCCGGATCAGAATTGAAAAAGGTTTCTTTTACATCACTTAAGGTTTTGCTGCTGGAAACAAATCGATCCACAGTTTTTCCCGCGATCACGGCATTGACCACCTTGTCAAAGAACACAGATTCTCCGCCAAGAATGTCTATTTTCGCAGATTTGAGTGCCTGTGCCAGTACCTCGGCCTGATATTTTGCCACTTCTTTGCGGATTTCCATTTCCGCGAGTTCCACCACCTTTGCCTTTTCCAGTTCCAGCTTGAATTCCTCGTGATCCCGGCCCACTGCATCCAGCAGTTTCATGGCATTGGCCTTGCCCTCAATGCCTTTGGCCTCTGCCTGATAATGCAGGGATTCCACTTTGGCTTTTGCTGTTCCCTCTTTTTCAATGGCAACAGCACGGGCTTCCAGAACCTGCACATCTGCCAGACCCGGAGCGGCTTTTTCCGCTGTTGCGGCTTCTGCCAGCATTTTTTTGGCTGAGGATTCTTTCTGTGCCTTGTTCTGATATGCCTCAGCCTCGACCGCAATCTGTTCTGCCCTGAAATCAGCGGCTTTTTTCTCTGCTTCCGCAGATTTGAGGGTTTTAATCATATCCTCATCTGCTTTGAGTTCCGCAACCTGACGGGAAGCCTGCGCTGCTTTCACATCAATAACCAGAGCCTCTTCTGCGGATTTTTCCGCCTGCGTGATGGCAACCTTCTTTTCCCGCTCGGCAGTGGCAAATGCCTGCGTATCCTTGATGCGCTCCTGTTCCTCTACCACGGTTTTTTCCACCCGAACCCTATCCCGGATAACTTCCTGAATATTCTTCTTTTCAATTTCAACAGCCTTGTCTTTTTCAATCCGGGTCAGTTCCACAATCCGCTCGCGTTCGGTGGCTTCGAGCATCCGATCTTTTTCCAGACGTTCAGTTTCAATGGCCTCAGTGCGCTCCTTGTTCTTCCGGGCCACAATAATCTGTCTCTGCTTATTCTCATCTGCCACATGGATTTCCTCTTCTGTGGTAATGCGCGCACGTTCAGCCTTGAGCCTTTCCTCTTCCTGTATCTTTTTGGTATCAGCCTCTTCACGGGCCTTGATGGATTCCACTTCCCTTCTCTGACGGTTTTCCGCATCAGCCAGTTGCCGTTCCAGTTCCAGAACCGCATCTCTGGCCTCCACATTCTGCCGGGTGATGGTTTTTTCCCGTTCCCGGTCAATCTGGTTGGCAAGGATTTTCTGATCAGAAGTCAGTTCGGTAATCCGTTTGATACCCTCTGAATCCATGATATTGTCCGGGTCCAGTTTGCTGATGGGTGTCTGCTCCAGAAAATCAATGGCCGCATCATCCATGACAAAGCCGTTGAGATCCGTGCCGATAACTTTGAGAATTTCCTCTTTGAACTGATCGCGGGAGGTATAGAGATCGGAAAAATTGAAATGCTTGCCTACGGTTTTCAGAGCTTCTGAAAACTTGGCATCAAAAAGTTCCTGCAGAGATTTGGGATCAGACGCGCGTTTGCAGCCTACGGACTGGGCCACTTTCAGCACATCCTCTTCGGTTTTGTTCACCCGCACAAAAAAGACCACTTTGATGTCTGCCCGGATATTGTCCTTGCAGATCAGCCCCTCTCCGCCCTGCCGGTCAATGATAACCCGTTCCACGGATATATCCATCACCTCGGCCATATGCAGAATGGGAATGACAATAGAACCGGAAAAACTGACTTTTGTGCCGCCAATGCCATTGCGCACCAGAGCCTGGCCCTGCTCCACCTTGCGGTAGAACTTGGCAACCATAGCAAAAAAGCCGAAAAGCACAAAAATCAGAAAGACAATGCCTGTCACGCCGATGCCGGTCAGAAAATTCATGACAACCTCCCTTTTTTAAATGATTATTTGAGAATGGTCTGTTTTTTTTATAGGATATTTATCTTCTCATTCTTCCTCGTATTTTTCCACAAAATAGATTCCTTTTTCCTTATCCTCATCAAAAACCAGCACTTTGTCACCTTTTACAAAAATAACATCCCTCTGTGTTCGGGCATTGATACGGATGGGAGAGCCTTTGGTCTGAATATCCACCTGTCCGACACTGGCATTGACCTGACTGGTGACAACAATTCCGGTCCGGTAAAGAATCTGCTGATCCGATTTGTCCTCTCTCCCCATAGGGCCGACTATTTTCACCACAGCACGGGTAATAAGAACCGTGGCAAAAAAGCCCAGAACAATATTGATGACAAACAGGCCGGTTCCCAGCAGCACAGACTGTGCAGGATTGAGATAATGGTTGCCCAGCATGGAAAAGGTCCAGCAGCTCAGCACCATGATGCTGATGACCATCATAAACGGCACTTCTCCGATATTGAGCATTTCCGTCAGGGATGAAAACACCTCTCCGCCATCATCCATGTCCATATCCATATCCGGCATCCAGTCCATATCTGCCGCGCCCAAAATGACAAAAATCCAGTACAGGAGCATCAGTCCCATAAGAATGGTGAAAGGAAGGTTTAAGGGTGAAATGGCTGCGTGAAAGAATTCGGACATAGGTTTTTCCTCCATGATCTGAAGGTTGTTGAAAGCAGGAAAAAGAACACAGAGACCGCTATCTCATAATTTTTAACCACGGTTGTCCGGTCAAGCAATTTCAAAATTTCCATGCCTGACCTCTTCAATTTTCGCGGAAAGTTCTTCATCCATTTTTATATAGGCTTTCCATTCGATATAGTCATCCCATTTGGCAAAATCCTCTTTTACAGATGTCAGGATGTCTGTATGGAATGTTTCCCAGGCCTGATGATATTTCTGCTCAAAAAGACGCAATTTTTCACTGACCGTATACAAATCTGCCAGATATTCTGTCAGCAGCCAGTTTCCCACATCCTGTTTTTTTACAGTTATCATTTTATATCCTCACCATAAAAATCAGCATGTTAATTAAGATTCAGATGTGTAAGGCGATTTCCATGAAAAAATGTACCATCATTGTAGGGTGGGCACGGCTTTTTGTGCCCGCCGTCCTGCTGAAACGGCGGGCACAAAAAGCCGTGCCCACCCTACGAAAAACGGTATAATCATTAATGGAAATCACCTAAATCCTGCGGTATAATAAAAATCAATCCTTACTTCGCATTTTCAGATTTCATATAAAGCCAAAGCAGGTTTAATTTCTTTTTCCGGTTTTTCCAAAAATTTTTCCTTTACTGATTTTTCAAACAAAAGAAGGAGTAATGTTGACAATCTTGTGGAAGCCTGCCACTCCTGATCTGTTATGTCAGGATAATATTCCTTAACTTCCTGCGGAGGCTGTTCCATATCTTCAAGTGCATTGACAATGTCTGAAACAAACAGATCCTTATTCTTTATTTTTATTCCAAAATTGCATCCTGAATAACCCAATTCTATATGATTCATACTTTCAATATTGTCTTCTGTCCCGGAACCGAAGCTGACAACCAGTTTTTTTATATATGAATCCAAGTTTTTCAAATATGATTCTGATATATTCGGTAAATTATTCATCGTGCCGCACCTCTTTTTGCGATTGAAACTGAAATAATAAGATATTTGATAGTGGGTCAAATCATTTGATTCTGGAATTCCCCTCCCTTGAGGAAGGGGTTAGGGGAGGGGGAAAAATGCCCTGCAGTCATACACTTTTTCCCACCCTCCCCCTGCCCCTCCCTCAAGGGAGGGGAGAGTTTTTTCCGCGTCATCAACCGGTTTGACCCACTACCAGATATTTATCATTGAATGTTGACAGAGCATCTGGTGGAATTGCATATCTGCACGGCTCATTTTCAGGTTTGGTTTCAAATTGCTTCAACCATTCTTTTGTACCTTTTTTCGTAATTATCTCTATTCTGTATTTATAATTTTTGGGTTTTCCCAATCTTCTGGGATCAGTCACACCGATTTCAGCAATCCATTTTGGCTGGCTTAAAAAAAAATCAAATCCGCAAGCGTAAGCAGACAGAAAATTTTGCCAAACCATCCGTCCGTTTACATTTCAGAATCCGTCCGCTTCAATCATCTGATTGCAAATTTCAACTGTGCAATCCTCCTGAAATCACATTTTTTTCCTATTCCCGGATTTTTTTCTCCCGGTTCTGAATATACGCGTCACGGAATGCCTCATAGGGATCAACAGCCGCGTTTTTCAGGGCTTCATAATCACCGATGCGGAAAGATACGCCATTGACGGTATCCACAGCCCGGAGTCCCATAGCTGCTCCGGTATCAACATAGGAAAGAGGAGAAATATAACTGTCGCCTGCTGAACCTGCGGTATCCCGCAGTGAAGAAGGCCCCAGAAGCGGCATGACAATATAAAAACCGTTGCCGACACCGTAAACAGCCAGAGTCTGACCAAAATCCTCTTCCGGCACTTTTTTCAGAGAAGGTTCTCTGTCCGCAGGGTTTCCGAAACCGCCAACGCCCACAACTGTATTGACCATAAATCTGCCCAGTTCAACACCGGCTCTTTCGGTTTTTCCCTGCAGGATGCAGTTGGCAAAACGTACAGGTGTAAGGAGATTGCTGAAAAAATTCCGGATGCCGTTTCGCACCGGTTCCGGGGTTACGGTTTTGTAACCGCCCGCGACCGGTTTCAGCACCCAGAAATAGAGTTTGTCATTTACATGAAACATGCCTTTGTTCCAGTAGTACAGAGGATCGCTTATCTTTATCAGAGGCTGTTCCTCTTCCTCCAGATCGCTGAGAATATCTGCATAGGGATCTTCCGCATCAGCGGAAAAGGCCGGGGCCGGAAAGCAATTCATTGCAAACAGGAAAACAAAAACAGCAGATGTAAGAAAAAATGCGGTTCTGTTCATGACAATACCTCGGAAAAATTATGAAAATTTATAAGCGGAGTGTGAAAAAGGCTTGTTTGCATTTGTCAGGAGTGCCAAATTTTCAGTTTGGCACTCCTGTGTCTGCTGCAGACATCTGAACCGGTGCGCTTATGCCCACCCTGCAGAAAACGCAGCAAACGGAAATCAGGGCTTTTTCTGATCAGCGGGTTCCATATCCATCCCTCTGTTACGTTCGTGCTTCTCATTCTTCTCTTTCAGCCGCTGAATGAGCTGATCGGGTTTTTCTTTCTCCAGAATGTTTTTGAACTGGCTCCGGTAATTGCTTACCAGACTGACCCCTTCTATATTGATATCATAAATCCACCATTTGCCGCCATGAAAGTGCATACTGTAATCCATAGGGATTTCAACTTTGCCTCTGAGGATTTTGCTTTTGACCACAGCCTTGTCTTCCGAAATCATGTCCTGGTTGAGAAAAACGATCTCTTCATTATGAAATTCACCCTGAATCTTGTCAATATAGGTGTTCCGGAGCAGTTCGGTAAATTCTGCAATAAACTCCTCCTGCTGTTTTGCATTGAAATCCCTCCAGCTACGTGCCAGTGACCGCATGGAAATCAGTTTGAAGTCAAAGGCTTCTTTAACAAGTTCCCATATTTTCTCCCTCTGAAGTTCCTTTTTGTCAGCGGCTGTGTACTGCGGATCCTTGAGAAGGGCAATCCCCTTTTCAATGGGAACTTTCACCTGATCCATAGGACCGGGCACCGCTCCGTAAACCGGAACGGTCATACATACGGCAATTATCAGCAAAAACGTAAACATCATTTTTTTCATTGTACATCTCCTTTTTAATCTGGCATCCGGCTTACATGCTGCCGAATACATATTTTTTGATCATATCCTCCAAATCAATGGCAGATTCCGTCTCTGTAATAACATCTCCGGATTTGAGAAACAGGTCTGAGCCCCCCGGAGAAATTTTGATATACTTGTCGCCGATCAGCCCCGATGTTTTGACAGCAGCCATGGAATCATCGCTCAGTTTCACATCCTTCTGGATTTTCATTGTCACCACAGCCACCATGCGTTCCTGATCCAGAGAGATGACATCCACCTTTCCGACCTGTACGCCGGCCATTTCCACAACAGCGCCGGTTTTCAGACCGGAAACCGACTGAAATTTGCCGGAAACCGTGTAATGGTTGTCTCCCAGCAACTCGGCTTTTCCCAGTTTGATGGTCAGCCAGCTTACGCAGATCAGACCGATTACCACAAATATTCCCACAGACATTTCAAGAGATGCTCTTTTCATAATGCCTCCGGCTGCTTTTGTCCAAGCATACACACATTGAATTCATAAAACACATCTTTGCTGATTTCCGCCTCGGTTATCATCTCTTCAATGGATTTGTCCTGTGCTGCCTCTGCAATGCCCGCGCTGACGGAAAAGCAGAATTCCGGATAGGGCTGCACATTGACAATTCCCCCGTTTTTCAGTTTGCCGGCCAGATTCATGCAGATACCTTTGGCTCCTTCCCTGTCTGTGCGGGGCAGAAGCAGCATCAGTCTGTTCATTCCCAGCCGCGAGCATATGTCTGTGATCCGGAGATGCCGGCGCACAGCGGTTGAGAAATTGCTCAAAGCACTCTGCTCGGCCTCATATCCGGCCATTCTCTTAATTTCATACAGATTTTCCACTGTCAGCAGCACAATGGAAAAAGCGCTTTTATTCCCCATCATCCGGGCCATTTCCTCCTGATACCGTCTTTCTCCCTGGGAAAGGGGATCCATGCCGGTCAGATGATCATACCGGCTTTCCCGTCCGCGGATGAACTCAAGAATGACCGGATTGTCTGTACGGCGGATCTCCTGGGAACTTCCCTCAAAAATGATTTGACCTTCATCGATCATGGCGATGCGCTGGGAGATAAAAAAAATGTCCGGTATTTCATGACTGACCACAACACCCGTGAATCCAAAGCGTTTCTGATAGTCGGAAATCATGCTGTGCACAGCGTTTTTGCGGATGGGATCCAGACCTGTGGTGGGTTCGTCAAACAGAATTATTTCCGGATCTGTCACCAAAGCCCTTGCCAGAGCCACCCTTTTTTTCATGCCTCCGGAAAGCTGGGAGGGATAATCACTCTCAATGCCTTCCAGATCAAGCTGCGCCATTTTGTTCAGAACTATGTCCCGGATCTCATTTTTGGGCATCTTTGTTTTCTCTTTCAGGGGCAGGGCAATATTCTGAAAAACAGTCATGGAATCAAAGAGCGCAGTTTCCTGAAACATATAGCTGAATTTTTTTTTCATGGCCTTTTTCTCAGCTTTTTTCATCCGGGAAACCGGTCTGCCCTCAAAAAATATCTCGCCCGAATCTTTTTCAATAAGCCCGATGATATGCTTGAGCAGAACACTTTTTCCCTCGCCGCTTTTGCCTACAATGGCCGTAATCTGCCCTTTGTGTATGCTGAGGTTCAGCCCTCTGAGAACATGGTTGTCCCCGTATGACTTGGAGACATTTTCAAAACGGATAAGCGGATCATTCATGCACGGCCTACATCAGAAAAGAGGTTAGCACATAGTCAGTGGCCAGGATCAGCACACAGGAGATCACCACAGCCGAGGTTGTGGCAGAACCCACGCCCTTGGCCCCGAATCCCTCTTTGCGCATATGTGTGTAATATCCCTGAAAACAGCAGATGGTGACCACCACAGCCCCGAATACCAGAGATTTGATGAATCCGCCTGTCACATCAGGCATCTGAACGCTGAATTCTGTGCGGTAAAAATAAAGCCCGGAGTTGATGCCCAGCAGAACGCAGCCTGTCAGATAACCGCCAATGATGCCGATTACATCGAAAAGAGCGGTCAGCAGGGGAAAACTGAGCAAAGCAGCGGCCAGACGGGGGCTGTAAAGAAAACGGATGGAATCAATATCCATTGTTTCCAGCGCATCAATCTGTTCGGATATGCGCATAATTCCCAGTTCCGCAGCCATTGCAGAACCTGCACGGCCTGTAACCATGATGGCAGTGAGAACAGGCCCCAGTTCCCGTATCAGAGTAAGAGATACCAAAGTTCCGAGCAGTCCTTCGGACCCGAATTTGACCAGCGTATAGTATCCCTGAAAACCCAGCACCATGCCGGTGAAGGCTCCTGTCAGACTCACGACAATCACGGATTTCATGCCGATAAAATAGAGCTGTTCAATGAGTTTTCTGAACTGAAGGGGCCAGGAGAAAATATGAAACAGACCTTTGAGAAAAAAAATGGCAATCCGGCCCAGTTCCCCAATGATGAACAGGGTGTCTTTTCCCATTGCACGGACGGGATTTTTTATAATGGCAGGCATCTGCATAGGGCATCCTGTAATCCGGTAAAAGGATCATATTACGAAAATATTTGGAAATATAGTAAATCAGAAAGAAAGTGTCAAGTCAGAAAGGAAAGTCAGAAAAAAAGAAAACCCGGTTCCATAAAACAGAACCGGGTTTTATATGATTGTTTCAGATTGGCGGAGATCGTCAGGCTGCTTTCTGGGATGCGGAGGCCATATAAAGACCGATCAGTCTTTCGTTGTCCCCATCATTCACCTCACGGGGAAGTCTCTCCGTTGCCATATCAAAGGCAGCGTCCACCATTTCGGCTTTGAACTCCCGTTTTGCTGCAATGATCCGGCCGCTGATTTTCTGTTTTGCGATTTCCATCATGGTTTCCGTCTGCTGCCGGGCCTGCAGTATGATGACCTCTCTTTTCTGCTCACCCTGCCGGATGATTTTCTCCTTCAGGTCTGCAAAATAGGTATCACTGTCTTTGAGTGCCTGCTGCGTTTTTTCGATCTCTGTGACGATCTTTGTCTTTTCCTTTTCCAGTTTTCCGATCTCATCGGCCAGTTCATCTTTTTGGGAACGCAGAAAGTTCATGAGCGGTTTTTTCCCGAATCTGACGAGAATAAACACCAGAATTCCGAAATTGACCCACATCATGACCTTGTCATAGGTAGGCCGCCACTCCGGGCCGCCCTTTTCTCCTGCAAAGACTTCTCCTGCACCGAATACGAACAGGACAATCAGCAGAGCACTGCACACAAACAGAGACGGGCAGAATATCTGATTCTTTTTCATGACGCCAACCTCCGGTTCAGCACTTTCTCCATAACAGTAACAGCCAGAATCTCGGATTCCTTTTGCAGATGTTTCCGGGCTTCCGCAATCTGCCGGGCCACATCAGCTTCGGTTTCCTGCCGTAAAGCAGAGATGGTTTTCATGAGATCATCATGAAGTTCGGCAGCTTTGCGGCTGCCTTCCTCCTCAAGGTTCATCCGCATTTCATTGGCATCGGATCTGACTGTTTTTTCCTTTTGTTTCAGCGATTTCAGCATGTCTTCCATTTTTTTCCGTGTGTCACGGATTTCCTGATCCAGTCCGCTTATGTAAGCATCCCGTTCCTCCATGGAAGCTTTCAGGGGCCTGAACATGATACGATCCATGACAAACATGAAAAACAGAAAAGAAACCAGTTGGACAATCATGGTTTCATTGATACTGATAAGCGCCATATTGCTGATAATCTGCATTGCGTATCTCTTCCGTCAGGATATTACAGCGTTTAAGAAAACAGATTTTAAATTTCCGCAGACCGGGAAAAAACCGGCCTGCGCCAAAAATCTGTCTTAAGACTGCAGATAGTGTTATGATCAGACAACAAACAGGAGCAGCAGAGCAATAACGAGCGAATAAATGCCTGTGGATTCTGCAACGGCCTGACCTACCAGCATGGTACGTGTCAGCAGACCGGCCTCTTTGGGGTTTCTGCCAATGGCCTCACATGCCTTGGCCGCTGTGATACCTTCGCCGACACCGGGTCCGATTGCTCCGAATCCCATTGCAATTCCCGCACCGATAAATGCTGCTGCTCTGGCAACATCCGCACCTTCAATAGCCATTTTTTCCTCCTTGAATAAGGTTTTGTTGAAACAGGTTTTATTTCCGAAACGTCTTTACGTTTTTCTGCTTATTTGACAACAAAAATCAGCAGCAGGGCAATCACCAGTGAATAGATGCCTGTTGATTCAGCCACTGCCATGCCCACCATCATGGTGCGTGTCAGCAGGGCAGTATATTCCTGATTTCTTGCTACTCCCGTGACTGCGGTGCTGGCGGTAATTCCCTCACCGATTCCGGGTCCGATGGCTCCCAGTCCCATGCACAGCCCGGCTCCGATCAAAGCGGCCCCGGATGCAATGGTGGGATTTTCCACAGCCGGTTTGTAGAGAAGAATCAGACTGATCACAAGCGCGTATATGGCAGTTGACTGGGCAACAGCCTGACCGACCAGCATGGTCGTTGTCACCTTCTGCGCTGTTTCCGGCTGTCTGGCAATGCCTTCGCACGCGGTGGCCGAGGGAAAGCCGCAGCCGACACCGGGACCAAGAGCTCCGAATCCCATGGAAAGGCCTGCTCCCAGCATGGCAGCGGCAGTGAGCAGGGAAGGAGTCGCTGTATTAAAAAGAAGCAGGACCGCGACAACCAAGGAAAAGATGGAAGCTGATTCTGCCACTGCCTGCCCCACCAGCATGGTTTTGAAAATATCACCCACCACAGCGGGGTTGCGCGTCATGACCTCATTGGCCTTGGCTGCTGTGTATCCCTCACCGATGGCCGCGCCGATGGCCCCGAATCCCATTGCAATGCCGCCGCTTACATAAGCGGCCGACGTTACCCAAGTCTGAATTTCGAAAGTCATAGTCTAATTTACCTGTGTTGAGATATAAACCAATGTGAGCATTGTGAACACAAATGCCTGAACCATGCCGACAAACAGTCCGAAATACATATTCAGAAAAGGCGGAAGAATAAAACTCCAGGTCAGATAGGAAACCACCAGAATGATGATGGAACCTCCCATGATGTTTCCGAAAAGACGGAAGGAGATGGAAACCACTTTGGACAGCTCCCCAATCAGATTCAGCGGCATCATAAAAAATATCGGCTCAAAATATCCTTTGACATAAGTCTTGATGCCTTTGGCCCGGATTCCCGCGTAATGGGCTATGAAGAAACCCATCAGGCCCAGACTCAGGGTTGTGTTCAGATCTTTGGTAGGTTCTGACAGATTGGGAATGATTCCCAGCCAGTTGGAAATCACCAGAAACATGAACAGCGCACATATCAGAGGTGCATATTTCCTGGACAGTTCCTTATCCAGAGCATCTTCGACCACAGCATACAGATTGGAGACAAGCAGTTCCCCAACCACCTGCAGAGGTCCGGGAAGACGGCTCCGTTTCCTGGCCGCCATATAACCGAAAAAAAACAGCAGCCCAATCACTATCCATGTCATAAAGATGACATTCAGATTGAACGTCATCGTGTACCCTCCGACAGGTACAAGCAACTGATCAATAATTCCTAATTCTTCCATAATGCATCTTTCCTTCTGGTATCGGTTGAAAAAAATGAATTTCGCCAATGATCCGTCAAAATCATTATCTGGATCATAAAAATTCCAACAATGGCAGACCACACATTGTATTCCGCATATTTGAGGGCAATGATGACAGGGACAGCCATAAGCACATATCTGAAGATTACGGAACCGAAGGCAGCACAAAATGCTTTTTTCCGTGAACTGAACATGCGTTTCGGGAGAATTTCCCCAATGAGGACGAAATTGATGATACTGAAGAGGGTGCCCAGAAGCAGGCCTTTGGCAAGGGGTTTCATACCAGCGATGATAAACATGAATCCGATCACAATTGCTGTTGCCATAGCAGCGGAACAGTATTTCTTTTCTGTACGTCTAAGGGTTTCCATTATCTGAATCTTCCGATTTCTCTCGTTCTCCGATAATTTCATTTATCTGGCGGTATACCACAACACCGCCCCCGACTACGCCAAAAAGGATAAACAGGGTGACAAATATGCCTCTTACCCCAAGCCATGTGTCAATATAGCGGCCAACCACAAAACAGAACACTATGCATCCTGCCATAGTCAGACCCAGCTGCATAACAATAGTCATGTTTTCAGTCCAGGCCTTATTTCCTTTATAATTGAAAAGTTTTCTGCTTTTCCGTTCCGTAACCGCCCCCGAAATATTTTCCCGCTTTTTACTGAAAGGGAAAATATTTTCTGAAAGAAATTTATATATTCAAGGTATCTTAGATTTTGAAACAAGCAAATACCAGATATATGGCAGGTATGTCAAGCCATGATTTAAAAAAAACTGACAGGGCTTTCCCGGTATCATAATTATCCAATATTCTGATATACATATGAATAAACTGCTTAAACGCCCCTTTTCCCGGAACCCGTTTTCTTTTTTTGCCGGGTTTTCCCTGAAAAAAATGTTTGTAATATTTTTTTTTACATCGTAATATCAAATGAATAAATATTTATTATGAGGATATTCCCCTATGAAGCTCTCAGGTTCCGAAAGACTGCGCCGTTTTTACGGACAGTTCTCAGGCAATGACCATGTACTGGTACTGATTAATGCTGATCCGGATGCCATAGCCAGCGCGATGGCCGTCAAAAGACTGCTGTGGAGAAGGGTTGCAAGCGTCACCATCGCCAACATCAACATCATCAAACGGCCGGACAATCTTGCAATGATCCGGCTGCTGGGGGTGAAACTGGTGTATACGGATGAAATTCCGCCAGAGCATAAATACACCCGTGTGGTGCTTGTGGATTCCCAGCCCGATCACAGCGGGGTTTTTGCAAGATTCCGGGTTGACGCGGTAATTGATCATCATCCCAAAACAGAAATGAGCGTTCTCTATGCGGATATCCGGCCCGAATACGGTTCCAATTCGACCATTATGACGGAATATCTCAGATCAGCCAAGATCAAGCCTTCTGTCAAACTGGCCACAGGACTTTTTCATGCCATCAAAACCGACACCCGGAATTTTGAGAGACAGGCGCAAATTGAGGATGTCAGGGCTTTTCAGTTTCTCTTCAGATATGCCAACGCCACCCTGGCCCGCAAAATAGAGCAGGCCGATCTGCGTCTGGATTTTCTGAAATATTTCCGTATTGCCATTGAAAACATGAAGATGCACCGGAGCCGGGTTTTTGTCCATCTGGGACAGGTAATCAACCCGGATGTCTGTGTGCTGATTGCAGATTTTTTCATGCGGGTCAATCCTGTGACATGGAGCGTGGTTTCCGGTCTGTATGACAAAAAACTGATTCTGATTTTCCGCAATGACGGCATACGGAAAAATGCGGGAAAGATTGCAAAGGAAAGTTTCTGCCAGTTCGGTTCCGCAGGCGGGCACAAAAGCATGGCCCGCGCGGAACTGCCTGTGGAAAATCTGGAAGGGGTTGTGGATGTTACCAAGAACAGGAAACTGCTGCAATGGATCATTGAACGCATCGAAATTAAACAGCCTCCTCCCTCCTGCAAGAAGAACGGAAACGAGCCGCCGGGAGTATTTTCCTGATTTGCTGTTCAGGTTCAGGGCCTCCGGAAAAGTATCAAAAGCTTCCGGCTTTTGCCCTGTGCCTGTGAACTGAACCGGGATATTTATTTTCAGAAATCGCCTAACCCCCGTTATACGCTTTTCTCCAAAGCATGACGGGCTTCCTCACGGGTTTCATAAATATGGGGCGCGACATTGCGTTTCTGCAGAGCATCTCCCAGCTTCATCCTCAGGAAGGTGCTGGTGGTGTAACGGGTCACGCCCGTATAATATGTATCCATGAGACGTTTGACCATTGTGGTATATTCATCAATAATTTCAGGATAAATCAGGAAATTGTCATAATTGACAATGGTAAAGACCTTTTTGCCCAAAGGTCTGATGATTTTTCCGACCATTTCCTCAATATCTTGCACATCATCACTGTTTCTGATCTGATAGTTTTCAAAATTGACATAGAAGATATTTTCTGCCGGATCATAGTTAAGCCGTTCTTCCAGAGACATGTTCAGGAGTTCCACCCTCAGTCCCATTGCTTCTGAGCAGAAAATGCGCTTATCCATCACACGGGGCTGCCTGCGGATCACCGGCGGAAAAGCCATCTGAGCGACAATATCTTTTTCCAAATCAACTCCGGGCGCTATTTCAGCAAGTTCCATGCCATGTTCCGTAAGCCGGAAAACACAGCGTTCGGTAATATAAAGGACTGTCTGTCCTTTTTTCACTGCATAGGCTCCGCTGAAAGTGACATGCTCCACACTATCAAGAAATTTCTTAACCTTTCCTTCCTGTTCAATGCAGAGTTTTTCGTCTTTTACAGAAACTGTAAGCCCGCCTGCGGTAAAAGTTCCCACAAAAACCACTTTCCGGGCATTCTGACTGATATTGATGAATCCGCCTGCCCCTGCCAGTTTTGGGCCGAATTTGCTGACATTGAGATTTCCCTGCTTATCGGTCTGGGCCAGTCCCAGAAAAGCCACATCCAGACCTCCGCCGTCATAAAAATCAAACTGACTGGGCTGGTCAATGACAGCATCCGTATTGCTGGCCGCGCCGAAATTCAGGCCGCCCGCAGGCAGTCCGCCGATAACACCGGGTTCCGCTGTCAAAGTCATAAATTCCAGAATTTTCTCCTCATTTGCCACATTGGCAATGCCTTCGGGCATTCCGATTCCCAGATTGACCACGCTGTTTGGACGCAGTTCAAAGGCCGCGCGGCGGGCAATTATCTTGCGCTCATTCATTTCCATTGCAGGGATGAACTGCATGGGGACACGGATTTCACTGCTGAATGCAGGATTGTAAATTTCGGCAAAGGTCTGCCAGTGATGTTCCGGTTTGGAAACTACAACGCAGTCCACAAAAATGCCCGGAATCTTCACCTGCCGGGGATTCAGCGTTTCGCGGTCTGCAATGCGCTCCACCTGCACAATGACAAATCCCCCGGAATTTCTTGCAGCAGTGGCAATGGCCAGAGATTCCAGAGTAAGCGCCTCTTTTTCCATGGTGACATTGCCATCCAGATCAGCCGTGGTGCCCCGGAGAATCGCGACATTAACCGGCCGGGGTTTGTAGGCCAGATATTCCTGTCCGTCAAAGCAGATGAGTTCCACAATATCTTCTTTGGTGATGTCATTGATTTTGCCTCCGCCGTTGCGGGGGTCAACAAACGTACCCAGCCCAACACTGGTAATGGTGCGGGGTTTGTGCGCGGCAATATCCCGGAACATATGGGAGATAACGCCCTGGGGCAGGTTATAGGCTTCGATTTTGCTGCTGAAGGCCAGTTTCTGAAGTTTGGGAACCAGCCCCCAGTGTCCGCCGATTACCCGGCGGATCAGTCCTTCATGTCCGAAATGGTTTAATCCTCTTTCAGCGCTGTCTCCCTGTCCTGCTGCATAAATCAGGGTCAGATCTCTGGGATGCCCGTTTTCCAGAAAATATTCCTCCAGCCGGACAGCGATTTCCTCTGCAAAACCAATGCCCACAAATCCTCCGGTCGCTACGGTATCTCCGTCCCGGATCAGGCGCACGGCTTCCTGAGCTGAAACCACTTTGCCTTTTTTCATGCGTGTGGGCGGAAGAGATGAAAGCATGGGATGCTGCATTGTCTGTTTTTTCACTGTTTCGTTCATGGGGCTCCTTATTTTTCTGTTAAGTACGTTTCCATATATTTTCAGACATAAATTTTATGAAAAACCGGATTTTTCGAAAAAATCCGGTTTTTTAATGCAGGAAAATTTTCGCCCGGATAGCCAATGATATAATAGCCTTTTCCTTCCTTAGGTGATTTCCATGAAAAAATGTACCATCATTGCAGGGTGGGCACGGCTTTCTGTGCCCGCCGTCCTGCTGAAACGGCGGGCACAAAAAGCCGTGCCCACCCTACGAAAAACGGTATAATCATTAATGGAAATCACCTTAAACCGCCGTGCAATCCGCAAAACCGGAAAGAGTATCAGAAAAATCATGCTCCACAGGATATTGCCATTTTCCAGCAGCAAACCGCCGATAGAGAATATGATTGCATAACTGGAGCATAACCATGCAATTTGAAACGGCATTAATCCTCCAATAATACAGTTCCGGTCTGATTTGAAAAAATTTCTGTAAAGCGATCTGAAACAATATCCTGTTTTCACAGATTATTGACTTCAGTCCAAAGCAGAAAGGATTCCATTTCTATGCTGTCTGCCGGATGCTCTTTTTCTGACTTTGAACATCTGAATTTTATATCATAACGGACAGGTTTGCCTGTTTTATGGGAAAATTCCATTTCGTTTATGACTCTGTTCAATTTTGCACCGCATTTTTCACAATGTATGTTTATCCGGATCAGCCAGTTCATTATGCCAATGGAGATGAAAGCCGGTAAGGCAAGAAGTCCCAAAAAAAATACGGTTTTTATGCTGATATCTATAAATCCGAATGTCAGAATCCGTAAAATCAGCATAAACAGTGAGATGATAAAAAAAGGCAGGGTTATTCCGCCCCACCACAGTCCAAAAATTTTGAAAAAAAGAGCCAGTTTGATTTTGTACAAAATAAATCTCCTTTGCCGGATTAAGTACGTTTCCATATATTTTCAGATATAAATTTGGTAGTGGGTCTGCACATACTGACAAAAAATTAACTATTTGATATTATTATATTTTAAAAAATATACTGATTTTTGTCTATACATAATAAATACAAATAGTTATACGATACATCCATGATACTGCTTATACTTATTATAAATAACATATTGATTTATATATTAAAAAAATCAGTATGAACAGTCCCACTACCATAAATTTTATGAAAAACCGGATTTTTTGGAAAAATCCGGTTTTTTTAATACACGAAAAATTTCGTTTGCCTGCTTAGGTGATTTATGAAAATAAATATACCATCTCCGTTCACATGCGCAGGTCAAAAGCTGGAAGCTTTTGATACTTTGGCGGTATATTCTTTTCTGTAAATCACCTTATGCACAGCTTTTTTCCACAACTGCTCTTTCTTCATCCGTCAGTCCGTAAAGATCGTAAACCATCTGGTCAATTTCCCGGTCAGTTTTGTCAATTTCTGATTTCAGTTCCCTGATTTTGGTATGAAAATCTTTGAATGATTCGTAAACTGTTTTGTCGTCTGTGCCGATTTTTTTCTTTTTCAGTTCTTTGATGAAATCTGCAAATTCCAGATGTTCAGGGTGCCGGAGTTTCTGTGGGAATTTGTCAATATTGTGGTTGACAGTCAGGTATTCAGACAGGCTTTGTTTCTGTTCTGAAAGCTGTCTGTTCAGATCAAGCATAAGGTTGGTTTTCTCGATGAAGGGTATTTGCTTATCAATATCCAATTTCGGTATTTTATAAGAAGCAAGATTGTCCAGACTGATTTTTGCAAACACTTTACCTTTAATATCATGTAATAATCTGTAGAAATAAGTTGCAGGTTTTGAGTTTAATATGCAAAGTAGCCATTTTAAGCTATGGCTTTTATTTTTTGCATAAATACCATGTATCAGTGTATCAAAATAATAATTCATGGAATCATACGAAGCAATTAAAGAATCTCCTGTTTTTCTGACCACAATTTTTTCTGTCTCAAAAATATCAGGTGTTCTTAATGCGAAATCAATTCGTTGTTGTTTTTTCATACCCTGCTTTGATTTTATGTCTTCAGGACTGATTTCATCTCTCAATTTTTCATCATAATTGATATAATCTCCTGACCAGTCAATTAAATATCTGTTGATATTTTTGCCCCATATTATCGGCTTATGCTTATTGTCTTTATAACAATCTGAAATAAGAATATGTTTTATATTTCCAGGATTTAAACCATTCTTTAAAATGAAGAAGTCTTTTATTGAGTTTAATTTATTTAATTTCGCCAAGATGGAATAGTTTTCTGACGAACTCATTGAAATTTCGTAATTGTCATTTTCCAAAAATTTTTTTTGGGGTATTTCATTAAAAATCATTTTACCGGTAATATTTTTTATTGATAACATCCTAACATTTTTATTACTATTAAAATGACGCCCTAATACAAATTTGATTAAAAGACTTCCGCCCACTTCTGCATCTTCAAAAACCTTTTCTTCAATACTCAATATCTCTTCAATATAACAATTTGTTATCATAAAATATCTTAATTTTGCATAATATGTGTTGAATAATAAAGATTTTGGGATAATAAAATGTATTGTTCCTTTTTGAAAAATTTGGAACATCCTCTCAATAAATAAAATATATAAATTAATTTTGTAAGTTGTCAGAGGAAATTTTTCCCTGAAATAGTTTTGTTCTGTATCTTTTATGAGAATACCATAGGGCGGATTCCCAATCACCACATCAAAACCCCCGTTTTTCATGATCTCCGGAAACTCCTTTTCCCATTTGAATGCCTTTTTCCCGGCCACTTTGGAATCATCAATCAGGGAATTTCCGCATTTGATATTATTGAACAGCCTGTTGAGTTTTTTATGCCTGTCCGCTGTTTTCAGCCACAGGGAAAGTTTTGTTATTTCAACCGATTCTGTATTGATGTCCACACCATGCAGATTGTTTTCCAAAATCTGTCTGTCCAGATCAAAAATATTTTCATTTCCATCCCCGTTCCCAATACCCAACTCATCCATTGCCTGATTCACCTTCTGCCCCTCCTCATGCAGATAGTCAAAAGCCTGAATCAGAAACGCGCCGGAACCGCAGGCAGGATCAAGAATCTTCACATTTTTCAGCACTTCACGGTAACTTCTCCAGTATTTTTCAAGCCTGTACCATTTTTCCAGATCAGTATCCTTTGGCATTGCCATTTCCACAATCATATCTGTATATTGTTGAGCTTCTGAAATGACAGCCAAAGCCTCCCGAAGTTCATCCTCATCCTTGAATGTGGTTTTCAGGAACGCGAGATGTTTTGTCAGTTTTCTGTTGCCTGTGGCATTTTCCAGTTCCATAAGCATCTTTTGGGTGAATTTCGGCATACCCCCGGCCGGAATTTTCCTTTTCCCGTTTTTCGGGTTTTTCTTTTTTACCTGATCCGTGAGTTCCGGCAGACTGTCCTCTCCGAGTTCCTTTCTGCGTTCTGCCAGCCATCCTCCCAAAGCCTGATCCACAATATAACGGGTAATATATTCAGGAGTATAATACACTCCATCCCGTTTGCGTTTTCCGGTTTTTTTGTCCGCAGGCTCCCCTTTTTTCAAATCTTCCAGATCAGAAACAGACTGCTCGAAAATATGCCCCAGAATATTGACGCTCAGTTCATTTTCATGCCCGAAATCATATTCTTCGCCTATGGGTTTCACCTGCTGCTCAAAAATCCGGTTGGGAATCACCAATTCATCAATGCGCTGGTCAGGCTTGAAAAGTTCACCGTTGTAACCGTTTCCGATATTGAATCCTTTTCCGTCATCCACGGCTTTGAACAGCCGTCTGATTTCCTCCCACACATCATTTTCAGAGCGCAGATCCGGGGATTTTTTCATCAGAGAGCCAATCAGCCTTTGCAGAATGCTGCGGGGCAGGAGTTCCTCTCTGGAATCCTCACAGAACCAGACAAAAATCAGGCGATCCAGAATTTTCTGCGTAATGGCAACCAGTTCTTCTCTTTTTTTCCGGTATTGCGGATTGTATCCGGCAATTTCATTGAACAGATCAATTCTCAGCCGGTAATATTTTGCATAAAACTTCTTTTCAATTTCCTTTTCCTCAGTTCCCTGCAAAGAAAGCATTCTGTCCGTGACAGATTCCCCCTGTTGGGAAATCAGCCGGTCTTTTCTGAAAATGGCAAGAAATTTTATCAGTTCGCTGCAGTCATATGTTATATTCCCACTGTCATCTTTTGCGGTTTTCACAAGCGGAGATATTTTTTCATTCAGCTCATCCGGCACGGCAAAATAAAAACGCTGTTTTCTGTCCCGGCCCCGGTTCCGGTGATACAAAATGATTTCATTGAAATTGGTGACAATTCCCCATCTGCAGTTTTCATTGCGTATCATGTAATTCCACAACTGATCCGCGGCAGCATTCAGATTTTTCGTATCCGGAGCCTTGAATTCCACAATCACCGGATCATTTCCGTCTCTTTCCTTTTTTTTGGAGTAAAAACCCAAAGTGCAGTCTGTTTTTCCGGTTCCTCCGCCTTTTCCGGCTCCTTTCACCTTGCTCTGCCGGAAAATATTGTAGTCCGAAGGATCATCATCCTTGATTCTGTACCCCAGCAGATCATGAAACACATCCCTTTCAAATCCGGGCCAGTCCTTTTCCTCGCTGTCTGTTTCCGGATTGAAATCAATCACATAGTCAATCCGTTTCTGAACAGTTTCCCTGTATTTTTCCAACTGCGACTCATCAATGCCGAGTTCGGCTTTGATTTTTTCCATCTGCTTGCGGAAAAAACTGTCTGTGAACAGATTTGCCATTGTGTTTCCTTTCTGTATTCATTCTTCGATAGCGGGTCAAATCTTTGCGTTATCTGCTTTTGGGTTTACTGTCCCAAACTTTCAGTTCGGGACTTCTTTATTATATCTGACAGCCGGTATAAATATCAGAAGCCCTGTCTGAAGTCAATTGACCTGTGCGCAAAGTTTATACCGGAAATACAGAAAATTTTTGGCCTGAAAAATTTTGTTTTTATACATATCAGATACTTGTATTTTTGGCACGCTGTTTGCTGTATAAATGGCAGGACGTGATGCCCGCCACGGGGCGGCATACGAAGTCATATAAACCGAAATTTATTTTTTTAGGAGAAAAACAATGAAGTTTGCAAAGATTCTTTTGGCAGTTCTGGCCCTGGCCCTGGTTGTTTCCTTTTCCGCAGTTGCAGCCGATGAAGTCACAATGGTAGGCACACTTGAGAAAGCCGAATCCGGACTGGTTCTGAAAGCCGCTGAGACCGTAAAGCTGGTTGGCACAATTGACGAAACCCTGGTTGGCAAAAAAGTGGAAGCAGTTGGCACAGTTGCAGAAGCCGAAGGCGTGAAAACCCTGACCGTAACAGCAATCAAAGCTGTTGAATAGTATTTAATCCCGGCGTTTTTCGCTGAGATAAAGAAACCGGAAGCAGAAACCCTGCTTCCGGTTTCTTTGTTTTAGAACAGGGCATTCATGATTTCACCGTCATCCCGAAGACCGCAGCCATTTCAAAGCAATGGATTCCGGTTCAGTCCGGAATGACGGTGAAAGCGCATAAAATATGAGGAAGGTTCCCCTTTTTGCGGGAAAGCGGGCAGATATTCAGCAGCATTCCCGGATCACTCCGGCCAGAGTCTGAACCGCCTGATCAATTTTTGTTTCATTGCACATGGTATAGTTGAGACGCATGGTTTCCAGGCCCTCCCCCTCATTGGTATAAAAAAATCTGCCCGGCACAAAAGCAGCCTTTTTTTCAATGGCCTTCCAGTAAACTGTTTCCATATCAAAACCTTTTGGCCCCTCCACCCATAAAAACATCCCGCCTTCGGGTTTGGACCAGTGAAAACCTTCCGGAAACCAGGTTTCCAGAGATTTCAGCATGGCCTCCTGTTTGGGTTTGTAAATCCGCAGAATTTCCGGCAGATGTTTTTGCAGATGTCCGCCGGAAAGATATTCTGCCGCCAAGGCCTGATTGTATGTGCTGGTATGCAGATCCGTGCCCTGTTTCACCAGCACCAGCCATTTGCGGATCAGTTCCGGCGCAGCGCAGAATCCGATGCGCAGACCCGGAGCAAAGACTTTGGAAAGGGTGCTGACATAGACCACATGATCAGGCGCAAGGGTTTTGATTGCAGGGAGTTCCCCTCCTCTGTACCGCAGCGCGCTGTAAGGATCATCCTCAATGAGAAGAGCATCGTATTTCTTTATAATTCCGGCAATCTCTTTTCTCCGTTCCAGTGGAATTGTCCTGCCTGTGGGATTCTGAAATGTGGGAACCAGATAAATGAATTTTACCCCGCCGGCACAGAGAACCTTTTCGAGAGATGCAGGAATCAGGCCCTCATCATCTGTATCCATGCGCACATATTCCGGTTCATAGGGATTGAACGCGGAAATGGCTCCCAGATATGTGGGCGCTTCGACAGCCACTCTGTCCCCTTTGGAAATCAGCACTTTTCCCACAGCATCCAGCACACCCTGGGAACCGCTGGTGACAATCACTTCTTCCGCTGAAACCTCTATCCCTTTCTGCGCGAGATATTCTGAAAGTACGGCCCGCAGGGGGGTAAAGCCCTCTGTCAGATCATACTGAAACGCGGCAGATCCGTATTTCTCCACGACCGTGCAGCTCAGTTCATTGATGATTTTCATGGGGAAACTCTCTGGAGCGGGAATTCCGCCGGCAAGAGACACCATTCCCGGCTGTGATACCACTTTGAGGATTTCCCGTATGGCATTCGCTCCCATCCTGTCTGTTCTGTCCGCAAGCAGATGCTCAAATTTCATTTATTTCTCTCCTTTCTTTCATTTTTCCGCAGGATACGCCTGAAAAGGAGGAAAAAACAGATACAGATTCTCACAATAATGGACATAACAGATGCCTGCAAATCTGTTTGGGCATATCAGGGAGAAAATCTCACGTTCCGATTTTTGGCGGGTACAGGGAGAAATTAGCGAAGTTCAGCACGGCAGATACCGGTGCGGAGATCATACCAATCCGCTTTCAAAACATGAGCATGCCAAAAGCTGTTTTTTCGTGCTGTCCGTGTTTTTCGCGGTTAAAAAAAGCATTTCCCGAACTTTGAAAGTAATTTGCTATCAAATATATCCCTTTTCCCCCAGAAACAGCAGAATCTCCTTTACAGCCTCGTTGGGGCTCAGATGTGTGGTGTCAATGCGGATTTCAGGATTTGCAGGAATTTCATAGGGATCATCCACACCGGTAAACCCTTTGATCATTCCGGCTCTGGCTTTGGCATACATGCCTTTCCTGTCCCTTTTTTCGCATTCCCCAATGGGTGTGGAAACATGGACTTCCGCAAATCCGCCGTAGGCTTCTATATTCTTCCGGATTTCCGAGCGGGTGTTTTCATAGGGTGCAATGGGGGCGCAGATAGCTATGCCCCGGTTTTTGGTGATTTCACTGGCAACAAATCCGATGCGGCGTACATTGATGTCTCTGTGTTCTTTGGAAAAACTCAGTTCCCGTGAAAGATTCTGCCGCACAATGTCGCCGTCGAGCAGAGTGACGGGCCGGTCTCCGAGCTCCAGAAAGCGGGAATACAGAATTTTTGCCAAAGTGGATTTTCCTGCACCGGAAAGTCCGGTGAAAAAAACAGTCAGACCCTGCCTGCGGGGTGGCGGACAGGATTTCCGCAATTCGGCCAGAACTTCGGGAAAAGTTGCCCATTCCGGAATGTTGCGTCCGCTGCGGATGCGGTTCCGTATATGAAAAGCGGAAAAAGAAATGGTCTGCACACCTTCCTGAACCTGATCCGCAAAACGGTATTCATCCTCAAAAGGCAGATAAACCATTTCCGGAAAAGCCATAATTTCTGTGCCGATCTCCCCGGCATATTCCAGAGCCAGTTTCTGCGCTTCCCCTTTGGGATAAAAAGAATGATTTTCAGTATCCGGGGACGCGTGTTCATGTCCGACAATGAAATGGGTGCATCCGTAATTTTTTGCAATAATTGCGTGGAGAATGGCTTCTCCCGGTCCTGCCATCCGGCTGGCCAGGGGCAGAAGATTCAGCAGATGGGAATCCGGAGGATATCTTTTTGAAACTTCACGGTAACAGCGAATCCGGGTATAATGATCAAAATCACCCGGCTGACTTATGTCAGCAGAGGGCAGAAGCAGCAGACTGGCTCCGGCCTGGCGCATGGCCCGGAGCGTTAGTTCAAACTGGGGACGGTGAATGGGTGTGCGGCAGTGAAAGCCCGCTATTTTTTCCCATCCCAGTTTTCGGCATACACTGCGCACTTCTGACGGAGACAGGCGCAACTGCTGAAAATCATAGCGCAGGGGAAGACTGACAATCTCCAGGCTGCCGCCGATATAAAACGCGCCCGATTTTCTTAGCAGATATTCCGCTCCCGGATGGGCCGGGCTGTCTGTTCCGTAAATACGGACGGCCTCTTTTTCCCGATCCGGCTGCCAGATGTCTTCAATGTGCATAATCCCCAAAAGAAATCCTTCACCATCTCTGAGAGCCACGGACTGGCCGGCCTCCAGATTTGCAGCCCGCAGAGTGGATATATCCAGGCAGACCGGCAGAGGCCATACCATATCATTTTGCAGGCGCATACGATCCAGCACAGATTCATAATCCGACCGGATCATAAAACCTTTCAAAGGGGAAAACGCGCCTGTTGCAAGGAGTTCCAGATCGCACATCTGCCGGTCGCTGAGCGTAATATCCGGCAGATTTTTGGCAATATCTTTGAGCAGTCCGGCACGTTCCGGATCAACCAGCAGATTCACCAGGGAGCCGCCGTAGGGTTCTGTTTCATATGTATTTGTCATATTCACATTTCCAGGTTACAGAGTTCAGGTGTTCAGGTGTCAGACATACTGAAACCCGAAAACCTGACACTGAATATTATTTCAAGGTTTTTCATCTGTCCCGCATTCGGAGGAATACATCTCTGCCAGTTTCCGGAAATATCCGGCCTCATCCACCTTTCCCCGCTTCAGGCATCCGGCCGCATAAATAGCGCATTTTTCCTTCAGCACCGCAATTGCCGCAACTCGCTGATCCTCTGTCAGGTCTCCGCTGTCCAGCAGTTTCCGGATCGAGGCAATGCGGTACTGATCCAGCCCGGGTGCGGCAGAAAGCTGATCCGCATGTCCGCCCCTTTTCACAATCAGGGGGGTATCCATGAGAAAAACCGGATACTGACGGCTGATCCGCAGCCAAAGATCATAATCCTCACAGGCCGGGAGATTTTCATCAAACAGTCCGACCTTTTCAAACAGGCTCCCGCGCATCATCACAGCCGAGGGACTGACCAGACAGAGATGCAGGGAGGGTTCAAAGATCAGTCCGGAGAGTTTTTTGTGTCTGTTTTTGGGATTGACCCTTTTTCCCCTGCGTATCCAAATCTCTTCAGTCTGGCAGATCAGGGCTTCCGGATGGGCATGAAAAAATTCCGCCTGCTTTGTCAGTTTTCCCGGCAGCCAGAGATCATCAGAATCAAGAAAGGCAATCAGTTCGCCCTTTGCAGCAGCAATGCCACGGTTTCGGGCCGCGCTCACGCCCCGGTTCGGCTGGCGGATAACCGTGATTTTATCTCCGTAAGATGCCAGCATTTCAGGCGTATCGTCTGCGGAACCGTCATCCACAACAATGATTTCAAAATCAGGATAATCCTGATTCAGCACAGAATCCACTGCTTCTCTGAGCATCAGGCTCCGGTTGTACGCGGGAATAATCACACTGACGGATTTGCTGTGCATATTTTTTTTTGATGTCAAAGACTTTTCCATGCCGGTCATCTGATGAAAAAACGAAAGGATCGGGTTTGTTCCTCTTTTATGCCATCTCCGGTCGGAACAAAAGTTCTTTCTGCAAAACAGACTTCCCCTTTTTGTGAGATCAGGAGAGCCGAAGAGGATCGGGTTCCGTAAACCGGACTGTGAATGAACATGGACGAAAGCATACGTTCCCATTCCCGGCTTACACCGGTTTCCGGCAACTGATCATCGGGTGCAGTGCTGCGATCCCCCAGAATGTGAAAAATCTCTTCCGGATCAGGTTCCTTTTGTTCCCCCAGTTGTGAAAATCCGGCTTTTCCCTTTTCCAACTTGGGCCAGGGGGTATCCAGAAAACGGTTGCTCAGCCCGTAAAGACCGGGGCCAAGTTTCTGAACACCGTCCCCGCGGTTGGAATAGTAAAACAAATCTTGCCTGTCTCCCAGGATCAGATTGAAACCATTGTATCTGTGTCCCGCAGATTGGAGTTTTTCCATATAATCAGAAGGAGATACACGGGATCGCAGAAATCCGCTTACCAGTTCTCCTCGTGAAGGCGCATTCGCGCGCAGGGAGGCCGGGTCTCTGTAATTGGTCAGAGCTGCAAAACGCCCGGAACGCGTGATGCCCATCCATGTTCCGCCGCCTTTAAGATCCCGGCCTGCAAGAATATCCGGGCTCTCTTCCCAAAAATCCAGAGGCGCAGTCCAGCGTTCATAAAGCTCATCCCGGTTTGCCCCAAGCACCAGCCGGTAATCTTTCCGAATGTCATACAAAAAAAGAATGAGACACATTTTCCCCTCTTCACTGATCTGTACCGCATGGTACTATGTTTTGCTCTGTTTGTTAAGGGAAATTATAATCAGTTATGCGAAAAACTTCTTGACATATGACTTGCCATAAGATTATTCTTTCAACGTGTTTTGTATGCTAAAGAACGTCCATTTACCGTTCAGAATTTTTTACAGACAATGAAAGGAGAAAGGCAATGAAACGGAATTTTGCAGCAGTGTTGGTTTTTGTTGTGGTTTCGCTGTTTGTGGCTTCGGTTATGGCAGCAGACAATTTTATTCTGGGGGATGACCTGAGTATCTCTGTTTCCTGCGCGGAATACGAAGGAAACAGATATGATTTTATTCTCAGATATGCTCCGGAAGCTGATCCCAGCGGCCTTTTCTGGAAGATGGATATGAACACCTTAAAAACTGCTCAGGACGGATGCCAGCCTCTGTCAGTGGGGAATGATCTGTCATTTGATGTGAGGGTCAGTTTTCAGAATGCAGATTACAGAGTTGTCCTCCGATATACCCCGGTCCCGGCTGATCCGGACGGTTTGTACTGGAAACTGGATATGGACACTTTCAGTATTCTGGATTCAGGGAAGGACAATCTTATCCTGGCCGGAGATGACCTGTCGCTCCCTGTTTTCTGTGCAGAATACGGGGGGAACAGATATGATTTTGTTCTCAGATATGCTCCGGAGACTGATCCCGGCGGATTCTTCTGGAAAATGGATATGGACACGTTTAAAATTGCCCAGGAAGGATGTCAGCCTAATGATCTGGCACTTGATGTTGCGGTCAATTTCCAGGACACGGTTTACGGATTTGTCCTCAGATATACGCCCATCCCGGCTGATCCGGACGGTTTGTACTGGAAACTGGATGTGGATACTTTCACTGTTCTGGATTCAATGGAAAACCTGAGCAATGGTATTGAATAAGAACACCTTGAAGGAAATGTGGATATGGCCAGGGAAAGAATATCATAATTCTTTCTGTTTAATGGCGAGAACTATGATTGCCAAATTACAGGCAGCGCTGACTGGGGGGACTTCCCGACCTGTGTAACTGTAAATAACCCAGTTCATATAGTCTATACTGTGGATGAGTTGAGCAGCGATGCCGGTACATGGCGTGTAGAGGTGTATGCGGATAATGTAAAGGTGGGAGAGGTGTCTTTCACATACACACCCTGACATTGTTTGTTCCCCAATCTTGTGTCAGTCTTGAATATGTAAGTTGCCAAAAACCGGATTTTTCCAAAAAATCCGGTTTTTCTTTATTGACAAAGCACCAATCTGCTCGGAAAAGAGGAAATTCCTGATCCCTCTTCACAGTTCTGTCCTGCCCGGTCTTCCCCCTTCCGCTCAGAAAAGGGGGAAGACTGCCTTTCATTCATACAGGAGAAAAATGGAAGCATTGAAAATCAATACCATACTGAAAAAAGACGGTGAAATATTCATCCAAATTTTGACCTTTTTTAAGGGAATTTATCTCTGTTTTTATCCACCGCAAATTTTTTTGGCGCATGACCTGTCATACGATTGTCCGCCCCCGCGAAACAGGGAAGTTGTTCTGATAGTATGTCAAACCGGCTTATGATGAGGAAAAAAAACTCTTCCCTCCCGCCGGGGGATGGTAATTTCAGAATCAACTGATTTGACCCGCTACCGTTATTCTGTTCCCATTTCAGGCAAAATCCCTGAAAACCACGCGGCCGCGCGTTCCGCAATTCCGGCACGGTGCGCTGGATTCATGAACATATGATCCGCATCCTGAATGATTTCCAGTTGTATAGCCGGATTGTGTTTTTTTGCATCCAGCGCGTTTTCCACCGAAATCATCTCATCTTTGCCGCCATGTATGACCATCAGGGGAATTTTCAGATTTGCAACGCTTGCAGCAAGGTCATATTTCTGTATATCTGTGAAAAAATCTTCCCGCAGTTCCAGTCTGCGGCCCCGGCTGACAAAAGACACGCGTCCGGTCTGCCGGAGTTCCTCCATCTGTTCCATGCTGAAAATCTGTGAAAGTTTACCGCTTCCCAGTCTTCCGGCCAGCGCGCATACTGCCTCTGTTTTCAGGGATTCCGAAGCCATCCGCTCTGCCGCAAGAACAGCAATGGCCGCGCCCATGCTGTGGCCGCCTGCGGCAAAACGGGAAAATCCCTGCGCTGAAAGAAAAGCTGCTGCCTGTTTCATCTCTCCAATATGTCTGGTATAGGAAGTATGGGAAAAATCCCCCTCACTCTGTCCGTTGCCGGAAAAATCAAAGCGCAGGGAAGCAATCCCGCTTTCCACCAGTTTTTTGGAAATGTCCCGCAGAACTGTGGTATGACGGGAGCAGGTGAAGCAATGTCCCCAGATAACCGCACGATCTGTTGGCAATTCAGGCAGATGCAGGGTTCCAGCCAGTTTTTCGCCATATTCATTGAGAAAAGCCACTGTATTTTCCATTATTCTTTCACCTTTGCAAAAAAGCCGGTTTCTGCGCCCGGAAGCCGTATACGGAAACCGTTTTTTTCCATATTACCGACAATCACACCGCCTGAAACCGTATGAATCCAGATTTTTCCTTCCTGTATTTCCCAGAGGAATTCGGCTGTGTCAGCTTCCACTGTCCACTGCCCCTTGTGATCCGGTTTGAGTTCCAGGCTTACGTTTACCGTTTTTTTTTCCCCCTTTGCACTGCTGATCACAGCCTCATAGGTTCCGGCCAGATCCGCTTCTCCGGATTTTGTGCAGCCTGTCATCAGCACACAGCAGGCAATTGCAGTCAATATTTTCAGATTGCAGGGAAATCCAAATTTCATGATTCCATTTCCTTTAAACCAAAAGATATTTTTTCCAAATGAAACAGCCGGTCAAAATAATAAACATGAACAGACATGGCCAGCCATGCCAGATCTCTCAGAAGGGTCATTACACTTATGGCATCTCCCACGGTGCTGAAACATCCGCAGCTGATGGGAGAATTCCGAAGCAGATTCACGGCCACGCCAATGGTGAAGATCAGCATGAGAAAAGCAATAATTACAGACATGGATTTCACCCGTATTCCCAAAGCCATGCAGATGCCGCAGATCAGTTCTATCCAGGGAAGGGTGACAGCCATCAGGTTCACGCCCCAGTAGGGAACCATGCGGTAACTGGCTATGCTTTCGGCAAATTCCGCACTGTAATTGATTTTGTACATCCCTGCATCCACAAAAATCCACGCGATATACAGACGGAAAATCAGCGCAGGCAGCGGATGGGTAAGGACTTTATTTATCTTTGAATAAAGGGACATATTGGCTGTAACCCTCTTTTTCCAGATCCTCTTTTGGAACAAAGCGCAGAGAGGCAGAGTTGATGCAGTAGCGCAGCCCGGTAGGCTTTGGCCCGTCCGGAAACACATGCCCCAGATGGGAATCCCCGTATCTGCTTCTGACTTCAGTTCGGGTCATAAACAGGCTTTTATCCTGTTTTTCAACAATATTTCCACTTTCCAGCGGCTTTGTGAAACTTGGCCAGCCTGTGCCGGAATCAAATTTGTCTGCGGAACTGAACAAAGGCTCGCCTGATACCGCATCCACATAAATGCCCTGTTTTTTGTTATCCCAGTAAGCATTCTGAAAAGGCGGCTCTGTTCCATTTTCCTGCGTGACGTTGTACTGCATGGAACTCAGTTTTTCCCGAAGCACATCCTCAGCAGGTTTTGCATATTTCGCTTTTTCCGGAGCTTTTTCAATACTCTGAGAATCTCCCCAGACTTTTTTCAGAAACTTGTCCCGTCCGGAATTGTAACGGTACATATTATACCGCACCGGATTTTTTCTGCAATAGCCCTGGTGATATTCCTCAGCCGCATAGAATTCTTTGAACCTGATAATTTGGGTGGCAACGGGTTTGGCAAAACGTCCCGAAGACGCCAGCTTTTCTTTGGATTTCTCTGCCGCTGTCCTCTGCTCCTCACTGTGGTAAAAAATGGCTGTCCTGTACTGCGTTCCCCTGTCAGCGAACTGGCCTCCGCTGTCTGTGGGATCAATATGTTTCCAAAAAATATCCAGCAGTTGTTCATAAGATACACGGGCCGGATCAAAATGCACCTGCACTGCTTCCAGATGACCGGTTTCTCCGGAGCAAACCTCTTCATATGAGGGATTTTTTTCCTCTCCGCCCGTGTATCCGGAAACCGCCCGGATTACACCCTCAGTTTTTTCAAAATCAGATTCCACGCACCAGAAACATCCTCCAGCAAACGTGGCTGTATTCGTGTTTTGCTGATTCATATTTTTCTCCTCTTCAGCATACGTGCTTTCCGGGCAGAACACAGGCGCGGAAAACAGGCATATACCTGTAAATATAAGCATAAGTGTATAGATATGTTTCATTTTCATATTTCCTTTCTTTTGTGTAATGCCGAAACCTACTGCTTTGTCAAGTTTGAAACTGTGAGTTCATAAACCCTGAGGGTTTTCAAAACCCTCAGGGTTTGGGAATTCTGAACTCACAAAAACAAAGTTGACAAAGCACTACAGGAAATCCGGCAGTGGGCAGCCTTAGGTGATTTCTGAAAATAAATATCCCGTTTCAGTTCACAGGCACAGGGCAAAAGCCGGAAGCTTCTGATACTTTTCCGGTATATTCTTTTCCGGAAATCACCTTATTTTCCCTGAAAGCGGCAGAAAGTGTCAATTCACAGGAATCAGTTATAAAAAATAACAATGATTCACAGCTAATCAAGTACGGATTTTTTTGCAGCAAATGATCATTGTGACTGTATTTTTTTTATTGTAATCAGTTTTCATTGCAGAGTTTCCTTATGGCCCGTGCCAGATCGTAATAATTGATCGGTTTCATGAAAAATTCCCGAATGCCCATTTTTGCTGCCATATCTGCTGAGATCGATGTATTGTAACCGGTGCAGATGATAATGGGGATCCCGGGCCGGATTTTCTGTATCTCTGCTGCCAGAACCGTTCCGGTCATTCCGGGCATGGTCATGTCTGTCACCACAATATCGAAACGTTCCCGCGATTGGGAAAACAGGCGCAGAGCCTCAGCGCTGTCATTGACCGCTGTTACTCTGTATCCCATTCCGGACAGAATCTCTTTTCCAATATCTGTGAGAAACTGTTCATCATCCACCAGAAGAAGGGATTCAGTACCTGATTCACATTTTTCCCCACTGACAGATTCTGCTGCTTCCGGAGCATACTCCAACTGGGGAAAACAGATTCTGAAAACGGTTCCTTCTCCCGGACTGCTCTCCACTGAAATGGCTCCTCCATGCCGCTCCACAATTCCGTGAACCACAGAAAGGCCGATACCTGTGCCTTCATCCCTGGGTTTTGTGGTAAAATATGGATCAAAAATTTTTTCCATAATGTTTTTTTCAATGCCGTGACCGGTATCAGATACGGAAATCTGCTGCCAGATTCCGGGTTTAAGGCCAGGATACCGGTCAGATGTATCAGCGCTGATCTCCAGTTTTTCTATGATCACCCGAAGAAGTCCCCCCTTTTTCTGCATGGCATGATGGGCATTAGTGCAGAGATTCATTAGAATCTGATGAATTTCAACAGGATCTGCATTTACATATTTCAGTCCGCTTTCAAACTGATGTTCAATGCGGATGGTGGACGGAAGAGATGCCCGGATGAGTTTCAGAGCCTCTTTGACAACCGGAGCAATGCGGATGGGGCTGAGATTTCCCCGTGTCTGGCGGCTGAAGGAAAGGATCTGCCGAATCAGTTCCCTTGCCCGGTTTCCGGCCTGTAGCACCTTTTCCAGACTGTCTTTGGCTTTGCCGGATTCCGGAACACTGAGCCGCGTGATTTCCGTATAACCGATGATTGCAGAAAGGATATTATTGAAATCATGGGCGATTCCGCCTGCCAGAGTGCCGATGGCCTCCATCTTCTGTGCCTGACGCAGCCGGGTCTCCAGTTTCCGGGTTTCGGACATATCCCGGAGAATCATCAGAATGCCGGCTGTTTTCCCCTCATGGTCGGTATAATGTGAAGCACTGATGCTCACTTCAATAATATGGCCGTCTTTTGCAAGTCTGTTCGCTCCGATACCGTGACATGAGGTGTTGTGTATGAGAATATTCTGAATCATCAGAAGATGCTGTCCGATTTCATCTTCAGGGACAAAGGGAATGACTCTGCCTTCCAGTTCCTCCCGTGTCCATCCGAACATGAGGGTAAAGGATGGATTGATATAACGGATTTTTTCATCAGGATCGCAGATTACAATCGCATCGGCTGAGGAATTGAGAAGAGATCTGTAAACTTCCCGGTCATTGTAGGTATCTTCGTAAAGCTGTTTGTAGCTTTCCTGACTGCTGCGGAGAGCCTTTTCCGAATTAAGCAACTGCTGCTGCTTTTCTATCAAATCCGCAGTCGCGGCTTCCACTCTGGCACGCAACTGCTCATTCCAGAGCCAGAAAACCAGAGCGGTCAGGACAAGAATCAGCAGCAGAATTCCGATGCTGAACAGATGCCAGGGAATTCTGTGCCCGATGGAAAAACCTGTGCGGCTTCTTATCACAGACTGTTTTTTTCCCGGATCAATTCCTGCAAATCCCTGATTGATTATCGATAGCAGAAAGGAATTTTTCTTTGACACAGCCGCGCAGACAGGCGGGGAAAACAGCGGTTCAGACAGGTAGCGGATTCTTCCTCCGGCAGCATAATGTCCCATCCAGAACAGAAGCACATCTGTATCGCCCACAGCCGCGCGGATTTTTTTGGAAGACAGGGAATCTGCCAGTTGCCTGGCATCAGGAAAAGGGGCAATGGCCAGAAAAGGCATATTTTCCCGTAAATACATCTCAGCCCTGCCTTCGCTGACCACACCGACCCGGAAGGCACTCAGATCCTTGTGCTCACGGATGCCTCTTTCCTCATTGAGAGTAAAGATACGGATGTCTGTTTTGTAATAAGTCCCGGAAAACAGAAGTTCATCATCAGAATATGGGGAAATTCCGGAGATTACATGGAAATCTCCGGAAAGAAGCATCTGCCGGGCTTCGGTTTTGGAAAACAGATGATATTCAGTGGCAATGCCGGTCTGTTCTGACCAGAGCCTCCACAGATCAGGCAGTATGCCGTCCGGTTTCCCTTCGGAATTGGAAAACTCCACTGGCGGACGATCTGCAATACCGGCCACTTTCAAAGGCCGGGGAAATGGCGGAATATCCTGTGCTGTACAGGTGAACGCTGTCAGCAGAACAAAAAAAAATGTCAGTTTCGGATTCATTTTTTTTCTGCGGGCCGGGTATCTGCCTTCCTGCTCTTTTTTCGGGCAGCGGCCATTCCTTTCAATCTTCCGGGCAGTTGCCGGATCACAATCAGCACAGCAAACGCGCTTAGCAGTTTGTCTGTCAGATTGGCTGCAATGCGGACCAGAAACGCACTGGAAAATATTTTATGCCCGGATTCCATCAGAACTGAAACATAGGTGTCTATATTCCCGCCAGTGACACCTCCAAAGAGATATACGGCAATGGGGGTGGAAATCAGGGGGCACAGCAGCCCCAGAACCAGCCCGGCGGTCAGCGGTGTGAGATAATCCTCAAAGCCCCTTGTTTTGGCCAGATAACCTGCCACCAGACCGATGAGCACATTCACAATGCCGAAAGGGATGGCAACCGGAGTATGAACCACCCCCATAATCAGATTGGACAGAAATCCGACTGCCGCGCCGATCCAGGGGCCAAGTGTGACAGCAGCCAGAAAGGTTCCGATGCTGTCGAGAAACAAAGGGAGTTTCAGGGCTGAATTGGCAAAGGCGCCTATAAGATTCAGCAAAATACCTATGGGAATGAACAAAAAAGGAGGACGGTTCATTCTTTTTCTGCTCCTGCACTGTATAAAAATGATTTACGCATGTTTTTTTGGCTGTACCTGCAAAATTTTGATATGTATAACACAATCTGAATGGATGAAAAAGAAATATTCTGTGATTCTTTGTTCAGGCAATCCGACATCGGTTCAAAATCCGGCAGGCTGCTGTATCCGCCGGTATGACGATGCTGCGTAACATCAGTTATAAATACCGTCTTATGTTCAGATTTTTTCTGAAGATAAGAAATTGCTGATTGATATGGGTACAATTATGAAGTATAGTGAGATAAGAAAAGGAGTAAAAAAACATGAAAATCGCTCATTACAGCAAATCAGAACCCAGACAGTTTGAAAGTGAGGCTGCCAAAGGAGTGACCGGCAGAGTCGTAATCGGAAAAGCCGATGGAGCGGCCCGTTTCTGTATGCGGGTGTTTGAAATCGCTCCGGCAGGATTCACGCCGCTTCATTCCCATGACTGGGAGCATGAAATTTTTTTCCATTCCGGCAAAGGGGAAGTCTTCTGCAAAGGGGACTGGATACCGGTGCAGTCCGGATATACGGCATTTATTCCCGGAAATGAGGAACACAGGATACGCAATACCGGGGAGGAAAAACTGATCTTTGCCTGCCTGATTCCTTCTGGCGCTCCGGAGCTGTGACATGGAAAAAACATACAGAAATCCGCTGCCCACTGTGGATATTATTATTGAAACCGGGAGCGGGATCATCCTGATTGAACGCGGCAATCCGCCTTACGGGTGGGCATTGCCCGGCGGATTCGCGGATTACGGGGAATCTCTTGAGACTGCGGCAAGACGGGAGGCCAAAGAGGAAACCTCACTGGACGTGCTTCTCACAGAGCAGTTTCACTCATATTCGGATCCGGGCCGGGATCCCAGACATCATACAGTGACAACCGTATTCATCGCCCGCGGATCAGGAATCCCCAAAGCAATGGATGACGCAAAAAAACTGGGCGTATTTACGGAAACATCTCTTCCGGAAAATATTGCCTTTGACCATGCAGACATCATCCGGGATTATTACCGGTATAAGAAAGGAGATTCGAAAAAAGAGATTTTTCCTTTGGATATATGACGGAGAAGATTTTTCCCGTTTCCGGAAACTTTCAGCGGAGGTGAGACCATGAAGCGTGCAGGAAAAAAGCTTTCTGATGATTATGGATACAGACCTTTTGAAGACCTGAGGCATCTGATTGAAAACAGAAATATACGTCTGGCGGAGATTCCATGCGCTCCCCCGCTGAAACAGTCTGAGAAAAAATCCTTTCCGGAAAATGAGCATCAGTTGTTTGCAGAGGCCATGTCTGATGTTGTCCCTGTTTCATGGGAAAATTGCGGGGTACAGAAACAAAATCCCCCGCAAGCTGTCCGGACTGCCGAAGACACAGGCTCAGAAACCCTTTCCATGCTGAAAAACCTTGTTGTTTCCGGAGAGGGTTTTATTGTTTCAGACACTCCGGAATATATGGATGGAAGGGGATACAATATCAGTCCTGAGATTCCCATGCGTCTGCACCGGGGAGATTTTTCGGTTCAGGATCATATTGATCTTCACGGTCTGAATGCCTTTGCAGCGCGGGAGGTATTTGAGGATTTTCTGAAACGATCTGTTTCCGAAGGAAAGCGCACAGTGCTGATTGTTCATGGACGCGGGCTTTCATCACCGGTAATGCCGGTACTGAAAAACAGGATATGCCAGTGGCTTACCACAGGCCCCTGGCGGAAATGGGTTATGGCCTTTGCCAGTGCAAGAGCCTGTGACGGCGGAGCGGGAGCCACATATGTGCTGCTCCGCTGCCGTCCGGCAACAAAACGGTATCGGAAAAAGCATCGACGTGTTGCATCAGACTTAAGCGCATTGACAGGTTGACGGAGAATAATCAGAAATTCAAAGAAGTTGGATGATGGACTGCATATGCAAATGAGTGTTTGATATTTTTGCGGAAGTGGACAGAAACAAATGAATTCAAAGCACCGAAAAACACTGAACGCCATATTTGAAAATCCCATCAGAGCAAACATTTTCTGGCGTGATATTGAATCCATGCTTATATCTCTCGGTGCCGCGGGCCGGGATACTGTTAAACGGGATTGCGGCGGTCTTTCACCGTCCGCATCCGCAGAAAGAAACAGATAAGGGTGCAGTCAAATCCATGCGCCGTTTTTTGTCAGAGGCAGGAGTAAAATCATGATGGAGTATAAAGGATATATCGCTGATGTGGAATTTGATGATGAGGCTGAAATTTTCCACGGGGAAGTGATTAACACCCGTGATGTGATTACATTTCAGGGAAAACCGGTTTCTGAAATCATACAGGAATTCCATAACTCTGTGGATGTTTATACAGATTTTTGCAAACGGCACGGGAAAGAACCGGATAAACCCTTTTCCGGCAGACTGACACTGCGGCTGTCCCCGGATTTGCACCGAAGAGTTTTTGCCGCTGCAAAACGCTCCGGCAAGAGCCTGAATCAATGGTTTGCGGATCAGATTGAACAGACAGTATATTGATTTTTTCCTTCTTAAAAAACGGGCAGTTTTTCAGCAAAGGAAAAATCACCGTCCTGATTTCAGGATTGGCAGTATTTTCAAATAGATAATCCAAAAAAACTATGAGAATCAGGGAATTGAAAATTGTAAGACGAAGGATATTGTGACAACGTGAATATTGATAAAATCCGGAAAAATATCACAGTAATTGCCCAAATAATCCAAAAACAGAAAGGAACCTGAAATGAAAAAGATGTTTTTTCTTGTATTTTCCCTTTGCTTTGCGGCATCTGCATGGGCTGATACCGTGATTCTGAAAAGCGGGAAACAGTATGAATGCCGCAGGGCATGGAAAGAAAACGGAGAGGTGAAAATGGAGAAATTCGGGGGTGTCCTGAGTTTCCCGGAAGCGGAAGTTTCGGAAATCATTTTTTCGGAAAAGGAACCACCTCCGTCTGCCCCAAAACCAAAACCGGCTTATACCCCTCCAAAAGATACCGTGCCGTATCCCTATTGGCAGTTGCAGGAAGTCCTGGGCGTCACCAAAGCAGGATTTCAGAAGATCCGGCCCGGAATGGAATATGTTGAAGTGTCGCATATTTTGGGCGAGGCAGGGGAAGAGGTGTCCAGGAGTGATCTGGGCGGCATTACCACTGTGATGTATATGTGGAAAGCAAAGGATTATCCGATCACCGGCGGTAATATGAATGCCACATTCCAGGATGACCGGCTTGTAAGCAAAGCGCAATCACAATTGAGGTAATCATGGCCGAATACTGTAGGCAATGCTCAGAGAAAAGAAGACACACCTTCGGACTTACAGGGGAAACAGGCTGGATTGAGTATTATCTTTTCAAACGTGTCGCAGTGGTTATTTGCGAGGGCTGCGGCACGATACAGCGATTCTGAACGGAGAAATTTTGGAAGATTATTCTGATGACGTAAGAGGAAGGAGCTGTCTGATACTGGGCTATGACGATCAGAAAAGAGCTGTTCACATTGTATGCGGTTATACTTCTTTGCAAATATTAAGAATTATAACTGTTTATCTGCCCAGACTTCCAAAATGGATAAATGACAGGACAAGGAGTAAGTAATGTATAAATATGGAGACTGTTCTTTTTGCGGCGGCGAGGTGCTTCCCCGAAATGTCGAACTTGATTACCGGTATAAGGGGAAACTGTATGTATTTCAAAATGTGCCTGCCGGTGTATGCTGTCAATGCGGAGAAAAATATCTGACTGCACACACTGCAAAAAAAATTGAACATGCAGTTCATACAGAACGGAACTGGAATCAGATAAAAGTCCCGATGAAAAATTTTCAGATAACAGAAACCGCTGCATAGGCATGGTTTATTTTTTTCAGGAAAAATGTATGGAAGTTTCAGACAATGAATTCCTGTCTGAACCCTGATTCACCTGATTTCAGGATTTCCAGTCATGATAACTGAAGTTACGCAGTCCTTCCTATGGCTGGAACAATGAAAACGGTAATGGCATTTCAACAGGCAGACATATGGAAAATACAGCAAGGAAAAACAGCAATGATACAGGAACAGGCAAAGGAAGTTTTGCGGACAGAAGCGCAGGGAATTCTGCATCTTATTGAGCATATTGATGACCGTTTCAGGCAGATGGCAGAACTGATCTGCCATTCCACCGGACGGCTGATTGTGGCCGGTATCGGAAAATCCGGAATTATCGGACGCAAATTTGTGGCAACCTTCAACAGCACAGGAACCCGTTCTTTTTTTCTGCATCCGGTGGAGGCCATGCACGGGGATTTGGGAATGGTCTGCCCGGATGATATTCTGCTGGCTTTGTCCAACAGCGGGGAAACCGATGAACTCAATATCATGATCCCAAGTATACGCAGTATCGGGTGCAAAATCATCGCGTTCACCGGAAAACCGGATTCCACTCTGGGCAGAAACAGTGATATTGTCATCAATGTCGGGGTGGAAAAAGAGGCATGTCCTATGGGTTTGGCTCCCACTGCCAGCACAACTGCTCTGCTTGCAATGGGAGACGCGCTGGCTGTTGTGCTGATCAACTGCAAGAATTTCAAATCCGGGGATTTCAGAAAAATTCATCCGGGCGGTGCGCTGGGACAGCGGCTTTCCAAAAAGGTCGAGGATTTCATGCTGACCGGAGACATGGTTCCTCTGGTGTATGAGGATACTTCCATGCCTGAAACCCTTGCTGTCATGGATCGCATCAGTCTGGGTGTCGCGCTGGTGGTGAAACCGGATCGGACCCTGTCCGGCATTATCACAGACGGAGATATTCGCCGGATGCTGGCAAAACAGATTTCTTTTTCCGAAAAAAAAGCAGGGGCGGTTATGACTGTAAAACCAAAATCCGTCAGTCCCCAAACCCCTGCCTATGATGCGCTCAATATAATGGAATCCTTTGAAATAACGGTGCTGCCTGTTTGCAGTTCCGGCGGCGTGGTGCTGGGTATTCTGCATCTGCATGACATTCTGGGAAAAGGGGAATTCAAGTTTAACGGAACCTGATTTGAAAAAGGGGGAAAATATCATGATTGATACACAGACCATACAGCAGATTATGCAAATTCCCATAGCAGATCGCTTTTACCTGATTGAGGCAATTCTTCAGTCTTTGAAGCATGAACTGCCGAAACAAACAGAAGAAAACAGGGATCATCTTCTGGGATTGTTTGAAGACGATCCTCAACTCATTGATCAGATTTCAGAATCTGCCATGCAGTCCCGTGAACGGGACTCCTTGCGGGGGACAGGATGAAAAAAATATTGCTCGACACGGATATTTTTTCGGAAATTCTCAAGAAAAAAAATCCCAATGTTATTCTGAAGGCTGAAAATTACAGAAATCTGTTTGGATTTTTTACACTTTCAACCATTACTGTTTTGGAGATTGTGAAAGGTTTTCACAAGGTGAATAGAGAAGAAAAACTTTTAAAATTTCTTTCAACAGTCACCACAGCAGAAATTTTGACATTGAATGTAAAAAGTGCTGAAATTGCAGGAAGAATATATGCTGATCTGGAACGGACAGGACAGCCTGTGGGACGTGCAGATCCAATGATTGCAGCTATTGCATTGGAACACGGTTTGATTTTATCAACTGGAAATACAGAGCATTATCAACGCATCAAAGATTTGGGATACAATCTGGAAACAGAGAATTGGAAATCTTTCTGATGCAGTCTGCCAGAAATGCCAAAAAATATTCAGGCACATAAACTGATAAAAAGGAGACAGCATATGCCGGAAAACAGTATTTATGATTTGGTTATTGTGGGCGGGGGGCCGGGAGGTCTGACTGCCGGAATTTACGCTATGCGCGCTGCAATGAAAACCGTACTGGTGGAAAAAGGCGTTCCGGGCGGTCAGATAATGCTGTCCAATGAAGTGGAAAACTATCCGGGATTCATCCATATCAGCGGTTCCGAGCTTTCCCTGAAATTTTCGGAACATGCACAGTCATGCGGGCTGGAAACTTTATCAGATGAAGTGACCGCTGTTGAACCCGGACTGGAATTTCATACAGTGAAACTCGCGGGCGGCAAATCACTCAAATCCTATGCGGTCATCCTTGCCACTGGCGGAAGTCCCCGCAAACTGGGCATTCCGGGCGAAGATGAGTATTACGGCAAAGGGGTTTCCTACTGTGCAGTCTGTGACGGTTTCTTTTTCCGGAACAAAACCGTTGTGGTTGTTGGCGGCGGCGACAGTGCAGCAGAAGAATCCCTTTATCTGGCAAAAATTGCCAAAAAAGTGTATATCTCGCACCGCCGGGATGCTTTGCGGGCCGGAATGATTTTGCAGGAACGGATCAAAGCCGAATGCAAGATTGAGATGCTCTGGAATACGGTGCTGACAAAAATCAAAGCAGATCAGAGCGGTGTCTGCGGAGTAGGGCTGAAAGATACAAAGACCGGGGAGGAAAGGGATTTGGAAACAGACGGGGTTTTTGTTTTCATCGGTTTCAATCCCAACAATGCACTGGTTCCTGCCGGAATCAAACGCAACGCAGAAGGCTATGTGGTGGCAGATGAAAAATGCGAAACCCGGATTCCGGGCATTTTTGCAGTCGGGGATCTGAAAGAAAAATACGCGCGGCAGATTGTGGTGGCTGCTGCAGAAGGATGCACAGCCGCGCTGGCTGCTGCCCATTTTGTGGAAAAGAAAAAAGCATCTCCCGAATCCTGTGAAATGCCTGCGGATCTGCTGGCATAAAAAGATACGGAGTACGCAGGGAAAAAATATTAGACCTCTTGCAAAACTGGGAGTTGCACCTTTGATTTTATTGGATTAAAATTGACTTTTGCAAGAGGTCTATTGTTTCCCACAGAGGACACAGAGAAAAACAGAAAAAATCTCTGTGTTCTCTGTGGGAAATTTTTCTCTGTGTTCTCTGTGGGAAACTTTCCTCTGTGTTCTCTGTGGGAAACTTTTCTCTGTGTTTTCTGTGGGAAATTTTTCTCTGTGTTCTCTGTGGGAAATTTTTCTCTGTGTTCTCTGTGGGAAATTTGTGGGAAACATTCCAAAAAAACCGGATTTTTCCGAAAAATCCGGTTTTTCTGAAAATTTTATGGAACCTTACTTAACGAAAAATGACACGTCACACAAACTGGTATGTGATTACCGGCGCGCCCTGTTCCGGAAAAACCACTGTCATCTGCGAACTGGAAAGAATGGGATACCGGGTTGTCCATGAGGCGGCACGGGCATATATTGACAGTCAACTGCAGAAAGGCAGATCAATGGACAATATCCGGGGAAATGCGCTGGAAATGCAGCAGGCCATTTTATGCCAGAAGCTGAAAAATGAGGCGCATCTTCCTGATACAGAACTGATTTTTCTGGATCGGGGCATACCGGACAGCATCGCGTATTATCATCTTTCCGGCCTGAATGCGGAAGAACCTGTCAAACACAGCCGGGCTGTGCATTACAAAAAGATATTCTTTTTTGAG
>JBFXEJ010000033.1:0-51748 GCA_050180235.1 Desulfococcaceae bacterium
TGTGCCCACCATTTCAGAGGTGGGCACAAAAAAACGTGCCCACCCTACTGTAATACCAATTCTCCATTGAAAGTATACTTATGATTCGGTTTCCCACAGAGAACACAGAGAGAACAACTCACTTTATTGTATAAATTCAATAGCGAATTGGTATAACAATATTCAAAAGGAGATATTTATGGAACATATTGCGATCATTGATATACCTCAAAATATACCTTATGTGCTGACAAAAATTCAGGCCGGTGACATGTTCTCTGTAACTTCTGAAAGCAGGGAAATCGCCAAACTGGTACCACCGGATTATTCTTTTCATGCTACAGGAAAAAAACCTGAAAATCTCCGCAAAACAGCTTTTGTCGGTGATATTGTGTCGTCTGTGGGTGAAAAATGGGAGGCTCTCATATGACCTTACAGGAACTGATCACAAAAATCGGGCAGACTGACATCCGGATTCTTCTGGCAGTCTTTTTTTCCCCGCCCATTCTGCTGTGGTTCATCAGCCGCATCCATGATCGCGGGAGCGGAAATTATCCGCCCTGGAATTATGTCTATTCCTTTTTTGTTTATCTGGTCTGCGTGCCGGGAATGTGTTCCTGCGTGCTTACGGCCTATTCCCTGTTTTTCATCCATCAGAATCTGCTCACGGTCAATTTCACGGTGTATTTCCTTCCCATCATCTGCATGATTCTCACCCTTGTCATCGTGGGAAAAAATGCGCAATGGAACAGCCTGCCCGGTGTGGATCGGCTTTACGCGCTGATGATTATTCTTGTGGTCAGTTTCGGCATTGCCCTTGCCATACAGAAAACCCGGATATGGATTGTTTTCGGCGGAACTGTGGGAACTCTGCTTCTCATTGCCCTGTTCTGCTTTGCCCTTCTCAAATGGGGAAGTTATATGCTTTTCCGGTCCAAAGACGATCCGGACAGGGAAATCCCCTCTTTTGATGATATTCGTGCAAACCGCCAAAGCAGCAGGAAAAAAGAACTGGAAAAACTGAAAAAGCGTATGGGAATAGATGACTGAGAAAACAAAGTCCGGTCTGACAGGCTGTGAAATCTGAAAAAAATTTTCATGTTCCGGCTGTTTCAGACTGTAGCGAAGACACAAAGGCACAAAGCCTCACAAAGGTATTTTTCAGATTTCATACAAAAAATGCAACGGAGCATCTGAATGATAAAATCGGGAATCCGGAACTGTTCACAGGCAGAAAGAAGGAATTATACCGATTCGCCATTGACCTGATACAGGCTGCAATCCGGCCCCGGACTGATCCGGAGGAGTGCAGAAATTAAGCGGAGCGGTTTTTTGCACAGACAAAACAGCGGAAAACTGACAATATTGCATCAAATCAATGGCGAACTGGTATTAATGGCAACCGCGGAAAGGTAAAACAGCAGGTAAAATGGAATACAAATCTCTGAACATCTCTGTGGAAGAGGATATTGCGGTATTCACCGTGTCTCCCCCGCCCCTGAACCAGGTGTCTGAATCCTTTGTGGAGGAAATGTCGGAAGCCTTTGCGCAGATTTTTGAAAACCGGGCTGTGCGGGCCATTATTCTGACCGGAACCGGCCGGGAGTTCATTGCCGGGATTGACATCTCTGAAATACTGAAGATAAAGGATAAGGACAACTGCCTCGCGAAGCTGATGAATATCCACCGGCTTCTCAATACCATTGAGCAGGGGCCCAAACCTGTGCTTGCCATGATTAACGGTCACTGTTCCAGAGGAGGTCTGGAGATTGCACTGGCCTGTCATTACCGTGTGGTTGCAGGAGGTGTCAGGCTGGGAATGCTGGATCTGCGTTTCGGCCTGATTCCCGGCATGGGCGGAACCCAGAGGCTTCCCCGCGTGGTGGGTGTGAAAACCGCTTTGAGCATGATTACGGCTGCACAGGACATCCCCGCGGAACAGGCTTTATCCTCAGGGCTTGCGGATGAAATCGCGGAAGCAGAAAAACTGCGGGAAAAATCCATAATAGCGGCCAGACAGTTCATCTCCGGCAGGATCAACTTCCGTATGCGTCTGACCGGAAAACGCTTTGACAAACTGCTCAGCAGCGCGGAAAAAAAGGAGATCACCGCTCTGTTCCGGGACAGGCTTTCCCATACTTCCGCAGGTCAGACTGCTCCGTTCAGGGCTGTGGAAGCTGTGGAAAGAGGACTGGGGATCAATTTTCTTTCAGATATCAGAACTGAAGCAGCTCTTTTCTGCGAATGTGCTACCTCGGATATTTCCAAAAACCTCATCCGTGTTTTCATCAATACCCGTGACGCGGGAACCCTTATCCGTATCAGGGGGGAAAAACACAGGAAAATCAGGAAAATCGGTATAGTGGGCAGCAATATTGCGGCCACAGGCATTGCAGGAATTCTCCTGCAGAGGGGATTTGAAATTCATGTGATGGGCGTCAATCCCGCGTCTCTGGAACGGGGTATGACCCAAATCCGAAACACCCTTTATCAGTCCCTGCAAAAAGAGCAGATCATAGAAAAAAAACTTGAGCAGTGGATTGCCGGACGCCTGCATGGAACAACCCAGCTTAAAGAACTTGCGGATGCGGATATGATTATTGAATCTGTGAAAGAGGATATGGAACTCAGACAGAAAATATTCCGGAATCTGGAAAAAATCTGCCGTCCGGATACGGTTTTTGCCAGCGCGTCCTCGGTTCTGCCGGTCAGCCGGATTGCTTCGGTACTGGAAGATCCTTCCCGCATCATCGGACTTCATTTTCTGAATCCGCCGGGAAAAATCAGGCTCCTGGAGATCAGTTGCGCCCGGATCACAGCAGATGACATTCTCGCCACAGCCGTGGAATTTGCCCGGAAACTCCGTAAAATTCCGGTTGTGGTCAATGATTCTCCCGGATTTTTTGCATCCCGGCAGTTGTTCACCCTTATCAATGAAGCCTGTTTTCTCGCAGCAGAAGGGGTGAATCCTTTCAGTATTGACAAGGTTATGGCTGAGTTCGGACTGCCGATGGGCCCCTTCCGCCTGAGCGATCTCACAGGTACTGATGCGGTCTTCATGGCGGAAAGACAGCTTTCTGAGGCATTTGGGGAAAAATGGCCGATATGCCCTTTGTGGGAAAGGCTGGAAAAAACCGGCGGCATGGGACGGAAAAACGGAATTGGCTGGTATGATTACCGGACAGAAAGCACTGCCCTGAATCCGGCTTTTCAGGAGGTTATCAAAGGATATATGGCAGAAAATCATATACTGCCCAAAAATATTTCTCAGGAAAGTATTCTGGAACAGTTGATGCTCCGGCTTATCAATGAAGGTGCGCGTGCCGTCAGTGATGGTGTGTCCAAAGATGCGGGACAGTTGGATATTGCCATGATTTACGGTTTGGGATTTCCCGCACACCGGGGCGGAATTTTTTCTTATGCGGATGCGCTGGGCATCCCGCGGGTGGTGGAAATCCTGTCCGGACTGGAATCGGAAAAGGGGCCGAGGTTCAGACCTTCGGAACTGCTGAGGAAAATGGCGGACAAAGGCAGAAATTTTTATGAATGATTTGCGATTTGCTCATTAAGTACCCAACTATACCATCAATGCCGTTTCCTTAAGGATAAAATTCCCCTCCCCCGGCGGGAGGGGTCAGGGGAGGGGGAAATAATACCCTGTAACCAGATGATGTTTCCACCCTCCCCCTGCCCCTCCCTTAAGGGAGGGGAGCCTTAAGGAAACGGCATTGACTATACCATTACTCAGAAGATTTGATGGTACAGCCGCGAATTCCACGAATTATGGTTCGTGCATATTCGTGTCATTCGTGGCTTATTTAACTGATGTTACGCAGCCTTTTCAAAAATCAGGCAGTTATCCGCTTTGCCCGTCATTCCGGCGAAAGCCGGAATCCAGTATTTTCAAAACGTTATGAATACCGGCTTTCGCCGGTATGACGATCCGGCGTAACATCAGTTAATATAAGTTGGATATTTCATTTTTGAAAATCGCCTAAGGTGTTTTTTAAAATCCCGTCAGGAAATTTGACCAATCACCCTATTTATGACTGGCCGTAAGGTCAGGCGAAGACAGGAAAATTTTGATGAAAAAAAAGAAAATACAGGAAATCGAACTGGAAATATCAGATATGGCCTTTGGGGGAAAAGGCATTGCAAAAGTTGACGGTTTTACGATCTTTGTGGATCAGACTGTGCCACTTGACCGGGTTCTGGCCCGTATTGTAAGAAAAAAGAAAAATTACGCAGAAGCCCGTGTGGCAGAATTCTTTTCACTTTCCCCCCACAGGATCACTGCCCCATGCCCCTACAGCGGATGCTGCGGGGGGTGCAAATGGCAGTTTCTCAAATATGAACAGCAGCTTGCCTATAAACGGCAGCATGTTTCGGACGCTCTTGCCCATATCGGACTGATGCCCGATATTCCGGTTCATCCGGTTATTGCCTCAGAAAAGATTTTCGGATACCGCAACAAAATGGAATTCTCCTGTTCGGACAGACGCTGGCTGCTGCCGGATGAACTGGGCAGGGAAGACACGGGTTTTTCTTTTGCCCTGGGCCTTCATGTGCCCGGAACCTTTCACAAGGTGCTGGATATTTCCGCGTGTCTCCTGCAGGCTGAAACCGGGAATGCCATTCTCGAAGATGTGCGGCAGTATATGAAAAACTCAGGAATTCCGGTGTACGGACTCCGGACGCATGAGGGATTCTGGCGTTTTCTCATGCTGCGCCATTCTGTGGCCTTTGATCAGTGGATGGTCAATATAATCACAGCCTCGGAAGACCGGAAAACTGTTGGGCCTCTGGCGGATTTTCTGATGGGGAAATATCCGAATATTGTTTCCGTTGTCAACAATATCACAGCCCGGAAAGCCGGAGTCGCAGTGGGGGAATATGAAATTCTGCTGGCAGGTTCTCCGGTAATCAAAGATCAGATTGCAGGATACACCTTTGACATTTCTGCCAACTCCTTTTTTCAGACCAATACACGGGGCGCGGAAAAACTTTATGAAACCGTAAAATCCTATGCACAGCTCAGCGGCAGGGAAAGTGTATGGGATTTGTACTGCGGCACAGGCGCCATTGCCATCTGCCTGTCGGACAAAGCAGCAGAGGTTACCGGTATTGAAATTGTGGAAAGTGCTGTGGCCGATGCCCGTGCCAACTGCCAAAGCAACGGAATCAGCAACTGCCGGTTCATGGCCGGAGATATCAAAGAATGCATGGCAGCCATCGGCACAAAGCCGGATGTGCTGATTATTGATCCCCCCCGTTCCGGAATTCATAAGGATGCAGTCCGCCAGATTCGGGATGCCGCACCTCTGCGAATTGTTTATGTCTCCTGCAATCCTGCCACACAGGCACGGGATCTGCTCATGCTCAAAGAGGATTACCATGTCATTGAAGTGCAGCCTGTTGACATGTTTCCCCACACCTTTCATATAGAATGCGTGGCAAAACTGGAAAGAAAAAGAGGAATTTGACATTTTAGATATACAGAATTATAATTATAAGTTATACAATTGCATTTTTCGGCAGAGCCTTCATTGGCATTTCAGATAATGCAGCGCAGACAGAATGTCTGTGCCACCGCCTGACCGCATTGGATTTTGGATAATTGGATAATCATGGGATGCATTTCGCTCCTGAGAAGGACAGTGCATTCTGTCCTGAGCGGCTGAAAATCATCGCTGCTGTGCACAATGATAATTTTTTTCTTGACTAAATTTTCAACATAAAATATACAGTATATTTTATAATAAACATTATTCAGAAAGTTGGGAATAAAAAATGGGAATCAGAGAAAGAAAAGAAAGAGAACGGGAAAGAAGACGTCAGCAGATTATCGTGGCCGCGAAACGCGTGTTCTGTGAAAAAGGCTTTAACAGGGCCACAATGGAGGATATTGCCAAGGAAGCAGAGCTGAGTCCCGGCACTTTGTATCTGTATTTCAAAAACAAAGACGAACTGTATGCCTCACTTTCCCTGAGAATACTGCAGTACCTGATTATCCGACTTGAGCATGTCAACGGCAATGCCGAACTGGATGCCCAGGGCAGGGTGGACGCGCTGGTGGATGCCATGTTTGACGTGTATGATTTTGATCCTCTCATTATCATCAATCTGTTTCATCTGCAATCCAGCGAGACCCTGAAGAATTTATCCGAAGAGATGATGACGGAAATTGAGGAGCTGTCACGCAAATCCCTGAGTGCTATTGCGGATGTTTTCAGGCTGGGGATACGGGAGAAGCTGTTTATTGACAAACATCCCTTTGCCATTGCAGATATATTCTGGGCCATGTTTTCAGGTGTGATTCTGTGGGAATCCAGCAAAAAAATCATTGATGATGATAAGGATTATCTCAGGGAAACCCTGAAAGCCGCTTTTGATATTTTCAAAAGGGGAATCAGAACTGCAAACTGATTCAGTGCAGGGTATCCGGTGCCGGGGACGGGGCAGCAGCATATGGAAAATGATTTTTCACAGAAAATTCCGGATGCAGGCAAAGTTTATGGCCTGGAATACATAAGACATTGATATGCCAACTGCTTATTTCACAAAACAAAAGGAGAATGTCATGAGCAAATTTTTTTTTGTACTGACCAGAGGCTCGGAAGATCCCACCCGTGCTGTGCGCTGTTTTCAGTTCGCAAAGGTGGCTGCGGAAAAGGGGCATGACGTAAAAGTCTTTCTGGCAGATGATGCCGCATTTCTGTGCAATATGATGCTGGCCGAACGTGTAAAAGCTCCAACCGGAGATGAACTGCTTCCCTATATGAAATATCTGCAGGAAAAAAATGTTCCGATTCTCGTGTGCAAACCCTGTGCCGGTGTCCGCCTTGTGGGAGAGGATGATATGCCTTCCAATTTCCGGCTTGCCACAGCCTATGATCTGATTGAGATAGCAGAAAACTCAAAAGTTTTTTCATTCTGATGTCAGACTCTGTCCATGTGTTCATCAGACCTCCTGCAAAATTAAAAAATCTTCATTTTAACCATTTGTTTTTATTGTATCGGAAAATGGGAACAAAAAATTTGCAGGAGGCCTGTTTTGTTTCTGCTTTTTAAGAACCCGCATTACGCACCATCGTCATACCGGCGAAAGCCTGTATCAGCAATTGCCTGAAATCAATGAATTAAAGCTTAAACCGGAATGAGGGTGAAAGAGGGTGGTTTCCTGATTTCTGAAAAAGCTCCGCAAGATGATCCGGGAAAAACAGAAAGCCCTGATGATTTTGGAAATCCTCATCTTTTTCCAGACTGAAGCGCAGGTGTTCATTGAATATCCCCTGCCCTGCCGCCATGAGTTCCTGACACATTTTTTGTCCTGTATCATTCCCTTTCCCCAAGTCCTGAATCTGTCAGCAAAAAATAACTGTATCCACTTTTTGAAAATTATGTTATGATATCTGCTTAGGGATTTTGCCAAAAAACTGCATGCGCAGAAAACCGGCTTTATCCGCATATTTCAAAGGAGAAAATTCAAACCAGTCATTTATGAAATACGAAAATGTCATTGTTCATTCATTTGGTTATGAACTGGCCCCCAACGTAATTCTGTCCAGGGATCTGGAAAGCCGTCTGGATCCGCTGTATCAGCGTCTGCATCTGAAAACCGGGCAGTTGGAGGCCATTACCGGCATTTATGAGAGACGGTTCTGGGATAAAGGATTCAGGGTTTCGGAAGGCGCTACTGCCGCGGGCAGAAAAGCCATTGACTCTGCGGATATTTCCGCAGAAGATATTGGGATGCTGATTTACTGCGGTGTGTGCCGGGACAATATGGAACCGGCCACGGCATGCACAGTTGCCCATGCTCTGGGACTGGGGCCTGAAACGCAGATTTTTGATGTGTCCAACGCTTGTCTGGGAGTTCTCAACGGAATGCTGCTGGTGGCCAATGCCATTGAGATGGGACAGATCCGGGCCGGGCTGCTGGTTTCCTGCGAAACAGCGCGGGAAGTGGTGAATATTGCCATTGACCGGCTGCTGCGGACACAGGATATGGAAGTGTTTAAGGAAAGCATTGCCACCCTTACCGGAGGCGCTGGCGCTGTTGCAGTTCTGCTGACCCATTCCTCCCTTGTCCAAAGGGGGCATCGTCTGCTGGGAGGTGTATGCCGTAATTCAGCGGAGCATCACCGCCTCTGTCTGTGGGGACCGGATGCGGGGCGGTGTGTGGACGGGGTTTATACAATGAAAACCGATGCTGTTGCCGTACTCCGCAACGGAGTGGCATTGGGAGCCGAGACTTTCCGGGCATTTATGCGGGAAATGCAGTGGCCGGCGGACAAACCGGATAGGGTAATCTGTCATCAGGTGGGCGCGGCACATCAGAAAACCATACTGGAAACTGTGGGAATTGATCAGGAAAAAGATTTTGTCACATATCCGTTTCTGGGCAATATCGGAACAGTATCCCTTCCCATCACTGCCGCAATTGCCTCGGAGCGGGAATTTCTTTTACCCGGACACAAAGTCGCTTTTTTCGGCATTGGCAGCGGTCTCAACTGCATGATGCTGGGTCTGGACTGGTGAGTACAATGGCAGGCAGAAAAATCAGCATGTCCGGTATCAGGCATCTCTATCCCTTCCGCTCCTGTTTTCTGAACATCCGGGGCCTGAATTACCATTATGCGGATGAGGGATGGGGCGAGCCAATTGTCATGATTCACGGCAATCCCACCTGGTCTTTTTATTTTCGGCAGATGATCAGGGAACTTTCACCTGCGTACCGGGTCATAGCACCGGATCATATGGGATGCGGCCTTTCAGACAAACCTGATTCGCATGAATATGATTTCAGGCTGCAAAGCCGTGTGGAAGATTTGGAATATCTGCTGGATCATCTTGGGATTAAAGAAAAAATTACACTCATGGTGCATGACTGGGGCGGGATGATCGGCATGGTGTACGCTCTGCGGTATCCGGAGCGCATTGCCCGTCTGATTGTCACCAATACAGCGGCTTTTTTCCCGCCCGGAAAGAAAAAACTGCCGCTTCGTCTCTGGCTGATCCGGAACATACTTCCATTTGCGGTTCCTGCGGTGCTGGGGCTCAATCTTTTTGCAAGGGCAGCTTTGTACATGGCTCCTGGCAGACAGCTTGCTCCTGAAATAAAACAGGGTCTGATCGCTCCGTACAGCAATCCCCGGAACCGGCTGGCCACACTGAAATTTGTTCAGGACATTCCCATGCGTCCGGGTGATCCCTCTTACGACCTGGTCAGACAGACTGATAAAAACCTTGCATCCCTTGCCCATGTTCCCATGCTCATCTGCTGGGGCGGACAGGATTTTGTGTTTGACGCTGATTATTTTGCCGAATGGACACGCCGCTTTCCCTATGCTGAAACGCATTTCTTTCCGGACGCGGGACATTATATCCTGGAGGACAAAGCAGAGGAACTGGCATTTCTGGTCAAAGATTTCTTGAAAAAACATGCAATCTGATATACAGTCAGAATTCCGGGAACCGATACAGGAATTCACATTGCTTTCCGTTCCTGAAACAGAAAATCTGAACACAGGGCCCTGTGAAAAGGAAAAGAGATTATCCGGAAATCTTCTGAAACTCTTCCAAAAAGGTTGAAAAATGGATACAACAGACCTGACAAAAACGGATGAAGCCCAGCACACGGAACAGACGGAAAAAAAATCCGGGGAACTTTCCACTGCCGATACCCGGAAAATCATCAATATTGCCAACCGTCTGAAAGAAATGGCAAAACTGCAGCCGCACAAACGTGCTGTGATATATCCGGCCGGATGGGATGAAAGCGGCAGAGTGGCCTATACCCACCTTACCTTTATGCAGCTTGACAGGGAATCAGACTGCCTGGCGCACGGGCTGGATCGCGCAGGCATCCGCCGGGGCACGCGGACCATTCTCATGGTCAATCCCTCTCTGGAATTTTTTGTGCTCACCTTTGCCCTTTTCAAAACCGGGGCAGTTCCGGTGATCGTGGATCCGGGCATGGGTGCGGCGCGGATGGTTCAGTGTCTGAAAGAAAGTATGCCCGATGCATTTATCGGCATTCCCAAAGCCCATCTGCTCCGCTTTCTGTATCCGGCCTTTTTCAAAACCGTCCGGACATGGGTGACAGTGGGCCACCGCTGGTTCTGGAGCGGACACAGTCTGAAACAGTTGACAGATCTTCCCTGGAAACCCTGGCCTGTGGCTGAAACCCGGGCTGATGAAATGGCTGCCATTCTTTTCACCACCGGAAGCACAGGCCCGGCCAAAGGTGTGATTTACACTCACGGCATTTTTGATGCACAGGTGCGGCTGATAGGTTCCCATTTCGGCATCACCAGGGATGAAGTGGATCTGCCCACCTTTCCGCTCTTTTCGCTTTTTGATCCTGCTCTGGGAATGACAGCCGTAATTCCGGACATGGATCCGACCCGTCCGGCAATGGCTGATCCGGAAAAAATCATTGAAACCATAATGGATCATGGCATTACCAACATGTTTGCCTCTCCTGCTCTGCTCAACCGTGTGGGGGAATACGGCAAAATGGAAGAAATCCGGCTGCCCACTCTGCGGCGCGTGATTTCCGCGGGCGCTCCCTTATCCCCGGCCAATCTGGAACAGTTTTCCTCCATGCTTGAAGGCGGTGCTGAAATTTTCACCCCTTACGGTGCTACAGAAGCCATGCCGGTTCTTTCCATCGGAAGCAGGGAAGTGCTTAATGAAACACGGAAATTCAGCGAAAAGGGCTATGGCATGTGTGTGGGGCGGCCTGTGGGGGATATTGGGGTGCGGCTGATCAAGATCAGCGATGAACCCATTGAGGAGTGGTCGGATCATCTGCTGGTCGGTGACGGTGAAATCGGGGAGATCACGGTCAAAGGGGAAGTGGTGACAAAGCAGTATTTTGAAAGGCCCGAATCCGACGCTTTGTCCAAAATCCGGGAGGGCAGTGAAATATGGCACCGGATGGGGGATCTGGGCTGGCGGGACAACCGGGGCAGAATATGGTTCTGCGGACGCAAAAGCCACCGGGTGGTTACGGAAAACGGTTCTTTGTTCACTGTTCCCTGCGAAGCTGTTTTCAACCGCCATCCCGCGGTATACCGCAGCGCTCTGGTGGGAGTCGGTGAAATCCAGCATCAGAAACCGGTCATCTGCATTGAACTGAAAAACAGCGGAAAGGGAATTGACAAAGAGACAGTGAAACAGGAACTGCTCAATCTGGCCGCGAAAAACAGTATGACCAAGGATATAAAAACCATACTCTTTCATGAGGGATTTCCTGTGGATGTGCGTCACAATTCCAAGATTTTCCGGGAGAAACTCGCAGAATGGGCCTCTTAGAAACTGCTTCGCCGGATAACCGCACTGTTCTGGTAACGGGCGGAGGCGGATTTCTGGGCAAAGCCATTGTCCGGGAGATGATCCTCCGCGGGGAACGCGTTCGAAGTTTTTCCCGCTCTTTTCATCCGGAACTGGAAAGACTCGGCGCGGAGCAGGTGCTGGGGAATATTGCTGATGAAAAAGCTGTGGAAAAAGCCTGCAAAGGTGCAGGAGTGATATTTCATACCGCTGCAAAAGCCGGTGTCTGGGGGCCGTATAAAGATTATTATCAAACTAATGTAACCGGCACACGCAATGTGATTGCAGCCTGCCGCAGCCAGGGAACAGCCGCACTAATCCACACCAGTTCCCCCAGTGTCATCTTTGATGGCAGAGATATGGAGGGCGTAAATGAAACTGTTCCATATCCTGCTGCATTTCATGCCCATTATCCCAAAACCAAAGCTCTGGCCGAACAGGAAGTCAGACAGGCTGCCGCAGATGGTCTGAAGACTGTTATTTTGAGGCCGCATCTCATCTGGGGGCCTGAGGATAATCATCTGGTTCCCCGCATTCTGGCCAGAGCCGGAAAACTGCGCATTGTGGGAGAATGCGGGAAAAAGGTGGATACCATTTATATTGACAATGCAGCGCATGCCCATCTTCTGGCCGCAGAAAAACTTCTTGCAAATCCCCGGCTTTCCGGACGTGTCTATTTCATTTCACAGGATGATCCCATTCCCCTGTGGGACATGGTCAACGCGATACTCAAAGCCGGGGGGCTTCCGCGTGTAACACGCCGCATTTCCGCAAAAACCGCGTATGCTGCGGGTGCACTGCTGGAAATGCTTTATACACTTTTGCGTATGAAAAGCGAACCACAGATGACGCGTTTTCTTGCCAAAGAACTTGCCACCTCCCACTGGTTTGACATCAGCGCAGCCAAAAGTGATTTGGGATACAGACCGCTTATTTCCACTGAAGAAGGCCTCCTCCGTCTGGAAGAATGGCTGAAAAATAACTGATTGATTTATAAATGTTAAAAAAAATCACTGACGCAGCTTACGCTCCACAGTCATACCCGCGAAAGCCGGTGTCCGGCACCGGTTGAAATTAATGGATTCCGGCTTACGCCGGTAGGTGATTTCCAGAAAAGAATATCCCGGAAAAGCAGCACAGGATTCCGGCTTTTGCCCTGTGCCTGTGAACTGAACCGGGATATTTATTTTCATAAATCACCGTATGACTGTGAAAGCGGATAACTTCCTGATTTTTTGAAAGTTTGCTTAACATGAGTCAGCAAACATGAAAGCTCAGTCATAAAATGGAAAAGAAAATGAAATTCTGTGCACATTCTGTCTGAAGGACCGACAGCAAAATCCTTCCATGAAAGCAGTGTATTTCTACCCTGTGAATACCATTCGCGCCCCATTGCTGAATTGTGCCTGGTGTGACATATTGAATACAGGCAGAGAAATCATATTTCCGGCAGAGCGTTACTGCCGGAATTCCGGCAAAATTTTTCACAGGGGGATTGATATATGGAGACTTCCCAGATATGTCAGGAATGGGACAATGGAAATGAGAACTTCTGCAAACCGCATATGATGGCAAGATTTTACAATGCAGTCCGGTACCGCTTCACTCCGCTTGCATCCACATTTAATTTTTATATTGTTCTGACTGCGGATATTGTGCTCTTCGCACTGGCACATTTTCTTTCCTACTGCATCCGATTTGAGTTTCAGTTCAGCGCAAATACCTGGCATCAGATGATTTCGGTCATGATCTGGCTGATTCCGCTGAAGACATTTGTCTTCTGGGCATTTGGACTTTATCTGGGCATGTGGCGCTATGCCGGAATTTCTGATCTGCTGCGGCTGTTCAAAGCCACAGTATTTTCCACCCTTGCAATGGTTTCCGCTATGGTATTCATTCAGCGTTTTGCAGGATATTCCAGGGCGGTCTTCCTTCTGGATGGATGTTTTACCTTTCTTTTCGCGGGCGGTCTGCGTTTTGGAATACGTTTATTTTTCCGCAGAAAAAACGCAGTGAACGGAGATAATGTGTCTGTTGGGAATCAGCGTCCGGTTTTTATCATCGGAGCGGGCAGCACCGGTGAAATGACCATCAGGGAAATCCTGGGCAATCCCGGCAGCAGGTATCAGGTATTGGGTTTTATTGATGATGATCCCCAAAAAAAGGGCAGATTCATACATGATATTCCTGTTCTGGGCGATTTGAATTCCCTTTCCCGCCATGCTGATTTTTTCGGTGTGAAAGAGGTCCTTATTGCAACCCCTTCAGCCAGCGGGCCGGAATTGCGCAGTATTATTGAAACATGCATTGCGTGTTCTCTGAAATATCAGACCCTGCCGGGATGGAGTGAGATCATTAACGGAAAAGTCAGCATAAAAGCCCTGCGGGATGTGGATTACAAAGACCTTCTCCGCCGTCCACCGGTTGAACTGCACACGGAGCAGATTGCCCATTATCTGCAGGGAAAATGTGTACTGATCAGCGGAGCCGGAGGTTCCATCGGATCTGAACTCTGCCGTCAGATACTGCGCTTTGCTCCGGCCCGTCTTATTCTGCTCGATAACTGTGAAAACAATCTCTACAATATTCAGATGGAACTGATTCACCGTATTGGGTTTTCAGACTGCATTCCGGTACTCGCTGATGTGCAGGATCGCCATCTCATGGATAAAATTTTTTCCCGTTATCAGCCCCATGCAGTTTTTCACGCGGCAGCCTACAAACATGTTCCCATGATGGAGAACAACCCCTGGCAGGCGGTTTTGAACAATATCCGGGGGACTTTTACCATCATGGAGCAGAGTGTTCTGCATCATACCGCATATTTTCTTCTCATTTCCACAGACAAGGCCGTGCGCCCCACCAATGTCATGGGCGCAAGCAAACGGATCTGCGAACTGATAATGCAATCCTTTGTTGACAGGGGAACCCGGATGATGGCCGTGCGTTTCGGCAATGTGCTGGCCTCTTCGGGTTCCGTGATTCCGCTTTTCCGCAGCCAGATTGCGGCAGGCGGACCTGTTACAGTCACGCATCCGGATGTCACCCGGTATTTCATGACTATTCCTGAGGCTGTGCAACTGGTACTGCAGGCAGGCTCACAGGGAAAAGGCGGGGAAATATTTATTCTGGATATGGGAACTCCGGTAAAAATTGCTGATATGGCAAGGGATCTGATCCGCTTTTCCGGCAAAGAACCGGATCGGGATATTCAGATTGTCTATACCGGTCTGCGTCCCGGGGAAAAACTGTATGAAGAACTGATCACATCAGGGGAAGGAATCGTGTCCACAAAGCATGAAAAGATTATGGTTCTCAAATCCAACGGATTTTGTAAAACCCGCGACAGTCATGAAAATTACCGTGCATGGCTGTATAGGGAACTGGAAGAACTCTATGATCTGGCTGCGAAACAGGATGTATGCGGTATCAGGGAGAAAATGAAAAAACTTGTGCCGGAATATGCGGTGCAGGATGGAGACTGTGTGCTGTAATTTTTTTTGAGATATAAATTTCTGCAATGTGAAATCTGTAAAAGGGGACTGACATGCTCAGTCCCCTTTTTTGTTTCCGGCATCCGGAAGTTGCCGGGCCAGTTCAGACCGCGCTTATTTTTTCCGTGAAAGAGCCGCCTCTTTTTCTGCGCGTTCGTATTTTTTCAGTTTTCTTAACACATTGGAAAAAACTGCGTGGTAATGCCTGTTTTCAGGATCATATACTGTGGCCTTCTGTATGGCCAGTTCCATAGCGTCCCAGTCCTGTTCCATTTCCGCAATTTTTGCCAGCCAGTAATATGCCTGTGCTTCAGGCCGTTTTATATTGATTTGCCTGAGAATATCCTTTGCCTCCGGATAACGCTTCATATCTGCCAGAACGCGGGCTGTCAGAATATCAGTCCGAAAGGAAAAAGAAAATTTTTTCCGGGCTTCCTGCAGAAAGGCATAAAAACCTTGTGCATCTTCCTGTTTTTTGTAAAATCCGTACAGAGTCTCCAAATCCTTTTCCCGGCTCATGCCCAGCCCTCGGAAATACTGTTCTTCAGCCTTTTGTTTTTCCCCATTGTGAAAATACAGATGTCCCAGACGGAGATAATCTGCTGTTCTGTTCTCAAATTCCTTGTATTGCATTGCATTTTGCAAATGCAATATGGCTTCAGGCCATTCTTTGGCTTCGGCCAGAATGCCGGAAAAAATCATGTGGGCCTGTCTGGGAAGCACTTGTTTTTCAATGGCTTCCGCGAGACCATCCCGGCAGGCAGACAGAAGATTTTCTGACCAGAAATCCTCTTTTTTCAGATAAGCAAATACCGGAGGCCAATTATGCACAAGTCTGCGGATAACCGCATACATTTCATCCTGATGTCCGGTTCGGGAAAGATAACGCAGCAGGGCAAAATTGTTCTGTATGCCATTGGGACGCAGACGCACAGCCTCCTGGAAATGTGCCAGCGGATTATAGGGAATTTCTTTTGCATCCGGGTATCTGTTCCGGTACAACTCAGTGAGATACCACTGTGTTTTTGCCAGACCAAAAAAAATTCTGTAATCAAGGGAATTGCGTTCTGCAGCTTTTTGGAAAGCCTTATCGGATTTATCCAGATAATCCCATTTCCTGTCCGAATTCCGGATTACTCCGGCCATAAGATAAAAAGCCTCTCCCAGATTTCTGTATATCTCACTGTCTGCAAAAGGATACTGCGCGGCTTTTTCCAACTCCCCCACTGCCAGCCCGTAATGGCCTTTGTCCATATGCTTTGCAGCATGATGCTGACAGATTTCGGAAATCAGTTGCAGGGAAAGATGATACAGAAGAATGGCAGAGAGAGTGACAATAAAAAGAAAAACCCCATAACGCAATGTATTACAGGGTTTTATGCAAATGGATTTCATCATGTGCGGCTATTTGTCTTCTGAATAATAGTTGCTGTAATATTTCTGGTAGTAATTGTAATATCCTTCCCGTTTCACATCCACGCGGTTCAGCACCACTCCCAGAATATTGGCTTTGGCCATTTGAAGCTGCTCCACGGCTTTTTTCACCATTTTCCGGCTGAGCAGTCCGGCTTTTACCACAAGAACAACGCCTCCGACCTGGGGCGCAACCATCAGCGCATCACTGGCCGGCAGAATGGGCGGGGTGTCAATGAGCATAAAATCAAAGCGTTTTTCCAAATATCTGATTAAAAAAGACATGCGCTCGGATCCCAGCATTTCCGAAGGATTGGGCGGAATGACGCCTGAAGGCAAAACCGAAAGTCCCGGAACCTCTGTCTGCACAATGGCGGAGGCAATTTTCCCGTTCAGCCAGATCATGTCTTCCTCTTTTCCCATGACCTGTTCGCACATCTGCTCCAAATCCTGCTGTACGGGATCAGCCAAATCCTGCCGGGATTCCGGACGCTCTGAAAAAGTGAAACTTCCGCTTTTCATCCGGGCAATCACACGGAAACTTTCAGCAGTATGGAGACTCATGATTCCCCGCAGGTCCTTTTCGCTGATCAGCCCCATACTCACAAGGATATGACCAAGTTTCTGGCCTGTATCCTTCTGCCGATCCAGAACAATTTCCGCATTTTCCCTGGAAAGATTCCGGTCTTTTACCAGCATATTGGCAAGTTTTTTTTCATCAGGCCGGGTTATCCACTCGATCTCTGCAATCTGCCCGTTGACAAAATGGAGTTCCACCTCTTCTCTGTCTTCTTTCAGAGAAAGTATGCCTGTGCGCTTCTGCAAAGAGATAATGCGGAAGAGATCGCTGATGCTCATTTCCTCCAGCACTCCGTTCCGAATATCGGCACTGAGCATATCATTGAGCAGCCCGGTAAGACCGGGAATATTTTTTGCATTGAAAAGTTTGCTCAGCATGGGTTTGCGCAAATCCCCGTCTATGATCAGTACGGATTTTCCGGTCTGGGAGATGGTAAAGGCCAGATTCGCGGTGGTGACGGTTTTGCCTTCGGACTGGCTTGCACTGGTCAGGAGAATGGATCGCACTCTTCTGTCTGCCACGGAAAAATGGATATTGGTGCGCAGGGTGCGGTATGCCTCGGCAAAACGGGATTTGGTACGGCTGCTGTCCAGAAATGACAGAGTATATTCTTTTAACTTTATGTGTTTATCGCTGTCTTTTTTTTTCATCATTGCATTTTCCTCAACAGGATTGGTTCATTGATAAGGGGCAACTGATAATGACAAGGGGAATCTGTGAGTACCGTTTTTCATTCAGGAGTTATTTTTCATAATGAAATCTGCATGAAATAATAGTCAGTTTATCTCCGGAAAAAGATTTTCCCCTCAGTTGCCTCCTGAATTGATTTGCGAAGATGTTCCGCATTCGCTGGATTGGATAACAGATACAAAGTTTCCTGCCATGAGTTAAACTCGTCCAATGACATTAAAACTGCTTTTTTTCCCTTATCATTGAACAAAATGGCAGGTTCTGCATCTGATATGATTTGTTCTGTCAGATTATCCAGATTCTTACATGCCTGAACAGTTGGGACAGCATTCATGTCTGACTCCTTATCTCACATTTTTTCCGCTTCGGGAATTACCGACAGCACAGGCAGACCGATATATTTCTGCACATCGTCTTCCGTGCGGAGGCTCTGATCCATGTATTCCCGCAGGAAAGCCAGCCCAATGCCTGCCATAAGTCCCAGCACCGTTCCCAGCACCATGTTCATCTTTTTGTTGGGTTTGACCGGAGAGGCCGGGGTCACTGCTTTTTCCGCAATCCTGATATTGGAAACATCCAGATTTTCCTCAATATCAGATGTTTTGATCTTTTCCAGCAAAGTGTCATAGAGTTTTTTGTTGGTTTCCACATTGCGCTGCAGAATCTGATACGTCAGTTCCTTTTTGTTGGTATCCAATGCACTGTTTTCAAATTCAGATATGTTCTGCTTCAGCATTTCCTCTTTGCTGAAAAGAACCTTGCGCTGAGTTCTGAGATTTTGCATCTCCCTGTTGAGTTCCTCGTTGAGCTTTGCACGGGTTTTGTCAATTTTGCCTGCAAGCTGGACAACCTGCGGATGTTTTTCCTTAAACACCTTGCTCAGGCGGTTTAGTTCCACTTCATCTTCCACCAGTTGTCTGTGCAGACTGCTGATGAGTTCATTTTCCAGAAGAATGCGCGCACCGGAATACCCTTTTCTTCCTTTGGACAGACGCTCCAGTTCCGCAATTTTGGTATCCAGTTCCATCCGCAGATTCCTTGTTTCCAGATAGGAACTGTTCACATCCTGAATCTGCCGGGTAATCACATCCTGCTTTCCCTCAATGGAAAAGACTTTTTCCTTTTGTTTGTAGGCCAGAAACTCGGCTTCCGCATCTTCGAGTTTTTTCTGGGTTTCATACAACTGTGCAGTCATCCAGCCCAGCAGATCCTGTGAGGAGCGCATCCGGCCTGCTGTGTCAAATTCTATATACGCGCTGGTGACAATATTGGCAATATCCCTGGCCCGAACAGGATCATTGTCCATCACACTCACCTGCAGCAGATGGGTGTCTCTGACCTGTTTGATGTCAATCTGCTCCCCCAGCATACCAATCAGCCGGTTTTCTTTGTCTTCAGGGCTGATTTCCTCCTGCTCTTTTCCCATGATGATCTGAATATTCTGCATCACCTGCTTCAACAGTGCTTTGATGGGATTGATCTGGACGGTTTCATCCGCAGGACTTTCATCCATTCTGAGTTCCTGAATCACTTTTTCCAGAACAGGCCGGGATTTGATCAGCTTGGCATGGGTGTTGAGTGCCATCTGCTGGTTGACATATCCGCCGTAATCAATGGATTCCCCGGTGACAGGGGATTTGGAACGGCTGTTTTCAATTACCAGAGTGCCAGCAGACTGATACACGGGTTTCATCTGAAGCGTGAAAAACACTGTCAGACTGAGAACAGCAATCAGGCAGGAAATAATCAGCCATTTGTGCTTCAGCAGCACATAATAATAATCCGCAAGATTGATGCTTTCTTCCATTTCCTGCATATCGGAAGACATGGGCATATCATATTTGGGTGTGTTCATATTTTTTGTATCCTTGAAAATTTGAGGGGATAGGGATTGGGGATTAGGGGTTAGGGATTCAGAGGATTATGGCCTCATTCCCCAACCCTCACCCCCATTCCCTGATCCCTAATCCCCATTCCCTAATCCCCTTAAAACCAGCTTTCCGGCACATGGATCAGATCTCCGGGTTCGATCTCCACATCCTTTTTTGTTCCTTTTTTCACTTCATCCAGATTTATTCCGATGATAATCTGCTCCCCGTCTTTTTTGCGGATAATACGGGTGCGGTTCGGGGCAGCATATTTGCTGAATCCGCCTGCCAGAATGCAGGCGTTGAGAGCTGTCATTCCGTGCTTATAGACATATGCGCCCGGACTTTTGACCTCGCCTTCCACATATACGCTGGGTTTTTCCTCTTCAATCTCGTTTTCATCTTTTACAGAAATATATACCACATCGCCGGACTGCAGTTGGGGATTCTGGCTCATATCAACCTGTTCGAGCAGTTTTTTCAGATCCACTTCCTCTTTCTCTTTTGCCCGTTCAGACATAAGGGTTTCGAGATTTTTCCCATCCTGAATCTGCTGAGCTGCATTGCGCAGAATATATGCCTTGTCGCCCCGTGTAGGCAGAACCCCGCCTGCTTTGGCAATCAACTGCATCAGTGTTATTTTGGATGAGGTTTCATACAGTCCCGGAGATGTCACAGCCCCGGAAATATAATAATACAGATTTTTGTATTCTTTAATATGCAGAATAACTTCCGGATTTACAAAATAATCCGTGCCAAGAGGTTCACTGATCCGGTTCCGAAGCTCAGACAGACTCAGTCCCTCAGCACTGACCGGGCCGATAAACGGCACATTGATCATTCCTTTGGAATCCACACTGACAACAACAGACTGCTGCATCTGGCCTCCGGCATAAATTTCAATGGAAATCACATCTCTGGGGCCGATCTGATATCCGGCTTCCTGCGCACAAATCAGGCAGGGCGCTGCCAGAAGAAGCCAGAAGCCTGTCAGAGCAGCGAACGTTTTTATATTGCAATATCTGTACATCATACATACTTATCCTGAATCCAAAAGGTTTTTGTCAGACTGCATAAAACCCTTCAGTTCTTTTTATACTGAACACTGAAACCTGAATTCCCTTACCGCCTTACCACATCATAGACCGAATCCAGTTTGAGCATGATATACTGATTGTCATAATCATATTCTCCCATATTGGAATCCCGATCCTCAAATCCTCCTTCCAGTCCCACTTTCAGCCATTGGGCAAATTTGTAAGCAATATTGGCCGACATACCGTACAGATCATCGGATCGATCCTCAGTGCCCCCGCTGTATTGTGCCCAGTCCTCATATTCATTCATCTGGTAAAATCCGGAAGCTCCAGCAGTCAGATACTGTCCGAAGGCATGTCCGAAATTGAGATTGAGCCGTCTGGCCTTGTAAAAATCATCCGGGTTGACAGCGTCATTGTAGTTTTCCTCAAAAACAAGTTCTCCCCTGCTTTTTGCCATCTGTGCGCTTATGCCAGCATGATAATGAAAGGTGTCTGTGCTGTCCCTGGAATCGTCATCAAAGGTTCGGTAATGATAACCGGCTCCGGCTTCAAACCCCAGATATTTTGCCTGCCTTCTGTACACCATCTCCATTTGGTTAGAGGTATAATCTGAAACATCCACATCATAATTTCTGTCCCATATCTGATAATCCAGAGTAAGGGAGGATATGGGCGAAAAATAATAGGTCATATCAAAAATGCCCCTGTGTTCCACGGAATCTTCATCTGTCGTATCCCTGCTGTATTCTGTAATGGTATTGCGGTACTTCGCACCTGCCCCAAACCGTTCGTTCAACCGGTAATACAGGCTGGGAGTCAGGCGGTTGATATAATATTTATCCCGGTTGGTATCATTGGCAAAACGGTCTGCTTTGCTGTCTTCCCGCGTTTTATAAAAAACATCATCCAGTTCCAGTGTCAGTTTGGCGGTCGGTGTGGTCCGGGCATTGAAATTGAATGTATGTCCGATATAATCATCCTCCTCCGCATCCTGCTGTCCGGCAGGTACATCACCGCCATCCTGATAAAAATAGGCATTCAAAGAATAACCCAGAATGATACTGCTTTTGGCAGTATAATATTCCATCTCAATTCCCGGCTGCACCAGCCAGGTAAAAACATCTCTTTCATCTTCTGAGATTTTGTAAAAATTGCTGTCATATCTGCTGCTGGCAGATATTTTTGGCGCAATTCGGAATTTCCCGCCCGGAACTGCCTCCGCATCCTCAACAGAAACAAGTGGCTGAATAATAATCCGTTTGGCAACCGCCTGATTCGCTATACAGAAAAGAAAGACAGAAAAGATCATAAGAATTTTCTCTGCCACAGGCAAATATGTCTTCATATTTTACTCCTTAAATAAATTTTGGACTGCCGGACAAAAAATACAGGTTTTCGTCCAAAAAATCCTTAAGGTTTTGAAAACCCTAAGGATTTCCGATTTTTTTTTCAAAAAACTGCATCTGCTTTTTCATACGGCAGTGCTGTCTGCCTAACGCAACATTCGCAAATACATCTGGTTATCAATTGGGACTGGCAGGCTTTGAATCAGTCACCGGTTCGTCCGGCTGCGCATAACCGAACTTAGAGTGATCTGTTGTTCCTGCTTTTGGTGCAGTGTCAGAAGCCCCTGTCTCTTTTGCTGTAGTCACAGCACTCTGAATAATGGCATTCACATTGCTGACATCCTGAATAAGTGTTTTGGCTGCGTTTACCGCATTTTCATCCTTACTGGTGGTAGCAATATCCTGAGCTGCAAGCGTAATCTGTGAGGTCACATTTTTCAGATTTTCTGCAACTGTTATTGTCTGCTGCCCCAAATCCTTATTGCCTGTTTCTTTGGCTGTCTCTGCCACAGTCTGCGTAATCTGCGCGGCTGTTTTTGACAGATCCGCAACAGATTTGAGCACATTCACATCTGCTGATGCAGTCTGAACCATTCCGGGCAGAATATCCGCCACCCTGCTGACCGTGTTTAACACTTCAGCCGCAAGTTCTGTGCTGCCGGTCAGTTTGGCTTCATCCGCCAGTGCTGCTGTCAGTTGCAGAATCTCTGAAATGACTTCAAGTTTCTGCTGTTCTGTCAGTCCTTCCGCACTAAGCTGCACCATAAGTTCATTGATTTTATCCAGTTTCTGTTTCTGTGCGGGTGCCACCTCCGCATAGGAAACCGAACAGGTCAGAGCCATGAATGCCATCAGCAGGCAGATAAAAACACTCTTTTGAAAAAAACGCTTTGATATTGCCATTTGATCTCTCCTTATGTTTCAGGTTACCGTTATTGTTTGCGGATAATATGCCACAGGACAGAAAATAAATCAATGGGAGGAAAATGGTATTCAGCATAGGAAAATTCCTACTTGGACAGTATCATATTGACCATACCGTTTTTTCCGGTTCCCACGCATCGCATCCCAAAACAGGGGAAATCCGGACGCAAAGCACAGGTTCTGTATTCCCATGCAAGGCATGGAAACAGGGAAAACAGAAATTCTGGCAAATTTTCCATTACTGAGTATGTCATTTTTTATATGATAATATAAATTTATACGGGAATATGTAAAGATTGTCAACGAATTTTGGCGGAAACAGAATTATTTGCGCCCAATCATTTTTTATTTTATTTAATTTCATAAGGTTGTTAAAATTTACCAGACCTGCGCAATATCAGATTTGCATTCATGAATGGTATGTGATACAGAAAAAAATCATTTTTTTATTTTGGGAAAAAGGAGGAAATAATGGATTTGGATATGATTGTTTTCGGAACTTATACTGTAAAAGACATTCTGATATACGGCGGAGGTGCGTTCGCCGTGCTGATGCTCCTGGGGTTCATCAGAAAAATGTTTGCATCCGAAAAACCGGACAGACATTCCGAGGTCACACAGTGCGAAAGCTGCGGATGGAGCGGACAGGTCAGTGTATATGCCGGACGATGCCCCAGGTGCAATGCCCAACTGGGTTCCCGGAAATCTGGCAAAAATTAACCGCAAAGGACACAAAGGCTACGCAGAGTGCCGCAGATTTTTTTTGCGTGAGTTTGAGCAAAACTCTGTGTACTTCGCGGCAGAAAAATGCACACCGTAGTGTTGCTGTTATACCAATTCTCCATTGAAAATATACTTATGATTCGGTTTCCCACAGAGGACACAGAGAGAAAAAACCACAGAGAACACAGAGGAAATAACTCACCTTATTGTATAAATTCAATAGCGAATTGGTATTACATAAGCAATTTAGATTTTGTGGTATCAATTCCCCTCTTGATATGGGGCATGTGGTGTGCAAAAATCCCATACCCGGAACATACCCCTTTATCCCCTCTCAGGAGGCCAGGGCTGTTAAGTTCTCCAATTTTTTCGGGACAAATCCCCTTTTGAGATGGGCAGGGGGGTGTCTGTTCCCGTGCCATGAAATATACCCCTTTATCCCCTCTCAAGAGGGGAATATCGTAGTCATTTCAGGCTGTATGACATGCGAAAACTGTTTTTCGCCATTTTCATAACCAACGCAGACAAGGAGGAAAAAAATGAAGGATTCTTTGAAACCCGGACTGAGTTTTGAATTTCAGTACAAAGTGCCGGAGGACAAAACCGTGCCTCATCTCTTTCCGGAGTTTGACGAGGGAAGGGTGATGCCCAATGTTTTTGCTTCAGGATATATGATGGGGCTTTTTGAGTTTGCCTGCATCAAAGCCATCAACCCTTATCTGGACTGGCCCGATGAACAGAGCGTGGGCATTGGTTTCAGTCTGAACCATACAGCCGCGACCCCGCCCGGATTTACTGTCACCGTCAGGGTAAAACTGGAAAAAGTGGAAGGCCGCAAACTGACCTTTGGGATTGAGGCACATGACGGGGTTGACACCATTTCCAGGGGAACCCATGAAAGGTTTGTAATCAATGCCGCCAAATTCAAATCTGCGGTTGCGGAAAAGGCGGTAAAACTGTGATCAACGGCCTTGAATTTCAGAAATCATCCCAATTTTCCGCATATGTCTCAGCAGAGCCGCACCAAAGGCTCTGCCTTGTTTTTTCAGACAACGTCTGCAGGGATAAATCTCTTGACAGACATTCCGCCAGATTCGGAGCATGAGAAAGTGAGCAAATCTTTCCCGAATTTGAAATTAAATATTGAAAAAAGTATGTTCCTGTGTTAGCAGTTCATATCTTTTCGGAGATATTCTATGTTTTTTTTATTTAATCCAAATTGTTAAATTAAACGGAGGCTGAAATGCGTAAAAGTCTGAAGGCAGTTGCCCTGTGTGCGGCCGCAGTCATGGTGCTTTCCCCCTGTGTATGGGGAGCCGGAAAAACCCTTAAAATCGGTTTCAATATCCCCCTGACCGGAGATATCCCCAAGGTGGGTGAGGAATCCAAGTTTGCAGGCGAGATGCTCAAAGAGGATATTAACGGAGCCGGAGGCCTGGATGTGGGCGGAGAGAAATACATGCTTGAATTCATTTATGAAGATAATGAATCCAAGGCTGAATCCGCAGTTACAGCAGCCCTGAAACTCATTGAAAAAGATCAGGTGCTGGCCATTGTGGGTCCCAACTCCAGCAAACAGGCAGTACCCGCAGGCGGAACCTGCAATGACAACCGCACACCCATGATTTCCCCCTGGTCAACCAACCCGGATGCCACCAAAGACCGGGAATGGGTTTTCCGTGCGGCCTTCCTGGATCCTTTTCAGGGCCCGGTTGCCGTGGATTTTGCCATGAAACAGTTTAACGCGAAAAAATCCGCTGTGCTCTATGCCCTTGCCAATGACTACAGCAAAGGGCTGGCTGAAATCTTCAAAACAGATTTTGAAAAGAAAAACGGAGCGGGTTCTGTGGTGGCCTTTGAAAGCTACGGGGACAAAGATCAGGATTTCAGCGCACAGTTGACCACGATTATCGCTGCCAAACCTGATTTCATCTTCCTGCCCAATAATTATAATGAAGTGGCCCTGATCGTGAAACAGGCCCATGACCTGGGCTGGAAAGGCCCGTTTATGGGTGCGGATGCCTGGGGCAACTCCGAACTTATGAAACTGTGCGGGGATGACTGCAAAGGCCATTACTTCTCCACCCATTATGCCGCAGCCGGAGCCACCGGAGCCACCAAAGAATTCATTGACCGGTATCACAAAAAATACGGTTATGAGCCTGCGGATGTGGCGGCCCTGACCTGGGATGCCACCCGTATTGTTCTCAAGGCCATTCAGGATATGGGGAAAATTACCGGTGATGTGAAAGCTGACCGGAAAAGCATCCGTGATGCCATGTCCAAAATTGCCGAATTTGAAGGCATTACCGGCAAAATGAAATTCGACGAACAGGGCGATCCCATCAAATGCGCTGTGGTCGTGAAGATCAGTGACAAAGGCGAGTTTGTTTTCACAGAAGCGGTCTGTCCGTAATGCAGGGAATAGAATTTAGGGAATAGGGGAATAGTGGTTAGGGGAATAGGGGTTAGGGGGTTAGGATTCAGTGGCATTAGAATTCGTCAATGCCCTAACCCCCAATCCCCAGCCCCTAATCCCCAATCCCTATGAAGGAAATACTGTGTTTGACAGTTTTATTCAAAATCTGTTCAATGCTCTGCAATGGGGCAGTTTCTATTCCCTCATCGCGCTGGGCTATACTCTGGTATATGGTGTGCTGACCCTGATCAATTTCGCACACGGCGATATTTTCATGGTCGGGGCATATATTGCCTTTTTTGTGGCAACTTTTTTTCTCGGCCATGCCACCGGGCTGCCCGGAGGGTTTGTTCTGATTCTGACCATTCCCCTGACCATGATTCTCACAGCCTGCGTGGGTGTCACTCTGGAAAGAATAGCATACCGTCCCCTGCGCCGCAAAGGCGCAAACCGGCTGTATGTGGTAATCACTGCGCTGATGTGCGGTCTGATTCTGGAAAACGGAAATCTGGCTTTGCTGGGGGCCAGCCGCAAGAGTTTTCCGGAACTGGTTGAAAAAACGGTGTATACCTTTGGCATGGTCAGCATGACCAATCTGAAAATTGCAGTCATCATTTCTGCCATACTGGTTTTCATTCTTCTGCAGTTTATAGTCACCAAAACCAGAATCGGCATGGCCATGCGGGCCATTTCTTACGACAAATTCGCAGTGCCTCTCATGGGAATTCCCATTGACACCATCATTGTTTTCACCTTTGCTCTCGGTTCCTCCATGGCAGGGCTCGCAGGACTGCTGTATTCCCTTTCCTATCCCATACTGGATCCTTATATGGGAGCGCTCATCGGATGGAAAGCCTTTATAGCCGCAGTTGTTGGCGGAATCGGAGATATTCGCGGCGCGTTTCTGGGCGGATTTGTTCTGGGATTTGTGGAAATTCTTGTAGTGGCCTTTTTCCCCTCCACATTCCGGGATCTCATAGCCTTTTCCATCCTGCTGCTGATTCTGGTGTACAAACCGACCGGACTGTTCGGCGTGGCAAAAACAACAAAAATATAACAAGATACAGATTAAGATCATGCAGAAGTTTTCCGTACCCATTCTTCTTTCCCTTTTCTTTTTCACAATTACGGGATTGTCATATTACGGTTTCACAGACCTCTATGTGCAGTCTGTGATCATGTTTATCGGCATCAATATTATCCTGTCGGCCAGTCTCAACATCATCAACGGGTATATGGGAGAATTCGCTTGCGGACATGCCGCATTCATGGCTATCGGAGCCTATGTTTCCTCTATTCTCAATGTCTGCCTGTTTGTCAAAGACAAATTCTTTGGTGCTCCTCTGCTTTCCCCGGATTTGGCCCTGTATTTTTTTCCTCTGGTCATTTTTGCGGGTGCAGTGGCAGCCGCGCTGGCCGGTATGCTGGTGGCCATTCCCTCTTTCAAAACAAGGGGGGATTATCTGGCCATTATCACCATTGCCGCGAATTTCATTGTCACCAGCACAGTTATCAATATGGATGCCATTGGCGGCGCACGGGGCTTTATGGGGATGAAAAAAATCACCTTTGCCATGGAAGATGTCATTGCACTTCCTTGGATGCTGATATGGGTGATTCTGGGCACATTCTTTTCCATCTGGCTGCTTCGCCGCTATGTCTCATCCACATACGGAAAAGGCATTATCGCGATTAATCAGGATGAGGTGGCCGCAGAAATAATGAGTGTGAACACCAACCGGATGAAACTCATGGCCTTTATGCTTTCTTCCGGACTGGCAGGGCTGGCAGGGGGACTGTTCGCACATATTCTGGGATATATCAACCCGAATTCCTTTGGTATTCTCAAATCCACAGAATGTCTGGTCATGGTCTATCTGGGGGGCATGGGCTCTCTGAGCGGATCAGTGATTTCCGCTATTGTGTTCACCATGCTTCTGGAAGGACTCCGTTTCGTTATTCCCTGGATTGATTCCGGTCTGCACTGGCTGCATCTCATTCCTGATGCCTGGCAGGTCAGTCAGGTGTGGAAATGGGTGATTATTCCGCTGATTCTGGTTCTGCTCATGCAGTTCCGGCCCGAAGGCATTATGGGAAACAAGGAACTGTCGGATATTTTCCCAAAACTGAAAAAATGGTATCAGTTTAAATAGATAAGCAGTGCATGACCACATTGAATTCGATCAAAAATGCAAAAGCCGGCTTATCATAAGAGCATCCGGCATTTCTTATTACAGGATAACTATGAAAGTGCATGAATTCGGAGGACAATGGACAGAGGAGAAACTGAATCGCATTAAGAAATATCTTCATGAATATATGAAAATTTTTACAACAAATACAAGAGCATCAAAGCTGCATACGATTTATGTTGATGCGTTTGCAGGCACAGGATACCGAAGTCCAAAAAAAAGTGACAAAACAGTGAGGCTCCTTTTTGATGACAATGATGCGTTTGCATTTCAGAAAGGCAGCGCACGGATTGCTCTTGAATCTGATCCTCCGTTCAATGAATATATTTTTGTGGAAAAATCCCCTGAATATACCGGAGAATTGGAAAAACTGCGATTGCAGTTTCCTCAGCATCACAATATCAGAATTGTCATGGAAGATGCCAATTCTTTTCTTCAGTCATGGTGCATACAGAATGATTGGCGGTTTAAACGGGCTGTGGTATTTCTTGATCCCTATGGAATGGCGGTTGACTGGAAAACAATTGAACTGACAGCGCAAACCGGAGCAGTTGATCTGTGGCTTTTATTTCCTTTGGGACAGGCAGTAAACAGAATTTTGACAAAAGACGGTCCACCGGAAAAATCATGGGAGGATCGTCTTACAAAATTTTTCGGTTCTGATGATTGGAAAGATGCCTTTTATCGTGAAAATAAGCAGGGAGACCTTTTTGGGACATCAAAACGCTCCCTTGTCAAAGAAGCTGATTTTGTTTCCATTGGCAGCTATTTTATCAATAGGCTGAAAACTGTATTTGCGAAAATTGCTGAAAATCCTCTTCCCCTTCGCAATTCAAAAAATGTTCCGATATTTCTGCTGTGCTTTGCGGCTTCAAATCCCAAAGGATCATCAACTGCCGTAAAAATTGCACAATATCTTCTGGAGAACTGATGTTATGTCTGCAAATTCCAAAATTGAATGGACACACTCAACATGGAACCCTGTCACCGGGTGTACAAAAATCAGCAAGGGATGTATGAACTGCTATGCAGAGAAAATGGCAAAACGTCTGGCAGGCAGATACGGTTATCCCAAAGAAAATCCCTTTCAGGTGACACTGCATCCCGACCGTCTGCACCAGCCTCTGCACTGGAAAGGCAGGCATATCATTTTTGTCTGCAGCATGGGCGATTTGTTTCATAAAGATGTGCCTGATGCCTATCTTTCAGATATATTGGATATTATAAGGCAATGTCCGGAACATACCTTTCAGATACTGACCAAGAGGCCGGAACGTATGCTGCAACTGAGCGGTAAAATAGGAAAATGGCCTGAAAATGTATGGACAGGGGTTACAGTTGAATCAAGTGACTGCAAAAGCAGGATAGAACTGCTCAGAGAGGTGAAGTCCTCAGTAAGATTTCTTTCCTGTGAACCATTGCTCAATGATCTGGGAAAAATGGATCTGAAAAAAATTGACTGGGTGATTGTGGGCGGTGAATCCGGATGCAGAGCAAGACCAATGGCATTGGAATGGGCAGCAAATCTCAGGGATCAGTGTGTGGAGGCAAATATTCCCTATTTTTTCAAACAATGGGGAGGAATCAGGAAAAAAAAGGCAGGCAGAATTCTTGAAGGCAAAGAATGGAATCAGATGCCTTCCGCACTTTGTGCTGACTGATTTTTAAGCATTGAAAAATTTCCCGGGTAACAATGCAAAGTAAAAGTCAGTCACCTGAAAGATTTGACAGTTTTTGGAAAGTTGTCAAATCTGAGGAATGTTCTTTTCCTCAAACAGCCTAAGCTGTCAGAATTTCTGTATACAGATCAAGGGAAAAAAATGTCTGTAAGAAGATTTTTCATTTTCAACTTTTCAGTCAATATTTTTCTTCTGATTTTTATCGGAATCTTTTCAGCACTTATGATCCGAAATCAGGAGGATCTCAATCACAGTCACCAAATCCGGTATGAATCATACCTTGCCGCAGATGAACTCCGCCAGAGTTCCGATGATCTCACAAGAATGGCAAGAACATATGCTGCAAGCGGAAAATCCGACTATGAAAACATATACAAAGATATTCTGGCCATCAGAAGAGGGGAAAAAGCCAGACCAAAAAATTATGAATATATATACTGGGATTTGGTGCTTGCATACGGAGAAAAACCCAAACCTGACGGAACAGTTTTGTCTCTGAGGGATAAAATGAAAAGTCTGGGATTTACCCATGAGGAATTCACCAAGCTGGATGAGGCAAAAAACAAGTCGGATGAACTGGTAAAAATCGAAACCATTGCCATGAATGCTGTGAAAGGTATTTATGATGACGGTACAGGAAAATTTGCAAAAAAAGGGGAACCGGACAGGAATATGGCAATCACAATGATGCACGATGACAAATATCACGGTTACAAAGCCCGGATTATGAAACCCATAGATGATTTTTTTCAGATGTTTTCAGACCGCACAAAGGCAAGAGTTGATTTGCTTATGAAAAAAGGCCATATATATTTATGGACAATTTTTGCAGCCATAAGTGTTTTGCTTATTTTTTCAATTGCTTCAGTATATATTATCCAAAACAGAATCAGCCGTCCTGTTTTTGATGCAGTAAAAAAACTTGATGAAATATCAGAAAATATAAAAAATGCCTCACAGCAGATATATGTTTCAGGTCAGAATCTGTCCGGTGACTCACTGAGGCAGGCTTCGGCATTGGAGGAATCATCTTCCTCACTGGAAGAAATGTCATCCATGACAAAAAAAAATGCCCATGACGCGGACCGTGTCAATTTACTGATGAAAGAAACAAAACAGTTTGCAGAACAGGCGGATAAAGGCATGTCTGATTTGACACAGGTAATGTCTGTTATTTTCGGGGACAGCAAAGAAACACAGAAAATTGTCAAAACCATTGATGAAATCGCTTTCCATACCAATATGCTGGCTCTCAATGCCGCTGTGGAGGCCGCCAGAGCCGGAGAAGCAGGAGCAGGATTTTCCGTAGTGGCACAGGAAGTGAAAAATCTGGCAGCGAAATCGGCCGAGTCTGCAAAAAATACTGCTGATCTTATTGAAAACACAGTAATAAAAATAAAACAGGGTTTTGATTTTGTGACTGAAACAGACAAAGTTTTCACAAAAGTGTCTGAAGGTTCTTTCAAAGCAGCAGAATTTATTGATGGCATTGCCGCGTCCTCCAAAGAACTTGCTCATGGAATTGAACAGATAAACACGGCAGTTTCAGAATTGGACACAATCGCACAGCAGAATGCCGCATCTTCGGAAGATTCCGCCTCTGTATCCCGGCATCTGTCTGATGAGTCCGAACAGCTTGGCAAAGTTGTTTGTGACCTCATAAAACTTATCGGAGTTGCAGGCAGCAGAAAACTTCAGAATTGACAAAAACAGACTGCCGCATTCATACAGGATTTGATGCAGAGTCTGACTCTTGATCAGCATTATAAATGCAGATTTGACAACTTTCAGAAAGTTGTCAAATCTCATTTAAAATCTTATCTGAATCTGACTGCTGATTCGTATTACAGGCATATTGATTAAATGAAAAACAGACAGTTATGAATGAAACTTGAGATTTTTTTTATGGAGAATAGTCTGTGGCAAAATTTGAAAAAGAACTTGAAAAATTCAAAGAGGTATTGGTAAAAGGCGACAATTTCGGAGATATTTACAACTATTTCATGGACAACTTCGGTGAAAACAGCGATTTTCTCCAATACGGAAAAGTCAGAAAAAATCCCATGCTCAGGCAGATTATGGAAGGGGTGGCAGAAAAACTTTTCATGGGGGAAGTGGAGATAATGCACCTGCTGCTTTACAAAATACCCAAAACCTCTTTTATGCACGGCCCCTGCTTTATCAACGGCAAAATGGCTTCCGTGTTTTATTTTGAGGACATCCGTGTGGGAATGCTTATTGTGGCCCAGTTCGGTGAAGAAACCAGATTCATCCGTTTCTCCGGCATGGAAGTACCAAAAGACAGAGAACACACAGGAGATACTTTTGTTTCGCCGTATCGCAGCAAAGCCATTCATTAACCTGCCTGCGAATGAATTTGCAGGTGATTCATCACGCGGGGCGCAATTCCAAACAGAAAGAACTGTCTGAAAAAAATAATGTCATTACTTGAAATCAGAAATCTTACACAAAACTTCGGCGGACTGTGTGCTCTGTCGGATTTTTCCGAAACCTTTGAAGGCCGTGAACTCACAGGACTCATCGGCCCAAACGGAGCCGGGAAAACCACAGTTTTTAACCTGGCCAGCGGTTTTTATCAGCCATCGCGGGGAGAAATTGTCATCAGGGGCAAAAACACAGCAGGTCTCAAACCCCATCAGGTGACAGCCCTGGGCATTGCCAGAACCTTTCAGAATATCCGGCTCTGGAACGATATGACGGTACTGGACAATATCCGCATCTCCCAGCATTACCAGATGGGATATTCCCTTTGGGACTGCCTGATCCGCTCGAAAAAATATACGGCCGGAGAGACCCGGATACTTAAAACAGCAATGGAAATGCTCGAAGCCCTTGATCTGCTCCAGTACAAAGATGAAATTCCCCGGAACCTGCCTTACGGCATTCAGCGCAAGGTGGAAATCGCACGCGCACTTTCGGTAAAACCGTCCCTGCTGCTGCTCGACGAACCTGCCGCGGGACTCAATTCCGCGGATGTGCAGGAGCTGATTCAACTGATTCGCAGGATTTATAAGGAATTTGATATTGCCATCTGGATGATTGAACATCAGATGGCTGTGGTCATGTCTTTATGCACCCGGATCAAGGTGATTGATTTCGGCCTCACCATTGCCGAAGGCACACCCGATGAAATCCGGAACAATCCGGACGTTATCAAAGCCTATCTCGGAGATGAAAATATCTGATGCTGCTGGAAGTCAAAAATCTGTATGTCAAATATGAAAATATCGAAGCCCTGCACGGCATTTCCTTTTCTGTGAATCCGGGAGAGATCGTGACCCTGATCGGAGCCAACGGCGCGGGGAAAACCACAACACTTCACACTATTACAAGGGTTCCTCCGCCTGAAGGCCCCAGAGTTTCGGCCGGAGATATTCTGTACAAAGGGGAATCCATTCTCAAAACAGAGGCACATGCGATAGTGCAGAATCTCAAGATCGCGCTGGCTCCTGAGGGACGGCATATTTTCGGAAACCTGACTGTGGAGGAAAACCTGAAACTGGCCACATTTGCCCGGAAAAAGGATCCGCAGATCCAGTCGGATTTTGAGCGGGTCTATACTCTTTTTCCCCGTCTGACCGAACGCAGGAAACAGCGCAGCGAATCCCTCAGCGGAGGAGAGCAGCAGATGCTGTCCGTAGGACGCGCTCTGATGACCGGGTGCAATTTCATTCTCCTTGATGAACCTTCCATGGGTCTGGCTCCTCTGCTCATGTATGACATGTTCCGTACCCTGCGCAAACTCAATGAAGCCGGGATGACCATCCTGCTCATAGAACAGAATGCAAGGCTGGCCCTGAAATTCGCGCACCGGGCCTATGTGCTGGACACAGGTCAGATTGTCATGGAGGGCTCGGCACAGGAAATAGCGGACAATCCGAAAGTGCAGAAAGCATATCTTGGTTAATTCTGAATAATGTCCAATTCCTGCATCCACAGTCCCGCTGGAACAAAACACCGGGGAGAAAATTCACCGTATCTGCAGGTCCAAAAACTTATTTGCGGGCGTGGGTATAATATCTTGACTTTTAGCGCAAAATCGGTTTTATAAGACTTTAGTGCCATTTGCTGCACTCTGCACCTGCATTTATGATACAAAAAAACAATGAAGGAATTCAAAAAAACTTTTATGAATCCGGGGAAAAAAAGCATATCCGGTTTTTCAGGGCTGCTTCTGCTGCTGTCCGGAATTTTTTTGGCTTTATCCGCTACTGCCCTGTATGGGGGATCTCCGGATAAGATTTTTCAGGACGATTCCGGCAGCCCCTGGGAACTCCGGGCTGATGAGGTGGAATATGATCCCGGAAGCAAAACCTATATTGCCCGCAAAGGTGTGACAATTTCCCGCGGAAACAAACGGGTTTCTGCTGATTTTGTCCGTTTTGACCGGATCCGTATGCGGGCCTTTGCCGAAGGCAATGTGGTCATGAGCACGGGTGAGGATGTGCTTACCGGGAGCCGGATTGAAATTGATCTCAAAGACGAAACCGGTGTGGTGTATGACGGCAGCATTTTTTTCCGGCAGAGCCACTTCTATATCAAAGGGGAAGAAATCCGCAAAGTGGGTGAAAACGATTATATGGCCCGCAAAGCCAGCCTGACATCCTGTGACGGAGTCAGCCCGGACTGGAAAATCACCGCTCAGAAACTGGATATCACGGTCGAGGGATACGGAACCCTTGCAAACGGAGCGCTGTGGGTGAAAAACATGCCGGTATTCTATACTCCCTGGCTGTTTTTTCCGGTCAAAAACAAAAGGCAGTCCGGTCTGCTTTCGCCTGAATTCGGAAATTCGGACAGAAAGGGACTGGAATACAGCCAGCCGGTTTACTGGGCCATTGGGGAAAATTCCGATGCCACCTTTTATTATCATTATATGTCTGAACGGGGCAGCAGAACGGGCGGGGAATACCGCTATGTGCTGGATGAAAAATCAAAAGGAACCCTGATGTTTGATTTTCTGGATGACCGGAAGACAGATGACGGGACAGGGGATACAGACAATGAATGGGGTTATGACGGAGATGAATACAGCCGATCCAATTCTGAACGTTACTGGTTCCGGATGAAGGCTGATCAGTCACTGCCCTTTGGGTTCACCGGCAGAGCGGATGTGGATATTGTCAGTGATCAGGATTACCTGACTGAATTCAAATCCGGCTATGGGGGGTATGACAAAAGCAGGGACTATTTCGCAAAATATTTTGGCAGGGAGACGGATGATTACAATGATCCTATCCGCACCAACACTCTCACGCTCAGCAGGATATGGGACGGATACAGTTTCAACGCCCAGACCGTATGGAACGATGATGTCACCCGGAGGCGATGGGAGGATACGGACAGCACCCTGCAGGAACTGCCTGTGATTAACTTCAGCGCGTCCCGGCAGTCTCTGTCCGGACTGCCTGTATTCTGGCAGGCTGATTCCGAATATACCCGTTTTTACCGAAAAGACGGAGCCAGAGGCCACCGTGCGGACCTGCATCCCCGCATATTAGTGCCTCTGCGGTTTGGGAACCGGTTCTTTGCTGAACCTTCTCTGGGATTTCAGGAAACAATCTGGTATATTGACCGTACTGATGAGGGGGACACAAAAGAGGACAGAACCCTGCACCGGGAAATGTTTGATGCCAGACTGGAACTTTATACGGAATTTTTCCGGGTTTATTCCCTTTCAGCAGAAAATGAACCCCGCGGTTTTCTGCCGGAAAAAATCAGGCACAGCCTTCGGCCGCAGATCACCTATGAACTTGTGCCGGATCAGGATCAGAATGAATATCCCTATTACGACACCCTGGATCGTATCGAAAAGCGCAACCGGATCAATCTCTCACTGGTGCAGACCCTTACTTCCCGTAGAGCAGTGAAAACTCCCGCGAATCCTGACAGTGCATCCCGGAAAAACGCCTATGACTACAACCGCTTCTGCCGGCTGGAAATGGGTCAGAGTTATGATTTTTATGAATATGATATGAGTGAGGCCGATTATGACTATAATTCCGCAGATCAGAGCAATCCAGAAGAGAATAGCCATACCTCGCCTTTTTTCGGAAAAATTGACATTACACCCCTGCGGTATTTTTCCCTGGGTGCTGATGCACAGTGGTCACATCAGGAGAACCGGCTGATTTCCCATAATGCAGCTCTTTCCCTGCACAGCGGCAGGGGTGATCTTTTTTTTGCCGAACACAGATATACAAAGGATGTGAACGAGTCCATTTATATGCGGATGAATGTGCTGATGACTGCTGCCCTGTCTGTGTATGCAGATTATGAAAAGGATATGGACGCTGATGAGGAACTCAGGCAGGGACTGGGGTTCTGGTACAGAACCCAGTGCTGGTCCCTGAATCTGCGGTATGCAAAAGATCAGGATGAGCGCAGTTACGGATTCATGGTCAATCTGCACGGGCTGGGAGGCATCGGTTCCCACTGAGGGAAGATGAGCGGATGAAAATCGATATATTTGTACCCCAATGGTATGTGCTGCATACCAAAAGCCGTTTTGAAAATGTGGTCAGCGACGCTCTGATGAAAAAATCCAAAGAGATTTTTCTTCCCAAAATTCTGGTGCAGAGCCGCCGTGTGGACCGGAAAAAGATGATCCGGGTTCCTCTTTTTTCCGGATATGTTTTTGTAAAGACCAGCCTGGATCCGCGGGAGCATCTGGACATCCTCAAAACTGCCGGGGCTGTGCAACTGGTAGGCAGCCGCTCAGGCCCGGTTCCGGTGCCAGGGGAAACCATTGCTTCCCTGAAAATCATGGTATCCACAGACAATCCCCTGAATACAGGCCCACATTTTGAACAGGGGGACAGGGTCATGGTGATTTCCGGACCCTTTGCCGGTGTGCGCGGCATTTTCTCCCGTTACAGGGGCGTAAACCGTGTGATTGTCAACATTGAAGTGCTGGGACAGTATGTGGCTGCGGAAGTCAATGAGGACGATGTGGAGAAAATTCCGGAAATTTTGACATAACAACTTGACTTTCTGTTAAATTTCCAATATTAACAAAAGACATCCTGTACGGCATGAAGCTATGCCCTGTATGGTATTTTATGGATAAGATAAGGGAAAACAGGTGGTTGTCATGATTTATTCCGGCTTTTGGCTTTTTCGGCAGGTTCCGGTATGCGGAAAAACAGAGGTGCGGACTCAGATCACAGTACAACTGCCGTAATTTATTAATGCACTGAGAGGATAAAGGAGAAGACATGAACAAACTGGAACTGATTTCAACCCTGAAGAACGAGTCGAATATCTCAAAAACCGAGGCTGCCAAAGTGGTGGAAATATTTTTTGACAGCATGGCTGACGCGCTGGCTGAGGGTGAACGTGTGGAAATTCGCGGTCTGTGCAGTTTTTTTGTCAAAAAATACAAAAGTTACACAGGCAGAAATCCCAAAACCGGGGAAAAAGTAACCATCCATCCCAAGCGGCTTCCTTTTTTCAAATGCGGGAAGGAACTTAAGGAACGGGTGGATGCCCAGGCAGCGGCCTGATCCCTGACTGTGTCAGATATTGATACCGGCATACTCAGGGGGCAGAGATCCCTGAAAAAGCTGGCCGCATTTATCCGGCGGGGAAACATTCCCCATGCCCTTTTGTTTACCGGAGCTGCGGGCACAGGGAAACAGGCAGCGGCACAGATATTTGCAATGGCATGCAACTGTGAGACAAAACAGGAGAATCCGCCATCAGAAGATGGCGGATTTCTTTCACAGATTTCCTGCACCTGCCGGGCCTGCCGTAAGATCCGTTCGGGCAGCCATCCGGATATCCATTATGTGGAGCCGGAAGGGATGCTTATCCGCATTGACCGGATCCGGGAGATGTGCGATGTCCTTGCCATGAAACCCTATGAGGCGAAAATCCGGGTGGCCATTATCTCCCGCAGCCAGGCCATGAATCCGGAAGCAGCCAATGCCCTGCTCAAAATGCTGGAGGAACCCCCCGCTCGCACCGTTCTGATCCTGACAGCGGAGCAGACCTCGGATCTCCTTCCCACAATTGTATCCCGCTGCCAGGAAGTACGTTTCACACCCCTGTCACAGGAAACTGTCAGAAATCTGCTGATGGAAAAACACGGGCTCAACGATACAGAAGCCGGGATTATGGCCCTGCTGTCTGCCGGGAATCTTTCAAAGATCAGCGGGGGGGATATGAATTCACGGGAGTGGATCGGGCTTAGAAACTGGCTGATCCGCACAGTTTCCGATATGCTGATTGGCGGAAATTCCGCATTTCCGGCTGCAGCCCTGCTTGCTGCGGAAAAAATGGCTCTGCAGAAAAAAATGATCACCGCGTGCCTGGATATTCTCGGTATCTGGCTGCGGGATCTGATTGTCTGCCGCTATGCCCCCCAAAAGGTGATGAACCGGGATCTGATGTGGCTGATGCAGGATATTTCACAGAAAGTGGCAGTGACTTTTCTGCTGTCCAAAACTGATGCAGTTGAATCCGCGCGCAGATCCCTGCAGGCAAATGCAAATCCGAGACTGACCCTGGAGGTGATGATGCTGCGGATAGCGAAAGGCGAAAATGATTAAGGTTGTCGGGGTCCGGTTCAAACCTGCCGGAAAGGTTTATGATTTCAATGCCGGGGCCTTTGTGCTGAAACAGGGCGATCCCGTGATTGTGGAAACCGAACAGGGGCTGGGATTCGGATATGTGGCAGTGCCTCCGGAAAACCGGGAGGAGGATGAATCAGGCCGTGTTCTCAGAAAGGTTTTCCGGCTGGCCACAGAAAAAGATACCGAACAGCTGCAGCAGAATACCCAACTGGAAAAACAGGGACATGCCTTCTGCGAGGAATGTATAAAAACCCTGGGCCTGGAAATGAATCTTTTTTCAGTGGAAAGCACTTTTGATTCCGGCAAGCTCACCTTTTTTTTCACAGCAGACGGCAGGGTGGATTTCCGGGAACTGGTGAAAATGCTGGTAAAGGAATTCCGCATCCGCATTGAAATGCGTCAGGTGGGCATCCGTAATCAGGCCAAGATGTGCGGGGGAATCGGCAGGTGCGGCCGCATACTCTGCTGTTCCTCTTTTCTGGAAAAATTCGAGCCGGTGTCCATCCGGATGGCAAAGGAGCAGGGACTTTCCCTTAATCCCACCAAAATATCCGGACAGTGCGGCCGGCTTATGTGCTGTCTGACCTATGAAAATGACACTTATATCGCTCTGCGTGCGGATTTCCCGGAAATCGGGACCATGGCGGAAACCTCCAAAGGTATCGGCAGAATTGTCCGTCAGAATGTGATATGCCGGAGGGTGGCTGTGGCTCTGGAAGACGGCACTGAATATGAATTTGATTTGGAAGATATACAGATAAAAGAGAAATAGGAGACAAAAATGTCCGGGCGTTTTTATATTACCACACCTATTTATTATGTAAATGCAAGACCGCATCTGGGCCATGCCTATACAACCATTGCCGCAGATACGGCCTGTCGTTTTCATGCCATGCAGCAGCAGGAAACCTGGTTTCTGACCGGAACAGATGAGCATGGTGACAAAATCGAACGGGCCGCGCGGAAAGAGAATATGAGCCCCAGGGCATATGTTGACAGAATCAGCCAGCTTTTCCGTGATTTGTGGCCCAAACTCAATATCCGTTACAACCAGTTCATCCGCACCACTGATCCAGTGCATATGAAACTGGTCGGCCGGATTTTGCAGAAAATTTATGATGCCGGAGATATTTATTTCAGCGAATATGAGGGGAAATACTGCTTCGGATGCGAACGGTTTTACGCGGATCGGGAACTGGTGGATGGAAAATGTCCGGATCATGAAACCGAACCTGAAATCATCAAAGAGTCCAATTATTTCTTCCGTATGAGCAAATATCAGGACTGGCTCATTGAACACATTGCACAGCATCCGGATTTCATCCGGCCCGAACGCTACAGAAATGAAGTCCTGGCCTTTCTCCGGGAACCTCTGGAGGATCTGTGCATTTCCCGTCCCAAAAGCCGTCTGCAATGGGGCATCAGTCTGCCTTTTGATGATCGCTATGTCACCTATGTATGGTTTGATGCTCTGCTCAACTATGTATCCGCGATGGGTTATCCGGACGGGGAAATGTTTGGCAAATTCTGGCCCCATGTGCAGCATACGGTGGCAAAAGACATTCTGAAACCCCACGGCATCTACTGGCCCATCATGCTCAAGGCAGCCGGTATTCCCGTGTATCAGCATCTTAATGTGCACGGATACTGGAATGTGGAGCAGAGCAAGATGTCCAAGAGCCTGGGCAATGTGGTGGAGCCTCTGGAGCTTAAAGACAGATACGGACTGGACGCGTTCCGTTTTTTCCTGATGCGGGACATGGTTTTCGGTCTGGATTCCAGTTTCAGCGAAGAAGCTCTGGTGCAGAGAATCAATTCGGATCTGGCCAATGATCTGGGCAACCTGTTCAGCCGGGTCATTGCCATGACCCACAAATATTTCAAAGGAGTTGTTCCCGATGCAGATCCCGGAGTGGAGGATGAACTCTGCCGTTTTCAGGCCGGAGATCTCAAAGGCCATGCAGCGCGGGTAATTGAGGATTATGAAAAATCCATGGAGGAATTTGCGTTTCACAAGGGGCTGCTGGCCGTGTGGGAACTCATCAGCCATATGAACAAATACGTGGACGTGACAGCTCCCTGGGAACTGGCAAAGAAAAAATCTTCACATAAAGAACTGCAGGCCGTGATTTACCATCTCCTGGAAACCCTGAGGATCGTATCCGGACTGATCTGGCCGGTTATGCCGGAAACAGCCGCAAAAATGCAGGAGCATCTGGGGCTGGATCCGGAATCTGAATTTTATCTGCTGGAAAATCTGAAAGCATGGAAAAGCCTTAAACCCGGAACTGTTCTGCCCAAATCCACACAACTTTTTCCCCGCATTGAGATGAAAAAGGACATGGCAGAAGATGTGCAGTCTGAAATGGAAGAAATCACAAAACCCGGGTTTCTGCCGGAAATTGACATAGAAACACTTGCCAAAGTGGATCTGCGGGTGGGCACAGTGCTGAAAGCCGAGGCTGTTCCGCGGGCCAGAAAACTGCTGAAACTGGAAGTGGATGTGGGAGAGGTGCGGACAATTGTATCCGGGATTTCCGGGAGTTATACAGCAGAAGAAATGGTCGGCAAACAGGTAATCATTGTCGCAAATCTGAAACCTGCCAAACTCATGGGGGTTCTCTCCAGAGGAATGCTCCTGGCCGCAGTGGATGGCAAGGATGTGGTTGTGGCCGGGCTGGACAAACCTGTGAAAGCCGGAACGCGGCTGAGCTGATTCATTTCTGTATTTTTCCCGGAAATACAATTTACATCAGCGGACTGCCAAATTGAAAATTTGGCAGTCAGGAAATTTTTTTCAGATAAAACAGTCTTTAGGGACGAATAATTATTCGCCCCTAAAGATATTAAAATCTGTTTTTTTAACGTAATGGCATTGATGCTAAGCGTGGGAACAAGTTCTACTTCATTTGCTGAATTTACATCAGAAGATACCGGATACCGGCATTGTCAGTTACGGCAGAAAAAGTTGTCCATGCCAAAAATTCTGTTTTTTCTGATTTGACGTTTTTTCTTGTAATTTTATACGCAGTTGATATATGTTGAATTTGATTTTCGTGTGATAATTCTGTCTGAGCATCAGATCATATCCCTGATGAAAAATGACAAACCGCCTGAAATTTGGCATGAAATTTGCGGTCCGCATAACACGCATTTTTTTCATGCTTTAAGACAAAAAAACCGCATAACAACTGGTTATATGTCTAAACCAGATAATAATTAGGAATATAAAATGGAACAATATCTCAGTGAAATAAGGCAATCAGTTTTATCTGAATTACTTGAGAAGGTTAAAAAAAATAAATATGCAAATTATTTAAAATCTCTTAAAATTCATGAATTACGTCATATTAATAATGCTGAAATAAGATTTGACTTTCCGGTCACAGCATTAATAGGAACAAATGGTAGCGGTAAATCAACTATTTTAAGTAGTGCATTATATTCTTATAGCAAAGAAAAGGTATATAAACTGACAAGTGGTGCAAACCGATCTCAAGAGATTCCACTGCACTTCCAGAGGTTACCACAAATTGATTCTAAGATGAAAGGCTGGCAATTTTCAGCAGAAATAATTGATAGAAAATATAGACATGATGGAAGCATTACACAAAATGTGATTTATAAAAATGAAAGTTGGAGACGAAATCATAAACTAATCAGAAATATTATGTATATAGGAATTGAACGAACACTTCCTGTTTTTGACACACCATATGTAATGAAAAGAAATTTAAAACCTACTAAAATTGAAGAAAAATCAGGAAGAAAGGTAGATATAATTGATAAAACCCTTAATGAAACTTTTATTAAATCTGCTGTAAGTATTTTAGGAAATCCACTTAATAATTTGAAATTAATTGAAATAGTAGTTGAAACTGAGAAAAAAGTAAATCGAAAAAATAATGATACCCGAGATAGAGATTATTTTACAGACGAAACAAAATACAGAGTTGAAGATGATGGTGAAGATTTTATTGCTTATAGAAAATTCAGACATTCACAATACATTTTTAGCATAAATAATGACAACAAAAATTATTCAGAGTTTAATTTTGGTTCTGGTGAATCATGTATCCTAAGACTTGTTTACTCAATTGAAGATTTAGAAGATTATTCTCTGGTTTTGATTGAAGAAATCGAAAATGGTATTCATCCTGTAGCATTGAAGCGATTGGTTGAATATCTGATTGATGTCTCACAAAGAAAAAAAATTCAAATAATTTTCACGACACATAGTGATTATGCATTAGCACCTTTACCATCAGAGGCTATTTGGAGTGTTATTAACGGAAAATTCGAACAAGGCAAATTAAGTGTTGAATCACTTCGATCAATCACCGGTTTGGTAGATAGAGAACTTTCGATATTTGTTGAGGATGATTTTGCTAAAGAATGGTTGACAAGTTTTTTAAGAATTCATCTTGACAATAATTTTTTTAGGGTGGGCGTATTCAAATGTGGTAATGATTCAAAGGCCGTTTCTATTCATAAAAACCATTTAATAGACCCTTCTACAAAATCAATTTCGCTTTGTGTCTTAGACGGAGATTCAAGCGAAGAAGCTGATGAAGATAGAGGTATTTACAAATTACCAGGCACTATGCCTGAAACAGAAATATTCAATTATGTGCATAACAATATTACATCTTTTTTAGCTGTTCTTACAGCGTCACTTCATATTCCCTTGGGTCGGCAAGATTTAGTTGCAAATGTTTTAAAAAAAGTATCATGTACCAATAGAGACCAACATCTTATTTTTAATCAAATTGGAATAGATTTGGGTTTAATATCAGAAGAACTTGTTAGAAGTGCTTTCCTATCAATTTGGAATTCAAGTAATCTGGAAAAAATGAAAACAATATTAGAGCGTGTCAAAAGTAAATTAAATATTCAAAATGATAATTAATAAATGCCATATAACCCGGCGCTCAAGCGGATTTGCGGGGTTCCGCTCCTGCGGTCGCTCCACCCCGCAAACTGCTTAGCTTGGCGTTAGGCTTTTATCTATTAAAAAGAACAAGTAGTACATGACCACGTTGAATTTTATATATTCCCCTCCTGAGAGGGGCAGGGGTGTGTTTCATAAGCATGCTTTCACTGGCGAATCGGTATAATACCAATTCGCCACTGATTTTATACAATGCGGAATGCAATCCGGAGGAGTGCAAAAATTAAGCGTAGCGGTTTTTTGCACACGCGCAACGGTGAAAAAAACTGACATATTATATAAAATCAATAGCGATTTGGTATAACAACTGGTTAAGTGCGTATCCTTCTTTGATCAAAATAAAACTGTTCTAAAGGGATCATAAATATGAAAAAAATCGGAATAATAATTTGTAACCGTTATCACACATGTGCGGGAGGGAAGTGTCTCCGGGCTATGCGCAATCGTGAAGGGGCTTTTTCCCTGTACAGGGGAGATGAAATAGAGCTTGTTGGATTTACTACATGCGGGGGGTGTCCAGGCGGGAATGTAGAATACGCTCCGGCAGAAATGAAAAAAAATGGAGCAGATGTCATCCATTTAGCCACCGGTTTAGTGGTCGGATATCCCCCTTGTCCACGTTTGAACGCTTTTTGCAGTTACATTCCTGCAAAGTACGGATTGGATGTGGTAATCGGTACCCATCCAATTCCTCAAAACTATTACTTAACTCACGAAAAACTTGGCACTTGGCAAACTGATAAATGGCAAGATAGAATTAAGCATGTCTTACCAAATAAAGAGATGCGCTTGGCATATGATTAGAAGCTGTTTTAAAAATACCATTTTGAGAAGATATGTGCTATTATCAGATAGCCGATAATAAAATATAACTCAGGCTGCCAGTTATAAAGGGGTTTAATTTTTTGAAATATTGTCAAAACAAAAGGCTATAAATTTTACCTGTTTATTTGCATAAAAATCTGCCTCCTGAAATCGTTACGATTTTTTATAACTGGCAACTTGGGTTAATTTAAAATAGTTATACTTGCAGGTCGGATTAGCGCCAGCGTAATCCGACACCTGATTATTTAAAAACTAAGTTGCTCATGTATTACGTCCATCCAATCGCGCAGACCGATACCTGTATGCCGTCAGTTTCCCATTCACCGGAAAGTTTCTGCAGAATATCCTCATCTTCCACAGGCACAAACAGCACCAGAGTGACAGTGTTCAGTCCGCATTTTTTTGCATAATGTGCGGCCTGTGTCCGGCCTGCTTTTGCCCGTGCAGCATCTGTAAAACTTTTCACTTCAATGAGAGCCTGTTTTTCCCCGCATTTCAGATGCAGGTCAACCTTTCCGTTGCCTGTGGGAAATTCCGGACTCACGGAACAGATTCTTCCCACTGCATTCTGCAGCCAGAAATACAGATGAAAATGCCCGACTGCCTCAGTCAGATGCAAATCTGTCCGCCGGGGCTGATCTTTCCAGGGATTCAGTCCTTTTTCCTTCAGACGTTTCAGATAATCTTTGTAACGGTTCAGCAGAGCCGGAATATTCAGTTTATCCGAATCAAACACATCGCTGAGTTCATCCAGAGGATGCAGGGCCAGAATGGGCAGTCGATCTCCTATCAGTTCACCGGTCAGTGCATTGTACAGGCGAATTTGGATAAAAGGACAGGAAAAACGGCAGACTTCAATGTTTTCCCCTTTTTCATCTCTGACGGTCTCACTGCTGATCAGCCCGTTCAGATAAAGATATGCGCACCAGTTTGCATCCATGGAAAACTGTATGTCCGAATGGCAAAACAGGTCCAGCACTTCTTTCTGATACAGATTTTTTGCTTTTTTCACCAGATTCAGAACGGTATTGTTCCATTCCGTGTAAAGTGCTTTGCGCCAGACCAGGCTCCATTCTTCCATGCCAATGGTTCTGTCTTTTCCGGGATTGAATTTTTCCGTGAGCAGTTCCCCGAACCAGCAGACAAGGCCGGGCTGTCCCCGCAGGGATTCATGCAGTTTTTTTACCACAGCCGGGTCAATTTTTTGGGAACTTTCCTCCTGATACTGCCGGAACAGTTCAAGTGTTTCCTCATATGTGAAATTGGGAACATGCAGGGAACGCTGAATATTGAATGGGGAGCCGCGCAGACTTTCCACTCCCAGCACGGCACGCACTCCAATGAGGGCCAGCCCGTGCAGGCAGTAGGATTCCCGGTTCAGGTACATGTCACGGAACAGCGTGACCAGCCGATCAATGACCTTTGGCGGCAGGCTGTCGAACTCATCTATAAAAAGGATGACTGGTTTTTCAAAAATTCCCAGACGCTTATGAAACAGCAGCATCCATTCCTCCCAGGAAACCGGGGCTTTTATATCTCTGTCCAGAGAATCCAGAATCAGCTTTGGAACTTTTTGCAGAAATGCATCCACCGGATCATCATTTTCCAGAATGATTCCCTGACAGGACATTTTGACGGTCATAAACTGTCCGCCATAAATTTCTCCGATTTTTTTTTCCGTCTCCCGCATCAGCCAGGTTTTTCCGGTCTGCCGGGGAGCCCAGATGGTAAAAAAATGACCTCCCTTCTCCGGGTTTCCCATAAGCTGGCGGAAACAGGCATCCACCAGTTCCCTGCGGGCAAGACAGAAATGTTCTTCACAGTCCACCGGGCCGTATGAATGAAAATGTCTCATATATCCTCCGTGATTGACAATGCTGAATGGTTAATGCTCAATGGATGCAACTGTGCAGGCCGGATCACGGCCCGGAATTCTGTTCAGGGATTTTTGGGCGGACTTTTGTCCTCCTGTCCGAGCAGTTTGTTGAGATTGAAAAAATTCAGCAAATCCATTGTATTGTGATAACGGATCGGGCCATTGCCATCTCCCTTTCCACCGCCTCCCCCAAAAAGCGTTTCCAAAGGAAGCAGTTTTGCGCCCTGCATCACTTCTGCCAGTCTGGAAGCCACAATATACTGCGCACCTGAACCGCTCCAGGCTTCCACCATTGCTTTCTGGCCCTTGGCCTCAGCCATAAGCCGTGCCTCAATGCCTTCGGCCCCCTTCCGCGCGGCATACAGCACAGCATCCGCATCAATCTTTTTCTTGGCTGCATCGCCTTCTGCCTCAAACTTCTTCTGTGCCATGAGAATTTCCGCCTCATCCCTTTTCTGTTCAGCCGCAATAATGGCCTGAATCTTGATGGTTTCGGCCTTCACCTTTTCAGACTCGAACACCACCAACTGCTTCTGGCGGGAAAGTTCTGCATTGGCCTTCTGGGTGTTCTGCTCCTGTTTGTACTGATCTTCCAGTTTCAGCGCAATCACCTTCTGCGTAATGGGAGTGCGCAGTTCCGCAGGCACATCAAAATGCCGCACCAGGGTCTGGTGGATGATAACATTGCTTTCCTCACATTTTTCCTTTACGGCTTTGTGCAGATTCTCCTGAAATTTCTCACGGGTCAGACCGTGTATAAATTCCTCCCCTTTGTTTTTGGAACCGATGATCCGTGCAAAGGAACGGGCAGATGGACGGATTTTTTTGTCCCGGACAGCATCAACATCCCTGCCCACAGTGGCCACAATCAGCGGAGCATTCTCTGCTTTGATCTGGTAAAGCACAGTGAGATCAAACTGAATCTGAAATCCGTCATCCGAAAGAAAACGGATCGCGTCATCTCCGGCTGTGTCCCCCCCGGCTGCCACCTGGGTCATTTCATAGCGCTGTTCCCGCGTGTCAAATGCAATGATTTCATATTCAAAGGGATTCACATAATACATGCCCGGAGGCAGGGTTTCCTCCAGAATGCCGCGTTCTCCGGGTTTTGCCAGCAACTGGGTCGCGGACTTTGCTTTGCCGGTTTTGGCAATCTGCACGCCCACAAAACCGTCCGGCACAATCACGGCCGGGACAACCTTCACCTCTCTGTCATAGGGATTGATATAATACATGCCGGGCTGCATCACTTCCCGCTGAATGCCCTGAAACTCATCATCCCGGCTGACCAGTATGGTCCCGGCCGGAGGCACCTTTCCCACTTTTTTGGTGACAATGCCCAACTGCCCCTTTTCAATGATCGTGGCCGGCACCTGTTCCACCTTCAGGGACAGGGGATTGTAATAATAGGTTCCGGGCGGAATGATTTCCTGCTGAATGCCCCGGAAACTGCTGTTTCTGGGAACCAGCACCATGTCATCCGGCGGGATGTCCCCGATTTTCCGGATCACAACTCCGATTTTGCCTTCGGGAATGACCACAGCCGGATGTATGCTCACTTTCAGGTATTTGGGATTGACCGGGTGAAGTCCGGGACTCAGCACTTCCCGCCTTGGGCCTTTTCCGCCCATATGAAATACCCCTTTGTCATCTGTTTTGTCTTCAGAAGCAAGAATCTCGCCGGCAGGCATGGCAGTTCCGTCCAAAGCCTCCACCAGTCCGATATGCTGGGACTGAATATTCTGCATCGGCTCCTCAGTAATGTCATATTTCCAAAGGCATTCCGCGAGCCAGAAGAAATGCCTTCCTGGCAGCAGCACTTCCCGCCAGTATCCCTTTTCCCCTTTTTCCACAATGAAACGGCCTTCCACCGGCGGGGTTCTGCCGAATTTGGAAAAAACCACGCCCACATGTCCCGGGTCAATGGAAACCATGATGGCGGAAACAAAAACATAGCCGATCAGAAGAAAAACAATGGTAAAGACAACCGGTTTCATCGTGAGAAAACTGCCAATGCTTCTGATGGCGCGTTTTTTGGCTTCAACAGTAATGATACTCTTTTCTGTCATGGGAATCTCCTTTCTTTCACCGGTTCCGGGCAAAGGCGGCGGTTCACTGCGCCGCGGATTCTTTTCTGTCATACATCCTCTTCTCTGTCACAAGATTCATGAAGGTTTCGGAGCGGATTCTTTCTTCCGGGATTTCCTGCTTGCATAAGCAGGGTTCCATATATTTTGTGGTATAAAAAAATGGATTCCCCGGAACAGTAATGTTTTCTGAAATCTTTATCCCATAAAATATATGGAACCTTACTTATGGTTTAAACAATTTTTGTTGCCATAAAAAACCAAAATTGGTTCAGTATACATTTTTTTCATCCCTTAATCAATTTTTTTCCCTGCACATTTTTATGACCTGTTCCGTCTGTAAAGTTAAAGACGGGAATGAGTGAAAAAAATTTCATATGAAATCTTTGTGAGACTTTGTGTCTTTGTGTCTTCGTGGCAGATGCAAATCCATTGCACGGAAATTTTTTTGATATTCTTTCACACAGTTTTTCACAGGTTCCGTCAAAGGAAGCAGAGACGGGAATGAGTGAAAAAATTTTTCAGATTTCTTTCACACAGTTTTTTGCCGGTTCCGTCCATAAGGGCAGAAAAAAAGCAAATCACCAAAAACAAAGATTCATCATACAAACCAATTTTACGGAGGTCATTATGAAAAAAAGCAGTTCATCCATTGGCAACGTCGTTATTCTGCTGGCAGTTTCCCTTGTCCTGTGTTCCTGCACCCCAACATCCGCAGTGAAAACAGTGACGGAAACGCCGAAACCCGTTTATTCCGCACCGGTGCAGGATGAAACCTCATCGGCAGAGGCAAAGTACAATGCGCTTCTCGGAGCAGCGGCTGTAGCGAATGAGGATTGGGACACAGCAGTCGGTTTTCTTGAGACAAGCGTGAAAAAAGCTCCCGCACATGAAAAAGCCCAGTATCAGGAAATGCTGGGAATGGCCTATGCGGGACGCGGCACAGAAAGAGTCAATAACGGCCGGCTGTCATCCGGCATCAGCGATCTGGAACATTCTCTTACCCTTTTAAAAGACAGGGAAATTCTGATCCAGTGCAGAGACAGACTGGGACTGGCCTATGGAAAGCGGGGAATCACCAATGCGGAGGAAAACAGTTTCAGCCGAAGCAGTATCGACAGCGGAATCATGGATTTGGAAACAGGCATCAGATATGTTCAGAATCCGGAAATGAAAACAAAGTTCAGTCAGGCTCTTGCCCTTTTCTATGCAGTGCGGGCAGAGGAAAAACGTGTCAGCGGGGATCAAATTGGCGCACTTCAGGATGTTCTGGCAGGATTGAAATCACTGCAGTAATCCGAATCTTCCGGAGTTCGCTTTCTGCACAGGAAAAGGCGGACTCCGGAACCGGAAATTCCATTATGTCTGATACAGATTTTTTTTAAGTAAGGTTCCATAAATTTTCGGGCATAAAATTTCAGAAAAACCGGATTTTTTGGAAAAATCCGATTTTTTGAATACACGAAAATTTTTGTTTGCCCACTTAAAATTGCAAAAACAGAAAGGAGGTGACAGCAGGCGGATTTCAGCCAGAAATGCAGAGCAGCAGGAGAGTGTCTGTTTATCATCTGAATTTTAACAATTTTTTTAAAGAAAGGAATTTTATTATGAAAAATATTATCGCAGCAGTTTGCACTGTTTTTGTTCTTACCATTTTTGGGGGAAATGCTTTTTCTCAGGAAACTGAAACCGCCAGAATCGAACAGCATCTTCAGAATTCCGGACAGATGTCTGCCAAAGACATTATCCGCAGTTATCAGGCAGACAGCGGGATGAACAGAAGGTCTTCCGGAAGTTTTTCCACCAACAAAACGGATCTCATGCCTCTGGCCGGAACCACCTGGGAATTCACTTATACCATTCAGACCGCGCATACGGACAAAGTGACTTTTGTTCCCTATATTGAATATGCTGACGACGGAGATGCGGAATTGGTTTGTGTCAGCGATCTGCTGGCATCAGGTCTGACTGTGTTCAAACTGTCTGACGGAAATTTTTTTGCCATGCTTATGGGCCTTGATATGATTCAAATTTTTGATTTCACAGTTTCCGGAGACAGAGCAGAAGGCAGCGTGATCTTTTCATTTGATGGAGGTTATGAATGGGCAGAATTTTCCATGACCGGAAAACGGACATTCTCGGCTTCCTCTGCTGAATCAGCCTCCTGCATCAGTGCCGGAGATGATCTGACAATACCCGTATGTGTTGAATATGCAGGCACAGAATACGGATTTGATCTGAATTTCCATCAGAATCCGGCTGATCCCTTCGGACTGTACTGGAAAATGGATATGACCACATTGACAGTTGAATAGAACAGACAATCTTTTTTCCGCACCGGTTTCACTCCGGTGCGGATTCCGGCAAATGTGAATTGACAGGAAAAGGAGAAACATAGAAATGAAAGAAAACACAGCTACATGGTTCACCTGGATTGGACGGGGAATTCTTCTCTTTGTGATGCTGATCGTGATAATCGCTGCTTACGGATGCGGCGGCGGGGGCGGGGGAGATGAGGCGGAAGATATCTTCGGTGATTCCGATTTTGGCATCAGTGCAAGGGGAAATGAGAAAGCAGCCAATGGTGTCTGGACAGGAAAATATGGGGAATATGTTGAATTTACAATTACATTACGGGACGGACTGATTATAGATTATGAAGACAGTCTTTTTCGGATGTACAGTGATGCCGGTTATATTGGCAAATATTCCCTTGATCAAAGCGGGAATTTTACAGGCAGACTGAACAGTCGTGCACCCGGAGCTCCAATAACTGTTGTTACAGATGAAATCAAAGGCACTATGACAGACAGCACTTTTACCGGGACATGGACTTATGATGACAGTTCGGAAAAAGTTTTTCAATGCACCATGAGTAAAACGGAATCATTTGAAAAATCTTCAGAATCAGATGATTATCAGACTGGGGAGAATGATTCTGCTGCGGATACAGATTCAGGGCTGGCAGGTGTCTACACCGGCACATTTTCAACAAATTCATATGTTTTTTACGGAACCTATAATGCCACTCTGAAATTCACAGACGAAAAATCCGGATCTCTGACTGTGAACAATGTTTCAGAGGATTTTTACAGCAGTGCAGTGACAGTAATCTCACTCAGCAGTTCTTCCGTAACGGTTTCCTTCTTTGATGCGGAAGGAGATGAAATCAGAGCCACACTGAGAAAGGAGGGAAATGCTTTAAAAGGAACATGGCATTACACGGATTCGCAGTATGATGCATCCGGAACAATCAATGTGGAAAAAGATGGGGAAGGCATGGATGTGTAATGAAAACCCTGAAAGTTTCCAAAACTCCAGTGCTTTGTTTCTGAAGGTGCTGTTTTGTTAATAATCTTTATAAAAAAGCCTGTTATACCGAATCGCCATTGAAACCATGCTTTCTTTTTAACCACAAAGGACACGAAGATGGCACAAAGGTCACAATAAACTGAAAACACCCTATAAAATCGGCGGTGAATAGGCATTGTCTTCCACAAAGTATGGGTTCAGTGGAGTCGCCATTGAAACCATGCTTTCTTTTAACCACAAAGGCCACAAAAAACGGACAGCACTGTATAACATCTGCGGCAAATCGTCATTAGACCTCTTTCAAAAGTAACTGTTGACATTAAACAGGAAATGATATAAAAATACACTTCTTGCAAAATTTGAATTTACATGATTTATTTTATTGAATAAAAATTGATTTTGGAAAGAGGTGT
>JBFXEJ010000034.1:0-51180 GCA_050180235.1 Desulfococcaceae bacterium
GACGGAATACAGCAATCCAAACCGGCTTTCGCAGGAGTGATACCAAAACGCCATTGAAAATATACTTATGAAACCCCCCCCTGCCCTCTCAGGAGGGGATTTTGGCAGTGGGTCAAATCCGTTGATGACGGTCTCCCCTCCCCTGAGGGAGGGGCAGGGGGAGGGGGAGGGTGAAAACATCAATTTGTTACAGGATATTATTTTTACCCCTGACCCCTCCCACAGGGGAGGGGGATTTTCAACGGATTTGACCCACTACCGGGATTTTTAAAGAACTTAACAGCCCTGAGGGGGCCTGTCCCTGCATATGGAATGGAAAAATTATAACATACCTGATTTAAAATTATCAAATGGATGCATACCTCAGTCAGCAGGAGCAAATCCGGGAGAATAAAATGTCTGTTATCGTAAACCGCAGTGATGAAATTTACCGGGGCCGGGTTTTTCACATGATCCGGGAGAATATCACGCTCGGCAATGGCGTAACCGTGAACATTGACACCATCCGCCATCCGGGCGCATCGGCCATTGTGCCTGTGCAAAGCAGCGGCAACCTTATTCTGATCCGCCAGTACCGGCATTCGGTTGGCGGTTATATCTGGGAAATTCCCGCGGGAACTCTGAGTCCGGGTGAGGAACCTTTGGAATGTGCGCGGAGAGAACTTATCGAAGAAACCGGATTTTCCGCACAGACATGGCAAAAACTGGGGGAAATTGTTCCGGTTCCCGGTTATTCGGATGAGAGGATTCATATTTTCAAAGCCGAAGATCTGCATCCGGCCATACAGAATCCGGACGAGGATGAAATACTGGATGTGCATGAAATTCCCCTGCAGGAAGTGCTGCGCATGGCAGGGGAAGGGGAAATTCAGGACAGCAAAAGCCTGTCTGCGCTGTTTCTGCTGCACAGACATATGCGCCAAATGTTTTAATTACTCAGATTTATATCATTTTTCAGGACATTATCTCCGGAATTCTGACCGGATGCCTTCTGCCATGCCTTGATAACAGCGTGAAAAAGCGTTGCCAGGGGAATGGCAAAGAAAAGTCCCCACAGTCCCCAGAGCCCGCCGAAAAGAAGCACTGCCACGATAATGGCCACCGGATGGATATTCACCACGCCCGACAGCAGGAGAGGAACCAGCAGATTGCCGTCCAAAGCCTGAATAATGGAAATTGCAATCATCACATAGGCAAACTGCGCTCCCCATCCCCATTCAAAAAAGGCAATCAGTCCCACAGGCAGAAACATGACAGTCGCACCGATATAGGGAATCAGCACCGACAGTCCCACAAAAAAGGACAGGAGCATGGCAAAGGGAACAGAAAGCAGAATAAAAGTTACATATGTGACTCCCCAGACAATAATGATTTCCCATATCTTTCCCCTGACATAATTCCCAATCTGCAGATTGACTTCCTGCCACACTTCGGTTGTCAGTGTGCGATCCGAAGGCAGGAAACTTTTGAACCACTCTATGATCAGTTTTTTGTCTTTGAGAAAAAAGAACACCATTAGCGGAACCAGAATGGAATAGACCAGAAATGTAATGATTCCCTTTACCGAACTCAGGGAGATCGTGACAATATTCTGTCCCATGCGGGTGAGCTCTGTAGTCAGATATCCCATAATCTGACGGATTTGCGCTTTGGATATGAATTCCGGATAGCGATCAGGAAGAAGCATCAGCTCCTTCTGACCGTTGGACAGCATGGATGGCAAATCCTGGAGCAGCTCAACAATCTGCCGCGACAGCATGGGAATGAGCCAGATTATCATGACCAGAAGAGAGACCAGGAAAATAATGAATACCACCAGCACGGCAGCCAGCCGCGGCATCCCCAGTTTTTTAAGATAGATTACCGTGCCTTCCAGCAGATATGCAATGATAATGCTGATAAACACCGGTGTCAGCATATCCCCCAGGGTGAAAATCAGGATAAAACCGGCAAGAAGCAAAAAACCGAGAATTACGACCTGGGGATCGGAAAAATAACGTCTGAACCATGTCCGGAAAATGTCAATCACAGAAAAATCTCACAAAAATAGTTGTTTTCATTCACAATTCACAATTCATCATTCACAATTCACAATTCAGTCACCCTTCATGGGAAAGAAAACATGCCGCATCCAGCCAAGCAAAGTGTTTCCTTCCAGCACCTCCCGATCCCACCGGTCAAATTCCCCGGACAGTTTCACCGGATCAGAGAGCCACTGGGAGCGTTTGACCATTTTTTCATTTGGATCAAGCTGCTTTACCACCCGCGCAGGATTTCCGGCTGCCACGCTGTCCGGGGGCACGGATTTTGTCACCACAGAACCAGCGCCGATGATGCTGTTGTTTCCGATTGTCACGCCTTTGCACACAATGGCCTGATCCCCGATCCAGACATTTTCCCCTATGCGCACCGGTTCCGCTGTTCCCATGGAAACCCGGTTGTAAATGCCGTGCCAGTCCGAATCCGTAATATAGGCTCCGCTTGCAATCATGCAGTTGTCTCCGATGCTGACTTCCCGTGCTGCGCCGATACGCACACCCGGACAGATCAGGCAGTAGTTTCCGACCCGGATGATGCCGTGTTCATTGAGTTCTGACCAAACGGCGAAACGGACTTTGCGATCCGGCGCGGCAATGACAGTGGCATAATCGCCCAGTTCCACAGAAGCTCCGAAAACCTCAACATGCCAGGGTTTCATGAACACCGCACCTTTTCCCAGATGATCGAACTGGGGCCGCAGGAAACGGCGGACATAAAATCTTTCAAATCTCCGGTACAGTTTTTTCACAAAATAGGGCCGGTGATCTCTTCGCAAAATTCCTCCTCCGGATGATCTGTTTTCCGCTTCGGGATTAATTTTTGTGGGAGTTTAGGTGATTTCTGAAAATAAATATCCCGGTTCAGTTCACAGGCAGGGCAAAAGCCGGAAGCCTGTGCTGCTTTGGCGGGATATTCTTTTCTGGAAATCACCTTAAATACTGTCAATTACAGAAATCATTTGAATCACGGCTCAGAACGGCTGTTTGTCTGGACATAAATTCATCTGATACTACACAGCAATTCTTTCAAATCATGCACAGGTGAATGATACCCCTGCTTAAGCATTTCATAAAGCCATCCATTGGCCTGTTCCAAAGAGCATATATTTTTTTCTGTTGCCAAAACCAGACATCCCAATGTACCTGAAATGCGGATTTTCATAAGTTTTGCCTGCTTACGGGCATCCAGATCATCTGTGAGAAAAAGCCAGTTCCGATGAGCGGCAATCGACAGACAGGATGACTCCCCTTTGCCCAGATGCGATGACAATCTGCCAAATAAGCGAAATTCTTTGTTTTCAGACATACTTGTCAAATGTATCCACCCGGATTCAGAAAACGGATTGATATTGTTTTCCATACCTGTATAAAAAAGATAACCTTCTTCCAGCCCTTTCTGAATTTCTTCATACACCTGCACAGAAATATGGATTTTTCTGTGAATCCTGTAAAGAAGAGTTATCTGGCCGATTGCTGAAAAATTGGAAATTACGGTTGTATTTGCAATAACAGTCATGGCTGTTCCAGTTCCTCACGCAAAGACTGAATTTCTTCAAATGCTTCCGGAACAGTTTCAGGTCCAAGCCGAAGCAGAATGCCCTGTTCCGTCAATATATCTTTCATCTGTAACCAGCTTACACCGGCAAGATTGGCTGCTTTTTCCAAAGAAACATTCTGTTTCTGATACTGATAAACAGCCAGTTGAATTTTCAGTTCAGGGCGGGAACGCAGCAAATGGCGCAGGGCATCCTGAACAACCGCTTCTGCATTCTGATAGATATTTGCTTCCACAAAAGATTGAGGTGTTATCACTTTGTTTTCCTTATTGCAGGCTTACTGTGCTGTGATTCCTGTAAAAAATCAACCGGAAGATCAATTTTGGAAATCACCTTAACCCAGGCGGCTGTTCTTTTGTACTCCCTTATTCCCCAATCCCGGCCTTTTTCCATGAATGGTGGCAGAAAAGTCTGCTGGCCGGTGTCAGGTGATAAATGGCATCTGCGGCCATAAGCACGACCGCATTGGTCCAGGAAATTCTGTCTTCAGGCCAGATGGTCATGTCCGGCCAGGTATAACCGCACCAGTAAGAACCGTCATCATATTTCTTGTCACTGATCCAGTTGAAGATGATTTCAGCCTGTCCGCTTTTTCCCATTGCAGCCAAAGCCAGGCAGAATTCCGAGCTTTCCGCAACTGTCACCCAGGGCCGGTCAGATACACACCGCACACCATGCGCACTGATTACAAATTTTTTCCAGTATCTGTCAATGCGCTTCTGAGCGTCTGCCCCGGTCAGCGCACCGGAAAGAACAGGATAAAACCAGTCCATGGAATAACGGGATTTGGTCATGTTGAACAGGTGGGGGCAGCAGCGGATGGCATGTCCGAGCCGCTGAAGCGCTTCTTCCCACCGGGGCCGTTCATATCCAAGTATCCGGGCTATGGCAAGTCCGCATTTGAGGCTCATATACACTGAATTTGAGGCTGTGAGCAGGGCCATGTCATCGGCTTTTCCTTCAGGACTGACTGCCCAGTGAATTTCGCCGGTTTTGGCCTGCAGACCTGTGGCAAATCCCAGAGCTGCTTCCACCGGGGGCCACATTTTTTTCAGAAATTTCTCATCATTGTGAATCAGATGAAAATGATACACTCCCACAGCAATATATGCCGCCATATGGCTTTCACGGGTTCTGTTTTCAGGTTCTCCTTCGCGGTAGGCTGAAAACCAGCTCCCGTCCGGCAACTGGTTTTCAGCCAGCCACTCAAACGCACGTCCGGCTTCTGCCGCATATCCGCCAATACTCAGTCCCATAGCAGATTCCACATGATCCCAGGGATCGGTCTTATCTCCCCGGAACCAGGGAATCTCTCCGCTTCTGTACTGCGTATCCGCAATCCGTCCCGCAACCGTATCCACATCCACCGCAGCGTAATTCTGCTGCACACTTTCGCAAATATACCGCCTCATCTGCCGGATAATACCTTTCTTAAATCAGTATGAATTTTCAAATGTCATATAAACTGCATGAACCGCATAAAACTGTGAAGAGATAGATTTTCAGAAAATGTTTGTCCGAAAAACCCTTAAGGGTTTGTAAAAAAATAACCTGTACAATTTTCCTGTCCGGAAACCTTGAGGGTTTATAACAGGTTATTTTGATACAGCCCCTAAGGGTTTCCAAAACCCTTAGGGTTTTCAGTCAACAATCTTTATCTTAAAAACTATAGATATGACCTTAACAGACAAACAGAAAACCTGATTTTATACCGTGAAAAAGAACTGTGTGCAAGAAAAATGTGGAAAAAAGAAGCAGATATGGGGAAAAGGGGGCAGACGGAGTGAGCTTTACTTCCCTGTTTGCATCCTTTGCGGTTAAACGCACAAAAATCAAACCCGGCAAGGCACTATAATCTGCATATATCCGTGTCACAGGGACAGCTTCCGTCAACTTCATAGCAGTACACAACGCGTGATTCCATTTCAGTCCGTTTGGGGGAAAGCGGTTCAAAATCTGATGAAACCATGATTTTTCCCAAAGACGCCCTGTCAGGAATGGCATCAAAACCGGAACCGGTTATCTCCCCTGTTTTTCCGTCAAGCACATCAGCATCCTCTCCGTTTGTCACCACTGCAACGGGAATCTGATAAGATTCTGCCAGCCGTGACATGGCCAGCACGGGACGGTGACGGGTAATCAGGGAACCTGGGCCGAAACGGATGATCATGCCGGTCCGGCCATTTATCTGCACCCGGAAATCCAGAGTCACTGAGCCTTTTCTTTCCCCTGCTTCCGCATTAATCCGTTTGCGCGGAATAATCTCATGTTTGGCATAGCCTTTTTCATTTACCAGCATCCGGGCAATTTTCTGCCGGTAGCGTTCATCCAGTGTGTCTTCAAGGATTTCACCGGTGATGAAATCCTCCAGTTCACCAAGTATCAGATGATGTCCTTTCATGCCTTGCAATTCCTCCTGATATGATATATACAGACAAACCTTTTTGGCTGCCACAGTTTTTTAACCACCGTTCTTTTACCGGCTTTTGCCCTCTGCAAAACCGGAGGAGTGCAAAAATTGGGCAAAGCGGTTTTTTGCACTTGCAAAAATTGCTGAAAAATACTGCAACTATCTGTGTTCTCGGTGAAACATCTGTGCTCTCTGCGGGAAATCTCACAGTCACTCAGAACCGCTGTTCAACATTTTATTGGAAAGAAAACCATGAAAAATGAATCTGCTGCGGGAGCTGTTTTCGGTGCTGCCGCGTTTCTGATCTGGGGAATAAGTCCCCTGTACTGGAAACTGCTGAAAACCGTTCCTGCTTTGGAAATCATCATGCACAGGATTGTCTGGTCTTTTGCCTTTCTTATTCCCCTGATTCTTTATCAGAAACAGTGGAAGGATTTCACCCGCATATTCAGAAAACCGTTAATGCTGCTGACACTGACGGCGACTTCATTTCTCATTGCCTCCAACTGGCTGATTTATATCTGGGCAGTGAATAAGGGCCATGTGCTGGAGGCCAGTCTGGGATATTATATCAATCCTCTGGTCAATGTGCTTCTGGGCCGGATATTTCTGAAAGAGTATCTCCGTCCTTTTCAGAAAACCGCTGTGATTATAGCTGCATCAGGTGTTCTCTGCCTGACCCTTTATTATGGAACTTTTCCCTGGATATCTCTGACACTTGCCTTTTCCTTTGGCATATACGGCCTGATCCGAAAGGTGATTTCCGCAAGTTCTCTGCACGGGCTTGCTGCGGAGACCTTTCTGCTTTCCATTCCCGCAGCTTTTTATCTGATCAGTCTGAAAACCGGGGACAGAGGAGCATTTCTGCGCATTGACATACAGACGGATCTGCTTCTCATGGGTTCTGCGCTGGTGACTGCCCTGCCCCTGCTGCTTTTCACCATCGGCGCAAGGCGTCTGAATCTTTCCACTTTGGGATTTCTGCAGTATATCGCACCCAGTTGCATGTTTCTTCTGGGAGTTTTTGTTTTCGGAGAACCCTTCAGCCGGATACAGATGCTCACCTTTTCCCTGATATGGACTGCGCTGATTCTGTATTCAGCGGATTCTGTGGTGGCCTGCAGAAACAGAAGTGTTTCTTCAGCCGGATGATTATATAGTATTTTCCTTAACTTTTGTCCTCTGTGCAAAAAACCGCTTCGCTTAATTTTTGCACTCCTCCGGTTTTACAGGGACAAAAGTTGTTAAAAGAACTATAATTTCCAATCGCAGGTGAGTGCAGCGGTATTTCTGCAAGCGCAATAAGCAGTTGGAACCCGCCATTTTTGCGGCATTGCCGGGTGGCTGGTTTCGCTCCGCTTCACCCGCCCTGCGGTTTTCTGTGCTTCACCCAGAGTTCTTTTCCGCGGAAGGCCACAGCGATTTCCAGTATTTCTGTAATGCCGGAGGCAGTGAGTTCTGTGGCATATTTACGATCCTGAATCTGTTTCAGAGCATCCTCCAGCACCTCTTTGTAATCATCCTCACCGCTTCCGTCCACAATCTTGAATTCAATCACAATGCCTGTTTTATGAATATCTTTGGGTTTCAGCATGATGTCAAATCTGCCGTAGCCGGATTCCCGGTTGGAGCGGATGTCATATTTGCCGGACATCCAGACAAGCATACCCAGAACCAGTGCGTGGTAGACTTTTTCCGCAGATCCGCTGAAATCATGGAAACTCATGATCTGCATGACCACTTTGCGCAGAAGTCTTTCAAACAGCACGGCATCCCCGGTTTCCAGACCCCGGATCATATCCTCCAGGCAGTTCTGCTCTGTTTTCACGGCAAACCACCTCTGCACCATCTCCCGGTAGGACAGATACACCTCCCGGTTGGGGATGTCCAGTTCCCATCTTTCATCATCTATCTTCCGGACAGGTTTCAGATACCCGGAAAAAAGAAGAAAACTCCAGAGCAGATCATCGCGTATGTCCAGATCCCGCATGACAATGGTTTCATATATTGGCCTTTCAACGCTCTGTCCCTCCAGCAGCCGTCCGATTTCCTCCCGTATTTCCCTGCCGCCCTTTGTGGCCAGACGGTCGATCATGGATGTGTCGCCAGTGTTGATCCAGTAAGCCATTTCCTCACCCTGATTATCAATGAAACTGATCACAGACCAGGGATTGTATATCAAGGTTTTTCCGAAAACATAACCGTCATACCAGAAGGAAACCCTGTCATAAAGGGATTCCATGCCGTAATACCTGAGCATGTCCCTGACCTCGTGTTCCGTGAATCCGAAGGCATCGGAAAACTTTCCGGACATGACTGTATGCACAGACAGATTGTTAAGTCCGGAAAAGATGGACTCCTTTGCCACGCGGAGAATGCCGGTCAGCACACCTTTGAAGAGATGGGGATTGTCCTTGAGACCTCCGGAAAGAAAATTGCGCATGAATCCGACCACTTCCTCATAATATCCGTTGCTGTATCCGGCATGAAGCGGTGTGTCATATTCATCTATGAGAATCACGGGAGGCTGAGCGTGATGCCTGTGGAGAAATTCACTGAGGAATTTCAGTGCGGCTTCATAATCTGTCACATGCGCTGTTCCTTTCAGGATGTTCTCAAAACGGGTTTTCTCCTCCGGAAAGAGCAGATCCGCTTCCATAAGATAACGGTGTCCGGCGTATTCCCGGCTGACAAGTGTTTTCAGATTCTGCAGACAGCCTGCCCAGTCCGGATGTTTCACATCCTTGAAGGTCATTGAAATGACCGGATATTTTCCCTGATGCAGGGCAAAACATTCCTCTTTTTCAATGGAAAGTCCCTGAAAAAGAGTTTTTGTGTCCGGTCTGTCCTTTTCAAAAAACACCTTGAGCATATCCAGATTAAGGGTCTTGCCGAAACGCCGGGGGCGGGGAAGTAGAATGACCTTTGCACCGGTTTCAGTGATGTCACGGATGAAAAGGCTTTTGTCCACAAAATAAAGGTTCTTTTCCCGCAGTTCCCTGAAATCAGATATGCCAATCGGCATGGGCTGCTTTCTTATTTTGTTTTCCATTGAGTTTTTCCTTTCCTTCAACTGTATAAGCAGTGCTTCCGCAGGTTCAGACTGCGGGGAAGGCAGGTTATGCAGTAGCTTGATAATTCAGCATATTTTTGAATCTGTTCCCTCCACAATGCGGATTTCCTCTTCTGTCAGACCGTACAAATCATACACTGTTTTATCAATCTCTTTGTCGGTTTTGTCAATAATGCTTTTGATTTCCAATGATTTTTCCTGCTGTTCCAGAAAATAATCCTGCCATTGTTTGCGGTCTTTGAGGTTCAGATCATCAAATTTCACCTTTGCTTTTTTCATTTCAATTTTGAAATGCTCCCAGTCCAAATCCGGCCAGTTTTCCATTTTATTTGTGATTTTAACGGGTTTAAGTTCATTTTTCAGAAAAGTGAGAAAATCCTGTTTGAGATGTTGCAGGACTTTGTTCTGCGCAAGCATGATGTCGGCTTTGTCAGCAAAGGATTTCTTTTTTTCCGGGGAGATGATTTTTACAGGGAGTTTTACCATTTTATTGGCATCCAGACGGACTCTTCCTCTGTTTTCCGCATCTCCGAACGCAGGAAACAGATATTTTTTTGCAAAATGAAAAAGTTTTGAATTCAGAATACATTGCAGATACGTATCTGCATTTGAAATAAAATAACAGTTTGCGCTGATATAATATCCCTCATTGTCAAGATAAAAGGCATGATTGACAGCAGTATGATAATAGATTATTTTGGGTTTATCCAGTTTGTCATAATAATCACAGGCTCTTAAATTCCAGTAACTGCATCCTTTGTCCTGTCTTTTGATCAGTTCTTTTTCATATTTTTTCAGATATTCATAAACTGCCGGATATTTATTGGGAACATCCAAATCATACTGCGTTGCAAGCATATATCTTCCGGAATGAAGCAGATGCCATTTGCCAAAATCATTTCCTTCCACCATTTTTTTTATTATCTCAGCCGAGTTTGGATCTTTTTTTATGATTTCGTTTCCGGTTTCTGAATCAATGATAAAAACTTTGTTCAATCCGGTCTTGATACCGTAATAAATACCGCCATCTGTGTATTCATCCAGAGTGGTATCTCCTTTGCTGAATTTGTTCAGTATGGATGAAATGAAGGGATCAGTAAACCGCCATATGTCATTGTTTAACATTTCTTTTTCAAAATTTTGAGTTTTATAGGGAATATGATGAGATTCTTCCATTGATTTGATGGAAGCATATTTTATCCTCTGATCTGTTTTTTTCTTTTTCAAAATGACAATTGCCGGTTCTGTGGATGCGTCTTCAAAAATTTTGAGTTCTCCGAAATTGATTATCTGAATAATTTCATATGGTTTTAAAAACTGTCTTAATGCAAATCCGTATTTTCTTTCCATCCATTTGTTTGAAGTGATAAATCCCAGCAGACCATCATTTTTTAACAGGTTGACAGACAAAGCATAAAAATATACATACAAATCAGCAGTGCTGTTGTATACTTCAGGATATTTTTCTGAATAAAAATATTTAGCTGTATCTCCAAGAAGTTCCTGTCTGACATACGGCGGATTCCCCACAACCACATCAAACCCGCCATTTTTCATAATTTCAGGAAATTCCTTATTCCAGTCAAAGGCTTTGTCGCCTGCCACAGCCGGATCATCAATCAGGGAATTGCCGCATTTTATATTGGCATCTAACGTTGTCAGTTCTTTGTTTTTATTGGCAGTTTTCAGCCATAAACTGAGTTTGGTGATTTCCGCAGATTCATCATTCAAATCCACACCAAAAATATTGTTGGTGAGAATATCCTTATCCAAATCAAAAACTTCCCGCTGTCCGCCTTTGAGCATTGCAATTTCACTGTTCACCTTCTGCCCTTCTTTGTACAGAAAATCAAAAACCTGATTCAGAAACGCACCTGAACCGCAGGCCGGATCAAGCACCCGGATATTTTTCAGTTTTTCCCGGTATGTTTCCAATGCCTGAATATGCAGATCAATGTTTTTGTTCATCTTCCGCTTTTTGGAAGTCTTTTTCACACAATCATAATCAGCCTGTGTCAGTTCCGGCAGACTGTCAAATCCGATCTCTGTTTTCCGATCCGCAAGCCAGCCGCCAACCGCCTCTTCCACAATATAACGGGTAATATATTCAGGCGTATAAAAAATTCCCTCTTTTTTGCGTTTTCCCTTTTTCCTGTCAAAATCCTGTCCTGCAATTTCCGCTTTGAGTTCCTCCATATCCGTGACAGACTGCTCAAAAATATGGCCGAGAATATTCACATTCAGATCTGAGGCAAAATCATAGCGTTCCAATGCAATCACATCTTCCAGAATCACGTCTTTTATTATCAGATTATCCAGAATTTCATCATCCGCAAACAGCCCGCCGTTGAATTTATTGATGTTTTCTTCGGGATAACCCCTGTTTATGGCATCAAACAGGGCTTTTGCCCGCTGATAAATTTTGCTGTCACTGCGGCTGAATTTGTCCTCTTTCACACTTTTCAGCAGCCCCCGGAACGTGAAATAGGGCAGAATTCCGAAATCCTCACAGAAGCAGATAACGAGAATCCGATCCAGAAGTTTTCTGCTTTTGTTCAAAAGAACAGTTTCGGCAATGTCCGGATTCTGTTCTCTGATGCAATTAAAAAGACTGCTGAGAGAGTGCCGGTAATCAGCATAAAACTGTGTGAGGATATTTTTTTCAATGCCGGAAGACAATGTTTTTTTCAGATTTGACAATATGTTATGCCGTGTTTTCTGCCACAAAGTTTCAAATCACAGGTGGGTGCAGCGACAGCGAAACCCACCATAATATGGGAAAGGTGGGTTACTCCTGGTTATTGAGCTTGCCGAAATACGCTGCACCCACCCTGCGAATACCGGTTTATGGTATTTTTCAGACAGATCTGTTATTTCAGGGCATTAATGCCTTTATCATATCAAAATCCGAACGCTCTGCATAAGTCAATCCTGCACCAAAGGATGCAGCGACTCTGTGGGAAAAATTCAGCACATCCACAGTAATAATTCTTTTTGTTTTCTGATCATAACGTACCCATACATCATCTGCCGCTTCTTCCGCAATGGCAGGTTCGGGATGTTTTGTGAAGGAAAACGTCAGAATATCGGCTTCACGATCATAGAACACATTAAGCAAAGAGCTTATTTTTTCATTCTGATCCATAACTGCACTCCTTTGGAATAAACAGAACGGCTGATATACATTGTGCTTACATAGCCTCTGAGTCCATCCGGGTCATCCACATATTTCACAATTACAACAAGATGTTTGCCCTCAAAATCGCCATGTCCTGCACCGAGTTTGTAAAAAATACGGGATCTGTCATCACGGCTGCTCTGAAAAACAATATCGGGAGATTCGATGGCAAGTTTTATATCTTCAAAATAATCAATAATTTCAGGGTGTGTTCCCTTTTTTGTTTCATTGCCTGCTTTTGTATACCATGTGGTTTTACTCAATACAACCGGGTATCCCTGATAATCTCTGACTTCAAACATCCACATGCCAGTCCCCTTTTCCGATTCTTCATTTTCCCTGAACATTTCGCAGGGTGGGTGCAGCTACAGCTAAACCCACAATAATATGGGAATGGTGGGTTTCGCTAGCGCTACACCCACCCTACAGAATTCAATATAATTCAGGATAGTTTTGAATCTGCTCCCTCCACAATGCGGATTTCCTCTTTTGTCAGACCGTACAAATCATACACCATTTTGTCAATCTCTTTGTCTGTTTTGTCAATAATGCCTTTGATTTTCAGTGCTTTTTCCCGCTGTTCCAGAAAATAATCCTGCCATTGTTTGCGGTCTTTCAGATTCAGATCATCAAATTTCACTTTTGCTTTTTTCAGTTCTGTTTTGAATTCATCCCAGTTCAAATCAGGCCAGTTTTCCATTTTACTCGTGATTTTAACCGGTTTAAGTTCATTTTTCAGAAAAATGAGAAAATCCTGTTTAAAATGATGCAGGGCTTTGTTCTGTGTCAGCATGATGTCAGTTTTGTCAATGAAAGGCTGCTGTTTTGCCATTGGAAGATCAGCTATTGGCAGATTTTCAAGATAAGCAGGTTTTACATTTACATCCGTATAATGGGACTTGTAATAATAATTCATCAAGTATGAACTGATAATTGCCAGCAAATATTTTAAAGAATAATTGTCACTTTTTCTATAAATAAAACTTGTTGAATCAAGACCCAGAAAATTGGGGGCTTCAATATAAGAGGCTTCAATCCATCTGCATTTTATATCTGTGCTGTTTGTCCTGATTCTTTGAATTATTATTTTTTCTTCCAAACATTCTTTTTCAAAATAACTTGAAGGAAGCCCTTCTTTTTTTAGCAAATATTCCTCTTTCCAATTAAAATAATAGCGTTCAATATGGGAACCTCTTGCGATTTTCAAATTCAGACAATTTGTATCTGAATTTGACAAGTAATCATCATTTTTGCCGGTTCTCAGCCCGTATTTCAAATTGTATATTGTTTTTAATTTTAAGGAACAAGTCTCCATTTTTTCAAAAATGCCAGTTTCTGCTGTTGAGATATATAGATTCCATTCCTCTGTATTCTTCAGAACTGAAGAATCTGTTCTGTATTCTTTGATGATATTTTGTTTGGCATCAGAAACCGTTACGCTGAAACTGTATTGTGAATCTGCTTTATTTTTCCAAATAATTGTATGGCTTCTTGTGTCTTTTGCATCCGGAAAAGGTTTGTATCTGTCATAAATATCTATAATCATTATATTGTTATAAATATAATTTCTTAGATTCACTGCTTTTTTTATCGTCAGCCATGTATCAGGTATAATAAAACCGGCATATCCATTTTGTTTCAGCAAAAAGAAAGATTTAAAAGTAAATACGATAAACGTGTCAACTTCACCTGTAATATTTCCTTTATAATTTCGACAGATATAATCTGTTTCCTTTTTTGATAATTTGGCACCCCAGGGCGGATTTCCCACCACCACATCAAAGCCGCCATTTTGCATAATTTCAGGAAATTCCGCATTCCAGTCAAAGGCTTTTTCCCCTGCCACAGCCGGATCATCAATCAGGGAATTGCCGCATTTTATATTGGCATCCAATGTTGTCAGTTCTTTGTTTTTATTTGCAGTTTTCAGCCATAAACTGAGTTTGGTGATTTCCGCAGATTCATCATTCAAATCCACACCAAAAATATTGTTGGTGAGAATATCCTTATCCAAATCAAATACTTCCCGCTGTCCGCCTTTCAGCATTGCAATTTCATTATTTACCTTCTGCCCTTCTTTGTACAGAAAATCAAACACCTGATTCAGAAACGCACCTGAACCGCAGGCCGGATCAAGAACACGGATATTTCTGAGTTTTTCCCGGTATGCTTCCAATGCCTGAATATGCAGATCAATGTTTTTGTTCATCTTCCGCTTTTTGGAAGTCTTTTTCACACAATCATAATCAGCCTGTGTCAGTTCCGGCAGACTGTCAAATCCGATCTCTGTTTTCCGGTCCGCAAGCCATCCGCCAACAGCTTCCTCCACAATATAACGGGTAATATATTCAGGCGTATAAAAAATTCCCTCTTTTTTGCGTTTGCCCTTTTTTCTGTCAAAATCCTGTCCCGCAATTTCCGCTTTCAGTTCCTCCATATCCGTGACAGACTGCTCAAAAATATGGCCGAGTATATTCACATTCAGATCTGAGGCAAAATCATAGCGTTCCAGAGCAATCACATCTTCCAGAATCACGTCTTTTATTATCAGGTTATCCAGAATTTCATCATCCGCAAACAGTCCGCCGTTGAATTTATTAATGTTTTCTTCGGGATAACCCCTGTTTATGGCATCAAACAGGGCTTTTACCCGTTCATAAATTTTGGTCTCGCTGCGGTTAAATCTGTCCTCTTTCACATTTTTCAGCAAACCCCGGAACGTGAAATACGGCAGAATTCCAAAATCTTCGCAAAAGCAGACAAAAAGAATCCGATCCAGCAGTTTCTGGGTTTTGGTCAAAAGCAGAGATTCTGAAATATCTGCATTTTGTTCTCTGATATGATGAAAAAGACTCAGCCGCGCGTGCCGGTAATCCGCATAAAACTGGCGGCTGATGTTTTTTTCCTGCTCCTGCCGCTCCCGGTACAAAGTATCGGTAAAGGATTCGCCCTTTTGTGAAATCAGGCGATCTTTGTGCAGCAGAAACAGGAAGCGTTTCATGTCCCTGTCAAGACTGAGAATATCAAAACTTTCATACCGTGTGCGATCATTGTGGAAATATACCCGGATTTCCACAAAGTTGGATACAATCACCCATCGGCAGGTTCCGCCCACCGCGCTGGCATAATCAAAAGCCTGCTGCACCGGCGTGCGCCTGTCATTTTTCCGGGTTTGGGGTTTGTCCAAATCTGTGCGCGCATCCTTGAGTTCAATCACAACGCGAATATCCGCAGCAGTTTTTCCATTGGAATCAAGGGAGAAAAATCCCAGCGCGCCGTCCATTTTTGTGCTGTCTGCAATGGTTTTCTGCTCCTCTTCCAAATTCCAGACAGATGAACCTTTGGAATGCACGTACCCCAGCACATCCCCGAAAAACACGCGCAGAAAACTGCTCTGCAACTGCTCCTCTTTGGCCTGCAGAATGCGTCCGGAGCGGATGCCGTCCTGCCAGTCTTTGATCAGAGCGTTCTTTTCCTCAATCCCGGAAACCGTTTGAGCTTCCGGATGCGCAGATTTGATGTCAAGATATTTGTCCGTGAATATGCGGCTGTGGGACTGCATGAATAGTTTCTTTCCATAAAAAGAGTTATAATAAGGTAGTGCTTTGTCAACTTTGATTTTGTGAGTTCAGAATTCCCAAACCCTAAGGTGATTTCCATTAATGATTATACCGTTTTTCGTAGGGCGGGCACGGCTTTTTGTGCCCGCCGTCCTGCTGAAACGGTGGGCACAAAAAACCGTGCCCACCCTACAATAATGGTACATTTTTTCATGGAAATCGCCTAAGGGTTTTGAAAACCCTTAGGGTTTATGAACTCACAGTTTCAAACTTGACAAAGCAGTAGTGCATTGTTTCACCTAAAATTGTGGCTGCATTCCGAAGTAATGTCAGAATGTCGGATTACGCTGTCGCTAATCCGACCTGCAATTTCAGATGAAATAAAGCAGCAGAATATGCTTCCGGCCTGTTCATGAAACCCGGCACAAACTGGAAGTTTGTGCTGCAATGTCCAATGAATCAGAACGGGATTGTTGCAGTATTGGTCAGGAAAGTTTTAGGTGATTTACAGAAAAGAATATACCGCCAAAGTATCAAAAGCTTCCAGCTTTTGCCCCGTGCCTGTGAACTGAACCGGGATATTTATTTTCATAAATCACCTTAGTTTTTTGAAAACAGTGTAAGAAGAGGCAGAAGCTCACTCAGCCTGTCTGTCAGAAAGGATATTTTTGTACATATCTTTGAAAATAAAGATTGAAAAAATTTATGACCTGCGGAAAATAATTGCACCTGGGGCCTGCTGTCTGACGGGAAAAAATTTCCGCAGCTTTTTCCGTACCCATAAGATCAAACAGTTTCTTCACACTGTTTTCATCACCGTAATTCAGGATATGCTCCACCAGCGATTCCACGCTGATGTCCTGTTTCCGGTCATCAGGTATCCACCAGAACAGAAAACTGTTTTCTTTTATAAATTCAGAAAGTTTTTTATCTTTCATCTTGGGGTTGCAATCGCTGGTGAAGTGAGAATATCAATTAGTCATTAGTACATGACCAATTGATTTTTTGTATTATCAAAATCACAGTGTCGGATTACGCTAATGCTAATCCGACCTACGCTGATTATCCAAAATTCAAAGTGGTTATGTATTAGTTTGATCCAATATCGTCAGTTTTTCCGCTGTTTTGTCTGTGCAGAAAACCGCTCCGCTTAATTTTTGCACTCCTCCGGAAGTCAATGGGGAATCGGTATAACATAACCCGACTTATCCGTCTGCGAATCATCAGTCAAACCGGTTCAGGCATCAAACTGCCACTGCCCCATGCGTGTGGGTTTTTTCAGGGATTTTTCCAGTTGCTGCAGAAAGAGTTTGCGGGGAACTTCCCTTGCCCCGAAACTGGACAGATGACGGGTGTGAACCTGACAGTCAATGAGATCAAAATTCCATTTCTCCAACTGCCCCACCAGTTTCACAAACGCGGCTTTGGAGGCATTGCTTACGCGCATGAACATGGATTCACCGAAAAAAGCTCCGCCCAGGGAAAGCCCGTAAAGTCCGCCCACCAGACGGCCATCGAGCCATGTTTCCACAGAATGGGCATAACCCTGCCCGTGCATACGGCAATAGGCCTCAATCATTTCATCCACAATCCATGTTCCCATGCCGGTTTCTGTGCGCACAGATGCACATTCGCAGATCACCTGCTCAAAGGCCCTGTCCATTGTGATATGGAACATTCCCCTGCGCATGGTCTTTTTCAGGCTTGAAGAAACAATAATTTCAGCAGGATACAGTACCAGCCTGGGGTCAGGCGACCACCAGATAATGGGTTCATCTTCGGAATACCAGGGAAATATCCCCATTTTATAGGCCAGAAGAAGTCGTTTGGGACTCAGATCACCCCCCACCGCCAGAACGCCCTCTTTTTCTGCCAGATGGGGAGGGGGAAATCCAATTTTTTCAGAAAGCTGGAACACAGGCATGTATGTCACTTCTTTTCCTGCAGCATACCGTTATAAACAAAAACAATCACATCTTCTTTCACATCCAGATAAACGCTGCCGCCTTTTTCCAGTTTTCCAAACAGAATCTCATCAGCAAGTCTGTCCTTGATTTCGGTCTGGATCAGCCGGCTCAGGGGTCTTGCACCGTAACGGGAATCATATCCTTTTTCAGCCAGCCTGGTGCGGACTTTGTCTGAAATGCCCAGGCTTACCTTTTTGCCTGCCAGTTGCCCGTTGAGTTCCGCGATAAATTTGTCCACCACTTTTTCCATGATTTCCAAAGACAGAGCGTTAAAGGTGATAATGGCATCCAGCCGGTTCCGGAACTCAGGAGCGAAGAATTTTTCAATGGCCTTTTCGCTTTTGCTTTTCACATCCTTTTTCGGATCACTGAAACCGATGGTATGGCTGCTCATTTCCCTGGCTCCCGCGTTGGATGTCATAATTACAATCACGTTCCTGAAATCAGCTTTTTTCCCGTTGTTGTCTGTCAGAGTGGCATAATCCAGCACCTGTAGCAGAATATTGAAAATATCAGGATGGGCTTTTTCAATTTCATCCAGAAGCAGAACACAGTGGGGATGCTTGCGTATGCCGTCTGTGAGCATTCCGCCCTGATCAAAACCGATATAACCCGGAGGAGCGCCGATGAGACGGGCCACCGTGTGTTTTTCCATGTACTCGCTCATGTCAAAGCGCAGAAAATTTATGCCCAGAGCAGAGGCTATCTGCCGTGCCACCTCGGTTTTTCCCACACCTGTAGGGCCTGTGAACAGAAAGGAACCCACCGGATGTCCGGGTGTTTCCAGTCCCGCACGCGACCGGCGGATGGATTTGACCAGAGAAAATATGGCATCATCCTGACCGAAAACCGCTTTTTTAAGACGTTCCCCCAGATTTTCCAGTCTTGCTTTGTCAGAAGAGGATACGCTCTGTGTGGGAATTTTCGCCATTTTTGCGACAGTTTTTTCAATATCCGCAGGATGCGCTTTTTTGCGGAACAGGCCGCCGTTCAGACGCAGAAATGCTCCGGTTTCATCAATTACATCAATGGCCTTGTCCGGCAGATACCGGTCATTGATATATTTGGCGGAAAGTTCTGCCGCAGATTTCAGAGCCGCGTCTGTATAGACAATATTGTGATGTTTTTCATAGCATTCTTTGAGTCCTTTGAGAATCTTATAGCTTTCATCCACAGTGGGTTCGGAAATTTCAATTTTTTCAAAGCGCCGGGACAATGCCCGGTCTTTTTCCAGATGATTCTGGTATTCCTCATAGGTGGTGGAACCTATGCACCGCATTTCTCCGCTGGCCAGAAAGGGTTTCATGATATTGGAGGCATCCATTGAACCGCTGCTGGTGGCTCCCGCGCCCACAATGGTGTGGATTTCATCAATAAAAAGAATAGCATCTTTTTTCTGTTTCAAAGCAGCGATAACTGCTTTCAGCCTTTTTTCAAAATCCCCCCGGAATTTGGTTCCTGCCAGAAGCGTACCCAGATCCAGTGCATAAATGCGCACATCCTTCAGCAGATCAGGCACCTGGCCGTTATGAATCTTCAGGGCAAGTCCTTCAGCCATCGCGGTTTTTCCCACGCCCGGCTCTCCCACAAACACAGGATTATTCTTGCGTCTGCGGCAGAGCACCTGAATGGTGCGTTCCAGTTCCGACTCTCTGCCAATAAGGGGATCAATCTTTCCATTGGCAGCCTTTTCCCCCAGATCAGTGGTAAAAACCTTGAGGGGATCGGCTTTTTTCGGAGCATTGGCAGGATCTTCCCCACCGGTTCCGGTCTTTTCCGGCTGCCCGGTCTCCGGTGCCGCAGTGCTGAAAGCAGCTTTGGGCATTTCATGGGAAATGTAATTAAGCACTGCCAGACGTGTAATGCCTTCCTGTGCCATATAATAGACAGCATGGGATTCCTGTTCCAGCAGCATGGAGGCCAGAATATCCCCCACATTCACTTCAGTCTTTTCCGCAGAACGGGCATGATTCACAGCCCGCTGTATCACCCTGCGGAAACCGGCTGTCTGCTGGAAAACATATTCCCTGCCTTCGGGAATGCTCTGCATACGTTCACTGAAAAACTCGTACAGCCGGTTTTTCAGATTTTCCACATTTCCCCCGCAGCTTTCAATGATTACCATACCGGTTTCATCATGCAGAATGGCGTACAGCACATGCTCAATGCAGACATGCTCATGCCGTCTTTTTTTGGCTTCCCTTACGGCAAAGCCCAGTGTTGAGTTCAGTTCTTTGCTGATCATTTGTCCTCCTCCACGGAACATTTGAGCGGATAACCGTTTTCACCGGCCAGGCTGGTCACGGTTTCCACTTTTGTTTCCGCCACTTCCCATGTATAAAGTCCGCAGACACCCATACCTTTTCTGTGAACACTGAGCATAATCTCTGTGGCCTCCTCCACGGTTTTGTTGAATACAAACATTAGGATTTCCACAACAAAATCCATTGGTGTGTAATCATCATTGTGGAGCAGCACCTTATACATGGACGGTTCATCAATATCTTCCTCTTCCAGGGTGTCAGATTCGACAGTTTCCTGAACATCAGAATCAAAATCATGGGAACTCATATTTCACCCTCCGAAAGTATAACGGGCTGTAAAGCAGAACAAGTTCCTGCTTTTCCCAGGGCAGAACAAGCTGGAAGCCTGTTCTACTTTCCGCAGCATTTCTTGTATTTCAGACCGCTGCCGCAGGGACAGGGATCATTTCTGCCCACCTTTTTTTCTGTGCGTTTCACTGGTTTCTTTTTCACCGGTTCAGATTCCCCTCCGCCGGAAAAAATCAGATTTTCCTCACGGGGCTTTTTCAGATCATTGATTGTGCCGGACTGTACCTTGTGAATCCGGAACAGGGTGGACACGGTTTCCTCCTTGACACGGCCAATCATGCTGTTGAACATCTCAAAACCTTCTTTTTTATACACAATGAGCGGGTTCTGCTGGGCATATCCCCGCAGTCCGATGCCTTCCTTGAGATGATCCATGTTAAGCAGATGGTCTTTCCAGAGTGTGTCCACAGTCTGCAGCATGACATAACGCTCCAGATTTCTGAGATCCTCCTGGCCGAATTCCGTCTCTTTCTCATCATAAATCCGGATCGCGGACGTGTAAATCAGATCCGTGAGTTTTTCCGCATCCATACCCTCCAGCACAGCCTCATCGAGTTGAATCCGGAAATTGAACTGCTTAAAAACCGCATCGTTAAGCCCTTTGATGTCCCAGTCTTCGGGCAGGATTTTCTCATCTGCGAAATCCAGAGCCAGTTCTTCAGCTTTCTCAGAGATCATGTCTTCAATGGCAGGACGCAGATTCCCGCCCGTAAGTGCCTCCCTGCGCTGCTCATAGATGACTTCCCTCTGCTGGTTCATGACATCATCATATTCCAGCAGGTGCTTGCGGATGTCAAAGTTGTGACCTTCCACTTTGGACTGTGCGTTTTCTATGGCACGGGAGATAAGACCATGCTCAATGGGTTCGCCCTCCTCCATGCCCAGTTTTTCCATAATGTTCTGTATACGTTCTCCGCCGAAGATGCGCATGAGATCATCTTCCAAAGCCAGATAAAAACGCGATGATCCCGGATCTCCCTGTCTGCCGGAACGTCCGCGCAACTGGTTGTCAATCCGGCGGCTTTCATGGCGTTCCGTGCCGAGGATATGCAGTCCGCCCGCGGCAATCACCTCCTCATGACGCTTCTGCCAGGCTTCTCTGAGCTTTGCAATCTGTTCCTCTGCCGGATCAGCAAGCTGCGCAGCTTCTGCCTCCCAGTTGCCGCCCAGAATAATATCAGTTCCGCGTCCTGCCATATTGGTGGCAATGGTCACGGCTCCGGGACGGCCTGCCTGGGCCACAATCTCGGCTTCCTGCTCATGGTGTTTGGCATTGAGAACTGTATGTTTAATTCCTTTCCGGCTAAGTTTACCGCTCAGATCCTCGGATATGTCAATGGAGATGGTTCCCACCAGCACCGGCTGCGAGCGTTTGTGGCAGTCTGCAATCTCTTCCAGAACAGCTTCAAACTTTTCCCTGCGCGTTTTGTATATCATATCCGCATAATCTTTGCGGATCATGGGTTTGTTGGTGGGAATAATCATTACATCCAGATTGTATATCTTTTTGAACTCAGCCGCCTCAGTGTCTGCCGTGCCTGTCATGCCCGCGAGTTTGTTGTACATGCGGAAATAATTCTGAAAGGTGATGGTCGCCAGGGTCTGGTTTTCGTTTTCAATCTTGACATTCTCCTTGGCTTCCAATGCCTGATGAAGCCCTTCACTGTAGCGGCGGCCCGGCATGAGACGGCCCGTGAACTCATCGACAATCAGCACTTCCCCGTTTTTCACAATATAATCCACATCCCGCTTGAAAAGGGTATGGGCCTTAAGTGCCTGATTTACATGGTGCAGAAGTTCAATATTGCGGGGATCATAGATATTTTCCACTTCCAGCAGTTTTTCTGCCTTCGCGACACCTTCCTCTGTAAGCACCACGGAGCGGGCCTTTTCATCAATGGTATAATCCTGCTCCTTTTTCAGCCGGGGAATGATGGTATTGACCTGATAATAGAGATTGGTGGATTTTTCCGCAGGGCCGGAAATGATCAGAGGGGTTCTGGCCTCATCAATGAGAATGCTGTCAACCTCATCCACAATGGCATAGTTGAGTTCCCGCTGCACTAAGGACTCCCGGTAGAATTTCATATTGTCCCGGAGATAGTCAAAACCGAACTCATTATTGGTTCCGTAAGTAATATCAGCGCCATAGGCTGCCTTGCGCTCCTCATCGTCAAGCCCGTGCACAATCACGCCCACGCTCAGACCGAGAAAACGGTAAATCTGCCCCATCCATTCCGAGTCCCGGCGGGCAAGATAATCGTTTACTGTCACAATATGAACCCCCCGTCCATCCAGGGCATTGAGATAGGCAGCAAGTGTGGACACCAGGGTTTTTCCCTCACCGGTCTTCATTTCCGAGATTTTTCCCCGGTGCAGCACAATGCCGCCGATAAGCTGCACATCATAATGGCGCAGCCCCAGCGTGCGCACCGAAGCCTCCCGCACAGTGGCAAATGCCTCCGGGAGAAGAGCATCTAGTGCCTCCCCTTTTTCCAGCCGTTCCCGGAAAAGAAGAGTCTGATTTTTGAGCTGGGCATCACTCATGGCCCGGATTTCGGGCTCCAGTTGGTTCACCTGTTCCACAAAAGGCTGCATCCGCCGGATTTCACGGTCGTTTTTGCTGCCAAATATTTTTGTTAAAAAATCAAGAATCATTATATGCAAACTTCCTTTTTCAAAATTGTCGGAAAACAGGCGGAAAAAACAGACGGTCTGTTTTCCTGTATTCTCCTGTTTCCAAATAATATAAAAAATTCAATCTTTTGTATAAGTATATCACTTTTTGGATGCTCAGGGCCACCCTTCTCTCAGGAAGAAATATATCCCTGCTTATCCAAAATCTGAATTGTCCGTGCATTATTGGCCGGGTAATACTCAGGCATTATCTCCGGACTCCTGCCCTGTGAAATCTGTTTTCTGAAAATCCGAAGGCAGTTACAGGAAAAAGATCGGAAGCCGGGAAACCATTTCCTTTCAGTTTCCGGTCTGTGATATACAGGCTGTCTGTATATTATGACAAAATCAGGGGGATGTCCATGAGGAATGCGGTTTTTATGCAGAAAATCAGCAGATTTCCTGCAAAATTGAAAGTTTGTTTTTTTAACTGTTTGTTTTTATTGTATCACAAATGAGAAAAAATTTGCGGGATGGCAGGAGGTATGGTGATGTCCGGTCAGTTTTTTTGCATAAAGACTTTTCCGTCAGTTCTTTGGGAAATATAATAAAATAAAGAGCAGGAAAGGATAAAAGCGTTTTTTGCAAACTTATGGCAAAAAATTTGCCGAAAATAAAAAAGGATTAGGCAAAATCGCCTAATCCCCTGAATTTCTGTGGCGCGCCCGGCAAGATTCGAACTTGCGACCTACGGATTCGTAGTCCGGCGCTCTATCCAACTGAGCTACGGGCGCCTGAAAAAATGGGGTGAATGATGGGGCTTGAACCCACGACACCCAGGGCCACAACCTGGTGCTCTGCCAACTGAGCTACATCCACCATATGAATTTATGTCTATTAGCACAGCCTGTTTTTTTTTTCAAGACTTTTTTTATCCTCTTTGCAAAAAAAAATTTTTATAGTAAAATATCTTTTTCAAGATAGAAGTTCTTGTTGACCCTTATCCCCTTCTGCTATATTACAGAAAAAAAGGGAATAATACAAAACAGGTTATTATCATGGTAAAATTCAATATTTTCGTCATACGGGCCATTCTGGGTGCGGTCTTTGCAGTGGTGCTCACACGGATCTTCCGCCCCGAATTTCAGATTCCCTATGTAGTTGCCTTTGCGATCATTCTGGTGGCCCTGGCCTACCTTCTGGAATACTGGAGAAACCGGAAATTCAAAAAACAGTAAAGGAGTGCCCATTATTCCGAACATATCCTCAGAACAGATTATCCTGGGAACAGCAGGACATATTGATCATGGCAAAACCACCCTGATCAAAGCCCTGACCGGCATCAATACCGACCGGCTCAAAGAGGAGCAGCTCAGGGGTATTACCATAGAACTGGGTTTTGCGTTTCTGGATCTGCCCGGCGGAAGGCATATCGGCATTGTGGATGTTCCGGGTCATGAGAAATTCATCAAAAATATGGTGGCCGGAGCCACAGGCATTGATCTGGTGGCAATGGTGATCGCGGCTGATGAGGGTGTCATGCCCCAGACCCGTGAGCATATGGAAATCTGCACTCTGCTGGGTGTCCGTCACGGGCTGGTGGTTCTGACCAAGACAGACATGGTGGATGAGGAATGGCTTGAACTGGTGACAGAGGATATCCGGGAGTTTGTCCGGGGGACATTTCTGGAGGACAAACCCATTGTCCCGGTATCCGGAATCACAGGAAAAGGAATTCCCGAATTCATCCGGACGCTCGACAGCCTGAGTGCCGGGATTTCACCCCGTTCTTCCACAGGTCTGTTCCGTCTTCCGGCAGACCGGGTCTTCACAATGAAGGGTTTTGGCACGGTCATTACCGGCACGCTGATTTCCGGACAGGTCAGTGTCGGAGATCCGGTCATGCTCTATCCTTCGGGAATCACCTCAAAAGTCAGGGGTCTTCAGGTTCATGGTGAGAATGTTGAAACAGCTTTTGCCGGTATGCGCACGGCTGTCAATTTCCAGGGACTGGAAAAAAGCACAGTGAACCGGGGAGATGTGCTGTCTGCGCCGGATGCACTCATATCCAGTTATATGCTGGATGTTTCCCTGCATTATCTGGCAAGCAACAAAAGACCGGTTAAAAACCGCACACGGGTGCGTTTCCATGCAGGAACTGCCGAACTTTTGGGCAATCTAATCCTGCTGGAAAGCGATGAACTTCTTCCCGGTGAATCGGCGGTGGCCCAGTTGCGGCTGGATACACCGGTTGCGCTGGTAAAGGACGACCGTTTTGTTCTCCGCAGCAATTCTCCGGTGCGGACCATTGGCGGCGGCGCTGTCATAAACCCGGTTCCCCGGAAGCACAAACGACTGAAAACGGACGTCACTGCCAAACTCAGGACTCTGGCTGACTTGCCTCCGGAACAGATTGTGGCCTATCATGCGGAGGAAACCGGATACAGCGGAGTGTCCCTGGCAGCTCTGCGCATTATGGGCAATATTCCGGAAAAGCAGTTGGAAAGGGCTGTGCAGTCTCTTCTGTCCCAGAAGATTCTTATGCAGACAGATAAGGAAAACCGGATATTCATTCACCGGGACAGTTTTGTAGCATTCCGGAAAGAGATCACGGATCATCTGGAAAAATACCACAGGGAAAATCCCCTGAAAACCGGAATGCCCAAAGAGGAACTGAAATCCAGGCTTCCGTCTTTTGCAGGTGTCAAACTTTTTCATCTGGCTGTCGCGCAGATGCTTAAAGAAGAGCAGATTGCAGCGGAAGGCGATATTGTCCGCCTGACGGCCCACCGGGTTTCTTTGGGACAGGATCAGACCGCAATCCGGAAAAAACTGCTGGATGCCTATACCAAATCAGGACTTACTCCGCCTTATTTCAGAGAACTGTGCACCAGTATGGAAATGGAGGAATCCCAGGCCAGAGATGTGCTTATGGTGCTGGTCGGGGAGGGGCTGCTGGTCAAGGCAAAGGAAGATCTGTATTTTTTCACTGACAGTGTGGAGGAACTGAAAAACCGTCTGGTGGCATATCTCCGGGAGAAAGGGGAGATTTCCACACCCGGATTCAAGGATATTACAGGGGTTTCAAGAAAATACCTGATTCCTCTGATTGAATACTTTGATTCCCGGAATATCACCATCCGCATCGGGGACATCCGCAAACTCAGAGGTGGATGATTTAGGTGATTTCCATGAAAAAATGTACCATCATTGCAGGGTGGGCACGGCTTTCTGTGCCCGCCGTTTCAGCAGGACGGCGGGCACGAAAAGCCGTGCCCGCCCTGCGAAAAACGGTATAATCTTTAATGGAAATCACCTAAGGTGATTTCTGAAAATAAATATCCCGGTTCAGTTCAAAGGCACAAGGCAAAAGCTGGAAGCTTTTGCTGCTTTGGTGAGATATTCTTTTCTGGAAATCAACTGAACGGACAATTAAAAAATTTGTGCACAGGGCGGGATACTGCCATGCTCCGTGTGCCTCTTGCATTTTATGTGATGTGCAACTTTTTCCGTCATACCGGAGAACGCCGGAATCCAGATCATTGCCGGATTCCGGTCTGTAACGGAATGACATAATTTCAAAAGGAGAACATAATGAAATTTCTGAAAAAACAGAATGCTTCCGATGGGGAAGAGATGAAATCCGGAACAGGGGATACAGGGAAAAAAGCCTTTCCCGTGTCCAAACGGATGATGGCCGGCATGGCTGCCGTGATTCTGCTTCTGGGACTTGCATGGACAGTCATCGGATTCATAAGCGGTCCGGATACGGCAGAAAAAACCGGACACGCTGTAAGCGGAAAAACGGATCAGACCGCTCCCAAAGCCCAACCGGTGATGAACACACATAATCAGCCGGAAGCATCCCAGCCAAAGGGGACGGATAAGGGCAGCACCGCACATGCCCCGGTCAAATCCCCTGCCGCAGACACGCACGTTATACCAAAGAAGGATTCTTCCGTCAGCCATGCACCGGCCGCTGTATTTGTTCCAACCGGTGAGGCCGGAATTACCTTTATGGAAGCCTGCATGAAGCCCATGCATTATGAAATCAATGAGCGGTTCTGGGGATGGCGTCCCAATGACATCATTGAATTTACTGACAATGTGAACAATTTTCAGCTTGGGGTTCTGGAAGTGACCCGGCGGACAGCCGTAGCTCTTGCGGAAAATATCTCCCGCACCGGCAGCACAGATGCCTATATTCCGGCTCTGGAACTGGCCATGAACTGGTTTATGGTAAAACCCAGTCAGTACTGGTTTCCCTCAGCAGAGTCCAAGTATCAGGAAGGACTGGATGAACTGAAAAACTACATGGAGATGCTCAAAAGAAAGGAAGCCCGTTTTTACCGCCGGGTGGACAATGCGGTTCCTTTGTTCAGGGCTTATGAAAGTATTCTGGGCAGTTGCGATGAAAACATGGTTAAAGAGCTTGGTGAAATGAATTTTTTAAGATCAGATGATTTGTTTTATTATACCAAAGGCGTGGCCACCGCGATGGGAACCATACTTGAAGCAGCGGCTGTTGATTTTCATGAACTCATTGCCTCTGTGCAGGGAACGGATCTGATGCACCATGCCATTGTTTCCCTGGAACATGCCTCCCATATTGATCCCTGGATTGTGCTGGAAAGCAAACCGGACAGTCTTATGGCCAATCATCGGGCGAATATGGCAGCGCCCATCAGTCATGCCCGTTTTTATATCAGTGTTCTGAATAATGCGCTGACGGGCAATGTTCAGTAAACAGGGAACAGTACCTGCTGCCGGAAACTGGGCAGAAATCGTCACCGGAATCCAGTCTGCCAGTAACCGCTGCCCGGAATCCGTTTCCCAAAACACGGAGCTTCAAAATGAAATACATCTTACTTTTTCTGCTCCTGCTTTTTTCCCCGTTTCTGCCATTGTATCAGTCCGGAGCGGATTTCACATCTGCAAAACCGGCTGATACGGCTGTTGTTGTGCATGTGATTGACGGTGACACAGTGATCCTCAGTGACGGACGGCATGTACGCTATATCGGAATAAATACGCCGGAAATTCCGAAACCGGATCAGAAAGGAGAGCCTTTCAGCCGGGATGCAGCAAAATACAACCGGGAACTGGTAAAAGGGAAAAAGGTGAGGCTGGAATATGACCGGACGCGGGAAGATCAGTACGGCAGAACCCTGGCCTGGCTTTGGCTGAAAGACGGAACTCTGGTCAATGAACAGATAATCGGGGAAGGATATGCCCATTGTCTCTATGATTCCAAAAACAGCAGATATTTTGACAGATTACTGCAGATCCAAAGGAAAGCCATGAGCGCGGGAAAAGGCATGTGGAGAAATCTGAGGCGCGGGGAAAAGGAAAAACTGGTGGGAAATACCCGATCCCTGCGTTTTCATGAAATCCACTGTGATCTGGCAAAGCAGGTATCAAGAAAAAACAGGAAAGATTTTTATTCCCGGTGGGATGCTTTTTGGGAAGGATATGCACCATCCAAAAAATGCAGGGCAGACTGACAGTTGAAGGCATGATGGCATATACCGACATGATGCAACTGGCAATGGCACAGGCGCGGAATGCAGGGCAGCGCGGTGAGGTGCCGGTTGGTGCGGTGGTGCTGAGCGAAAGCGGAGAAATTCTTTCCTCCGCATACAATTCTGTCATTATGCACAAAGATCCTGCCGCTCATGCGGAAATCCTGGCGCTGCGGGAAGCCGGCCGGCTCATCGGGAACTACCGGCTGCCGGGGACTGTGCTCTGTGTCACCATTGAACCCTGCATCATGTGCATGGGCGCGATTATCCATGCACGGGTCAGCCGGGTGATTTATGGAGCGCGTGACCCCAAATGGGGGGCGGCCGGTTCCCTGTATGATTTCTCAGCAGATGCCCGGCTCAATCACCGTCCGGAAATTATCAGCGGAGTGTGCGGGGCAGAATGCAGGGAACTGATGCAGGCATTTTTCCGTGAAAGGCGGATGAATACTGCACACAGACAGTTATGATTTCATAAGGATCAGCAAGGTATCCCCTTATACCAATTCGCTATTGAATTTATACAATAATGTGAGTTGATCCCTCTGTGTTCTCTGTGGGAAACCGAATCATAAGTATATTTTCAATGGAGAATTGGTATTACTTTGAATTTATGCCTTTGCGCTTTTTGCGATTAAAATGAAGCCAGGCCGTGGCTGTCAGAAACTATATCAAATATCTGTTTTTTCAGGTGAAAACATGCATCAGCACGGAAAGGAAAAACCGGATTTTTTGGGAAAAACCCGGTTTTTGCAATACTCTGAAATTTTTGGCAGGATATTTTGATTATTTGCTCACAAAAGCACCGGCTCCGAGCAGGAGAAGCACTTCATAAGCTGCCACAGCCATTATACTGTGACCGAAAACCGCATACACAATCCCGCCGCCGATAATGGCCGGAACACCGCAAAACACCAGAATCCCCAATTTTCTGCTGATAGTCATGATGACAAACTCCTTTTTGATTCGTTGAATCTCTTTTGCCGGGCATAAAATTTTCATAAAAACCGGATTTTTCGGAAAAATCCGGTTTTTTGAATACACGAAAATTTTTGTTTATCTGCTTATTTCCTTGTAACAGGATTCAGCTCTCAAGTAAAGGGGAAAATGCCGCTTTATACCCGTTCCACGATCATAGCCATACCCATGCCGCCGCCGATACACATGGAAATCAGACCTGTGGACAGATTATTGCGTTTCATAAGATTCATGCCTGTGACCATCTGCCGCGCGCCTGTGCATCCAATGGGATGTCCGATGGAAATCCCGCTGCCAAGCTGATTGGGTTTTTCCAAATCAATGTTCAGTTCCCGCATACACCCGATGGCCTGGGAAGCAAAGGCTTCGTTAAGTTCGATCATGTCAAGATCGCCAATGGTCATGCCCGCGATTTTCAGAACTTTCCGCACTGCCGGAACCGGCCCGAGTCCCATATAGGCAGGATCAAGTCCGCCGGAGGCAAAGGCTTTGATCTTCACAATGGGTTCAAGTCCCATTTCTCTGGCTTTGTCCGCACTCATCATCAGCACGGCTGCGGCTGCATCATTGATGCCGGACGCGTTGCCAGCCGTGACTGAACCGTCTTTTTTGAATGCGGGTTTCAGTTTTCCCATTTTTGCCATATCCGTATCCATAGGCCGTTCATCTGTGTCAAACACAATGTCACCCTTGCGGGATTTGATGACCACCGGCACGATTTCCTGTGCGAAAATGCCGTCTGTGATGGCTTTTCTGGCTCTTGTATGGCTCAGCACACCCAGTTCATCCTGCTCTTTGCGGCTAATGCCGTATTTTTCCGCAATATTTTCAGCAGTCAGGCCCATGTGGTATCCGTAGAAGATTTCATAAAGTCCGTCAAACACCATCAAATCATAAATTTCGCCGATGCCGGTCAGTTCCATGCGATGTCCCCACCGGGCTTTGGGAAGTGCCAGAGGAACCTGACTCATGTTTTCCTGACCGCCTGCCAGAATCACGTCAGCCTGTCCGGACATGATGGATGCCGCTGCCAGACCAATGGCCTTGAGACCGGAGCCGCAGACCTTGTTGATGGTAAAGGCCGGAGTTTCCTTGCACAGCCCTGCACGGATCATGGCCTGGCGTGCGGGATTCTGTCCCAGACCGGACTGCAGAACATTGCCCATAATCACTTCGTCTATGACCACTGGTGCGGCATTGCTGTCCCAGTCTGCGGCTTTTTTTTCCAAATCAATGATGCCCTGATCTTTGAGAGCATCCGGGGTTCCGGCTTTCATATCCTCACTGAGAGCGGGTTTCAGACCCGCACGTTTCAGGGTGTCTTTCATGACCAGCGCGCCCATATCCACAACACTCACATCTTTGAGGCTTCCGCCGAAACTTCCAACAGCGGTTCTTGATCCGCTTACGATAACGACTTCTTTCATGCGTATATTTCTCCTTTGACAATATTTTTTCTTAAAACAGACAATATCATAATAGCATTAAACAAAATGCAGGTCAATGAAGAGGGGAGAATGTGTCTCATTCTTTTTTTGTATGACATTCGGCAGAAAGGGAAATCGATCAGGGTTTCTGTTTCAGAATTTCCTCCGTTATTTCCTGACTGAGGCGGAGCAGCAGGCGGCTCTGTGCGGAAACAATGTCTGTATACTGATTTCCTGAAACCGGTTCACGCAGCATGGATTTGTGCAGCACATTCCGGTTTTTTGCATCATTCAGAGACCATGTCACGGACAGCACTGCATCTCCGCCCTGCTGAGCGTCAAACTGATGGACTTTCAGATTGATGCGGAAATCCGGATCAAAGAAATCCCGCCAGGGATAGGCCAGCACCTGCTCTGATTTCAGCAGCACAGAAAGGTTTTCCGCAAGCACCCGGAGAAAATCATCAGACAGGGTTCCTCCCCATCTCTGGAATTCAGCCATCTGAATCCGGTTTTCATCCGAACGGGTGACAATCTGGGATCGGTCAAGCACTTTGGGAATTTCCAGAGGGCCGACGCCCACGGAAAAAGGTTTTCCATACCGTTCCCCATGACCCGCCGCACTGCTTTCAGCCAGAGTCGTCAGGGTATAAAACTGCACAGGCGGGGTATTTCCGAAACAGCCTGTCAGCACAAGACTCAGGATCAGAAGAAATGCCTGTCCTGCGCGGTGCATCATATTTTTTTTCATTGTTTTTTATCCTTTCCGTAAATCAGGGATTCGGGATGCCGTTCCAGATAATCCGCCACCAGCCTTATGGAGCGTGCCGCATCTGCGAGTTCCACCATCATGCGTTTCATATCTCCGTAAATGGCAGAATCTTTGCTGACAAAAGATCCGATACCGGTAAGAGTGCTGTTCAACTGGGGAGCAATTTTGTTATCCAACTGCTTCAGGGTATTTTCCAGATGTGCAATACTGTCATTGAGACCGGATGCCGCTTTTTTCAGTTCCGGACTCATCTCAGAATTAATCTGCACGGCAAATTTTTTCAACTGGCTGATGGTTTCATTCAGCAGGGTCAGAGACTGCTTCAGTTCTTCGGAATTGACCAGATTTTTGGCCCCGCGGACGGTTTCCCCAAGTTCCCGGCCAATCTGTTCAATGGGAACCTGCTCCAGCTTGCTGAGCAGATGGGACAGACTTGTGGTCATTTCTTCCAAAGGAGCTGGAATTGTGGGAAATTCAGGATGCCGTCCCTCCCGGCTTATATGTATGGCCGGGGCATCGGGATGGAAATCCAGTGATACCAGCAACTGACCGGTAATCAGACTGCCGGTTCTGAGCTGCGCGCGCAGTCCTTTTTCCACCATATAATCCATAATTTTATCCCGTTCCACATTCGGAGGAACTGTTCCTGTATGGGTAATCCGTCCCTCTTCTATTTCAACCAGAACAGGAATGCGGATTTCCTGCCGGTCAAAATCAAATTTCAGACTCACATCCTTTACCTGACCGATGCGTATTCCTTTGAGTTCCACAGGCGCGCCCGGAGCCAGACCCCTGACAGATCCGTCAAAATACATAAGCCACTCGTTTTTCTTTACATAATTTCTTTCAGAAATGCTTCTGCGTGTTTTGTAAAGAGGAAACACATCCTCTTTTCCGGCCGGTTCACCCGGTTCCAGATTACCGGGCGTGTCAAATGCAATACCGCCGATCATCAGGGTTATGATGGATTCTGTATTCACTCTGATGCCGTTGGCATCCAGCACAAAATCCATGCCCCCCGCGTTCCAGAAATGGGTGTTTTTCCTCACTCTTTTATGATGGGGGGCTTCAATGAAAACTTTGAGATTTACGGAATTTCCCGCTTCATCCAGATGATAGGCCACCACCTGTCCGACTCTGATCTGCCGGTAATAGACCGGGGACCCGATATCCAGGGAACCGATTGCAGGTGCGCTGAGTGCAAAATGAGCGCCCGGCAGATCCGCTGTCACCACAGGCGGAATTTCCAGTCCCTTGAATTTCCGGGCAGTTTTTCCCGGTTTTCCCGGATCAATTCCGATATAGGCTCCGGAGAAAAGCGTACTGAGTCCTGAAACCTCGCCTGCGGCCACGCGGGCACGGACTACCCAGAAACGGGTGTTTTCCGATATATAATGCTCAGCATCTTTGACAAAATTTGCAGTAACTTCCACATGGGAAAGGTCTTCGGCCAGACGGATCTTTTCCACCTGCCCTATTTCCACATCCTTGTATTTTATTTTTGTTTTTCCTGCCTCCAGTCCATCTGCGCTTTTGAATGATATGGTGACAGCCGGGCCTTTTTCCGAAAAACTTTTCCATACCAGCCAGCCACCGATTACAAGCGCTGCAAGAGGAATGAACCATACAATGGAAAAGCGGTTTTTCCTTTCCTCAATGATAGCTTCGGGAATCTCTTCCTCTGAGGGATGCGCTGTCTGTTTTTCATTCATATTCCTTACTCTCCGATTCGGTTTTTATACAGATTCTTTTTCAACCGCTCTTTTTTTCGTGCATTTTCGTGTAATACCGGTTCACCATTGAAAGTATACTTATGATTCGGTTTCCCACAGAGAACACAGAGAGAAAAAACCGCAGAGAACACAGAGGAAACAACTCACCTTATTATATAAATTCAATAGCGAATTAGTATAATTCGCGGTTATAACCCCTTTGAAATTTTTTAATTTCAGAAAATTCTCTCTTTCAGATCATTTCTTTTCATCCCAGATCAGCCGGGGATCAAAACTCATGGCAGCAAACATGGTGATAACCACCACTGCCCCGAAAAACACCACTCCGGCTTCAGCCCGGACAGAGGCCAGAGAACCCAGATTGACCAGCGCCACCAGAATGGTGACAACATAAATATCCACCATGGACCACCTCCCCACAGCCTCAGTGATGCGGTAAAGCCGGGTTCGGTCTTCGCGTCTTTTTGCCCATCCTTTCTGAACACTTATCAGCAGATACGTCAGAATCAGGAGTTTCAGAAGGGGAACCAGCACACTGGCCGTAAAAATCACAAGTGCGATGGGCCACATGCCGGTGCGGATGAAATATATCACACTGCTTATGATGGTGTCAGACTGGATCTCTCCCAAACTGGTGACAGTGGTGATGGGCAGGACATTGGCCGGAATATAAAAAATGCAGGCCGCCAGCAGCAGGGCCCATGTACGGGAAAGACTGGCAGGTTTGCGGGAATGGAGAGAGGCTCCGCACCGCGGACAGATCAGAGCAGAGTTTTTTTTGTCCTTTGGCATACGGCAGAGCAGATGGCAGATGCTGCAACTGATCAGATTTGCATCTTTTGCTGTCAGGTTTTTTGCATTCATGCCCGCTTTTCCCATCTTTCCCAGATAATATGCGGATCCAAAGACGATGATGCTGCGGCCTGAACAAAAATCAGCAGAAGAAAGGCAAAAATGGCAATACCCGGCACAATCTGAGCCATTTTAGATAGTTTGACCACAGAAACCAGAATGCCGAGCATGAAAACTTCCATCATGCCCCAGGGCTGCATTCCCCGCACAAAACGGAATACATACATCATCTTCGGTGCTTCCATGCCGAACTTCAGAGGCAGCAGAACCCAGAGCATTCCGGACATCTGCAAAAATGGAACCGCAATGGTGGTGAGAAAAACCAGCAGGGCAAGTCCTTCCAGTCCCTGGGCATACAATTCCGTAATTCCGGTAATCAGGGTGGTTTCCCTGACCTGAGATTCCATTTTGAAGGACAGAAAGGGAAAGGCATTGGCCAGCAGAAACAGCATCAGCCCGGCCAGAGTAAGTGCCAGAGTCCGTTCCAGGCTGTTTTCCCGTTTCCGGCACAGCACTGCACCGCAGCGCCTGCATTTCAATGTCACATTTCCGGACACTGAGGGCAGGCTTTGCAGCAGATCGCATTCATGACAGGCTATTACAGACGACAGGGGCATTCTCCTTTGCCTGCGGACAGGATTTAAGGCGATTTCCATGAAAAAATGTACCATCATTGCAGGGTGGGCACGGCTTTCTGTGCCCGCCGTTTCAGCAGGACGGCGGACACAAAAAGCCGTGCCCGCCCTACGAAAAATGGTATAATCATTAATAGAAATCACCTAAGGTGATTTCCGGAAAAGTATCAAAAGCTTCCAGGTTTTACCCTGTGTCTGTGAACTGAAACGGGATATTTATTTTCAGAAATCACCTAAAACAGATAAGATGTTCATATGCTGAAGCGGGTTCTGATTCTTTCCCATCCCTCTTCGGGAATTTTCGCGCCCATAACCCTGCAGACCTCGTATCCGCACCATGAGCCCAGTTCTGCTGCCTGCTCCGGGGAATATCCCTTTGCCAGTCCGTAAAGAAATCCGGAGGCCCATAAATCCCCTGCACCTGTGGTATCCACAACAGGAGCGCCCTGCAGAGCGCTGATTTTCAGGATCTGTCCCCCGCAGCAGACAAGACTGCCGCGCGCACCGATTTTGAGGACGGAAATTTCGGATTTTTCCGACAGGATTTTCAGGGCTTTTTCCTCATCCGCATATCCGGTAAAGGCACGGGCCTCATCCTCGTTCGCTATGAGAATATCCACATATTCCTTTGCAAGCTCATCAAGGAAATCCTTTGCATGTTCCACAACAGTGAAACTTGCCAGATCCAATGAGATACGCGCACCCGCATTTTTGGCTGCTTTCAGTGCGGCCGCGATCAGTTCCGTGTTGAACAGCAGATAGCCCTCCACATGTACAATGGCAGCGCCCTCAAAATATCTGCCTGAAATTTCAGATGCCTGCGCTTCGGCTGATGCTCCCAGAAATGTGAACATGGTTCTCTGCGCGTCCGGGGTGATGACAGAAAGCACCCGGCCTGTGGGGGAGGATGAAGTCAGAAGAAGCGGCTCCACCTGATGCTGTTTCAGTTCCTCTGTAAACATATCTCCCATACGATCCTGTCCCTTTTTCCCCACAAACCGGGCTGCTCCCCCAAGTTTTCCCACACCAATGATGGTATTGCAGGCAGAACCCCCGGACACAATCACCGGAGGCTGTGATGACAGGGAAAGGATTTTATCAATCACATCCGGATCCACATAGGTCATTCCGCCTTTCTGCGCGCCTGTTTTTTCCAGAAAGGAATCATCCTCCCGGATCAGTATATCCATCAGCACAGAACCGATACCGGCCACCATGCCTTTAAGCTTTTTCTTTGTCACGTTGCCCTTTCTCACCATACCAATGATTTATGAAGCCAGCCTTCATCCCCATCCGCATGGCGTATGTGAATCCATTCCCCATTCTGTTCGATTTCTCTGAAGGGAACCCCTCTCTCCACAGTGAATATGATATTGTGATCCGGGCCGGGGCCGGAACGCACATTGCATTTGTCCTTTATGGCGATTACCGAAGGTTCTTTGGACACAATATCCCTGTGTATCCAGCCTTTGTCGCCCTCAAAATCCTGAAAATAATACCACTCGCCCTGGGTTTTGATCACCTCTATTGGATGATATTTTTCCACTTTCCACAGAATTTTGCTGCCGGTTTCCGGCCCTGAACGGACATTTGCCAGATTCACATTGACTGTGAGACGTTCCGCGAATGCCGCAGAACTGAAAGCGAGCAGCAGAAAAACAGTGAAAACCCATACGTATGATTTCATGGTAAAATCCCCCTCTCCCATAAACCGCCATAACCTGCAGGGTCATAACGGGGTCTGAAAGTCTTTCCTGTTCGGCAATCCGGTTCCGCAGACGGCCAAGACCTGTCTGACCCATAAGACTTTCATTAAAAATACTATCCGCAGTCCGGTTCACCGGATAAACCGATGCGGAGGCTCCGACCACCCGGCATAATCATGCCTGATAAAATTCCATTTCCGGCAGTCTGACACAGGTCAGTCTGTTGCCGTATACAGCTCCGGTATCTATGCCGATTTTATTGTACTGCACCAGCGGTTCCGGAAAAGGCGTATGCCCAAATACCACCCGTTTCCCGAAATCGTAAGTGGAATGGACAAATTTGCTGCGTATCCACAGCAGATCATCAGGTGCCTGATCTTCAAGGGGAATTTTTTCCCGGATGCCTGCGTGGACAAAAATATACCCGTCCGACTCATAATAAAGGGACAGGGAAGAATAAAAATAGAGATGCTCCCTGGGAACTGTGTACATTCCGCTTCCGGGATTATGCGCCATATAGCTTTCCAGGGTCTGCCGTCCACCGTTTGAAAGATAGGAACTGCGCTCCAGCCCTGTAAGATACTGATTTAACATTTCCTCATGGTTTCCCTTGAGAAAGATAATGCCCGGTATCTTTCTTTTCAGGCGGATCAGATATTCTGTCACCAAAAAGGAATCCGGGCCCCGATCAATATAATCACCCAGAAAAACAAGGGTATCCTTTTCAGGTTTATAATATCTCAGGATTTTTCCCATAAGATGCACAAGTTTGTCATGGCATCCGTGAATATCACCAACAGCGTAAATGCTTCCCATTTTTATGCCATCACAAATACGCGCCGGGGCCGGTCAAGCCGCGAAATGCCTTCTTCTTCTGCAATGCGCAGCGCATATGTGAACTCACTTCGGGACGGATATTCCCCCAGCCCATCCACCTCAGCGGCTCTGCCGCAGGGACGGTACTGGGACATGATATTTACATAGGTATTCACAGATATTTCCTTTGCAATAAAGCGCATAATCTCACGGGTTCCGGCCAGTCCGCGGGGCAGCACCGGATGCCGGATCAGCAGTCCCCGGCAGGCCAGTCCATCCTCATCGATGACAAGATCGCCCACCTGCCTGTGCATTTCCCGTATGGATTTCCGCGCGGCTTCCGGATAATCCGGTGCATTGCAGGCTTTCCATGCCAAATCCGGATTCCAGAATTTGAAATCCGGCATGTAAATATCCACAATTCCTTCCAGCAGTTTCAGGGTGCTGACCCTGTCATATGCGGATGTGTTGTACACCAGCGGAATGTGAAGACCGTTTTCAATTGCAGTATCCAGAGATTCCAGAATCTGGGGCACAACATGGGAAGGCGTGACCAAATTGATATTGTGGCAGCCCTGTTTCTGCAAATCCAGCATGATTCCGGCAAGCTGTTCCGCTGAGACCGCTTCGCCCTCTCCCTCATGGCTTATGTCAAAATTCTGGCAGAACAGGCACAGAAGATTGCAGTGGGTGAAAAAAATCGTGCCTGATCCGTGCGTTCCCACCAGCGGAGATTCTTCCCCGAAATGCGGGCCGAAACTGGACACCCATGCTTTTTCCCCGGTTTTGCATATGCCGGTTTCTCCGGAAAGCCGGTCAACCCCGCATTTGCGGGGGCAAAGGGTGCAGGCAGCGAGATGCTGACGTGCCTGCTGAATTCTTTCTTTCAGAATTCCCTTTTTCCGTGTTTCAATATACAGGGCTTCCATCATCATTTTTCCGGTCTGACCATTATTTTTTCCGCGAGTCCCCGTCCCAGTGCATAGCGTTTGCAATCCGCTGCCACAACCATCTGTCCGTTGCCGGTATTGGTGATCACTTCCACCCTGTCCCCGATCCGCAGTCCCATGCTTGTCAGCCGCATGCGGGAAGTCATGCCGCCGTTGATTTCCCGTATGGTCAGCACTTCCCGCTGTTTTGCATACGCGAGGGGGATCATGGGTTTTTTCTCGCTCAGGCATTCGGAGCATATGCCGTAAATCTTCAGGCTGTGCTGCAGCATATGAAAACCGTATACTGAGGCAATCCTCACCTGCACGGCTTCCAGTTCCTCATTTCTGAATTCCGTGATTTTCCCGCACCGCGTGCAGATCAGATGGTCGTGATGCTGGCACAGATGCCTGTGCTCATAACGCACCACACCGTCATCAAATTCATTTTTCTGGGCAAAACCGTAACGGCACATCAGAGAGAGATTGCCCCTGACAAATTCCGGAGTAAAGGCAAAGCCCCGATCTTTGAGTATCTGCGTCAGTTCCTCATCCGTGACATGATATTCGGTATTGAGAAACACCTCAAGAATCCGGAACCGTTCCTCAAAGCGATCTATCTTTTCATCCCGGAACAGTCGCTCAAACTGCTCTTTTTCCTGATAATGAATCTGTTGCATGGCAGTGCATCCTCAGCGGGTGGCCCCCGGAATTTCATAGGTGGAGCAGGAACCTGTGGAGCATTGCCGGTTCTGGGTTTTGATTCCGGCCGAACCCGAACCGCTTCCCATTGCGTAACTGGCAGTGCTGAGAACCCGTTCAAACTCTTCAGAATGGCATTTGGGACAGGCCATTTCCACCTTCTCATCCGAACGGGTTACAAGAACCTCAAAATATTCATTGCATTTGAGGCATTTAAATTCATAAATCGGCATAATATTCTCCTGTGTTCAGTTTTTTGCAAACATCAAATCATGTGCTTTTTTATCATATAAAATTGCAGGTCGGATTAGCATATTTCGGCAGGTTCAATAACAAAACGTAATCCGGCATCCCGGTATTTATCCGATTTTGTTTCCGCAAAAATGACATTTTGTATTCATATTCATCCCCTCTCATACGGATTTCCGAATTTTGGCGGTGATGGAATATATACTGTGATAACAGCAAGTTTTTCTTTCCATTCACCGCATACGGTATGTACAGGTTTTCCGCCATCTGTAAATCCGGCTGCCAGATTTTTTATCCACATCCGCGAACTGTATTTAAAAGGGTATGCGTTTCATCAATTGTCCATATATCATCTTCTCCTCTTTTGCCTCTTATCCCCGGATGTTTTGATTTTGCCACTGCTTTAAATTTATCTGCGGAAGCATATTCTATGTAATACTCATATCTTAACTTACCCTGTGAAAGATGCGCAAATCCGATTTCGCTTAACTCTTTGGAATAGCGATTGAATTTAATCCGATAAGCCTCTTCATTTTTTGCAATTGCTTTAAGATTATATTTTGCTTCATTCTGTTTCGATCTGCATTGATAGGCCATAAAACCGGGAACTGTAAGTGAAGCAAACACGATGACGAAAACTGTAAATATAACAATTAATAGATATTTGAACGCAGAAAATGAAACAGAAATCCATCTGGTTTCCTTTTTCTTTTGTAAACATGAAACGGATTGTTTCAGCGGTTGTGAAGTCCCGTTTGCTGAACCGGAACATAGAGATTTTTCAACTTTTTCATAAATCCTTCCGCATTTCGGACATTCATATTCCGGTGCAGATTCAGATAAACCCCTTTCGTAACCGCATTTAAGGCATTTCTTTGTTTCAGATTTTTTTTGGATTTCCATTGTTGTGTATTCCTGCAATTTTCCAGACCGGAAGTAACGAGGGAAGCGACTGTTCTTTATGTCTTATGGGTTGAAAATCCTCTGGCCATTTTCACCGAATTATTTTTCTCCGAAATATGACTATTTGATTTTTCGCACAAATACTCTACTGATTTTTTATCTTTCAAGCAGTTTAACAACGAGTTAACCGGCACGGCGATAGCCCTGTCCGGTTGAACGGCTGGTTAAACGCTTTCAATCCGTATTCTCTGACTCTGTGCGTTTTTTCTCCGATGATGCACTCTGCATATTTTTCACTGTGTTTTATTCTCCTATGATGCGCTCTTTATCTGCTTTTGAAGAGACTCAGTTCATCTCTTAATTTTTAAAAGATTTCCATACACAGTATCATCATTATCATTGTTTATAAGGGACTCCGACATAATATCCAATATTTCTTCCGATTTTCCCTTAAATCCCAACAAATCAGAAATGTCTTTTGCTATTGCGGTATCTTCGCCAAAAGTGAATTCTCCGTTTAAAAATTTTCTGATAAGTTTAAAAATTTTATCTTTGTTTTTATTATTCATTTTAATAATATCTCCAATATCTCCAATCGGATATTAAACATCCTCTCTTTGTTCAGGATACTAACAGAAAAAGCCGTACTCTTACGGGTTATCTGCTTTATCGTTGTTTCCCTGCGATTTTTAAATGCTCAAACGGATTGTCAGGTTTGATATATATACCATTTTTGCAGATGATGCGCTCTGTATATTTTCCAATGTATTTATTTCTCAGATGATGCGCTCTGTTATTCACCGTTGCTTTTATCTTTCAGAGCGTTTAACAACAAAATAACCGGCAAACCGATAGGGCTGTCCGGTTGATTGACTGGTTATATTTTTGGTGAACTATTTCCTGGGATGGACAATTCTTTCCCATTTCCAATCTTTTTTTGTGTCGGTGGCATTTTCAAATCCTATGTTCAAGGATTTTTTAACACTTTGTCATGAGGTCCGATACGGCGCAACATATAAAAATCATAATGTATTTCAAATGTAAATCTGTAAAACATATCAATACTTGCCTCCCATCTGTTTTTATGACCTTCCATCTTTTTAACTCTAAGTGAGGGATGTCTGATGTTTTCCATGAAAAGTCTGAATTTTTCTCCGAATTTTTCCTGAACAGATTTTGGAAGCCGTTTAAAATCTTTCTTAAATCCTTCGGTGCGGACAATTTTCATTTTTTCAAATCCGCAATGAAGTCTTCAACTGTATCGAATGATTCCGTTTTACCTGAAGAAATTTCTCGGTCAGCACAGAGTTCAGCTTTCTTCCAGTCAAACTTCATAAAATAAAGGGGCATTCTCAGAGCATAATTAATCAGTTCCACAACCGTTTCCTCCATACTCTGTTTATGTACGGATTCTTTGTATTTTCCTATTTCTTCCATCATCTCATCGGACAGACTGATTTTCAGCACACAGTTTGCCATAATGTTTCACCTTTTTCACACGTAAATGAACTACCCGGTTGTATGATGACTTAAAATGATATTCCCTATTTTTATCGCTGCAAGCGGCAGAGTGGTATATCATAGATTGTAATTTTTTTGGGAATACAAGCTGTTATAAAAAATGATAATAACAATACAATTCCAATTCTTATAATATCTTTAATTCGTTGATACTTAAACATAAATTCTCCTTATTTCAAAGCCTAACATTTAAGATAAGCGGCTGAAGTCCGCTTCATCGTCCGGTTATGAAGTGTTTTCAGGACACTTTTTCACCTCATACCATGTTTTCATGATTTTTGCAAGTGTAAATATCTGTAATAATTTTATTTTTTACGTATTACAGATATTTTTTCCGTGATAACAACAAGCTAACCGGCGGGCGATAGCCCGTCCGGTTGAGCGGCTGGTTAGCCCTCCAGTTCATTCTGCTGATGCCATTCAACAAGAAGACGCTGGATAACAGCAATACCTTGTTTGGCAAGTCTTCTCCCTTAGTTAGAGGGTGGAAACACGCGATAAATATCTTTTCTATGCAAGACTCTCATTAAGACGATGGTATTTTCTTCATCTTTGATTCCAATACGATAATCGGTAGTGGGTCTGCACATACTGACAAAAAATTAACTATTTGATATTATTATATTTTAAAAAATATACTGATTTTTGTCTATACATAATAAATACAAATAGTTATACGATACATCCATGATACTGCTTATACTGATTATAAATAACATATTGATTTATATATTAAAAAAATCAGTATGAGCAGTCCCACTACCCGATAATCCCCTACCTTAATTCGATAATAAGATTTATAACCTTGTATCTTTTTAATATTACTGATCGCGGACAGGTTTTCATAAATAGGTAATTCCTCAAAACACAATGTTTTCAAGGAAGAATAGATTGTGGTATGCCTGAGTTTCTTTAGATCTTTCAAAAAGTGTTCATTATATTCAATTTTCATCGTCCAGAAACCTCAATGCATCCTCTTTATTATATCGCTTTTCGCCTTCTGCTTCCTGTATTGCTAAACCTATGCCATAATTTTCAATAAATTCGATTAAATGTCGATATCTTTCGATTGGAAGAACGACAAATTCAGGAACACCTTGTGTATTTGTAATATATTGTTCCAGTCCGATTATATGTAATGCAGTATTCATAATATAAACTCCATTCTTAAAAAAATTTATGAGCAAAACAATTCATAGAAATATTTTATTCACTGTATATTCAACATATCAATAATATAAATAAAATCTGGAATATAAAAATCGCTATAGTCTTTAAGAAAATAGTTTTGGGGTTGTCCGAAATTTTAAGATATTTAAATTCAGTATGTTAAAAAAATCAGCTACCCCAAAATAATTATCTTAAACACTATATAAAACATGTTCATCCAGCGGATTCAATTATTGGTGATTTTCTTCCGAACATGGATATTATACCAGATAACGTAGCTATTACAAATGAATAACCGGTAAATATCTTGATCATCCCGGCAGTCTCCATATCCATATCATCTTTACATCCTGTTAGAACCACAATTAATAACAAGAGAAATGTTGCAACAATAGATCTATTAATTTTGTTCATCTCATTGCATCCATAATATTTATACTCAATTACAGTTGGGCAAACTTTAAGTTCACCAACTCTGCCCGGTGCAACGATAGCCTTCACCCGGCGGGCGGCGAACAACGAAAACCGCTGAAAAGCGAGGAAGACCAATTAAAAATTGAGGTTCAAAAAAAACTGCGCCGTAAGCCCGCTCGGTGTGCAAGGCCCTTGTTAGCCAAATGGCTATAATTTGGTTAAAATATATCTATCACTTGCCAAAGTTTCTCTTCGGTTCAATAAAATAAATATTTTGAAGAAATATGCGTATTCTTTAATTTCTTTTATTGATGCAACAAACTCTTCACTGCCATTGACTCTGTCCCACCCAATTCTAATCTTCAAATCATTAAAATCATATTTAACATAAAAGCACACACGATCATGATGACCATATTCATGTTCTGTTACAAAAGTTTGTTCACTATATGAAGAATATAAAATGGCACTTTCAAGAATTGAGACAGAAGAAGAAACAAGATCAAAATACATCTCAATATCGGATATGTTAGGTATCTCGAATTTATGTTCCAAATTATTTCTTATTGTATTGAATCTACTTAATGTTCTTGATGAAAAAACACCAATTTCATTTAAAAATTCAAGCTTTTTGTCTATACCGAGGTTTCTTTTTTTAAATAGATCATAAAGCCCATATGAATATAAGAATGTGTCTATTTGACAATCAACGGCCCTTTTTAAGTGTGAAACACAATTAATAATATGTCTTTTGCGTTTGTTTGATAAATAAAGGTTTAACTCATCTTCTGCATACAAAAGATAGTCGAGAGAATAAAGATCAAAAGATGGCAATCTGGGGTGTTGGCCAATGCCACCATCGATTTGAAGTTTTGAAAGATTGTCGATCAGGTATTTTTTTATTATTTCTGTATTTTGGCTCATATTTAAGTAATGTAATGGGCTAACCAGTTGTTATACGGTTTTTTTGTCATAAAGCATGAAAAAAATGCGTGTTATGCGGACTGCAATTTTCGTGCCAATTTAATGCCTTATCGGAGCGGCCCGGACTGGGGCCGCTCCGATATTTTTTTACAGGACAGGAAATCAGGCGGCTTTCTGCGAACCTGCGCAGGATGGGGAAGCCATATTCGGGGAATGTTCATAACAGATCAGACCGCACTGGAGACAGCGGCCGGCCTCTTTTATGGCCATCTGCTCTGTAAAACCTTTTTCCAGCATACCGGTCAGAGCCAGTTCTCTGGCATCAGCGATGGGCATAATCTGCCGCGGTTTTGCCGCAACATTTTCCACTTTGTAAACATTCTGAATAACAGATTCCGGTGTCAGAACATTTTTCGGATGATCCAGCGGAATGCCATACATCACTTTGTGAACTGAGGCTGCCGCACGTCTGCCTGCGCCGATGGCTTTGATGGCAGCACTGTAATCGGTCAGCACATCCCCTTTGGCAAAAATGCCGATCTCATCTTTGTATGCCGGCATTTTGTACGGATGCACACCGACCCAGCAGAACCCTGATTTTTTTTCGCTTTCTTCCTCATCTGTTTCAGGAACAGGGGAGAAAATCATTTCCGGGAAACGGCCTGCCGCGACAAAAAGACTGCGCGCTGTCACCATTGTTTTTTCTCCGGTATCAGCCACTGCATACTCCACCTGCTCCAGTTGTTCCCCTTCACCGAACAGACGGCTCATACCTGCATTGAACACAATGGTGAATGTTTTTTCCGCTTCCAGTTCGGCAAGCAGGGGAAGGGCATCAGCAGAAAATGCTTCCCTTTTTTCCTGGAAAAGTAACGTTATTTTCTCCGCTCCCAGGTCACGGCAGATTTTCGCGGCTTCCAGCCCGGTCTTTCCGCCGCCCACAATTACCGTATCCGAAGACGGGGAGATTTTGTTATGCTTGGCCGTATCGGATTTGAGCAGATCTATAATAAGGAAGGTTCCGGGAATCAGTTGTTCGTTTTGCCCTGCGGTCAGACGGGTCAGGCGGTTGTCCCAGCCGCCTGTGGCCAGCATCACAGCTCCGGTGCCCTCTTTCAGAAGAGATGCCACTGTGAAATCTTTGCCCAGAGATTTGCCGGTCTGTATGCTTACGCCCATTTCCCGGATGCCGTCAATATCCCAGTCCAGCACATCCTCAGAAAGCCGTTCGGGTGCAATGGCCGTGCGCAGCAGACCGCCCAGTCTGTCCGTGGCTTCGTATAGGGTCACATCATGCCCCAGCCGTGCGGCAAAAAATGCGGCAGACAAGCCTTCCACTCCTCCGCCCACCACGGCAATTTTTTTGCCGGTTTCAGGTGCCTTGGACGGAAGAATCCGTTTGCCGCTCTTTTTTTCATAATCTGCGGCAAAGCGTTTGAGGAAATTGATGGCCACCGGTTCATCCACCAGACCTCTGCGGCACTGGGTTTCGCAGGGCCTGGGACAGATTCTGCCGATGACAGTGGGAAAGGGGTTGCGTTCCTTGATGACCTGAACCGAGCGGTGATAATCCCCTTTCTGAATCTGGCGGATGTATTCCCGGATGTCAATGCCTGCCGGGCATTCCCTCTGGCAGGGTGTCGTGCATTCATCTTCTGTGTATTCCCGCAGAATGCGGCGGGTTACAGAAGACAGGGTAATGATGTGCTTGGGGCAGACCCGTTCGCAGGTTCCGCAGCCTGTGCATTTTTTGCTGTCCACCACGGGCAGATTGTCCGGCCCCATGGTAATGGCTCCAAAGGGGCAGGCTTTGGCGCAGCTTCCCAGCCCCAGACAGCCGATGGTGCAGACCTTCATGCCCCCGCTGAAAAGTGCGGCAGCTCGGCAGTCGCTAAGGCCGTCATACACAAATTTGGTATCTGCATCCTGCGTGCCGAAATAGCATCCGGGTTTTGCAATGTCCGGTTCTTTGGCTTCAATGGCCACTCCCAGAAGAGCTGCAATGGCCTGTGCCACTTCAGGCCCTGCCGCCACGCAGGAGTTGGGAGCGGATTTCCCGGCCACAATGGCCTCTGCATTGGCTGAGCATCCGGGGTATCCGCAGCCGCCGCAGTTGGCTCCGGGCAGGGTTCCCTCCACTGCCAGAATAAGGGGATCCACATATACATAAAAGACCTTGGATGCAACGGCCAGGCACAGACCCACAATGACGCCCATGCCGCCCATAATACTGATGGCTTCTATCATGCTTTGTACTCCTTGACAGTTTTTTCAGGACAGGGCAGTGTGCACAGAGCCGAATCCTGAAACATTTTGAATATCAGTCAATCGCGTCAAATTTGCACTTGCTGAAGCAGGTCATGCATTTCACGCATTTTTCCTTGTCAATCCATGCCACTTCCTTTTTCTTCCACACAATGGCATCCGCGGGGCATGCTCTGAAACAGGAACCGCATTTGGTGCATTTGTCCGGATTCACTTCAAACTTCAGCAAAGCCACGCAGCGTTTTGCCGGACATCTTTTTTCATAAATATGGGCTTCATATTCATGCAGGAAATACCGCAAAGTGGAAAGAACCGGATTGGGTGCGGTCTGCCCCAGTCCGCAGAGGGATGAGTCTTTGATGGTTACCGATAGTTCTTTGAGAATATCAATATCTTCGGGCTCACCCCTGCCATCGCAGATTTTTTCCAGCAGTTCCAGGAGCCGTTTGGTGCCTTCCCGGCAGGGTGTGCATTTCCCGCATGATTCATCCTGAATAAAATCCATGAAAAACCGGGCCATATCCACCATGCAGGTTCCCTCGTCCATGACGATGACACCGCCGGATCCCATGATGGCGCCGACTTTCGCGATTTCCTCATAATCCACTTTTGTATCCAGATGCTGTTCCGGAACGCATCCGCCGGAAGGCCCTCCCAGTTGCACAGCCTTGAATTTCTTTTTGTCGGGAATGCCGCCGCCCACATCAAAAATCAAAGTGCGCAGCGTGGTTCCCATGGGAACTTCCACCAGACCGATATTGTTGACATCTCCGGAAAGGGCAAAGACCTTGGTTCCCTTGCTGGTTTCCGTGCCGATGGATGCATACCAGTCTCCGCCCTTGAGCATAATCTGCGCGACATTGGCAAAGGTTTCCACATTGTTGAGAATGGTGGGTTTTTCCCACAGTCCCTTAAGGGCCGGAAAGGGCGGACGCGGTCTGGGCATGCCCCGTTTTCCCTCAATGGAGCGCATAAGGGCTGTTTCCTCACCGCAGACAAAAGCCCCTGCACCCTGGTAGATTTCAATGTCAAAACTGAAACCTGAGCCCAGAATGTCCTCTCCCAGAAAACCGTATTCCCTGGCCTGGGCAATGGCGATTTCCAGCCGGTGGATGGCCAGCGGATATTCGGTTCTGGCATAAATGTATCCCTGGGTGGCATTGATGGCTTTTGCGGCAATGATCATGCCTTCCAGCACTGCGTGGGGATCAGCCTCCAGAATGCTTCTGTCCATGAAAGCCCCGGGGTCCCCCTCATCGGCATTGCACAGCACATATTTGACATTTCCCGGACTTTTGCTGGCAAAATCCCATTTCAGTCCTGTGGGGAATCCTGCTCCGCCTCTGCCCCGCAGACCGGATTTTTTCATTTCCTCAATGATCTGCTGGGGCGTCATTTCGGTCAGAGCCTTGGCAGTGCCGAAATAACCGTCCCTGGCGATATAATCGTCTATGATTTCCGGATCGATCATTCCCTTGTTCCGCATCACCCGGAGTTCCTGGTGCGCGAAAAAGGGGATTTCCTCCATTCTGGGAATGAGATCTTTGGAAGCCGATTCTTTGTAGAAAAGTCTCTTTACCGGACGGCCCTTGAGAAAATGTTCTTCCACAAGCTCCGGCACATCTTCTATTCTGAGCTTTTGGTAGAAAACCCCCTCGGGCTGGACCAGCATTACCGGTCCCAGCGCACAGAAGCCGTTGCAACCGGTTTCCACAATTTTGATTTCATTGGCAAGGCCCTGACGCGCAAGTTCTTCCTCCAGCGCCTTTTTCAGGGCGATACTTCCGGTGGAGTGGCATCCTGTGCCACCGCACAACATCAACTCGGTTCTGACTTTGCTCATTTTGTTCTCCCGCTACATCTTGGCCAGGGCAAAATCGCTCTGCACTTCTCCCAGAAGGATATGCCTCCGGAATATCTGACGCATTACGTTTGCATTCACCTTCTGGTAAACGATTGGCTCAGCCCCCTCGGTTTCGACGGTGATATTCGGTTCACTGCTGCACATACCCATGCACCCGGAGGTGACCACCCGGATATCCTCACGTTTGGACTCCGCGATTTCATCCATGAGTGTACTCATGACTTCACGGGCACCCGCAGCGATTCCGCATGTTCCCATATGTACCGTCACTTTGATTTTTCCCTTATCCTGCCGCAAACTGATGTCCCTGGACGCATTTTCCCTGATCTTCTTCAACTCCTGTATCGTCAGCTTTGCCATATCCATCCCCTTTCATCTCAGCGGTAAAAAGAATCTAACCATCTGTATTCCGGTCATAACATCTCCAGGATGCCAGACCAAAGGTATTCTTATATCTTTTTTTGATATAATTTGCAAATAATTGTGTCAAGTTTATTTAAAAAAATATGCGGAAAACAGAAAAAAGACCTCCGGGACGGCATATTTCAGATTTATCCATGTTTATTTATTTGATTTATCTGATTTTTATGGAAAAAACTGAAAAAATGCCGGTTGCATTATTTTGATTGACAATCCTGCGCAGTTGTTGTAATATATGATTTTACTTATCGGGAAGTGGCTCAGTCTGGTAGAGCACAGCGTTCGGGACGCTGGGGTCGCTGGTTCAAATCCAGTCTTCCCGACCATAACGTAAATCAGGGGCCGGTTCTGTTTCAGAACCGGCCTTTTTGTTTTTCCGGCTGAACTGTGACAATTCCCGTAACCTGTAAAGACTCATTGGGAGAATATTTTTTTAATACAGGAGCGTTTACCTGAATTCATCCTGCCCGATGGCAAACAGCCGGCAGGTATTTTCCCATACAGCCTCTGACAGCGTTTCAGGATCTTCTCCCCGTATTTCCGCTACTTTCAGCAGAACAGATCTGACAAAAGCCGGTTCATTTCGCCGATGCTGATTGCGTTCCGGACTCGGCGTCAGATACGGGGCATCGGTTTCGATAAGAATTCTGTCCCTGGGGATATGGGGAATCATTTCCCGCAGTTCTTCGCCCCGTTTTTTGACAGTGACAATGCCGGTGATACCGATATAAAAGCCCATATCCAGATAATTTTCCATTTCCCCGCGGTTTCCGCTGAAACAGTGAACCACCCCCCTGCGATCCTTATTATAATATGTCCGCAGCATTTCCCCGAATCTGCCCCTGCTGTCCCGCTCGTGAAAAATCAGGGGCAGACCAAGTTCATCCGCTGTTTCCAGTTGGATGGCAAAGCATTTTTCCTGATCCTCGGCAGGTGAATACATCCGGTTAAAATCAAGCCCGGTTTCCCCCCATGCCCGGACTTTGGGATGCTGTGCAAGCCTGTGGAGAAAAGATATATCTTTTTTGCTGAAGTCCACGGCGTCATGGGGATGGATGCCGACCGAGGCAAAAAATCCCTGCCGGGTTTTTGCCAAATCCACAGCTTCGGCAGAATTGCTTCTGCTGATCCCGACAATCATGGCACCGGACACTCCGGCTTTTTCCATACGGTTCACTGTATCCTGAAAATCTTTCCCGAATGCCTGATCGTTCAGGTGGCAGTGAGAGTCAAACAGTTTCATCCGGCAAACTCCCCTGTGTGATGAAAAAATTAAGTTCCTGTCAGAATATTCCCGGTATTGCATAAAGCGTATTTCTGAAAAAAAACAGGCGCATTGCAAAATATGTATCTGAAAACGCGCATTCTGGCATTTATAAACTGCCTGTGATCAGAACAGTGTGGCGGAAAATAGCACAGATTGAAAAAATATTGAAGTTTTTCCTCTGTTTTTTTGCCGGATCAGTAAATTTAAAAGAAAAAATATAAAAATACGAAAAAATAGCAGTATATAGGAAAAAAACGGCATAAATATGGTGATAATAACAAATAAATCCTTTAAAAAGCTGAATATCAGGTTTGATATTTTTTCTGAATTCCGGTAAAAGACCTTGTTCTTTTGAAAGGGAGAACAGATTTTGGGCCAACATGTGAGCCAACGTAGCTCAGTTGGTAGAGCTACTGATTTGTAATCAGTGGGTCGGGGGTTCGAATCCCTCCGTTGGCTCCAAATCTTTATGGTGGGGTTCCCGAGTGGCCAAAGGGAACAGACTGTAAATCTGTCGGCAATGCCTTCGGAGGTTCAAATCCTCCCCCCACCACCATCCTGAATGCGGGTTGAATGCAGGAGATTCCGGAATTTCGGGGAATCGGTATGACTGCACAGCTTCCTGCGGTTCTGTCTCACGGACAATGCAGGCCCCGCAGTCCCGAAATTCGGGACTGTGTTCAGTTGCAGAGCGGGAGTAGCTCAGTTGGCAGAGCTTCAGCCTTCCAAGCTGAATGTCGCGAGTTCGAACCTCGTCTCCCGCTCCATTTTTCAAAAAAAATTATAAAAATTAATGCCCACGTAGCTCAGACGGTAGAGCGCTTCCTTGGTAAGGAAGAGGTTCACCAGTTCGATTCTGGTCGTGGGCTCCATTTTTTTTGGATTCTCTTTCAGGTCATCGGCAACTGACAGAATACGTTGGGCGAAGGAGAGGACTTGCCCGGGTTCGAAAAAAATCAGCGGAGGAAATCAGAAAATGGCAAAGGAAAAATTTGAACGGACGAAACCGCATGTGAATGTGGGGACGATAGGGCACATAGACCACGGCAAGACCACGCTGACTGCGGCCATCACCAAGATGTGCGGTCTCAGGGGGAATG
>JBFXEJ010000035.1:0-50705 GCA_050180235.1 Desulfococcaceae bacterium
GGATATTTTCACTGCCGCAGCGGCGGCATTTTGCTGCAATCATTTTTCTGCTCCTTCGGCAATGGCATGTTGAGAAAAACGGGAGCAGTATAGCATAAGTTTATCAGCATGAAAAGTCCCACTACCGTTTTTTGAATTCTTTGTCTGTTTTGAAATACCGGTCTGCTGATGGACAAATTTATACAATTACTCAGAAGATTTGATGGTAAAGCCACGAATTGCACGAATGACACGAATTGCATGAATTATGGTTTGCGTATTCGTGCAGATTCGTGTTATACCAATTCGCTATTGAAATTATACAATAATGTGAGTTATTTCATCTGTGTTCTCTGTGGTTTTTTCTCTCTGTGTTCTCTGTGGGAAACCGAATCATAAGTATATTTTCAATGGAGAATTGGTATTATTCGTGGCTGTTTAAGGTGATTTCTGAAAATAAATATCCAATTTCAGTTCACAGGCACAGGGCAAAAGCTGGAAGCTTTTGATACTTTTCCGGTATATTCTTTTCTGGAAATCACCTAATGCAAGCCTTTAGAATGCGGTATTTTACAACCAAAATGTTTCAGGTAATGGTATATCTGCGGGACTATACTTGTTTCTGTTGGTATGACGGTGGTGCATAAATGAGTTTCGATATTAATGCTGAAATCAGCAGGGCTTTGCAGTTTCATCAGGCCGGAAATTTTCCGCAGGCTGAGGAAATGTACAGAAAAGTCCTGCAGGTAAATCCCAATCATCCGGATGCCATTCATCTGCTGGGTGTGATTGCCCATCAGACAGGCAAAAATGACATTGCAGTGCAGATGATTCAGAAGGCCATTGCCATATTTCCGAATAATCCCGGTTATTACAGCAATCTGGGCGCAGCATGGCAGGTGATGGGAGATTTGGAATCTGCTGCTTCCTGTTACCGCAAATCCATACAGATCAGTCCGGATCATGTGGCCTGTTACAATCTGAGTCTGGTGCTCAGAAGTCAGGGAAATCTTCCCGAAGCCATTGCCTTTTGTCAGCAGGCTCTGAAAATTAAACCCGATTATGCAGAAGCCTGGCAGAATCTGGGCAGTGCTTTGAAATATCAGGGAAAACCGGAACAGGCCATGCAATGTTTCCGCAAGGCAATGGAACTGAAACCCGATTATGATGAAGCCTACTGCCGTCTGGTGCATCAGTTGCAGTACGCGTGCGCGTGGGAAGAACTGGAATCTGCTGCTGCCAAACTCGACAGTTTGACAGACAATGCCCTGAAAAGCGGAAAAAAACCGGTGGAAAGGCCCTTTGAGAATCTGACCCGTCATGCTGATCCCGCGCGCAATTTTGCCATTGCCAAAGTATGGGCTGCTGATGTTGCGGCAAACATGAAAAATCTGCATCTTTCCTTTTCTTTTGAGGACAGAAGAAAACCCAAAGAGAAAATTGTCATCGGCTATCTTTCCAATGATTTTCACAATCACGCGACCGCGCACCTGCTGCTGAGCATTTTTGCGCTGCATAATCGGAAAAAATTCAGCATTTTCTGCTATTCTTACGGAGAGGATGACGGGAGCCGGTTCCGCAGACAGATTGCAGAGGATGCAGATCAGTTTTTCGATATTCGCCTGATGAGTCACGGTGATGCAGCAAAAAAAATCTATGCAGATCAGGTGGATATTCTGGTGGAACTCAAAGGATACACCAAAAGCAACCGGCTGGGCATCTGCGCGCTGCGTCCTGCGCCGGTTCAGGTCACGTATCTGGGATTTCCCGGCACAACCGGCGCGGATTTTCTGGATTATTTCATTACGGATCGCATTGTGAGTCCTGAAACAGATGCGCCGTATTTCAGTGAAAAACTGGTGTGGATGCCCCATTGCTATCAGGCAAATGACCATCAGCAGAAAATTGCGGAAAAACAGTGGAAAAAAGCGGATTTCGGACTGCCGGAAAACAGTTTTGTTTTCTGCTCTTTTAATCAGTCCTACAAAATTGAACCTGATACATTTGATCTGTGGATGTCCATTCTGCGCAAGGTTCCGCGAAGCGTGCTGTGGCTGATGAATTCCGGGGATACGGCAAAAGAGAAACTGGGGCAGGAAGCGGAAAAAAGGCAAATTTCGCGGGATCGTCTTTTTTTTGGGGAACATATGCCAAAGGATGAACATCTGGCGCGTTACAAACTCACGGATTTGGCATTGGACACGCGCACTGTCAACGGCCATACCACCACCAGCGATGCGCTCTGGGCCGGGGTTCCGGTCATCACCCTGAAAGGAAAGCATTTTGCATCACGGGTATCAGCCAGCATTCTCACTGCCATCGGACTGCCGGAACTCATTGCGCAAACTCCTGAAGAATATGAACGCATTGCATTGCAATTGGCAAACAAACCGGAAAAACTGGAAGAATTGCGCAAAAAACTGGCAAAAAACCGTCTGAAGAAACCGCTTTTTGACACTTCCCGTTTTGTAAAAAATCTGGAAAAAGCCTATGCGGAAATGTGGAAAAAATTCCTGTCCGGACAGGAACCTGCACATATTCAGGTCAAAGAAAGTCTGATGACACGTCTGAAAAATTTTTTCTGATTTCCGTTTTTTTTCTCCTGCTTGCAAAAACACTGCCATAGTTGAAAAAATCTTTTTTTTGTGTTACATTTTATAACAGGATATGGAATCTGAAAAAAAATTTCAGCAGAAAAGTTCCCTGTCCCGCGTTTTTTCTGCCACAAAGACACAAAGCCGCAAAGTTTCACGAAGATTTTAATGAACGGTTCTTTTTCAGATTTTATATAATTACAAGAATTGTGTGTAAACAGGGATAAAAAAGATGCTTAATTTATATAATTGATGTTACACTGCATCGTCATACAGACGAAAGTCGGTATCCACAATCATCTGAAATTAATGGATTCCTGCTTTCTCCGGAATGACAGTACAGGCTGTAATCTCCTGATTTTCAGAAGGGTTATGCAAGGTGAGTTATCCATTGCTCTTTGTGAAACTTTGTGTCTTTGCGTCTTCGTGGCAGATTAAAAACATTTTGGACATGGAAATTTTTTTCTGAAATTTTTTTCAGATTTCATATAAAATCAAATGACCAATAGCATAAAGGATTATTTGTTTTGGAAACTCCGGAACAGTTGTTTCATACTGCGATGCAGTATCATCAGGCAGGCAAACTGGCAGAGGCCGAAGTCTGCTACAAAAAAATTCTTGCAGCAGCCCCGAATCATCCGGATGCTCTTCATCTGCTGGGCGTGATTGCTTTTCAGGTGGGAAAAAATGACATAGCCGTGAATCTCATCAGCAAAGCTGTGCAGGTCAATCCCCAAAATCCCCTGTATTACAACAACCTTGGCTCTGCCTTGAAAAACTTGGGGCAGACGGATCAGGCACTCGCGTGTTATCAGAAAGCAGTTGCACTCAAACCGGATTATGCAGATGCGTATTTGAACATGGGAATCACCTGCAAAGACAAAGGCTTGCCGGATCAGGCCATCGCGTGTTATCAAAAGGCCATTGCCGTGAGACCGGCTTATGCAGAGGCATGGCAGAACATGGGCGCGGTTTTGGCAGCACAGGGCAAAGCAAATGAGGCACTTACCTGCTATCAGAAGGCTCTTGGGATTCGGCCAGAATATCCGGAAGTCCTGAACAATATGGGAATTATTCTCAAGGAACAGCACCGCTTTGAGGAATCTCTTTCCTGTTTTCACAAAGCCCTTGCGCTTAAACCTGCATATGCAGAAGCCCATAACAATATGGGCAATGTGTACAAAGAAATCGGAAAAGCAGATGAGGCTGCCGCGTGTTATCAGAAATCCATTGCACTGAAACCCAATGACGCGGATGCCCATATCAATCTGGGGATTATTTTTCAGGAAAAAGGGGATACCGACTCTGCGATACAATGCTACCGCAAAGCATTGGAAAAAGATGCGGAAAAACCCGAAGCAGTGAGTTATCTTTCCCAGCAGTTGCAGCAGATTTGCCAATGGCAGGAACACAGACAACTTACGGAAAAACTGGATCATTTCACAAGACTTGCTCTTGATAAAGGCATACGTCCTGCGGAAAGGGCATTTGAAAGCATTACCCGGTGCGCGGATTCAAAACTGAATTTGGAAATTTCCAGAGCATGGAGTCAGGCGGCTGCAAAGGCAGTGAGTGATGTGCCTGTCAATTTTTCTTTTGCACACAGAAAAGAGCAGAAGAAAAAAATTGTAATTGGCTATGTTTCCAATGATTTCCGGGATCATCCTGTGGCACATCTGATTGCAAGCCTGTTTCGGCTGCATTCGCGGGATCAGTTTGAAATATTCTGTTATTCATATGGAAAAGATGATGCAAGCAGCTACAGACACAGGGTTCAGGCAGATTGTGACCGGTTTACTGACATCCGCGGGCTGAGTCATATGGACGCGGCAAAGCAGATATACAACGATCAGGCTGATATTCTTATTGATCTGATGGGACATACAGCAGGAACCCGGCTGGAAATCTTTGCACAGCGGCCCGCGCCGGTTCAGGTCACCTGGCTGGGTTATCCCGGAACCACAGGCGCGGATTTTTTTGATTATATTGTCACGGATCGCATTGTGACTCCGGAATCGGATTTGCTGTATTATACGGAAAATCCAGTATATATGCCACATTGTTATCAGATTGATGACAATACCCAGCCGATTTCGGAAAAGCAATGGACAAAGAAAGAACTGGAACTGCCGGAAGATGATTTTGTGTTCTGCTCTTTCAATCAGAATTACAAGATTGAACCGGTAATATTTAACACTTGGATGAATATCCTGAAAAAAGTGCCAAACAGCATTCTGTGGCTGCTGGAAAGCAAAAAGAGTGCAAGGGAAAATCTGCTGCGCGAGGCGGAAAAAAGAGGAGTGCAAAGCCAAAGACTGGTTTTTGGGAAAAGACTGCCAAAAGCAGAGCATCTGAAACGGATTTCCTATGCAGATTTGGCATTGGATACACGCATTGTCAACGGCCATACCACCACCAGTGATGCGCTCTGGGCCGGAGTTCCGGTCATTACAATTTTGGGAAATCATTTTGCTTCCCGCGTGTCCGCGAGCATTCTTACAGCCATTGGACTGCCGGAACTGATTACCCCAAATATCGCGCAGTATGAGGACTTGGCAGTGCGGCTGGCTTCTGACAGAAATGAACTGAAAAAAATCCGGCAGAAACTTGCTGCAAACCTTGTGAAAGAGCCCCTGTTTGACACACCCCGGTTTGTGCGGAATCTGGAATGGGCTTATATGAAAATGTGGGAAATTTTCAAATCCGGTCAGAAACCGTGCAGGATTGATGTCCGTGAAAGATAGGAAACTGTACCTTGTCTGAACCGCTGATTCATCTGATTTTTCTGATTACGCTGATTTGTGATGATTCTGCGGGTCTGATTGGCGCTCAATAAATAAAGTTCCATAAGTCTGCATACAAACAAATATATTCCGCTGTATTCACAGGAGTTTAAGGTGATTTCTGAAAATGAATATCCCGGCTGTGTTTTCACATAGGTGATTTCTGAAAATAAATATCCCGGTTCAGTTCACAGGCACAGGGCAAAAGCCGGAAGCTTTTGATACTTTGAAGGGATATTCTTTTCTGAAAATCACCTAAGCACAGGAGCTTACAATACGGTTTGCACAACTTGTTTAATTTTCATTGCAAAGCTATATCAGACGTTTCTCCCGGAACAGAGTATAGCGGAATTCCATATGACCGTCCTTATCCGGAGGTCTGGTATCCACAACCAGACGCCAGGAGGAGTGCTGCTCCATCAGCGCGGCTGCATCCATAATTTTCATAATAACCAGATCAGATTCGCCTTTCTTCACTTTAATCCGCTCGCTTTCCTCAAAAGAAAGTTCCCCGTCTTTCCCGCTTCCGGGCAGAATCAGGGAACTGCCTTCCCCGTGAAACAGAAGTGCTTTGTTGATGGCAGCAGACAGTTTTGGTGTGTATGCGGATATTTCCCTGTCAATGGTGCTGACCAGTTCAAAGGGTGTCATAATATCTCCTTTTGTATTTTTTTCATTCAAACTAATTGCAAAACCTCACAAAACGTCAAACATGATTCAGGATTTCAGAGAATTGATTTCTTTGACATCAAGAATATCCAAACTGAAAAAATGATCCGGCAGTGTGAATGTGCAGAACTGCCGTTTGGAAACATTTCCGGTGTTTTTTCTGTATCCGGAGAATTTTTCATACTTCAGCCTTTCTGTCGGCAATGAATAAGCTGCTTATAAGCAGACAAACAAAAATTTTCGTGTATTCAAAAAACCGGATTTTTCCTAAAAATCCGGTTTTTCTGAAAATTTTATGCCCGAAAATTTATGGAACCTTACTTAAACAAAAATTTTATTCATTGCAGACTGTTTTGGATGTTTTCAGAACTTCCCTTATTTTTACGCCCAGTTCCCTTGCGGAAAAGGGTTTCTGGATAAAATGTATGCCTTTTTCCAGCACACCGTGATGAACAATCACATTGGCAGTATAACCGGACATAAACAGACATCTGAGCCCCGGGTGTATGATCTGCAAATGCCGGGCAAGTTCTTTGCCGTTCATTTCCGGCATAATCACATCGGTCAGCAGCAGATGAATTTCTCCTTTGTATTCCTTTGCTATACGCATGGCCTCTGCCGGGCTGTTTGCAGTCAGCACATGGTATCCTGTTCGAAGCACCATGACTTTGCACAGATTCATCAGCAGTACTTCATCCTCAACCAGCAGCACTGTCTCTGTTCCAATCTCAGCCGGTTCCAACAGGGATTTTTGTTTTGCATCAGTTTCAGATGCAGAACTCCGGGGAATGTAAATCCGGAAGGTACTGCCTTTTCCCGGTTCGCTGTAAACATTGACAAATCCCTGATTCTGCCTGACAATGCCGTATATGGTGGCAAGCCCCAGACCGGTTCCCTTTCCCAAAGACTTGGTGGTGAAAAACGGTTCAAAAATATTGGTTTGGGTTTCTTTGTCCATGCCGCAGCCATTGTCACTTACAGCCAGCATCACATAATCGCCGGGCTGAAAACCGCTGTGATCCCTGCAATACTCTTCATCAAACACGGCATTTGCTGTTTCAATGGTTATTTTTCCCACATCTTTGATGGCATCCCGTGCATTTACGACCAGATTGGCAAGAATCTGATCCACCTGGGCAGGATCCATTTTCACGGACCACAGATCATCAGCGGGTTTCCATAGCAGATCTATGTTTTCACCGATCAGACGGCTGAGCATTTTCAGCATACCGGAAACAGCGTCACTGAGGTTGAGAATTTTGGGGTCTATGGCCTGTTTCCGGGCAAAGGCCAGAAGCTGGCGCACCACATCCGCTGATTTCTTTCCTGCTCTGAGGATTTCCTGCATATTTGGATAAAGGGGATCAGTTTCCGGAATGGAAGACATCCCCATTTCCGCATATCCGATGATAATGCTCAGCATATTGTTCATATCATGGGCCACGCCTCCGGCCAGACGTCCCACAGATTCCATTTTTTGCGCCTGAATCAACTGGTTCTGAAGTTTCTGATTTTCCTTTTCCGCCTCATATCTCTGGGTCACATCAGAGAAAATGAGTATCACTCCCCTGACACTGCCGGAACCGTCACGGATGGGAGCCGCGCTGTCTGCGATATGATACTGCTTTTCATCCCGGCTGATCAGCATGGTATGATTGGCAAGCCCCACAGTTTTGCCCTTTTCCAAAACGATCTTTACCGGATTTTCCACAGGGCTTCGGGTTTCGGCATTCACTATTCGGAACACTTCGGCAAGTTCCCTGTCTTTGGCTTCAGAAAATTTCCATCCGGTCAGATGCTCAGCCACAGGATTCATGCGCGTTATCCTGCCTTCTGTATCAGTGGCTATCACCCCGTCTCCAATGGAATTCAGGGTAATGGCAAGGGACTGTTCGCTTTTTCGCAAATCCTCTGTGCGCTCCAGTACCCGATGCTCCAAAGATTCATTCAGTTGCCGGATTTCGGAAAATTTGGCACGCACCAGATCAGTCATTTGCCTGAAATTTTGTATCAGACGGTTTGTCTCAAGGATCGTGCTTTCCGGCCATGCGATGGAATCTTTTTCTGCTATCCGGGCAGGCAGACCAAGTGTGAGACGGCTCAGATTTTCAGTAGAGGCAAGAACATGGCGGCTCAGAAATTCAGCCAGGGCCATCAGCACAAGCAGAATCAGAAACAGCACTGCAAATCTGCGGGTGTATGTTCCGTAAAGTTTTTTCTGAAAAGGCTCAACCGGCTGTTCCAGTATCAGTTTCCATTCTGACAGATTTCCAATTGCAGACTCTGCAATATAAAGGGATTTCCTCCAAAGATCAATGGTGGAAGTATTTGAGGGCAGATCGGGAATCCACCGGGAAATCCATTCATCCGCAGCATGAACACTGCCGTTGCCCCTGGAAAAAGAAGACATAGCCTGCTGATCGCTGCGGGTGCTGAGGATCACATGGCTATGTTTGTCTGTCAGAGTATAAAAAATGTCATGTCCCCCGGTATTTATGTCCAAAACATTTTTTATGCGGTCAAAGTTGAGAATGCCGCCCATAGCGCCCGCATATTTTCCGTCTGAAATCAGGGGTGCGAGCATTATGGCAACCGGTTCCGGATTAACGGCTCTGGAGAACATCACTTCCGAAAGCATGGGCTGCAGGTTTTGTTTCAGAACCGGAATATAGGGACGATCCGAGAAATCCTTGCCGATATTGCTGCGCCCCAGATCATCTTTCAGTGGAGAATAGGCAGTGGTTATCCCGTATTTGTCAATGAGTGCAATGCGCAGAAAATTGGAATCAGACATCCGCATCTGATCCATGCCTGCCTGCATCTGCTCCGGTGAGAGACCTGCTGCCATTTCAGCAAGATGGACAATGGAATGTTTTCTGTCTTCCAGCCAGTTTTCAAGACTGTGAGTTATACGCAGACTGTTTTGGATCAGGGCAGCACGTATCTGCCGGTCAGTTTCGGTCAAATCAGTTCTGCTGGAGATCGTCAGCATGATTATTGCGGTAATCAGAACAAAAAAAGCCATCAGGTTGCTGAGAATCTCACGGAAGGATATGTACACAGTTTTTGAATGAACCGAATACAAAGCAAACAGCAGCCGTGCTGAAAGAGCATTGGCAATGCCGTTAAGGGCCTGTTTGCTTACAAGAAACAGGGCATTGCTGACAGGCATTCCGGAAATAAAATGGAAACAGAGACATCCAATGGGAATGCCTGCAAAAACCCAGTAAAAAAGATCGGCCATTACCAGATGCACTCTGGTTCGTGAGAGCAGCCAGACAACAAAAATCATTTCCCCTGTCATGGTGATAAGGGCATTGGGATGGTTCCATGCAAACCATGTATATGATGAAATAAAAAAAGCCGCTGCAATTCCTTTGGCCGGACCGAATATCTGCAGCACCAGCATGGCAAACATACTGCCAAAGACAAAATGTGCATTGACAATGGAAAAAACAAAATAATTGCCTGCCAGTCCCGCCAGAATCAGAGATGAAAACAGCAAGATGCTTTTTATTTCTTTTTTGGATTCTGCAAAATCAGCCATTTGTTTCCTTCTTCCATAATTTTTATCTCATCCGTCCTTAATGAAACGCAGCACAGACTGTAAGTCTGTGCTGCGTTTTTTCCGGAGTCCCGGACTGAAATTTTGGGAACCCGTCTTTGCCAAATTTTCAGTTTGGCATTATTGGCAATGCCCTTCGCACGGGAATGCAGTCTGAAGAATATTTCTGATCTGCCGGAAATCCGTGAAACCGGATCCATCTGTTTTTACAGTTTTTCCAGCATTTTTTGAATCTCTGTCTTTGACAGTCCTTTTGTGAAAAATCTCAGGCATTCTTCAGATTTGAGACCTCTGAGACGATCTTCCGGTTTCAGCCCTTTTAGGCGATCTTCGGGTCTGAGTCTTTTCAGCAGTTCGTCTATATCCTCCTGTGTCAGATAACCCATCACCTCTTTTTTCACATCCCTCTGATAATCCTCTATTGTGTAAGGCATGACAACACCTCCTGTTCCGTATTTTTCAAAAAGCTGACTGAGGAGCCTGTGAAAAAATCTGTCAGTGTCAGTCCGAAAAGACGGTGCCATTGAATCATATTTCACTCTGCGGGAATCCGTAAAACCGGATATGGCTGTTTTTATTTAAAGTTTTTCCAGCAGTTTCTCAATCTCAGCCCTTGAAAATCCTTTTGCAAGAAGTCTGAGACGATCTTCGGGTTTCAGACCTCTGAGACGATCTTCCGGTTTCAGCCCTTTTAGGCGATCTTCGGGTCTGAGTCTTTTCAGCAGTTCGTCTATATCCTCCTGTGTCAGATAACCCATCACCTCTTTTTTCACATCCCTCTGATAATCCTCTATTGTGTAAGGCATGACAACACCTCCTGTTCCGTATTTTTCAAAAAGCTGATAAATCACAGTGCTTACAGGGTTTTTCCACTGATAATGCCCGGCTCCGTATCCCACATTTTCCGGCACTGCGCTGAACAGCAGCCATACTGCGTTTCTTTCCACCCTGGGAATCCGGCTGAGAACAATGACTCTGATCTCACGCACACCCCAGCATACATTGTAAACACCCGGTGACACAGATGTCAAAACCACCTGCTCCGCAAGTTTCTCCGGATATCTCGTGCTTACAGCGTACAGGCGGAAATCCTCCTCCGGCAGCAGATTCCCGGACGGACTGATCTGCTTGCGGTAATTCACATAATGCCCCATAAGTTCGTCAACTGTCCATGCGTCCAGAGCCTCCTGATGGGATTTGTATGTCATCAGATTGTGCACACCCATATTATCAAGTCCGTCCGGCAGTTCCGCTGGCGGGGCACCCTCCTTTTTCTCTATGATTACAACATCAAGAAGCTGCTGTCTCAGGGAAAGATCCTTCTCAAGTTCCACCTCATAAGAAGAGCCTGTGAAAAAATCTGTCAGTGTCAGTCCGAAAAGACGGTGCCATTGAATCATTGTGTTCTCCGGTCAGGAAAGCGGTTTCAGATCCAGTTCTTTGGCGATTTCCTCAGACACCCGGCGGACAAAAAGATCAAAATCCGCTCCTTCAATGGGCGCACCGGGCGCGGGGACTTTTTTCAGATCAGCCGGGTGCATCAGCACAGGTTTATTTTGCAGCGCGGGATCAGGTTTTATTCCGAATTCTGCGGGAAAACGGTTTTCAAAATACATTTCCTGAAAACCCGCAAATTTCAGGGCATGGGCTGTGGAATCCACCACTGCCTCCTCATCTTTGCCCACAAGTCCCTGCTTTACGGCTTTGACCAGACCAGCGAGGGATTCGCCCCCGTGAGTGCAGGCAATATGGCCGTTGCGGTTGGCTGTCAGTTCCCAGTCCATGATTTCCTGCTCTGTGACTTCTGCAAAAAAAACCCTCTGTTTCCCTGCCATTTTGTTATACTGATCCGCAAGATGAATCACTCTGGGCATGGAAACCGGATTGCCGATCATCGCAGCCTGGGCAGTGCTGGGTTTTACCGTAACCGGGACAAATTTCCGTTTTTTGGGATCAGATTCCAGATAGTATTTGTAAACCGGGTTGGCATGTTCGGACTGCACACCAATGATTTTCGGCAGAGTGCTGATAATGCCTGTTTCATAAAATTTGAGAAAACCGCTCATCACAGCCGTGATATTGCCTGCATTGCCAATGGGCACAACCACCACTTTGTTTTCCATTTCATATTCAAAATCCTGTGCGATTTCGTATGAATAGGATTCCTGCCCCAGAATGCGCCATGCGTTTTTGGAATTGAGCAGGGCCACATTGTAATTGTCCGCGAGATGCTCGACCACCTTCATGCAGTCATCAAACACTCCGGGAATTTCAAACACAGACGCGCCGCTGCCCAAAGGCTGGGACAGTTGCTGGGGCGTGACTTTTTTATGTGGAAGCAGCACTGCGGATTTGATATGGGGTTTCAGATAAGCCGCATACAGGGCAGCAGCCGCTGACGTGTCCCCGGTAGATGCACAGATGGCAAGCACATCAGACACCAGCCCGGTGTTCACCAAAAAGTTGATATAACTCATAGCACTGGCCATGCCCCGATCCTTGAATGACGCGCTGGGATTCTGACCATCGTTTTTGAACCAGAATTTCACTCCTGCTTTTTCCTGCATACTGGCATTGGCCTCCACAATGGGCGTATGGCCTTCTCCCAGATACACAACAGAATCCAGAGGAATCACCGGCCCGATGAATTCATGGTAGAGGTAAATGCCTTTGAGCGCGGGTATGTGCAGCATCCTGCGAAAATCAAAAATCCTGCGCCATGTTTCCGCGGGGATTTCCTTGAGCCGGTCAAAGTTTTCATCATAAAGCAGCAGCACCTGACCGCAGTCCGGGCAGGTGTAAAGCAGTTTTTCAATACCGTATTCTGATTGGCATCCCAGACAGCGGTAAATGAGTTTTCCTTTGGGCCGGGGAATCAGAAAAGGCTGTATCTCTTTGGGGAAATGTTCAGGTTTCATATGATTTTCCTTTATGGCTGAAAAATACAAAATAAAACAGGTTTCCGGTTTGTTTTCAATTCACAAAGTAAAACAGGCTTCCAGCTTGTTTCCGGAGTCGCAGCAAAAGCTGGAAGCTTTTGATACTTTTTCTGCAGAACAAGATTCCAGATTGTTACCAATTAACAAAGTAGTACACGACCAATTTAGTTTTTATATTATCAAAATCACCGTGTCGGATTACGCTTACGCTAATCCGACCTACTTATTACTATAATTTAAAATAATTATACTTGTAGGTCGGATTAGCGCAAGCGTAATCCGACACCTGATTATCTAAAAATTAAGTTGGTTGTGTAGTAAAACAAACTTCCAGTTTGTTCCCTGAGCCGCAGCACAAGCTGGAAACTTTTGATACTTTTGATAAAATCACCTGGGGTCAATCTTTTCCAGACCGCCCATATAAGGCTGCAGCGCTTTGGGAATAAGCACTGTTCCGTCTTCCTGCTGGCAGTTTTCCAGAATCGCGGCAAAGGTGCGTCCCACAGCCAGTCCTGATCCGTTCAGAGTGTGAACCAGTTCTGTGCCTTTTTTCCCTTTGCGTTTGAAGCGTATATTGGCACGTCTGGCCTGAAAATCCTCAAAATTGCTGCATGAGGAAATTTCCCGGTAGGTGTTCTGGGAAGGCATCCAGACCTCAATATCATAGGTTTTTGCAGAGGAAAATCCCATATCGCCCGTGCAGAGTGTGATGACCCGGTAAGGCAGTTCCAGACGTTTCAGAATGGTTTCCGCATTTTCCAGCAGTTTTTCCAGTTCTGCGTAGGAATTTTCCGGCAGAGTGAATTTGACCAGTTCCACCTTGTTAAACTGATGCTGGCGGATCAGCCCCTTCGTGTCCTTTCCATAGGAACCGGCCTCAGACCGGAAACAGGGCGTATAGGCTGTGAAGTAAACGGGCAGCTTTTCCTCCTCCAGCACATCTCCGCTGTAAATATTGGTGACAGGAACCTCGGCAGTGGGAATCAGAAAATAATCCCAGTTTTCAAGTTTGAAAAGATCAGCCTCAAACTTGGGCAACTGACCGGTTCCGGTCATGGTTTTGCGGTTGACCATAAAGGGCGGCAGAACCTCGGTGTATCCGTGCTCCAAAGTATGGATGTCCAGCATGAAATTAATCAAAGCCCGTTCCAGCCGTGCGCCCTGTCCCAGATACAGGGGAAAACGTGCGCCGGCAAGTTTTGCTGCCCGCTCCAGATCCAGAATACCGAGTTTTTCCCCAATATCACAATGATCTTTGATTTCAAAGGAAAAAACCGGAGGCGTTCCCACCTTTTTGACTTCAGGATTGTCCTTTTCATCCTTTCCCACAGGAACCGATTCATGGGGAATATTGGGCAGATTCAGGAGAATATTCTGCACCATGTCCTCAGATTCCGCCAGAATCCGATCCAGTTCCTTCACCCGTGCGGACACCTCCCGCATCTCCAGTACCAGTTCCTGCGCGTCCTGGCCTTTTTTCTTCATCCCGGCAATCTGCTCGGAAACAGTGTTTCTGCGGTTACGGAGTCCTTCGATTTCCAGAAGAACTTCCCGTCTCTGATCCTCACATTTCTGAAAATTATCCAGATTCGCTGTGTCACCCCGTTTTGCCAAAGCTTTGCGAACCTCAGATAAATTTTGCCTTACAAACTTGATTTCCAGCATAATAATTCCTATATTCCAAAAAGTATTTTAAAATAATGGGGGTTAGTTATCCTGCTCCCTTTCGGTCTGTGCCGGGGATCCTTCTGATCCCAGACTGATCCCAGGGCCGATGATGAATCTTTTTTAGCACGGCATCTGTTTTTGGTCAATGATTATTATAAGTTGACTTTGGATCGCAATCATTTGCACTGAAAAGGAAAAACACCCGGGAGAATCGAATGGACGAAATCAGAGAAAAAAAACTCAGTATCCGTCAGGAAATGGAACAGATGATGACAGAACTTCCTGCCGGGGAACGGGACGAAAAGACAAAGATCATTGAAGATCGGCTGTTTGAATTTGCCAATTTCGTGGAATCCAGAATTCCCCTGCTTTACATAAGTCAGGGATTTGAAATAGCCAGCGAATCCATTATCCGCAAGTCTTACAAACAGCATAAAATCGTTGTGCTTCCTGTTTTTGAAAAAGACAAACGGAATGTGAGACTGCTGAAGGTTGATGATTTTGACAATGATCTGAGACCGGGCGGGGTCAGAGGAGTGCCTGAACCGGATCCGGAAAAATGCAAAAAAGTTCCACTTGACAAGGTGGATATTGCCATTATTCCGGGGCTTGTCTTTGATGAAAAAGGCGGAAGGATTGGTTCGGGTATGGGATATTATGATCGGCTGATCCCCAAACTGTCCTCTACCACCCGCAAGGTGGCCCTGTGCCTGGAAAAGCAGATTGTTCCACTGGTTCCCATGGAGACTCATGACAAATATGTTGATATTATCATTACAGATCAAAGGATTATATACAAAATCTGATTTCTGTCCGCGACCTTTCCTGAAAAAAATTCTTGACAGGTACGGCATGACGCGGTAATCAGACATAAATGATAATGATAAGGAATATCCGTATGAAAGCACAAATGCGCACAGTTTGCAAATACTGGTGGTGGTGTCTGAATGAAGGGGCGGACCAGAAGGTTCCCTGACACGGACATCATAATATACATGATCATATTGTCAGGAACTGCGGGCCGCCAGGTCCGCAGTTCTTTTTTTCAGCCGAAAAGGGCTGCGGGGATTTTTCCACGCAGCCCTTTTTTTATTGTATAAACTTTATGTTATATGATGTGCAATTTGTCCCGTCATACCGGAGAACGCCGGTATCCAGACCATTTGACCGGATTCCGGTTTGCACCGGAATGACATAATTTCAGCCGGTTAAAAAGTTGCTTATGGGGTTAATCTTATTTACATACGCAGAGAAATATCTTTGCAGGAGGATCAGACATGCTGGTAGTTATGGAAAAAAATGCAAGTGAACAACAGATTGATTCAGTTATCAAAATGATTGAGAGCCGGGGATATACGGCCCGTCCCATTCCGGGCGGCGACCGCACGGCCATCGGGGTGCTGCGCAACAAAGGTGCTGTGGATGCCTCTGTTTTTCTGGGGCTTTCAGGCGTCAAGGATGTGGTTCCCGTAACCAAACCCTACAAACTGGTCAGCCGGGAATTCAAAAAAGAGGATACCATTGTTCATGTGGGAGATGTTTCCATTGGGAACGGTCATATGGTTCTTATTGCAGGTCCCTGCGCTGTGGAAAGTGAAATTCAGGCTCTGACCATTGCCGGACATGTCAAAAAAGCCGGTGCGCATATCTTCCGGGGCGGTGCATTCAAACCCCGGACATCCCCCTATTCCTTTCAGGGACTTGGCGTGGATGGACTGAAGATTCTGGCAAAGGTGCGCTCAGAAACCGGGCTGCCGGTCATCACTGAGGTCATGGACATGGAAACCTTTGATGTCGTGGAAGAATATGCAGACATCATCCAGATTGGAACCCGGAACATGCAGAATTTCAGCCTGCTGCGCCGCGCGGGAAAAGCCAAAAAACCTGTGTGCCTGAAACGGGGCATGGCAGCGACCATTGAAGAATGGCTCATGGCAGCGGAATATATTATGGAAGGGGGAAACTGTGATGTCATTCTCTGCGAACGGGGCGTGCGCACCTTTGTGAACCACAGCCGCAATACCCTGGATATTTCCGCAGTTCCGGTGGTGCGCAAGGAAAGCCATCTGCCAATTATCATGGATCCCAGCCATGCGGCAGGACGCCGGGATCAGGTGATTCCCCTGAGCCGGGCTGCTGTGGCTGTGGGCGCTCACGGTCTGATGGTGGAAGTCCATCATGAACCGGACAAGGCCCTGAGTGACGGAGCACAGTCCCTTTATCCGGAACAGTTTGAAATCCTCTGCCGTCAGGCACAGGCCATCTTCGATGTGTTAAGTCTGGGAGAGAGCATTTAAGGTGATTTATGAAAATAAATATCCCGGTTAAGTTCACAGGCACAGTTCAAAAGCCGGAAGCTTCTGATACTTTGGCGGTATATTCTTTTCCGGAAAGCACCTAAAAAAAACAGTAGTGGGTCAAATCCGTTGATAAGGTCTCCCCTCCCTTGAGGGAGGGGCAGGGGGAGGGTGAAAACATCACTGATTATCCCCCTCCCCCTGCCCCTCCCACCAGGGGAGGGGAATTTTTGGATCAACAGATTTGCACCACTACCAAAAAAACAACAGTGTCAGGTTTCAGGAAAATAAACCCTGAAACCTGATTTTTTTTCATCCAGCACTTTTCTTACCATCCCTGCCAGTTCGCCTGTCACCACAGGTTTCATGAGAAATCCCCTTATCCCCATTGAAGCAGCCCGATCCGCGTTGATTTTTTCACTGAAACCCGTGCATATAATCAGAGAAATATCCGGTCTGATCCGCATCATTTCCATAGCAACCTGATCCCCGGTCATATCCGGCATGGCCATATCTGTAATAACCAGATCAAAACTGCCCGGATCAGCTCTGAAAGCAGCCAGTGCATCCGGACTGCGGGTGTAAGCAGATATCCGGTATCCCAGTTTTTCCAGTATGATCTGCTCCATGCTGACAATCTGCTCCTCATCGTCTACCAGCATGATTCTTTCAGAACCTGTGGGATATTCCCGTATTTCATGCAACTCCCTTTCGCCTTTGATTTCTTCCAAAAGGGGAAGATACACATGAAAGGCCGTTCCCTTTCCGACTTCACTGTATACACGGATATCCCCGCCGTATTCCTTCACAATGCCATGCACCACAGAAAGCCCCATGCCTGTGCCTTTTCCCATTGGTTTGGTGGTGAAATAGGGGTCAAATATTTTGGAAATGATGGCTTTGTCAATTCCGGTTCCTGTGTCTGATACAGTGAGGCATAAATACTTGCCTGCCTTCATCATGGGCCCGGGCCGATCCTCCTCTCCAAATTCCCTTTCTTTCAGTTCCATGTGTATGGAACCGCCCTTTTTCTCCACAGCATGATACGCGTTGGTGATCAGGTTCATGGCAATCTGGTGCACCTGCACAGGATCTGCGGAAACCAGTCCACAGTCTTTCTGAATATTGTTTGTGATTTCTATATTTGACGGGATTGTCGCTCGTGAGAGCTTCAGCACTTCTTTGAGAACCGGCTGTATGCGAACGGGCATTTTTTCAGGATTGGACTGACGGCTGAAGGCCAGTATCTGCTTTACCAAATCTCTGGCCCGTTCCGCGGCTGTCAGGATTTGTCTGATACTGTCATGTGCAGGATTTTCCGGGGGAATGTCAAGGAGAAGCATTTCTGAAAATCCCATGATCGGGAAGAGAATATTGTTGAAATCATGGGCTATGCCTCCGGCAAGAGAGCCAATGGCCTCCATCTTCTGAGCCTGTGCCACCCTTTTTTCCAGTTCCAGTTCTTTGCTGATGTCGCGGGTGATCCATACAAAATTCACAATGTTCCCATCCTGATTTTTCACCGGGGCTATGGAGCATTCTGCCGTGAACAGGGTGCTGTCTTTGCGTTTGTTGACAAGCCGTCCGCTCCATCGTCTTCCTGCAAGAATGATTTCCCACATATCCCTGTAGAATGCCGCATCCTGGTGCCCGCTTTTGAAAATGCGCGGGTTCTTTCCTATGAGTTCCTCCCTGCTGTAACCCGTGATATGGGAAAAAGCCGGATTTACATAAATAATACAGCCGTCCGTGCCGGTAATGACAATACCCTCGGATGCCTGACTGACAGCCTCGGCAAGTTTGTTCAGTTCCTGCTCCGCGAGCTTGCGATCTGTAATATCCATGAAAATCGTGGCAAAACGTCCGGGTTCGGGTCTGTATGCCGTTACAGCATAATATCTGTCCAGTTCCCGGCTGTAATTTTCAAAATGCCGGGCTTCCCCTGTAGTTGCCACTTTGGCATAGGTTTCTATCCAGTAAGATTCTATGCCCGGCATTACTTCAAGCACTGTCTTTCCCACCAGTTTATCTGCTTTTAAGCCCGTGAGTTTTTCAAAAGCCGGATTCACCTCCAGAAAACGGCAGTCACGCGGATTTCCCTTTTCATCCAGTATGATCTCATGCAGGGCAAAACCGGAGGAAAGATTGTGAAACAGCAGCCGGTAGCGTTTCTCGCTCTCCCGAAGAGCATCTTCCGCGTGTTTGCGTTCCGTAATATCCATAAGGGTTCCGGTGACAGCGGGTTTTTCCCTGAAAAAAATGGAAGAGCCAAACACTTCAATATGAATGGTTTCTCCGCTTTTCTTTATGCCCCTGAATTTGTAGCGTATGGATTTTACTTCTCCGGACAGGCGTCTGCGGATCTGCTCTTCCACATAAGGTAAATCATCCGGATGGGCAAGATCATGAAAAGACTTTGTGTTAAGGATTTCACTTACCGAATATCCGAAAATTTCTGCAAATTTCGGATTGACATATCTGAAAGCATTGTCCTGCATCAGATATATGCCCACCAGCGACTGTTCAGCAAAATTCCGGAACTTTTTTTCTGATTCCTGCAGCGCATACTGTGTCTTTTTGTACTCTGTAATGTCACGGGTGATGGAAAGAATTATTTTTTCCCCATTGATATGCAGAAGACAGGCCGACATAAGTCCGATCCGGATATTCCCGTCCTTTCTCCGGAATCCGGCTTCCATATTTTCCACAAGTCCCTGTTTTTTCAGCATGGCAAGCAGACGCTCCCTGTCTTCGGGATTTTCCCATATCCTGAGATCAAGAGAAGCTTTTCCAATGCATTCCTCACGGGTGTATCCCATGATTTTGGTGAATCCTTCATTAATTTCATTGTAAACACCGTCAGAAGCCCTGTTCAGGTTGATGGCATCGGGACTTGTGCGGAATGCCATACGGAATTTTTCCTCGCTTTGTTTCAGTGATTCCTCTATCCGTATATGATCGGTGATGTCCCGGGCAGCCGCATAGATAATTTCGCCATGAGGAAAGGAACGCCATTCCAGCCAGCGAAAGGTTCCGTCTTTGCAGCGGTAGCGGTTGGTGAAATTGAGAATCTGTTTCTGTGCTTTAAGTTGTGACACTGCCTGAAGGGTGGCCTCCAGATCATCGGGATGAACAAAATCAAAAAAACGCCGCCCTTCCAGTTCTTTCACGGTGTATCCAAGCGCGGTCTCCCACTGCGGGTTGACTCTCCGAAAATAACCGTAAGTATCCGCTATGCAGAACAAATCCAGTGCTGTGCTGAAGTAGCTGTCAAGCTCTTCTGTTTTTTCCCGCAAAGAACAGAGAACATTGTCCCTCTCCTTCAGCATACGGGCCAGCCGGACATTGCTGTAACCCAGATCAGAAATCATCCCTGCCAGTTTGGTGTAAAAACTCATGACCGTGCTTACGGTTTCCCGTGTCCAGCGCGGCACCCGTTCCAGCGCGGCCAGATATTCTTTTTCATCAAATCCGTATTTCTGTGCCTGAAATCGGAAGGTTTCTCTGTCCGGCTCCTCATCTGCAAACAGAAACTGCCCCAGAAACAGACTCCCCGCGCGTCTGCCATCCACCATAATGGGCGTTGCCATGTCCCACATATTGTTTTTGCAGCAGTAGATGCGGAAGGTTCCGGGTTCAATTCCATTGGAAAGTTTTATATCACTTTCCAGACAGTTTTTGCAGATTTCCGGATGCACACGGTGAAAACGTGTGCAGATATCCTGCCACCCTGTGGCCACCAGAATCTTTCCATGCAAATCAAGGATGGCAACACCAATATGGGTAAGGCTGAAGAAGTCATCCATCATTGACTGAATCGCATTCACATCAATAATGTCAGACAGTTGGGGAACCTGATCGAACGATTTTCTCCCAAGCTGACAGTCCTCCCCGGCACAGAAACACATCTGTCTTTCCATTGGTGCGGACAGGTTCTGAGCTGCCATAACCTTTTCCAAGTCCTGAACTCTTTTTTCTAATTCTTCATAACTGGGTTTTTCAGACATGGTTTTCACTTTCTTTAAGAGATAATATGCAAATTTCACTGCATTTTTGCAGGAAGGGGCTGGAAAAGAATGCCGGAATCCGGCTCTGCTGTACAGGAGAGGATTGGGAATCGATTTTGGGAAACATGTATATCAGCAGATATGATTCTCTGTCAAATTTTTTTGACACAGAAAATAATCGAAAGCAGAACAGGCTTCAAGCCTGTTCATAAACATCAGCACAAGGTTCAAGCCTGTGCTGCTTTCCGCAAAGGGCACAATGGAAAAATTTTTTGTGCCCTTTGCGCTTACATTTTTTGGACTGTCAGAAAAAATAGGTAGTGGGTCAAATCCGTTGATAAGGTCTCCCCTCCCTTGAGGGAGGGGCAGGGGGAGGGTGAAAACATCACTGATTATCCCCCTCCCCTGACCCCTCCCACCAGGGGAGGGGAATTTTTGGATCAACAGATTTGCACCACTACCAAAAAATAAATACGGAAAACAGTTTTCCGAAAAACCGGATTTTTCCAAAAAAATCCGGTTTTTTGAATGCACGAAAACAAAAACAGAATTCAAAAGGTTTCCTGATGGGTGAATTCCTCAATTTCCCTGCGTTTGGGTGCGGTGGAAATTTTCGCGGGATAACCCAGCGGAATCAGCACCATCAGATCATGCGTATCCGGCACATTGAGCACGGCTGCGGCTTTGTCATGATCCAGCAGTCCCACAATCACAGTTCCCAGTCCCAGAGAATGGGCAGTCAGACAGATGTTCTGTGTGGCAATTCCCAGATCAAACATATACCAGTCCCCGAATTTGGTGCTGGGCTGATCATTGTAAAATCCTGAAACCTTTTTCTTCCCGCACACTGCCAGCAGCACAGGAGCGGCAGCAATGGCTTTGGTGGCCGGGTTTTTGGTGGCAATGGTTTCCTGCAGTTTCAGTTTGGTTTCAGGGTCTTTGACCACTATGATTTCCCATTCCTGACAGTTGGTCCAGGATGGCGCCCATTGCACAGCCTCCAGAATCTGCTGCAAAGCCTCTTCCGGAACAGCTTTGTCCTCATACTTGCGTATGCTTCTTCTTCCTTTGATAATTTCCATCAAATCCGTCATTTGCAATCTCCTTTTTTTAAGTAATGCATTGTTTCACATGAAATTGTTGCTGTATTCCGAAGCAGTAGGTCGGATTAGCGTCAGCGTAATCCGACACGGTGATTTTGATAATAAAAAAAATAACGTGGTCATGCAGCAGTGCATTGTTTCACATGAAATTGTGCCTGTATTCCGAAATAATGTCAGCAGTAGGTCGGATTAGCGTCAGCGTAATCCGACACGGTGATTTTGATAATAAAAAAAATAACGTGGTCATGCAGCAGTGCATTGTTTCACATGAAATTGTGCCTGTATTCCGAAATAATGTCAGGATGCCGGATTACGCTGCCGCTAATCCGACCTGCAATTTTCACACTGCTTCCTTATGATTCATCAGAAGAGTTTTGCGATGTGCTTTCCGAATCTTCCACACGCTGACATTCGCAGTCCCTGTCATCACAGATATGGCAGTTGTAGTGATCATCAATCTCTTCCTGATCTTCCTCTTCACTTTTTCTGCTCAGAATCAGCCAGATGACTGTACCTATTCCCAGAACACCGACCAAAATCAGAAGCATACTCATCATGACAGCCTCCTTATTTTCCGGTGATTTCTTTAAGAGCCGCATGAACATCCGGATATCTGAAACTGAATCCGTAATGAAGCAGTTTCACGGGAAAGGCACGCTGTCCTGAGAGCAGGACAGATCCAAATTCGCCCATTACCGTCCGGATTATGAATCCGGGTGCGGGCAGAAAGGCCGGACGCCAGAGAATTTTTCCCAAAGCTGCGGCAAACTCCTTCTGCCGCACCGGTTCGGGTGCTGTGAAATTGATCGGGCCATTGATTTCTTTGTTTTCCAGCACAAACAAAATGGCAGAAACCAGATCATCAATATGAATCCAGGGAAACCACTGTTTCCCGCTTCCCAATGGGCCGCCAAATCCCAGTTTATACGCGGGAAGCATCTGTTTCACTGCCCCGCCGTTTTTCCCCAGCACAATCCCGAACCGGGCTGCCGCGACCCGAACCCCTTTTTCCCCGGCACGGAATGCCTCGGTTTCCCAGTCTTTTGCCATTTCCGCAAGAAAATCTTTTCCGCATGGACTGTCTTCAGTAATAAATTCATCTGCCATCGGGCCGTAATATCCCACAGCAGAAGTGCTGCACAGCACAGTTTCCCTGTCTTTGGGCAAAGCATCCACCAGATTGCGCGTAGTCAGGATTCGGGAATCATACATGGATTTTTTGTATTTTTCCGTCCAGACACTGAAAATGCTCCGGCCGGCCAGATTGACCGCAGCATCGGATTCTGCAACTGCCTCCTGCCATTTTCCCGGCCCGGATGTATCTGCGGAAATATAACGGAAACGCTCATGCCGGAAAGTTTTGTACTCAGGCCGTGACCCGGTGACTGTAACCTCATGCCCCGCGTCCAGCAGCCGTTCCGAGAGATGCGTACCCACAAAACCGGTTCCGCCTGTGACAAATATTTTCATGGCAAACCTCCTGTCTGATTATCCGATATGATACTGCTCGGATTCAATATACGGCACATCCTCAACATCCAGAGCATGAACAATATGTCTGTAAATCCGTGCCTTCATTTCTTTGACAACCGCTCTTTTCTTCTTTATTCCTTTGGCAAAGGTCAGGACATCATTCATCAGACTGTCCACATGGCAGGCTTTGCTGATGATATGGTGTTTTTCGCATTCCGCTGCGGTCAGACGGATGCCCAGATGGTGCATTTCCTCAAGTTTGTAAAAGGGAATGGCTTTTTTCAGCAGTTCCAGCATACCTGGCAGAAAGGGAATGCCCAGATCCACTTCCGGAAAGCAGAAATATCCCCTGTCTGAACGCATGAAACGGAAATCAAACGCGCAGCTCCAAATGGCTCCGCCCGCAAACGCGTGTCCGTTCATGGCCGCAATGGTAATCATTGGGGATGTAAGGGTTTTTTTGAAAACCCGGTTGAGCAGATAGAAAAACTCCTTGGCTGCGGCATTGTCGCGTTTCTGAATCACAGGAACCAGCCACTCCAGATCTATGCCGTTGGAAAATATTTTCTCATGTGCGGAACGAATCACAAGGGTCTGTGCCTGAGTCTGATTTTCAATCTCATCCAGTGTTCTGATCACTGCATTCAGAAAATCAGGGTTAAAACGGTTTTCACCGCTGTTAAGGGTGACAAGGGCCACAGTTTCATCCACAGTAAAATCAATCATTGCCATTTTTTTCATACCTCCGTGCAGAAGGGCGCAGGCCGATCCGGATACGGACGGACTGCTCCCGGTTATAAGGTTTTGGATTAAAAAAACAATATTATCATGTTCTGCGTATTCCGTCAATAAATGAAGATAAAATTTTGAAAACAGTATGTCTGAACATATTATTTTTGTCATGACAAAAATATTTGGGATTTCTCCTTGCTTTCCCTGTCCGTGAGTGTTACTGTATAAGACATAAATAACAGAGGATTTTAATGAGAGAGGTGAAAAATGGAAACAGCGGTTGTAGCAGTGATTGTGGGAATTGCGGTTATTTATACCGCAAAGATTTTTTACAGAAGCACAAAAAAGAAGGGAGCCTGCGGGTGCGGATGTTCATCCTGCCCTTTCCCGGAAGCCTGCGGGGAAAGGGGCATGGACGGGGGACAGTCCCTGAATGAAACAGAAAATCTGTAAAATCCATAATTCTGATCCCAAAAACCCGGAGAGCCAAACTGAAAGTTTGGGAGATAAAGCCCATAAAAATTTTCAGTTTGGAATTTCTCCGTAAAGGCATTTTACCATAACCCTTCCCCCATCCCTGATCCGCGGGGCATTTTCTGCTCCCTGATCCGCATTTACAGTCTGTCCACAATCTGCCTGGGGTCATGAAAAAAAGAGGGTTTTCTGCCGCCTTCCGGTTCCGGACAGACAAGGTCTGCAAAACGGAGATCCACAAATTTTTCCAGATCAATTATGGTTCCTATTCCCATTTTTTCCGACATATATCTTTGAATTTTATCCAAATCCTCAATTGCAGGATACAGATCATGTGTACGGATGCCGTGATGCTCGCTGAGCACACTTTTCAGTACCGGGACAGTCAGACGCAGTTCCTCTTCCGGATCCAGAAAATCCACAGCGATCTCTGCGGCCTTTTCCGGATTTTTTTCAATAAACTGACCGGACTGCACCAGCAGATCCGTAAACTCATGCACAGCATCCGGATGAGAGGCAATGATTTTTTCCTGCATGGCCACGACACAGCAGGGATGATGTTCCCACATCTCTCCGGAAAGAAAGAGCAGTTGGGCATTTCCGTCAAAAACGGTTTTGGTTCCTATGGGCTGGGCCACCATAAAACCGCATGCGTCCTCGCTTTCTCCCAGAAATTCCGGCATCATGACGGGCGGAATCACCTCAAAAATCACATCCAGCCCGCTGCTGCCCACCAGCCCGGCTTTCAGACCGATTTCCCGAAACAGCATGTCAGACAGCATATGATGCACTGAAAGCACATGGGGAATATAGAACATTTTGTCCCGGCAGTAGTCCCGGAAGGATACACCCGCGCCACCCCTTTTGTTTCTGACACAGATGCTGCCGTTTTTGTGGGCCAGCAGAACCAGTTTTATGGGAATGCCGTAACTGAACAGATCCATGGCAATGGGAGCCATGATAAAAGCCGCATCCACCTCTGCCTTTTCCAAAGATTTCTGCACCGGATTCCACCCGGACATGCACACGGTTTCCAGTTCAAAATATTTGGGGCTGAATTCCCCGTTTTTGATCTTATGCTCCAGAACACCCAGAACCAGATGGTCGGTAATCTGGATATGGCCAACCTTGAGGCGGATTTTGCCGGAAGAAGTTTTCTGGGGAATATCCCCCCTGTCTTTTCTTTCCACGGAAAAGACGGTTTCCAGGATACGTTTCAGTTCCTCATAGGTAAAGGGTTTGGTGATAAAATGATCGGCTCCGGCCCCGATCACTTTGGAGGCATCCTTTTTTTCAGCCTGGGCCGTAACCATGATAAAAGGGATGTTCCGGTAGGCCTCTTCCGAGCGCACCTTTTTCAGAAACTCGTAACCGTTTACAACCGGCATGTTCCAGTCACTGATAATCAGATCAATATCCTTTTCCTCCCGGAGCTTCCGGATTGCGGTTTCCCCGTTTTCCGCTTCCACAATATTGTGAAAGCCGATTTTGCCCAGAGCCCTGATTTCCAGTTTCCGGGTGACATTGAAATCCTCGACAATCAGAATTTTCATTCCAAGATCCAAAGCCATACATTTTTTTCCTTTCCTGTTTTTTTTCATGCTTAAACCCGTTCCGGAAAAACTGCTGTTTCCGGCAGGCGGTGAATATTTTCTGCACACTGATATTTTTAAAGTATACAATGTACACCATATTATATAAAACAGTCAACCAAAGATGAATAATAAAAACTGAAGGTTTTGAAAATACTTATGGTTTTTGGGACAGACATTTTCTGAAAATCCCCTCAAGTCCCCAATGCAAAAGAACCCTGTGTTTATGCCGACGTTCCCGCGGCATTAGGTTAAACACAGGAACCTGTCCCCGCAGTATATCAAAGATAGTGGGACTTTTTATACTGACGGAAAAACTACAGGTGCAGGCCCCTGTGTCTGTCCTTATTCTGAAAGGCGGCTGCCCCTGCGGGCAGAATCAGTATCAAAAGTCCCACTGCCCCAAATTAAATGAGCTGTCAATAATTGCCGAATCATTACCGATTGATAATGATTCGGCAATTTTTTGGTCATCCGGACATTGTATAATTCCCTTCCTTGCAGATCATTCTGAGGTTCTGAAAAAAAATTGCGGAATGCCGCTGCCTGAAAACAGTATAAGTAGGGTTCCATAAATTTTCGGATATAAAGGGGCGGGGGGGTGAATTCCGTTTTTTTATATCCGAAAACTTTCGTTGACTTACTTAAAATTAAAGATGCCAAAATCCGTTCAGAAAGGATGATGTATGAGAGATAATTTTCTGCCGTTCTCACGGCCCTCAATCACGGAAGAGGATATTGCCGCTGTGGGGGATGTGCTGCGCTCCGGATGGATTACCACCGGGCAGAAGAATGCGGAATTCGAGGAAAAATTCTGTGAATATACAGGCGCGGCCGGAGCCGTTGCACTGAGTTCCGCGACTGGGGGAATGCACCTGGCCCTTCATGCTCTGGGGATTGGGCCCGGAGATGAGGTCATTACGCCTTCCATGACCTGGATTTCCACAGTCAATCTGATTTGCCTGTGCCGCGCAAAACCGGTTTTTGCGGATATTGACCGGGACACCCTCATGGTTTCAGCAGATACCATCAGGCCGCTTATCACGGAAAAAACCCGTCTGATTATCCCTGTGCATTTTGCCGGGGCTGCTGCTGATATGGAATCCATCCGTAAACTGTCAGGAGAAACCGGCATTCCCCTGATCGAGGATGCTGCCCATGCCATTGGCACAGAATACCGGGGGGAACGGATCGGCAGACAGGGCACAACAATCTTTTCCTTTCATCCCATCAAAAACATCACCACCGGTGAAGGCGGCATGTTCTGTTCCGATGATCCGGATTTCTGCAAACGCATCCGCAGTCTTAAATTCCACGGGCTGGGCGTGGACGCGTATGACCGAGGGACACAGGGACGTTCGCCCCAGGCCCAGGTTCTGGAACCGGGATTCAAATACAATCTGACCGATATTTCCGCAGTTCTCGGTGTGCGGCAACTGGCCCGGATTGGGGAATTCAACCGGAAACGTACAGAACTGGCCCTGTATTACCGGGAAAAACTGAAGGATATTGAGGAAATCATCCCCCTTTCCGTTCCGGATTATGACATGAAACATGCCTGGCATCTTTTTGTTGTCCGGCTGGATACAGACCGCTGCGCTATGTCCCGCACGGAATTCATGGAAAAACTGAAACAAAAGAATGTGGGAACCGGAATTCATTTTCTGGCGGCGCATACACAGAAATATTACCGGGAAACCATGAACCTTCGGCCCGGACTCCTGCCCCATACCGAATGGAATTCCGAAAGAATCTGCTCTCTTCCGCTTTTCCTGGACATGACAGACCGGGATGCGGATGATGTCATCTCTGCCATAAAGGAGATTCTGGCACATGCGTGAAACACCTTATCTTTCTGTCGTGCTCCCTGTGTATAACGAGGAAAGCAACCTGGATGAGCTGATCCGCCGCTGTATGGCGGCCTGTCACAGCATCCGGAAATCCTTTGAAATCATTCTGGTGGATGATGGCAGCTCGGACGCGTCCGCCAAAAAAATTGCTGCTGCATCAGAACAGAACCGGGGATGTATCATCGGTGTTTTTCTGAACAGGAATTACGGTCAGCACGCAGCGGTAATGGCCGGATTCGGCGAATGCCGGGGCGAAATTGCTGTCACCCTGGATGCGGATTTGCAGAATCCGCCCGAAGAAATTCCCAGGCTTCTCCAAAAGGCAGAAGAAGGTTTTGACGTGGTAGGCAGTATCCGCTCCGACCGCTGCGACACCTTTTTCCGCCGTTCAGCCTCTTCCCTTATCAATTACTGGGCGCGGAAATCCACAGGTGTTGCCATGCACGATTACGGCTGTATGCTGCGGGCCTACCGCAGGCATATTGTGGATGCCATGCTTCAATGCCCGGAACGGAGCACATTTATTCCGGTGCTGGCCAATTCCTTTGCCCGGCGCACAACCGAAATAAATGTGCAGCATGAGCCCCGGTGCAACGGCGACTCCAAGTACGGACTCTGGAAACTCATCAACCTGCAGTTTGACCTGATGACCTGCATGACCACCTTTCCCCTGCGCCTGCTCAGTGTGATTGGTTGTATAATCTCAGGTATGGGAATGAGCCTGGCCGGATATATTCTTCTGATGCGGCTGATCCACGGTGCGGGCTGGGCCGCAGACGGTGTGTTCACCCTTTTTGCCGTGCTTTTTGTGTTTATCGGAGCGCAGTTTGTCGGCATGGGTCTTCTGGGCGAATACATCGGACGTATCTATCACGAAGTCCGAGCGCGTCCCCGCTATTTCATTCAGAAAATCACAGGTCACGAAAGTGTGGAACAGGAAAGGGAACGCAGTCAAATCAGACCGGAAACAGAAGACAAACCGGCCTCATGGCCAATGCCATTAATAATGGCGGATGAGTCCCGAACTGAAAGTTTGGGACACTCAAATGATTCGGAAAAGACTGCCAAATTTTCAGTTTGGCACTCCGGGGAGTTCTTAACTTAATGGCATTGGGCCTCAGAGCAGTCTGACAGAAAGGAAAGTCATGAAAGCGGTTGTACTGGCATATCACAATATCGGCTGTATCGGCATAAGGGCTTTGCTGAAACACGGGTTTGATATTTCCGCGGTCTTCACCTACCGGGACGATCCCCGTGAAAACATATGGTTTGAGTCTGTGGCAGAACTGGCCGCGGCACAGAAAATTCCGGCCTTTGTTCCGGATGACATCAATCACCCGCTCTGGGTGGAAAAAATCCGGGAAATGAAACCTGATATTCTTTTTTCCTTTTATTACAGGGATATGGTCAAATCCACCCTTCTCGGCATTCCGCCCAAAGGCTGTCTGAATCTGCACGGTTCCCTGCTGCCGAAATACCGGGGACGCTGCCCTGTCAACTGGGCACTGATTAACGGAGAGAAAGAAAGCGGCGTGACACTGCATTATATGACTCCGAAACCCGATGACGGTGATATTGTCTGCCAGGAAAAGGTCGGGATTTCAAAAGAGGATACGGCACGGAGCCTGTACGGAAAACTTTCGGCTGCTGCCGAAAAAATGCTGGATGACATTCTTCCCCGCGTCCGCGCCGGAACCGCTCCCCGGATTCCGCAGGATCATAATATTGCCACCTGTTTCGGGGGGCGGCGTCCTGAAGACGGGGAGATAGACTGGAAGCAGAGTGCATCCCAAATCAGAAATCTGATCAGAGCGGTAACGCTCCCCTATCCCGGTGCATTCACTTATACCGGAGGCCGGAAATGCCTGTTCTGGCAGGCAGAGGAAATCAGTTCCGAACAGGACACATCCGCTCCCGGAACGGTTCTTTCCACTGATCCGCTCACCGTGTCCTGCGGTTTGGGTAAGCTGCGGATTGATTTTGCCCAGCCCGAAGATTCCATTTATATGGACGGTGCGCGTATGGCACAGGAACTGAGTCTGGTTCCGGGTTCGGTCTTCGGCCCCAGGCCGGAAATCAAAGCACAGGCAAAGCAGAAAAAAAGCGTACTCATTCTCGGTGTGGACGGTTTTATAGGAAACGCGCTCAGTGAACGCCTGCTGGAAAGCGGAAAATATGAAGTCCACGGCATGGATCTTCATGCCGGATATGTGCATCGTCTGCTTTCCAACCCGGATTTCCATTTTCACGAAGGGGATATAGCCATTCACCGGGAATGGATCGAGTACCATGTGCGGAAATGCGATGTGATTATTCCCCTGGTGGCCATTGCCACACCCATTGAATATACCCGCAATCCCCTGCGGGTTTTTGAACTGGATTTTGAGGAAAATCTCAAAGTGGTGCGTTACTGCGTCAAATACCGCAAACGTCTGATTTTTCCTTCCACATCCGAGGTATACGGCATGAGCACAGATGAGAAGTTTGACGAAGACCGATCCAATCTGGTGCTGGGGCCCATAAACAAACAGCGGTGGATATATTCCTGCTGCAAACAGATGCTGGATCGGGTGATCTGGGCCTACGGTCAGCAGGAAGGACTGGAATTCACCCTGTTCCGGCCTTTCAACTGGATCGGCCCCCGGCTGGACAGTCTGTCATCTGCTCGTATCGGCAGTTCACGGGCCATCACCCAGCTTATCCTGAATCTGGTGGAGGGAACACCCATCCGCCTGATGGACGGCGGGGAACAGAAACGCTGCTTTACGGATCTTTCTGACGGCATCGAATGCCTGTACCGCATTATTGAAAACAAAGACAGGCGCTGCAACGGTCAGATTATCAATATCGGCAATCCGGACAATGAGGCCAGTATCCGGGAACTGGCCCGGATTCTGGTGGAAAAATTTCAGCAGCATCCCCTGCGTCCGAAATTTCCGCCATTTGCAGGCATCCGGGAAGTGGAAAGCCATTCCTATTACGGTGCGGGCTACCAGGATGTGCAGCACAGGAAACCGTGCATCCGGAACGCCCGCGGTCTGGTGGGCTGGACACCTTTGGTCAGTCTGGAACAGTCTGTGAAGCAGACTCTGGATTATTTTATGCGGGAAGCTGTCCGGTGCGGAGAATTTGAGGTGATGAGTGATGAATGCCGGCTTGCGAATTGACGCGGACACATTCCGGGGAACCCGGTACGGAGTGCCGAATTTATGCAGAATTCTGGCGGAACACAGCATCAGAGCCTCGTTCTTTTTCTCGGTCGGGCCGGACAATATGGGCCGCCATCTGCTGAGACTGTTCCGCCCCTCTTTTCTGCGCAAGATGCTGCGCTCCAAAGCACCGGGGCTGTACGGGTGGGATATTCTGTTCAAAGGAACCCTGGGGCCGGGGCCGCTTATCGGTGAAAAACTGGCACATACAATACGGTCAGTATCGGAGGCGGGGCATGAGATCGGCCTTCACGCCTGGGATCATCACGCATGGCAGACCCGTCTTGACCGCATGAATCCTGATGACATCCGGACGGAACTGCAAAAGGGATTTGACATGCTGCTTCGGATTACGGGATATCCGCCGACCTGTTCCGCTGCTCCGGCCTGGAAAGGCAATGATTCTGTTCTGACAGAAAAAAAAAGATTTCCTTTTCTCTACAACAGTGACTGCCGGGGGCATTCTGTATTTTTGCCGCTGGTAAAAGGCAGGAAACTTTCCCGGCCCCAGATTCCCGTCACCCTTCCCACCTATGATGAAGTCATCGGTCAGAAGGGAATAACAGATACTAATTACAATGAATATCTGCTTTCCCTGATCCGTCCGGATCGGCTGAATGTGCTGACCATTCACGCAGAAGTTGAGGGCATGAGCCGGGCGGAACTCTTTGCAGATTTTGTGAAAACCGCCCAATCCAGCGGACTTTCCCTTGTTCCACTCGGCAGACTGCTCCCGGAAAATGCAAATCTTCTGCCTTTGGCTGAGATAGTTCCGAAAGAAATTCCCGGACGGGAGGGATGGTGCGCGTGTCAGGGTTAGGGGGATTAGGGATTAGGGGCTGAGGCTCAGATATGCACTGTATTTCCCTATCCCCCAATCCCTATCCCCTAATTCTTTTCCCCTAATCCTTTTCAAACAAAGAAGTGAATATGAAAAATATAAGCACTCATAATAAATTAATATTCCCGCTGTTTGCACTGCTTCTCCTGTCCGCATTCATGGGAACCGCTCCATTCCGGGATATTTACGGACTGGAAATCCGGAACGCTCTTTTTGCGCGGGAGATGCTGGAAGACGGCATATCCCTGATTCCCCATGTGCTGGGAAAACCCTATCCGGATTATCCGCCCCTGTATTTCTGGCTGGAGGTTCTCTTTTCCCTTCCTTCAGGGAATGTCAGCACCCTGAGTGCCGTGGCTCCAAGCGCATTTTCCGCTTTGGGTCTGGTCTTCTTTGCATTCCTTTTCGGGCGTGAAATCAGTCCCCGCATGGGATGGCTGTCTGCTTTGATCCTTGCCACTTTCCCGGAATTCTGGATAAACGCGGGAACCGCGTGCATTGACATGCTGCTGGCCTTTCATGTCTGCTCTGCACTGGCCTGCCTGTATTTCAGGGAAAAATGTGAACCTGCGGGGAAGAAATTCTTATGGACTGCGGCAGTGCCTGTTTTCATCTTTTTGGCCTTTTTCACCAAAGGCCCCATCGGTCTTGTCATTCCCGCAGCCGCGCGGGGCGGATTTCTCCTGCTGGAAAAACGGGTAAAATCATTTTTCCTTTTTTCTCTTTTCATGGCCGGAATGACATTTCTCTGTGTGGGCTGCGAAGCATGGATTGTCTGGAAAAGCGGGGGAACTGATCTGCTGCGGGAAGTGATCCGGATGCAGGTGATCGGACGGCTGGGGCAGAAAAGCAGCCAGCCTTTTTGGTATTATATCTTCTGCATTCTCGGATCTGCCGGAATATGGTTTCTGTTCTGCTCTCCCCTGTGGCGGCATTCTGCTGCCCTGCTTCGGGAAAAAGGAATGGGGAAAATGCTGCCCGGACATCCGTTACTGCGTCTGTCTCTGATATGGTTTCTCAGTACATTTGCCATTTTTACCCTTGCCAGCACGCGTCACAGCCGTTATCTCCTTCCCCTGTATCCGGCCCTTGCGATTCTGCTGGCCTATGCAGCGGAACAGATTCTTCACAGAGACAATCCGCTGTTTCCGCAGATATGGGAAAGGGGACTCAGTGTTCTCACGGTCATTGTGCTTGTATCCGGCATCGCGGGTGCTGCTTTTTACACTGACCATATATTTGTACCCGTTATACTGATTTTTATCTGGATGATTGCCGTATCTGCCGGATGGATTGCTGTCATAAGTCTGAAACAGCGCGGAAACCGGATTGCAGGGATGATTCTTCTGCTTCTGTTCACCGGTCTTTTCGGTGCGAATCTTCTGATTTTTCCGGAAATTTCACGAAATGCATCCGGTCGGGAATTTACAGAAACAGTGGAATCCAAAAGCGATCTCCGCCTGCCGCTTGTTCTGTATAATATAGGTTCTGATGCGGATGGGCTAAAATTTGCCTGTTACAGCCAAAGAAGACCGTCAGAACTGCGTTTTATTACTGATGCGGTGGAACTGGAAAATATGGCGATGCCCTATCTGCTTATCGTATCCCGGAGGGATAAAGCCGATCTTATGAATATATTCAGAAATGGGAGCATTGAAGCGGTTTCTCACGGAACCATCCGTTCTCACCATTTTTCAGCATATATCATCCGGAAAGGAGAAAAATGAAAAAATCCGCTGCCGCAGTTTTTATCCTCTATGTTTTGCTGTATATCCTGCCGCTGGGTGCGCGGCCTTTGTTTATACCGGACGAGACCCGGTATTTTGAAATCCCCAGGGAAATGATCGCTTCCGGTGACTGGGTGGTGCCCCGCATTAACGGCATCCGCTATTTTGAAAAACCGGTGCTGGGTTACTGGTTCAATGCGGTTTCCATGCTGATATTCGGAGAAAACGCGTTTGCTGTCCGTTTCCCGGCCGCAATGTCTGCCGGAATTTCCGCTCTGTGCGTATTTCTGCTGGCCAGGAGATTTGCGGGAGATTATTCCACGGGTATACTTGCCAGTGTTATTTTCCTGACCAGCGCCCAGGTGCTTGGCATTGGTACCTTTTCTGTTCTGGACGGCCCTCTGTCCATGCTTCTGACTGTGGCCCTGACCGTATTTTTCTTTGCGTATCATGCAGAAGGCGGTGCACAGAAAAGAATTCTGCTTTTTCTGGCCGGAGTTTTCTGCGGACTGGCCTTTCTTTGCAAAGGCTTTCTGGCTTTTGCCGTGCCTGTTCTGGTGATGATTCCCTGGATGATCTGGGAAGGCCGTTTTGCGGAACTGCTGAAAACAGCCTGGCTGCCGCTGGCAGGAGCGATTGCGGTTTCACTGCCCTGGAGCCTGATGATCCATTTACGGGAAGGGGATTTCTGGCATTATTTTTTCTGGATCGAGCATGTAAACCGCTTTTTGAAACCGGGCGGGGGACAGCATCCTGAAGCTTTCTGGTTTTTTATCCCCTGTCTCCTCGCAGGTCTGTTTCCCTGGACTTTTCTCTTTCCGGCCATATTGCAGGGACTGCGGGACATGGATATTTCCGACACCCTGATGCGGTTCTGCCTCTGCTGGTTTATCTTCCCTTTTCTGTTTTTTTCCGCATCATCCGGCAAACTGCTGACCTATATTCTTCCCTGCTTTCCCGCTGTTGCGATACTGATGGCCGCGGGTCTGCGGAATTATTCTGCAAAAGGGGAAAACAGACTGTTTGGTGCTGGTGCGCGTGTTCTTGCCGTCCTGATCGGAATTACAGCCATTGTGCTGCTGATCAGCCAGATCACCGGTTTTACCGGCATCCGGCCTTATGATAATGCCGGTGAAATTTGGAAATGGATATTGGCCTGTACGGGGCTGGTACTCTGGGCTTTCCTTGCCTTTTACAGTGCAAAAGAAAAGCGGCCGGATATGCGGATAATCCTTTTCGCTACGGCGCCCCTTGTTTTTTTTGTTTCAGCGCAGTTTGTTTTTCCTGACATGGTGCTGAAAAGAAAGGCTCCGGGCACACTGCTGCAAAAGAACGCCGGATATATTCAGCCCGGAACTGTTGTGGTTTCGGACGGAGATATTATCCGCGCTGTGTCTGCCTATTATAAACGCAGTGATGTCTGGTTTTTTATCACAGAGGACGAACTCGGGTACGGACTTTCCTATGAGGATGCAAAAAAAAGGATGCTGGATACAGAGCAACTGAATAAGATGATCCGGGATGCTTACCTTTCAGCTAAAAAAAACAGCCAAACAGGCAGTCCTCTTGTCCTGATCGCGAGGACGCATAAATATGAAAAATACAGAAACCGTCTACCCCAGCCGGTTTATCGGGATGAATACGGAAAATTTGTTTTTTTACAGTTCTGATTCTGCTATTATACCATGCGGATCAGAAATAAAAAAAATCCAAAAGGAATTCTCTTATGCGCCTGCTGCTGATTGAAGATGACATCAAAATCGCTTCCTTTATTCTCAGGGGAATGAATGAGGCCGGGTTTGCCATTGACCATGCCAAAGACGGAGAGGACGGCCTTCATATGGCCCTTACCGAGCCTTACGACACCATAATCATTGATCTGATGCTCCCCAAACTGGACGGGCTGAAGATCATTGAGATTATGCGGGAACAGAATATTATCACCCCGGTGATTATTCTGAGCGCGAAACGGGCTTTGGATGACCGGATAAAAGGACTGCAGACCGGAAGTGATGATTACCTGACCAAACCCTTTGCCTTTACAGAACTCCTGGTCCGGGTGCAGGCATTAATCCGAAGGGCGGGCCGGATTGCCGAACCCAGCCGCCTTTCAGTCGCGGATCTTTCCATGGATATGATTTCCCATGAAGTGAGCAGGGGCGGAATTCCCATTTCCCTGCAGCCCAAAGAATATACCCTGCTGGAATTTATGATGCGGAACCGGGGAAAAGTGCTGTCCAAAACCACAATTATGGAACATGTATGGGATTACAATTTTGATCCCAAAACCAATGTGGTGGAAGCACGGATGTGCAGGCTGCGGGAAAAAGTGGATAAAGGATTTGACAAAAAGCTGATTCATACGGTTTTCGGGGTGGGATATGTTCTTAAAGAAAGTGATTAGGCAGCCCACGACACTGGTTTTCCGGCTGACCTTCTGGTATGCCTGTATTTTCACCTTGTCCTCCTTTGCCGCGTTTCTGATTTTTTATCTTTCTGCGGATTCCTATGTGCAAAGCCGTACAGACAGGGAACTGACCGAGGAAGTTCAGGAACTTGAAGAAATTTATGCGGTAGGGGGCATGGAAGGACTTCGCCGGGAAATCATCCATGAATCCGCATCCGAAGATACAGAGAAAATATTTTTCCGTCTGCTCACAGCAGACGGAACAGAAATAGCGTCAACAGATATGTCCACCTGGAACGGCGGTACAGATACAGACCGGACAGTTTTGGACTCCCTTCGGAATATGAACGAACCTGTATTTCAGACCCGAACCGTCTACGGAAAAACTCATGATGCCCGTATCGCATGGGCCAATATCGGGCCGGATACTGTTTTGCAGACAGGTGTTGTGATGGAGGATGAGAGCCGGATTATGGCAGCTTTTGAAAAAATATTCGGAACCTGCATGATTCTGGTACTCCTTTTTGCGCCTCCGGGCGGATGGTTCATGGCAAAGCAGGCCATTTCCGGTATTGAGGAACTTACGCAAACGGCGCTGCGGATATCCGGGGGGGAATTCGGGCAGCGGGTTCCCCTGAAAAACCGGGGACAGGAAATCGAACACCTTGCCGCTATGTTCAATCATATGCTGGATCAGATTCAGAAAGTAATCCGGGAAATGAAAGAAATGACCGACAATATCGCTCACGATCTGAAAAGTCCCATTACAAGAATAAGGGGCACAGCCGAAGTGACATTGTCAAAAACCCGGACTGTCAGGGAATATGAACAGATGGCAGGCAGCACCATTGAAGAATGCGATTCTCTTCTGGAAATGATCAACACCATGCTGGATATTTCAGAAACCGAAGCCGGAATCGGAAAACATGATCCGGAAAAAATTGATCTGGCCGATATGGTGCGGGATATCTGTGAAATGTTTGAAGCTCTTGCAGAAAAAAAAGAAGTAATGATCAAAGTTGAGGCTCCCCCGGTCTTGTACCTGAATGCAGACAGAAGGAAAATCCAGAGATTGCTGGGAAATCTGCTGGACAATGCCGTAAAATACACTCCGGAAACCGGACAGATTTCAGTTACACTTTCTGAAGATGAAAAGGGAAACTGTATCATTTCCGTCAGCGACACCGGCTTCGGTATTTCCGAAACGGATCTGCCCCACATCTTTGAACGGTTCTACCAGTGCGACCGGAGCCGTTCCAGAACCGGCAACGGCCTGGGACTCAGCCTGGTCCGAGCCATTGTGAAATCCCATTGCGGCGATATCCGTGTCCGAAGTGCGCCCGGAAAGGGAAGTACGTTCACAGTAATCCTTCCCACATCCCCGGCTGTCCGGATGCAGAATAAGAATGCTGATGGTATCTGACAGTCTGACGTACAGGTGCAGGTCATCATTTTGATATTCTGCTTTCATTTATTTTAATCTCTGATTCGGATTAACACAGTTTTTTCAGTATCTCTTTGGGATCATGAAAAAAAGAGGGTTTTCTGCCGCCTTCCGGTTCCGGACAGACAAGGTCTGCAAAACGGAGATCCACAAATTTTTCCAGATCAATTATGGTTCCTATTCCCATTTTTTCCGACATATATCTTTGAATTTTATCCAAATCCTCAATTGCAGGATACAGATCATGTGTACGGATGCCGTGATGCTCGCTGAGCACACTTTTCAGTACCGGGACAGTCAGACGCAGTTCCTCTTCCGGATCCAGAAAATCCACAGCGATCTCTGCGGCCTTTTCCGGATTTTTTTCAATAAACTGACCGGACTGCACCAGCAGATCCGTAAACTCATGCACAGCATCCGGATGAGAGGCAATGATTTTTTCCTGCATGGCCACGACACAGCAGGGATGATGTTCCCACATCTCTCCGGAAAGAAAGAGCAGTTGGGCATTTCCGTCAAAAACGGTTTTGGTTCCTATGGGCTGGGCCACCATAAAACCGCATGCGTCCTCGCTTTCTCCCAGAAATTCCGGCATCATGACGGGCGGAATCACCTCAAAAATCACATCCAGCCCGCTGCTGCCCACCAGCCCGGCTTTCAGACCGATTTCCCGAAACAGCATGTCAGACAGCATATGATGCACTGAAAGCACATGGGGAATATAGAACATTTTGTCCCGGCAGTAGTCCCGGAAGGATACACCCGCGCCACCCCTTTTGTTTCTGACACAGATGCTGCCGTTTTTGTGGGCCAGCAGAACCAGTTTTATGGGAATGCCGTAACTGAACAGATCCATGGCAATGGGAGCCATGATAAAAGCCGCATCCACCTCTGCCTTTTCCAAAGATTTCTGCACCGGATTCCACCCGGACATGCACACGGTTTCCAGTTCAAAATATTTGGGGCTGAATTCCCCGTTTTTGATCTTATGCTCCAGAACACCCAGAACCAGATGGTCGGTAATCTGGATATGGCCAACCTTGAGGCGGATTTTGCCGGAAGAAGTTTTCTGGGGAATATCCCCCCTGTCTTTTCTTTCCACGGAAAAGACGGTTTCCAGGATACGTTTCAGTTCCTCATAGGTAAAGGGTTTGGTGATAAAATGATCGGCTCCGGCCCCGATCACTTTGGAGGCATCCTTTTTTTCAGCCTGGGCCGTAACCATGATAAAAGGGATGTTCCGGTAGGCCTCTTCCGAGCGCACCTTTTTCAGAAACTCGTAACCGTTTACAACCGGCATGTTCCAGTCACTGATAATCAGATCAATATCCTTTTCCTCCCGGAGCTTCCGGATTGCGGTTTCCCCGTTTTCCGCTTCCACAATATTGTGAAAGCCGATTTTGCCCAGAGCCCTGATTTCCAGTTTCCGGGTGACATTGAAATCCTCGACAATCAGAATTTTCATTCCAAGATCCAAAGCCATACATTTTTTCCTTTCCTGTTTTTTTTCATGCTTAAACCCGTTCCGGAAAAACTGCTGTCTCCGGCAGGCGGTGAATATTTTCTGCACACTGATATTTTTAAAGTATACAATGTACACCATATTATATAAAACAGTCAACCAAAGATGAATTACGGATTTCTTTTTCTGCTCAGAAAAAGATTTCAGAAAATTCATAAAACATGATATATCTCTTTATTTAGATCAGTCTGAAAAAAAAGTCAAACACAGGTTGATATAATTCATTCTTTTGCATATACTGTACGCATTGACGGAGCGGCAGGTATGATACCCAACATTCAACACTTTCAACAGGAGATGCAAGTCATGACAGATTTTCAGAAAGCGTTACAGATCGGCCGGACCCCCAATATCGTTAAACTTTTTCCCAACTCCCAGGCCCTGATCGTGAGCGGAAAATTCATTGACCTGGCCATGCTCAAAAAAGGCAGTGCCATCTGCATAGCCGCCAATGGCAGAAGCCATTTTGTCATCCGGGGCGCTCTCCGGGCCGCACAGAAGGCCAATTCCGCGCTGATTATTGAAATTGCCCGGTCTGAAGGCGGCGCGGCAGCATACTGCGCTGTCAGTCTGTGGAATATGGCCCGGCAGGTGGATGCGGTCTGCAATGAACTGGGCATCACCATTCCGGTTGCCATTCATGCGGATCATTACGGCATCAAAAAAGAAAGTGATGTGGAACCGGCCAAAACCGAGATTCCCAGTCTTTTTGACGCGGGCATCACTTCCATCGCCATTGACGCGTCCCATATGACAGATGACAAAAATCTGCTGGCCAGCATTGAGCTTGCCAAAAGCGCTGTGCCAAAATGGGCAGGACTGGAAACCGAAGTCGGGGAAATCAAGGGGAAAGAGGGGCTTTCCACTGTGGAAGAGGCCAGATTTCTCATTCAGGGACTCAATGCCCATGATATTTTCCCCAACTGGATCGCGCTCAACAACGGCTCTACTCATGGCATTGAGGCCAGTGATCAGGGCATTCAGGTGGATCTGACCGCAGAGATTCATGCGGCTTTGGAAAAATACAAAGTTTCAGGCGCGCAGCACGGCACTTCCGGCAACAGTTCTGACCGGCTCCGGGAAATTGCACGCAAAACCCGGACAACCAAAGCCAATGTGGCCACAGCCCTGCAGATGATTTCCTGGGGGCTGGAAGTCAATGACTACGGCAATGCGATTTTGAATGAGACCGGGAATTTCATAAAAGTCAGAGGCGAGGGCGTGACCGAAGATATGTGGTCTGCCATGACCAAATATGCGGAAGAAAAAGGATGGCGCAAAGGGGATTACAAAAAACTGAACCTGCCTTTTGAAAACCGGCTGCTGGGCCAGCCTGCCGAAGTTCGGGAGCGCATGGTGAAACGGGTGGAGGATTTTGTCTTTCACATGATGACAGATGTGTTCAATTCCCGTGATACCGCTCCCATTGTAACTGATCTGATCCTGAAGACCGGTTCTTATGATCCCGGTCCAAAAGCAGAGCGCATTGAGGATCCGGCCCGCTGGACAAAGGAAAAGATTATTGAAAGAGCCAAATCTCTTTCCGGAGACAAGGGCGCAAAAGGGAATTTTGACGACTGATGCGTGAAAAAAAATACTGCCATTTCTGTGCGCATCCTTTGGTGACAAAGCATGTGGAGGGACGGAAGCGGCTTTTTTGCGAAAACTGCAAAGAGCCGATTTACGAAAATCCCATTCCTGCCGCGTGTGTGATTGTGGCAGATGAAAACAGCCATATTCTGCTGGTAAAACGGAGCGTTGAACCGAAAAAAGGTCTCTGGTGTCTTCCCGGTGGATTTATGGAAATCGGGGAGACACCCCAGGAAGCCGCTCTTCGGGAACTGCGGGAGGAAACCTGGCTGAGCGGAAAAATTGATCGGATTGTGGGTACAGATTCCCACTCCAGCGCGTCTTACGGCACAGTCACCCTGATCTGTTTTCTGGTGACAGAATTTCACGGAGAACCGGTTCCCGGAGATGATGCCTGCGATCTTGCTTTTTTCAGTCCGGAAAAACTGCCGGAAATTGCGTTTGAAACCCACAGGAAATTTATCAGGCTTTGCTATAGGCTTTAAGAAAATATTTTTGGGGATTTCTGTAGGTTGGGTTGAGGAACGAAACCCAACAAACTCAGAATGTTGGGTTTCACTGCGTTCAACCCAACCTACTCCAAAATAATTATCTTAAAAGCTATAGGTTCTGTTGACATTTCAGATCAGACTGCCGGTCAGTGACTCCGGTCTGAACCTGAAACATGCCTGAATCCCGTTCCGGGCAGATTCATGGAAAATCCGCATGGTTCATTCCGGAGAAACCGGTTCCTGCAAATTCAGGATGTTATAGAAATGTCAACAGAACCTAAGCAGGCAACCATAAATTTTCTAATATAAAGTTTTCAGGAAACCCGGTTTTCCTGAAAAACACGATTTTTTTTGATACACAAAAACTTCCGTTTATCTGCTTATAAACAGTTTCAAACGGACAAGTTGAACCATTGTCCCTGCAATTCAGGCAGAAGGAGAAAAATCATATGAGATTTATTATGCCATCAATGAAAAATAAACTGTTCATTATGACCTTACTGATGTCACTGACACCCTTTATCATTAGACCTCTTTCCAAAGTCAATTTTTATCCAATAAAATCAGGGAGCAATTCCCACTTTTGCAAGAGGTCTATTGTAAGCATGATGAGCTATTTTATCATTCATAGAATTGCAAACACCACCATAGAGAATCAGATGACCGAGGCTACGGCAAAGGTCGAAGCCATCGAACAGTGGTTTGTGGAAAGAAAGCGGAATGTCACTGACCTTGCACTGGTCTCAACATGAACCAGATTGAAGTACAAAAGCTGGTTGAAGCTATCTTGCAAAACTGCGATGAAATTTGTGAGATCGTTCTGGTGGTAAATAAAGAACGTGAATGTCATATCGTGCCTGGCGGGAAGGGGAGGGTCTTAACCTGATTAAACTGAATTCGGCAGGTTACAATTTGAAATATTACACAATAAACAATGAAAAAAGGATGTTGAGATGAAAAAACAGAAAGGTTTTGCATGGAAGACAGTTATCCTGTCTTTGTCTGTTCTGCTGATGCTTTCTTTCAGTGCATCTGGCGAAACTGTACGGGTGGCTTACTTTATCACCTCTCCACATGTGATTATAGAGGATGGGAACGAAAAACCCGGAGGGGCATGTGTGGAACTGTTTGAAAAAATCATTGCCCCGGAAATGGGAGTTACAGTGCAGTGGGAACCTGCTGCATCCTCAATTCCCCGTCAGTTGGATCAGCTTGAAAAAGGGCAGGTGGATATAGGACTTGTGTTTGCCAAAAACGAAGAAAGGATGAAAATACTCAGTTATCCCAAAAATCCTTATTTCGTGTCCCATCCCACACTTGCTTTTTTAAACACCCATCCTGTTCAGAAAATCACAAAAGTGGAAGATATACTGGGCATGACAATCGGTTACGGAACAAAAGCCTATATTTCGCCTTTTATGAGAGATGCACGGATCAGATTCGATCTGGTGACATCTCCCAACTGGATGGATCTGAATCTGAAAAAACTCCTGTCCGGCAGAAATGACGCCATGTACCAGCCGGAGAGATCATCTTTTCTGTATTACATAAGAAAACAGAAACTTGAAGCTCAGATCAAACTGATCAGCCTGCCGGAAACTGCGGAACTTTATACAACCTTTTCCAAAAAAGCCGGGCCTGACCTGGTGGAAAGATATGACAGGGCATTTGAAAAAGTGGGCGGAACTGCCAGATATATTCAAATCCTGTCAAAATATCTGGATACAGACAGATTGTAGTACATAAGCACATTAATTTTTATAGAATGCCTGACTGATTAAAAAAACCGGATTTTTTGGAAAAATCCGGTTTTTGATCCCATAAAATTCAACGCGGTCATGCAGTAGATGCAAATTAAGGCAGTAACTGCGCTGTTTTTACCATCAGCACAGCCAGTGCATGGAACAATGCTGAATACGCCATAAAATACGGAGTGCCGAACTGAAAATGCTCCATAAGGATTCAATTCATCTGATTTCCGGAATTTTCTGTAAAATAAAGGACAGAAAAGGCGCGTATCTGGTGGGCGGTGCTGTCAGGGATCTGCTTCTGGGACGCAAACCCGGTGATTATGACATTGCCGTTACAGAGGACGCGGAAAAATTTGCCAGGCAGCTCGCTGCCTCTATGCGGGCATCTTTTGTACCTTTGGGAAAACCCGGCCAGATCATTTACCGGGTGGCTGCAAAAGATGGATGTTTTGATATCTGCCCCCTCAACGGTCTGTCTGTTGAAGCAGATCTCAAACGCAGGGATTTCACAGTCAACGCACTGGGATATTCTCTGGAAAACGGCAGTATAATTGACTGCACCGGAGGTATGCGGGATTTGGGGCAGAAGCGCATCCGCATGGTTTCGGAAAAGGCTTTCACAGACGATCCCCTCCGGCTGCTGCGCACCTTCCGCATGGCAGCAGCACTGGATTTTGAAATCGGCTCAGAAACTCTGGCAGCAGTCTGCAAACACGCTGACCGAATCCGGACAAGTGCGGGAGAGAGGATTCATGCAGAAATAATGAAACTGTTTGCCGCCCCATGCTCTCATACCTGTCTTGATCTCATGGCAAAAAACGGGCTTCTGTCCGCTGTCATTCCGGAAATGCAGTCTCTCAAAGGCTGCACCCAGAACAGATTTCATTCATTCGATGTGCTGGATCATACCCTGAAAACATACGCTTTTCTGGAAAAACTGATCTGCGGGGAAATACTGCCGGACATATCCCGGCAGATACCTGTGGACAGCAGCACGATCCCCCGGATAAAACTTTCTGCACTGCTTCACGATATTGGAAAACCGGCAACACGCAGCACAGATGCCGGGGGCAGTGTCCATTTTTACGGCCATGACAAACAGGGAGCGGAAATAGCGGATGGCATCCTCTCCCGTCTGAAATGCTCCGGACAGGAAAAAGATTTTGTCTGTTTTATGATCCGCAGCCATCTTCGGCCTCTGCTGCTTTTCCGGGCAGAACAGTCCGGCAGTCTGAGTCAAAAGGCAGTTATCCGTTTTTTCATGAAATGCGGAGAATATACCCCCCTGCTTCTGCTCCACGCGCTGGCAGATGACCGTGCCAAGTCGGAAATTCCCGAAACCGGGGAGTTTGAGTCTTTTGCCCGGAATATTCTCAGTCAGTGGCTTGGCGATTTTCAGCTCAGAAAAAAGGAGCCTCCCCTGATTACCGGTCATGATCTGATCCGTGAATTCGGTCTGACACCTTCGCCGGAGTTTAAAAAAATTCTGAACATTGTGGAAACAGCCAGACTGGGCGGAAATATCCGGACAAGGGAGGAATCTCTGAAATTTGCCAAAGGCTGTGTCCCCAGGGACGGCTCATACTTTCCCGGCACCCCGGATATCCGGAAGACAAAAAAATAAAACAGCGCCATAGCGGGAACTTGCAGCAGAATCAATTGACAGTGGGAATATGGAATGTTATGTTTATCTTTTATCATTATCCACCTTCAGGGAACTTTTGCACGATGGCAGAAATTATATCACTTGTACCCAGACTCCGGGAAGCAGGAAAAATAAACGAGACTTTGATGCACAAACGCAAACTTGCGGCTGTCCGAAGTCTGTTTCAGAAAGCCCGGGGGGCTCAGCGCTGTGAAAAATGCTTCCGTCAGCTAGATGATGAGAGCAGAAAGGAGGGAATCAGGAACCTGAGAATCCCCTACCGTTTCTGCGGCAGTTGTGCGGAAGAATATATTGATTATATTGAACGGCTCCAGGGAAGAGGAAACCCGGATCACTACTGGCACAACGAAGCATGGCTGAAGGTGTGGCAGAAATGGATTGATTACCAGGGCGCAGTGGATCATTACATGAAAACAAATGAATTCAGGCAACTGATGCGGGAAATTGATCCGCCTGATATAAGTGGATAGGCTTTTTCCCCCGGTTATGCGGTCTGGCTGCCTTTGTCCTGTTATATGATACTGGCGAATGTAAAAAACAAAATATTTTATGAGGAGGAAATACCATGTTTGGAATCGGAATGCCGGAACTGATTGTGATTCTGGTGATTATCCTGATTATTTTCGGGGCAGGAAAACTGCCGGAAATCGGTGCGGGGATGGGCAAAGCCATCCGCAACTTCAAAAGTGCGACCTCTGAACCTTTGGCAAAAGAGGAGGAAAAAGAAAAGATCGGAGACAGCAAAATATCCTGAAGAATTTCCGGAAAACCCCGGACAGTCCCACAGCATGTAAACCCGTTATTTCAGAAAAAAAATAACGGGTTTTCTGTTTATGGTGATTTATTAAAATAAATATACCGGTTCAGTTCACAGGCACAGGGCAAAAACTGGAAGTTTTTGATACTTTGGCGGTATATTTCTTTTCCGGAAATCACCTATGCCAAATCGCCATTGATTTTATACAGTATTGTCAGTTCTTTTAACCGTTGCGCGTGTGCAGAAAACCGCTCCTCCCAATTTCTGCACTCCTCCGGATTTGCATTCCGCATTGTATAAAACCAATACGAATCAGTATTATACAGATAGTCATCAGCTCAGTGCCGCCCCGGTTTCATGGATAACAGGCCTCCCCCGGATCATATCCGGCAGATTTCAGTTCTTTTCTGATTTCCTCAATATGCGGCAGGCCGCGGGTTTCCACATCCAGTTCCACCCATGTCATATGAATGGGCATATCCCTGATGTTCCGGTCATGAAAAATGTGAAGCACATTGGCCTTAAGTCCCGCTATCAGGGAAAGAAGCCGGGAAAGAGAACCGGGAATATCCTCAAGTTGCAGTCTGATCCGCATAATACGGCCATTTTTCAGAAGCCCCTTTCGTATTATTCTGCCCAGCAGAGGACTGTCCACATTGCCTCCGCTGATGACCAGCACCACTTTGCTTCCCTTTGAAATTTTTACACAACCGCCGAGCAGTGCTGCCAGTGGAACCGCCCCCGCTCCTTCGGCCAGAGTTTTTTTCCGCTCCAGCAGCATGACTATCGCAGCCGCAATATGATCCTCCTCCACCAGAACCACATCATCCGCATATTTCCGGATGATGTCAAAATTGAGATTGCCGGTCTGCCGGACAGTAATGCCATCTGCAATGGAATCCCCGGCCTCCGTTGCTGTGATACATCCCTTTTGGAGAGATTCATAAGCAGATGGGCATGCCGCAGCCTGCACACCGACAATACGGATATCCGGCCGAAGTGATTTGGCAGTCAGGGCCACACCGGAGATCAGCCCGCCCCCGCCCACAGGAAGCAGAATCATTTCCGCATCAGTCAGGTCTTCAATGATTTCCAGGCCGATGGTTCCCTGTCCGGCAATAATGTCAGGATCATCAAAAGGATGAATAAACATCCTCCCCTGCGCAGCGAGTTCACGGGCTTTTTCCAGACTTTCGCCAACACTCCTGCCATGAAGAATCACTTCCCCGCCATAGCCGCGCGTGGCTTCCTGCTTGCTTATGGAGGCCCGTTCCGGCATGACTATTGTGGCAGGAATACCAGAATTGCGCGCTGCCAGGGCAACCCCCTGCGCGTGATTCCCGGCAGAGGCAGCGACCACGCCTTCGGGCCCAGTCTCATTCCTGCACCGGAGAATTTTATGTGCGGCTCCGCGTATTTTAAAAGAACCGGTGCGCTGGAGATTTTCCAGTTTCAGCCAGATCTCAGCTCCGAATATGCGGCTGAATGTTGGAGAATACACCAGAGGTGTCCGGATCACCGTGTCCCGGATCATTTTTGCGGCTTCCTGTACGGTTTTCAGTGACAACATCATTGCAGAATTTTCCTCCTGTAAAAATTTACATCTTGAATATCATATCTTATCGTGTTAGAAAACAGATTTTAAAACTGTCGGCCCGCAGAAAGGCATCCGGAAACTGATTTTGGCATATTCCGCACAGGTGCCGATACTGTTTCTTCCCACCATGCTACCCTGCATGAAGGTTCCGATAAAAAACAGACAAAAGGATTGTATATGAATCACAAAAATATTGCAGACCTGGTAAGAGAGAACAGGACGGTATTTATTATTATCGGGATAGTGCTTTTTCTGATAGAACTGGAAATTTTCGCTGTGGCCGCCATGAAATCCGGCCGCAGGCAATGGCTGCAGATTCTCGACAAAAACGGCAATGTCATACATGTTACAGACGGAAAGAATCTGAGTGATTTCAACAAATACTATTTTGAAAAAACTTTCGGGCGATCCCTGGATGAGTTTGAAAAAAGGCTGGAAATCAGGGATGAACCTTTCCCCTTCCGTGCCTGGATTACAGCCGCAGTGGGAATTCCAATCGGGGTGGTTCTGCTCTTTGCCTTTACAGTCAAGGCATATATCTCGCTTTTTTACGGGGAGGAAATCCGGAACGGCACAGGCAGATCAGACAGTAAAACTGCCAGGTATGACACGGAATTTGAAAAAGTGATCTCCACCCTGAGCAGTTTCAATATTTTCACCATCGGTTTTCTGATCCTGCTTTCGGTTTTCATGTACTGGGTTCTGCCCAATATGGTCAGTTATATTGCAAAAGTGAGTGTGGACACCCTGGTACGTTTCAAATGGGTGGTTATCTCTGCTGCTGCGGTGCTGGTCGGACTCTTTGCCTGGATCGTTTATCTTCGCTATCTGCTGGCCAAACGCAATATTGATAACCAGGCTGAACTGGAAAAAATGCGTCTGCAACTGGAATACACAAGGGGTGTAACATCACAGCCCCAACTGGAATACCATCAGCCTGCTGCCGGAAAAACGCCTCTGGTAACATGGGAAGAAAAGAAAACATCTGAAGCGGGAAATACTGTTCCGGAGATAATTCATCCGGAAAATATGCACAAAGAGGTTTCGGACAATACATAAGGCGGCAGAGCGGTGAACAGTCTGTCATGGAAATCACAGAATACGCACTGACAGAAGCGTAAAGAAATTCACAGTTTTTTTTTCGTATCCTTTTTGTCGGATCATATATACGGAATATTTTGATATTTATAAAAAACAAGTGTATATAATCGCAGAATTCCGGGATAAGTCATTGGGGAGGAATCATGAAAACGGATCATGCAGATTCCGAGAAAGAAGCAAAGAACATACTCGTCATTGAAGATGAGGAAATGGTTCTGGAAGTGGCACAGGCCATGATTGAACGTATGGGATATACGGTACTGACCGCTGCAAACGGAAAAGAGGCATTGAAAATTGCAGAACGGCACCGGGGGAAAATTCATCTGGCAATTCTGGATCTGGGACTGCCGGATATGGAAGGAAAGGAACTGTATTCCCATCTTATGCACCTGCTGCCGGATATGCGGGTTGTCGTCTGCAGCGGGGATTCCATAGAGGGAACACCTAAGGAAACAATGAATGCCGGTGCCAATGGTTTTATTCAGAAACCCTATGATTATGATTCTCTGCTGGCAACTATCACCGCAGTTCTGAAACGCTGAGAAAAAATCTGCCAGACTGCGGATTGGGAGATAAGGCAATGAATGAACATAAAGACAAACCCGCAGCAATTGTCACTGGTGCCGGCCGCGGCATTGGACGGGCAATTGCTGTGGAACTGGCAAAGGCCGGTTATTATATCATAGCAAACTACAAAAGCAATGCGGCTGCCGCGGCAGAAAGCATCTCTCTCATAAGGAATGCCGGCGGAGATGGGGAAGCAGTGCAGTTTGATGTGGCAGATACGAATCAGGCCGTCAGCGCTGTTGAAGAGATTATCCAAAGGATTGGCAATATTGAGATACTGGTCAACAATGCAGGGATCACCGCTGACGGACTCTTTGTCATGATGCCGGAAAAAGACTGGAATGCTGTGGTGGACACAACCCTGAAAGGGTTTTACAATGTCACAAAACCGGCGCTGAAAAAAATGATTACCCGGAAAAAAGGCTCGGTTGTTTCCATTGCTTCACTGGCCGGACTGGTCGGAAACCGTGGACAGAGCAATTATTCAGCCGCCAAAGCAGGACTGATTGGGGCCAGCCGTTCCCTTGCAGCGGAAGTGGCCCGGCTGGGCATCCGTGTCAATGTGGTGGCTCCGGGACTGATCCAAACGGAAATGATTCAGAATGCACCGATACAAAATATCAAAGCCCTGATTCCCATGGCCCGTATCGGACAGCCTGAAGAAGTGGCAAAAACGGTACGATTCCTCTGCTCAGAAGACGCATCCTATATCACCGGACAGGTTATCTCTGTAAATGGCGGAATGTTTTAAAAAATCTGTGTTCAGCAGAAGTCACGGAAAGTTTCAAATCCGTCCTTCTGATAATGCCATCTCTTTCCTCTTACCGTAAGACGGTGCCGTTTGCCTTCCTCATGAATATCTCCGGACTCATACGCGCTGTCACCGTGATACAGAAAACATTTTTCCTTTTCCGAAGGAATAATACGGGGAACAAATATCATCGGTTCATTCTGCCGGAAATGGGATAAGGCATCTTCCATGTTCTGAAAAGAGGAAAGCAGACTGATTGTGACAAAAGTGGGGGGAGGCATAGTGATCTGTCCATAACTGTCTGTTTCAAAAAATTTTTTTGGACTTATCCACTGACATTCAACAATTTCACTCCCGTCAATCCGGACACAGTCACTGCCTGCATCAGACAGAAAAAACCATGTGATATAACGTTTCGGCAGACTTTCGGGTGTTGTCCATCTGGCCATATGAACCAGTTCATCCACAGCAAAACAGATCCCCGCCTCTTCTTTTGTTTCACGCACGGCTGCCTGCATGGCCGCAGAATAGACATCATTTTCACCTGTGTAATCATACGGTTCTATCTTTCCGCCCGGAAATACCCATTCATTTCCCCACATCATTCCCCGGTTCCGTCTGAGTACCAGAATTGTAAAACCCCTATCTGATTCTTTCATGGGTATTATGGTAGCTGAAGGACATATTTCTGGCATATTTTTCATCCATGCAAAAAAATGGTAACGCGTCCTTATTCAAATTATCAGGCCGATCCTTAACCCAATCTGATATTTTTTATCCAAACAGGAGTTACGCAGTTGAATTTTAACCTGCTGATTTTTATAGATGCAGATGATGCACTGCACAAACCGGCTTATGTAAAATCAAATAATTGAAAACCAACTGCGTAACTTTACCAAATAAAAAAGGAGTTAATGATTTTCATCATAACTCCTTATAATCGGTGGCAGGCCAGGCAGGATTTGAACCCGCGATCTACGGATTTGGAGTCCGTCGCATTAGCCAACTATGCTACTGACCTAAAATTTATTTTTTGCTTATAATATATATTTTCGTTTTTTTCAAGAAATATTTTTACGAATCTGCAAAAATTCTGATTTTTATTATTCTCAATGCCTGGAGGAAGATATTTTTTGTATTTTCTTTAATTTTTTAATTCCTGTTATACCGGTTCGCCATTGGTTTTATACAATGCGGAATGCAAATCCGGAGAAGTGCAAAAATTGGACAAAGCGGTTTTCTGCACACGCGGAACAGCGGAAAAACTGACGGTATTGTATCAGCTCAATGCGGAACCGGTATAGCCCAGAAAAGCCGCAAAAGGGCAGATGAAACCGCCTGTTCTGCAAAAACGTAACAGTGTCCTGTATTTTTTTCTGCCTGTGCGAAAGATTCCCTGCTCTGTGAAATCCCCGGGGTCCGGTTTGGTGCTTTTTCAAAAGAGGAAACCCCGCCTGATCAGCGATCAGACGGGGTTTTATGAAGAGTTTCCGGCAGCGTCCTGCTCTCCCGTGCAGCTTCCCGCACAGTACCATCGGCGCTGAAGAGCTTAACTTCCG
>JBFXEJ010000036.1:0-50366 GCA_050180235.1 Desulfococcaceae bacterium
CTTCCGATCTCGGTTCTCGCGGACAGATCTTTGAGAGAAATGCCTTTTTCCTCCCGCAGCTTCCGAATCCGCTCCCCGATATGAACAACGCTTTCCTGCTCCTGCCCGGACAGATCTCCGGTCAGGTCTTCAAAATAATCCACATTGATATGCGGTTTCTGATCTTTGATTTCCATTATTTGCCCCCGTATGAATAATGTTGAATGGTCAATGCTGAATGCTGAATGGTCAATGGTCAATGCTTAATGTTCATCAACATTAAACATTTATCATTCAAAATTCAACATTATTTTTTCGGACGGTACTTTTCCGGCAGCACGGCTTTTGCTGCCCATTCTTTGGGCAGAAGCTGACCGGGTTCCTCTTTCAGTTTGGCTTTGGCTTTTGCCAGACCGGGTCTGCCGAATTCCGGATGTCCCTCTTTGAGTGTGCGTCCGTTGAGAATGGCTTCGGAACGCAGTCTGCGGCCAATGGTGCGCTCCATCTGTTTGCCCAGCCAGAGTACCCGATCCACATCCCAGCCGTGTTCAATGCCCATTTCATCAATCTGCACCAGGGTGTCTTCCAGTGTCACCAGTCCCACATAGCGCGGATCTTTGTAATAATATTCGCCTGTGCCTTTTACCGGGCAGTCGTCCAGAAAATTCGCAGGCTGTCCGCCCAGACCGCCCAGAGTGGCCTCAAAATTTGTGATGCCTGCCTGCAATGCAGCGAGTACAGAAGCCGCGGCCACGCGTTTGGTTTCATGGAAATGTGCGATATGCAGATTGGTATCAGGCATTTCATCCAGAATCATGGAAAAATAACGGTAAACCTGTGCTGCGGATGCGCTGCCGTCATGATCCGCATGCTCAATGTCGTGCGCTCCGATTTCCAGCCAGCGTTTGCTGAATTCCACAGCATCTTTCATATCTGTCGCGCCGCCAATGGGACTGCCCCAGATTGTGCTGACCGTACCGCACATTTTGATGCCCGCGTCCGTGCATTTTTTGATGCAGCGTTCGGCTTCCCGCCAGTAATCCGGCAGCGTGGTTCCGGAATTGGCAAAATGATGCTGTTCCTCAGTGGAAACCATCATCAGCACGCGATCAGGGCCAATACCCTTTTCTTTCAGTTTGATAGCCCGATCCACTGCGCCTTCGCGGATGGTGATGCAGGTCAGGCAGATGTCATCATAGTTGATCCCGGCTTTTTCGCATTTTTTCCGGAAACGGTCTCCCCGCAGATGTGCCAGCAGTTCTTCCGCATCCCGGAACTGGGGCATCAGATAGGGATTTCCCAGATTGGTCACTTCAATATAGCGGCATCCGGCCATGATCAGTTCTTCCAGATAGAATTTTTTGGCTTCTGTGGAAATGAACTTTTCCTCATGCTGAAAACCGTCGCGTATCGTTATATCGCCGATGGTAACTTTCCTCGGCATTCTCGGAAATATTTTCCAGTAATCATATTCGGTCATGGATTTTCTCCTTATTATCATTTATTCGTAGTGGTAAGGTGGGTTACGCTATCGCTACACCCACCCTACATTTTTCCTAATGAAACCAGTAGTAGGGTGGGTGTAGCGGAGCGTAACCCACCTTACATTTTTGATTAAAACCTGAAATTCCCGAATGAGGGTTCTCCAATGGGTTTGAGCAGACTGACTTCAAAGGCCATAGCCAGCCAGTCGCGGATTTCAGAGAATTTCAGAACCCGGTCGCTTAAAATGCGTGAACCGCAGAAAAAGGGATGGGCTTCGCCATCGTATTTTTCAATCATCATCTGGCTGAATGCCTGTTTTTCTTCGGCACTCATTGGTTTCCCCTCGCTTTCCCGTTTGCGTTCCTCAATGGAAAGCAGCACGCCTGCCGCGCTCCGTCCGCTCATCACGCCGGTGCGCGCGCGCATGGTGTGAAAGAGAAAATGGGGTTTGTATGCCCGTCCGCACATGCCGTAATTGGCTGCGCCATTGTCCGGCCCGATGACCAGTTGGATTCTCGGAACCTGCGCACAGGACACAGCCCGCACCATGTCAGAGCCGTATTTGCCAATGCCCATATGCTCGGATTCGGAACCGATCATATAACCGGGCGCGTTCTGCACAAACAGCAGCGGCGTTTTTTCCTGTGAACAGCGCACAATCCATTCTGCGGCCTTGCGTGCGGCTTCGGCAAAAATAATGCCCACCGCGTTGGATGCAATCACACCCACCGGAATGCCTTTTATGCGGATCTTTCCCGCAAGAATATTGTCCCCGCGTCCCGGTGCATAATCCTTTTTGTATTCATAAAAACAACTGTCATCCGCAATACATTCCAGAATGCTGCGTCCGTCAATGCCCTGATTCACCTGCGCGGGCATGAGATCATAAAGGCTGTCCGGATCAGCCGTGGGCGGAGTTTCCGCATAACGATGGCTTTTTATTTCCTGGGGTCTGTCCAGAGCCAGAACTTCCCGGACTCTGTAAACCGCCTCTTCCTGATTGGCACAGAAATGATCCGCACCTCCGGAAATATGGGTATGAACCTTTGCGCCCCCCAGATTTTCCGCAGAAATAACCTCACCGGTTGCCATTTTCACCAGCGGCGGGCCGCCGAGAAAAGAATAGGACATCTTGTCAATCATAATGGACTGACAGGCCATGAAAACGATATACGCTCCGCCTGCGGTGTTTCCGCCTGTGCTCATGGTAATCTGCTTGAGCCCCTTTGCTGACATGCGTGCCATATTGTAAAACATGGTTCCGAAATGCCCGTCATCCGGGAACACATCAGCCTGCATGGGCAGAAACGCGCCGCCGGAATCTGCAATATACACGCAGTTCAATCCGCAGTTTTCCGCAATGGCCTGTGCGCGGATATGTTTTTTCAGGGTGATGGGAAAATATGTCCCGGCCTTGACCCGGCTGTCATTGCCGAAAATCATGGTCCAGTTGCCGTTGATCTTTCCAATGCCCGTAACCAGACCCGCGCAGGGAACATCATCAATGCCGTCCGGATAATTCACACCGAATCCGGCAATCTGGCTGAGTTCATAAAATTCCGTATCCGGATCAATGAGCAGTTGAATCAGCTCCCGAACCGGTTTTTTCCCCTGTTTGGCAAGCCGATCCACTGCACCCTGTCCGCCGGGCCATGTGGCCTGAGACACCAGTTCATCAAGTTTTTTTTCTTCGCTTTCCCAGAATTCCCGGTTTGCGCTCATATTTCCCCCTATTCCCCTTTGTAAACAGGTTTGCGTTTTTCCCGGAACGCGGCCAGTCCCTCCAGCCGGTCTTTGCTGGGAATGGTGACCCAGTACGCGTTGGATTCCAAAGCCAGACCGGTTTGCAGATCCGTTTCCATGCCGTAATTGATCGCATATTTGGCCTGCTCAATGGCAATGGGGCCGGTTTCGCAGATCATGGCAGCCATTTTCCGGCATTCGTCCAGTAACTGCGCGGGTTCGCAGACCTGATTGACCAGTCCGATGCTCAGGGCTTCCTGTGCATCCACTCGGCGGCCTGTGAAAATCAGTTCTTTGGCTTTGCCTTTGCCCACCAGACGGGGCAGACGCTGGGTTCCGCCCGCGCCCGGAATAATCGCGAGCCGGGTTTCTGTCAGTCCCATAGATGCTGTTGTTGAGGCAATGCGGATGTCGCAGGCCAGAGCCAGTTCGGTTCCGCCGCCCAGCGCAATGCCGTTGACAGCCGCGATGACCGGTTTGGGCAGCAGTTCAATGGAAGTGAACAGATTGCGGATGGTGAAAATAAATTCCTTTACCTGCACCGGTGTCAAAGTGGCACGTTCCTTGAGATCCGCGCCCGCACAGAATGCTTTTTCCCCCGCGCCTGTGATGATAATGACGCGAATATCACTGTTGAAGCGCAGACCCTCCACCTGATCCCGCAAAGCGCGCAGCATGGCAAAATTAAAGGAATTCATTATCTCAGGACGGTGAAGAGTGAGAATGGCCGTCTGGTTTTCTATGGTTGTATGGAGCAGATTTTCGCTCATAATTTTCTCCAAAGATTTGAAAATTTTGTAGGGTGGGCACATGTTTTTCCGTGCCCACCGATCTGTGAAACGGTGGGCAGCACTCCGTTTCTGCCCACCCTGAATATTTTTCAGCAGCCGATATACCGTGAAATCACAAGTCTCTGCACTTCAGATGTGCCTTCGCCTATATCCAGCAGTTTCTGATCCCGGTAGAACCTTTCCACATTGTAATCCTTCATCAGTCCATAACCCCCGTGAATCTGCACCGCATGATTGGCAACTCTGCCCATGAGTTCCGAGCAGTAGAGTTTTCCCATTGCAGCCAGGGTTTCAAAGGGACGGTGATTGCTTTTCAGCCAGCAGGCTTTGTAAAGCAGGTTGCGTGCGCATTCAATTTCCATTGCGCAGTCTGCCAGTTTAAAGGCAATGGCCTGAAATTTGCTGATGGGCTGACCAAACTGTTCGCGTTTTTTCGCGTATTTCAGAGCCATTTCATATGCGCCCTGCGCGCCGCCCAGTCCCATTGCACCGATGGAAAGACGTCCGCCGTCCAGAGTTTTGAGCATCTGGTGAAAACCGTCTCCGGGTTTGCCCAGAATGTTTTTCTCCGGAATCCGCACATCATCAAAATAGAGTTCTGCGGTATTGGACGCGCGCCACATCATTTTTTTGTGCATGGGAACGGCCTTGAAGCCTTTCATGCCATGCTCCACGATAAAGCAGGTGTATTCGGGTTTGCCGTTGGCACGTTTTCCGGTAATGGCCTGCACCGTGACGCCCAGCGACATGGGACTGGCCGCGTTGGTGATAAAGATTTTGGACCCGTTCAGCACCCATTCGTTTCCGTCTTTGACCGCCGTGGTCTTGCTGCCGCCCGCGTCTGAACCTGCTGTGGGTTCTGTAAGTCCGAATCCCCACAAAGCCTGACCTGTGCAGAGTTTGGGCAGATATTTCTTTTTCTGCTCTTCTGTGCCAAAATAATACAGGGGGCCGATGCCCAGGGAGTTTCCCGCAGCAACTGTGGCAGCCTGGGATCCGTCCACCCGTGCCACTTCCTCCACGGCAATAATATAGGAAATATAATCCATTCCCTGTCCGCCGTATTCTTCCGGGACAAACATGCCGAACAGACCGATTTCCCCCATTTTCTTTGTCAGTTCAACGGAAAATTCCTCTTTTTCGTCCAGTTCCAGGGCCAGCGGAGCGATTTCGCTTTCCGCAAATTTACGGACTTCCCTGCGGATCATTTCCTGTTCTTTATTCAAATCAAAGTCCACAGTACCTCCTTTGGGAATGGCAGATAAAATGTATGATATTCACCAAGGTGCAGTTTTTTTCAAACCGCAGGAGACACAAAGATTTCAAAAGGTTCACAGGGATTTTTTTCGTCATTTGTGCCTTCTTTGGGGTAAAAAAACTGCACATAGCATATGATATTCCATCCGGTCAGTCAGGTATATATACTGTTGTTTACCGACCGGTCGTTAGGTAAGTTTTTTCTCTATGGCATGGAAAAAATCATTTGTCAAGATAAAATTTTCCATGTGTGGACAAAAGAGAAATTTTGTGATATTGCCTTTATGTGTGAAAAAAATGAAACCATGAGGTGCATTTCGGCATGACTGATAAGGCACAGGAGCATACGTTCGCTGATAGAGACTGTCACAGTCAGATAAATGCCGGAGGAACATAAACGGCTGGAAATGCCCCTGCTTTTTGAGTTTGTCAGGAAAGCTGAAGCCAAAAGCAAAGGCCGGGCAGAGAGAACCTGTCACCTAATCCGGCATTGCACCGAAGATGGCTGCGGTCTTGGCAAGCAGGACAGCAAATAGTTGTAACTTTCCTTTTTCCCAGATCATAAGGGCCTGTCTTCTGAAATTTTGCAATTTTTTATGGTCGGTCGCCTATGTTTCATAAATATTTGATTTTTCATCAGGGTGCACTGGGTGATTTGCTGCTGACATTTCCGGCTCTGCTCCCTTTACGAAATGCGGGTGCAGGGATGGACGGCATCTGTCAGGGAAAACTGGGCAGGCTGGCATGTCATCTGCATATTTTTGATACCTGCTTTCCTTTGGAATCTGCACTGTTTGCCTCACTTTGGTCAGAACCCTCTGATGCGGATGCCCGCCTCAGAGCTCTTTTTTCCTCTTATGAAATCATCCTTGTTTTTTCCTTTTCCCGGCAACTGGAAGAGGCAATCAGAAAAATTTCGGAACGCACAGTTTTCCGCATTTCTCCCCGGCCTCCTGTGCATCAGCGTATCCATGTCACACAGTTCATCCTGGATCAGTTTGCCGCTTACGGTCTGCTTCGGGCCGGAAAATTTGCATTTCCTGAAAAAAAACAGGACAGGGTATCTTTTTCCAAAAAAATTCTGATTCATCCCGGATCAGGCAGTCCCAGAAAAAACTGGCCCATAGACAGGTTCATCCATGTGTATGAAAATCTGAAATCCGAAGGCAGGGAACCTGAATTTATCATTGGCCCGGCAGAGGATTTTCTGACAAAAAAACTCGAAGGCCGTCCGGCCCATTGCGCCTCTGATCTTACTGATCTGACCGGAATGATGAAAAATGCGGCAGGCTATATCGGAAATGATTCCGGGCTGTCGCATCTTGCAGCTTTTCTGGGACTGCCGGTGACAGTCATTTTCGGCCCCTCTGATCCCCTGCGCTGGAAACCTGTGGGAAATGTCAGAGTTCTCCGGCCTTGTGATCCGGAATGCAATCCCTGCTTTGAAACAGAAAAGGAAAACTGTGCGAATCCTGTGTGTCTGTACCGTATCTCTGCGGATACGGCAACCTGTATGGTAAGAGAAATGGCGGGGTAATATCTATTTTTTGATAAGGATCACCAGAGCGGTGATGAGACCGAATGCCATAAATATCGGATTTCTCAGTGCCCGGATATTTTCAATAAAAATTCCCAGAAGACTCATGGTTTTTGTACTGATAAAATCAATTGTCAGTATGGCATCCGCAATCGCTTTTTCCTGCTCCGGATCAATGGACATACCGCTGATATACCAGGAACCCTTCGGAAATGTTCCAATTCCCAATGAATCTGATACTTCGGCATTATAATTCTGCGCTGTTTCTTCCTGCATAATAAAACCGGAATCATATCGCATTGCTTCTGATATATTGCAGCCGTAAGTTTCTTCCAAGTGATTCTCTGAAAGCCGGATTCTTCTGTTTACCAGTCCTTCTGCAGGAATATCCTCCGGCTCCCCGTCTTTTGGAGTGATCTGTATTTTTTTCCCGGAATCTGCAATGTACGGGTTAGGGTACACCGCACTCCCTTTTGTTTGTCCCATATTCCGGTAAACAGCTATGTCAGAGTGTAAAATATGTGTATTCCGGATGCTCCGGGTCACATCCGAAACGATCATCTGATTAAGAAGTTTTTCCTGAAAAATTGCGATGTCTTTCTCTTGGGAACAGTGCGGATGGGGCTTCCATTCTTCATCACTTTCCATTATGCTGAACATGCTGTCTTCCAAAAGGATTTTACTGTTTGCAGGTTCGTTCATGAGTGGAGATGCAACAGCATTGCCGCACAAAAAAAGGAGCAGGAAACATATTGTCAGGTTATTTGCATATCTCATAATTTCTGTTTCTCATCTTAAAATGAAAGCTGAAAAAAATTTCACCAAAAAGAATTTTTGTGTCCCGGAGTCTTTCAGTCTGCCACTAAGACACAAAGTTTAATGCCTAATATTTTTCAGATTTAATCTTATGAGTCTTCATGTGACTGTCTTATACCAATTCCCCATTGGTTTGATACAATAAGATTTGACAACTTTTCAAAAGTTGTCAAATCTGATACCGGTGGAGATTGTATCAGATCAATGGCGATTCGGTATTATAACTCAAGTTGCTACCTATGAAAAAATTCAATAATATCAGGCATCGGATTTTTGCAAAAATATCATGATTTTTTATAACATACTGTTTATACGATATTTATAAATTTATAGGTAGCAACTTGAGTTATTATACCAATTCTCCATTGATTTTTTCAGAAAATCCCTTCCTGAGAGAAGCAGGGGTTGTTTCATAAGTATATTTTCAAGGGCGAACCGGTATGATACCAATTCGCTATTGAATTTATACAATAATGTGAGTTGTTTCCTCTGTGTTCTCTGTGGTTTTTTCTCTCTGTGTCCTCTGTGGGAAACCGAATCATAAGTATATTTTCAATGAAGAATTGGTATGATACCAATTCGCTATTGAATTTATACAATAATGTGAGTTGTTTCCTCTGTGTTCTCTGTGGTTTTTTCTCTCTGTGTCCTCTGTGGGAAACCGAATCATAAGTATATTTTCAATGAAGAATTGGTATGATACCAATTTTCCATTGATTTGATACAATACCGTCAGTTTTTCCGCTGTTGGGGGGTGTGCAAAAAACCGCTCCGCTTAATTTTTGCACTCCTCAGGATTTGCATTCCGCATTATATAAAACCAATGGAGAATCGGTAGTATACCAGATTTTGCCAGTATCCGATACAGGGCACCATCATAATCATTATAAATGACATATGGTTTATGCAGGGAGAAATCAATGGGGATTTTGATGTATTACACGGTAGGAAATTCCTGCTTTTATAAGTAACTGATCTTACGCCTCTTCATCATACCGGCGAAAGCCTGTATCCATAATCATTTGAAATTACCGGATTACGGCTTTCTCCGGAATGACGGGAAATACAGCAGTCTGCCGGGTTCTGAAGGTTTGGCGTAACATCAGTTAATAAGTATGTTTTCAATGGCGAATCGGTATTACATCAGTTTTTGTGAAATTTTGCATCTTTGTGGCTGATTTTGCTGAAATTTTTTCCATATAAATCTGACAATTGCACTATCCCAGCGCATGGATGAATACAGCATCACCGTTCACATGTTTTTCAGCCAGTTCCGGCATACGCCGGTGATGGGTGAAAAATATCACCTGGGTTTTTGCTGAAAGCCCGGCCAGCACGTCCAGCGCGGCTGCTGCCCGATCATCGTCAAACTGGATAAGAATATCGTCCGCAATAAAAGGCAGCGGCTCGTTTTTCTCCATCCACGCCTCCAGCGCAGCCAGACGCAGGGACAGATATAGCTGATCTGCCGTGCCTTCGCTCATGCCCTGCACATATACGGCATCCTGTCCGTTGGCCCGGATGCCTGCCAGTACAGGTTCATTTTTCTCATTGAATTCCGCGCGCAGTCCGGAAAAAGAGCCACAGGTCATGCGGGAGAAAAATTCACCGGATCTTTTCAGGATGGGCCCCTGATTTTTTTCACGGTAAAGTTCAATTCCCTGTTGCAGGATTACCGATGCCAGCCTAAGCCGGATATAGTGTTCAGCGTCCCTTTCCATACCGGCCAGAATACTTTGTGCCTGTTCATTGTATTCCGATGCCTTTGCGCTTCCGTTCATCAGGTTCAAAGCCGCACGTTCGCTGCCAATGGTCTGATCCAAACCGGATTTCCGTTCTTCAATGTCTTTGATTTCTTCTGAAAGACTTTTGATCCGGGGGCCAATGGCATCAGGATCAGCGTTCCGGGCTTCCAAAATAAATTCTTCAGGCACTGCGCCCCCGCTCAGTCTTCGCAACTGTGCTGCGATCTGTTCCAGTTCCGCCTCAATTCTCAATCGTTTTGCAGAGCGTTCCTCTGCCAGAGGAAGTTCATCATGGGTTTCACATCCGGCTGTTTCGCACATGGAGCGGAGCCGGGCCTGAATCCGGGCTTTTTCTTCCTGAGATTTGCGCAGTTTTTCCGCTTCCTGCGCTGCCTGTTTTTTCAGTCCCTCCTGCTCCGTGAGCATTTTCATGGCACGGTTCAGGCGGTTATTCAATTCAGCAAGAGACTGTTCCGCAGGCAGATTTTCCAGTTCCGGGGCCTCCCTTGCCACCAGAGAAAACACACTGTCACTGAAAGACTCGGCATCTCTGTCAATGCCGCGAATGCGGCTGTCCAGCACATCAGCCTCTTTGATTTTGGCAAAAAGTGCCTTGAGGTCTTCCATAACCGCATTGGCCTGGGCCGGTGTAGCGTCTGCTTCCAGGTACAGAGGACGCAGGGCCTTTGCCCATTCATGCTGCCACAGTGCCAGTTCCTGCGCTGTTGTGTCAGCCCGCATCCGGGCATCCAGCAGTTCGGCTTCTCTTTCTTTCCTCTCTTTTTCCAACTGTTTCCGGCCGGTGCGGATCTGATCCAGTCTGTCTGCGGTGCGCAAAGCCCGTGTTATCACGCGGGCCAGACTTTCCTCAGTTCCATGCTGCGGAGTTTCTCCCAGAGATTCCAGGCAGTTTTTCAGATCCTTGCGGCATTTGTGAATCAGGTTCAGGACTTGCTCTGCATTTTCCTTCAGCAAGCGCAGATCCCGCGACTGTGCTGCAATGACTGCCTGTTTCTGCATCCATGCCCGCATTTCCGCAGGTGTCAGCGGAAAAATGCCGGTTTCTTCCCATACAGTTTCCCATTCCTGCTGTATGCGGACATATTCTTTTTGTGCAGGTTCCTCTTTTTCACTGAAACGAATCAGGCAGTTTTTTTCCTTTTCCGCTTGTGCAACCAGAGTTGCTTTGCGTGCGGAGCGATTCGCCTCCCGGCGCAGACGATCTCCCATGTTATCAGCCTGCCGGACGCTGATTTCATAAGCATCAGTCAGACTTTCTGCCGGAGAAAACTGCTGTGTGAATTCTTTCTCAACTGTTTCAGGAATATCCCTGTTTTCCAGCCTGCCCCGGATGATCTGCCAGCCTGAATCCCGGAGTTCTCTGCACAAAATCAGGTCTTTTTCCACAGGCACTTCCCCTGCCAGTCCCAGTTCCCGGATTTGGGATTCATTTTCCGCAAGCCTGCGCTCTGATTCCTCTTTTTCTTTGTGAATCTGCCTGAGCGATTCCTGCACGGATGAGAATTTTTTTTCAAAAACATCAAGTGTTTCTGCTACAGGAAGTGGCAGAGATTCCAGTTCTTCCGGGCTTTTTGTCCATAAAGGCAGTTTTTTCAGGGCAGTGTGCAGAGCGTTTTCGGTTTTCCGGATTTCAGCACACAGATTTTCATGCCTGGCCTCAAGATCTCCCTGTTTTCTGGCATTTTCAATGCGTTCCCGGAGTTCTGCTGTATCTTTTTCTGTTTCCCCCGCGTGTTCCTCCAACTGCTGCCTTACCTTTTGGACATGACCGGAGAGTTTGGCAATTTCCGCACGCGCACTTTCCCCGCGGGTCATCAGGCGTTCATACCGGGTTCCAAGTTCCTGAATCCGTATAATATCAACTTTTCCCGGGCGCAGTTCCGCAGCCTGTTCCAGACTCATATCCCCCCGGAGATTGCGGAGAATTTCATGCGCGTCAGATCGCATACTGATGCGCAGTCCCTCCAGACGCAGCCGATCCTTTCCTGCCTTGATCACACTGCCTCTCTCCTGTATCAGCGAGCTGATGGTATCAGCCTGCGCGACAAGACTTTCGGGAATCAGCAGTTTTTCCAGCGATTCACGCAGTTCTTTCAGATGTGCGAGCGAACGGTTTTCCATGCTTTCAGCCACGCGCAAATCTTCAAATGCAGTGCGCCGTGTATCTGCAAAATCTTCAGGAAGCAGAACAGCATGGGCCAGCGGTTCATATTCTGTAAGCAGTTCCGAACGGCGGACTATCAGAGGCAGGGATTCGGAAATACGCTCCAGCCGGTTTTTTCCCCGGATTTTGTCTTCCAACTCCTGCTGACATTTTTCTTTTTCTTTTTGTGCATTGCCCAAAGCCTGATCATGGCTCTCCCATTTCTGCGCTGACAGTTGCGTATCCCTGATGTTTTTCTGCATCTGCCGGAATTCATTGATGGCCTCATTGATACGCGGTTTTTGGGCAGATGGTTTGAACAGCGCATTTGCCTCAGCCTCCAGTTCGGCCTGCACCGTGCGGAAACCGGAAATGCCGGAACCTGCTGCAAACAGACTCTGACCGAGACTGCCTCCGCCCTGAAGGATTTCCTCACCGCCTTCCAAAAGTCCGGAATGATCAATGCCAAACATGGTCTCAAAAAGTTTTTCATCAGCACCGGACAGAAAGGACTGTAGAAGGCTTTCTTCGATCTGCTCCGCATCAGCCCCGTCCCGGAGCGTATTTGCCCGGCCTTTCCTGCGCACAAAAGAGATTTCTCTGCCGTCTTTTTTCCGCAGGGTTCCGCCAATGCGCATTTTGGAATGTTTGTGAATGAAATTATCCGGACTGCGATCAGGAATGCCAAACAGCATCTGCCTAAGAGCGCGGAGCGCGGAACTTTTTCCTGCCTCATTTGGGCCGTAAATGATGTGCAGTCCCTCATTTCCTGCGCCCAGATCAAGGCTTTTTTCTGTAAAAGGCCCGAAGGCCGTAAGGTCAAGACGGATGATTTTCATTGCTCTTTTCCTGTTTCAGTCCGGATTATCTGTTTCTCCACATATGAGTTATCTCCCGCTCATGGCAGCGAGTTCTTCAACCATCTGCCGGATATGGAGGCCATCGGCTTTCATTTTTTCCGAAATATCGGATAATTCACTGCTTTTGACGGAATTTCCCTGCACATTTTTGTCCATTTCCGCAACCGCACGGGCAATCTGCCCAATGCCATGAGCCTGTTCCGCAGAACCTGCGGCCACCTCTCCGATTTTTTCCCTTACCTTATTGACATCTGTTTTCATTCCGGAGAATTTTTCATTCACCGCACAGACCTGCTCCGAGCCGTCCTGCACCCTGACAAGAGTGTTTTCAATCAGCATGGCCGTGTTTTTTGCCGCTTCCGCTGAGCGCATGGCAAGGTTCCGCACCTCGTTCGCGACCACGGCAAAGCCTGCACCAGACTCTCCTGCCCTGGCTGCTTCTATTGCGGCATTGAGAGACAGCAGATTGGTCTGAAATGCAATTTCGTCAATTAGTTTGATAATTCTCCGTGTTTCCCTGCCTGTGTCAGAGATTTCTGTCATGGACTGTGTCAGCCGCGCTATGGCCGCAGAGGCTTCTTCAAGGCGCTGTCCTGAATCTTTTACGATTCTGTCCGTATCCGCAGCATTTTCAGCATTGTTTTTTGTCATGGAATCCATCTCTTCCAAAGAGGAAGCTGTTTCTTCCAAAGCTGCGGCCTGCTCTGCCATGTTTTCAGCCAGACTCTGACTGCTGGAAAATATCTGACCTGACGAAACCTCCAGATGATCTGATGCGCTCTGAAGTCCTGCAATCACTTTTTTCAATGATGCCATAATATGCCAGCCCTGCAGCAGGGAAAATGCAAACAGCACTCCGCCTGTCAGAAAAATAATCCCCGCTCCGGTCATAATTCCTTTGGACAGCCTGTTTAACAGAAGTTCAACATTTTTTTCTGACTGCTGCGATACCTGTCTGTCAATTTCAGCCATGAGTGCGAACAGTCTGTTTTCCTGTTCTTTCAGGTTTTCTCTTTTTGTATTGAATTGTGCAACAACTGCATGAAACTGCCTTACCGCTTCTCTGTATTTTTCCGTCAGTTCAATCAGTTGCCTGCCGTATTCCGCAATTTCAGGATCAGACGCGCTCAGGGTTTTGAGCCGTAACAGCAGATCATCTGTCAGATCAAAAAAAGGTTTAATTTTTTCTTCGCTGTCTTTTGCATAAGTGATTCCTGTTTTTGCAAAATGCCAGGCAGCCTGGGTAAAGGTTTCCCGATAGCCTGAAATCATGAATGCCACCTGTTCCATCATGACTGTGTTTTTGCCTTCCATTGCCAATTCGAGTATTTTTCCGGAAACATTTTCGTTGAGAGGCTTCAGGGTGCCATAAAACTGCTTTTCTGCGGCGTCTATGTCCTGTCCCATAAGACTGATTTTTTCACAGTCCTGAAAAACAGCCTGAATCTTATCCAAAAAACTGTTCAAAGAATTTTTGAGATCAGAATTGTCTGTTTCATAAATAAGAGCAGATGTTTTTTGAACAATATTCCCGCTGTCGGTTTTGAGCTGTTCTTTTTTTCCGTAAAAAACACTCAGCACAAGATTTGCATCGCTGAGTATTTCCGTCAGTTTTCTTCCAATATGCGCATTGGTGGAAAGTTTGCAGGTATTTTCAGAAAACTCTGTTTTCACAACAGTTCTGACATGGTGAAATGCGTACAGCGCAAGGCTGCCTGCAAGGATAAACACGCCGAGCATAATCAGATTCATTGACAGAATCTGCTGACGGACAGTTTTTCCCAATAATGAAAAACCTGTTTTCATATCTGCTCCTTATGGAAATTCAACGGAATCCCTGACGGTTTTCAAAACCGTCAGGGTCCGTGATTAATTTTCGCTTTTCACCAGTTCCGCACTGCCGTCATACCTACGGAAGTCGGTATCCGGAACATGCTGAAAATACCGGATTCCGGCTTTTCCCGGAATGACGGTAAAAACGGATAACTTCCCGATTTTTGAAAAGGGTGCGTAAGGTGAGCGGTTAATTTTCGGTTCTTACCAATTCTGCACTGCCGATGATTTCCGGTCTGGGCCTGATTCCCAATTCTTTCAGGACAGTTACGTTAATCATCCTTTTTCCCTGATAATTCCTGGTAATGGGGAACTCGGAAACCGGCGTTCCCTGCATGGCTTTGAGCAGCATATTTGCAGATGTTTCCCCCTGCTCCTGTCCGGTTTTGACAACAGCACATAATAAACCGGATTTTACAACAGAAATATTTGCTCCGAAGGTGGCTTTGCCGAATGATTTTGCCAAAAAAGGAATCACTTGTTTTTCTTCAAGAGAGTTCCCTTTTTTGTCCTTTATTCCGACCGTATTATCTATAAAAAGGGCATCACAGGAGTTTTTGAATTCTGTTGCCATTACAAGCGATTCATCAATCGTCTTTGCAAATTTAATATCTGCTGATTTTGCAGAATAAGTTTCCCTTTCATTCTGAATTTGCTGATAATAGCCCTGGCTTGTCGGATTATCGCCCATGAGATAACCGATGCTGCTGACAGAAGGAACAATCGTCTGTAAGAACGCAATGGATTCTTTGAAATGAATCCGCTCCAGAACTCCCGATACATTTGATGCCGGATACCCGTATTGTTCCGGTTCGGCATTGACACCGCAGAATATTACGGGGGTTTTTACCTTGTCTTTCAGATACGGAACGACAAACATGACCTGGGCATCATCATCGGCAGCAAGTACACCATCCGGTTTGTACTCCAGAAACAGTTCATAGGCTTCTTTTGCTTTCTGTGTTCCGCCTTCGAAATTGTTCCTGGTATCCAGATAAAAATACTTCAGTTCACATGTCCGGGCCAGCGTACTGTCTATCGCTTTTTTCATATCAGCTACCCATATCATGTCCTCATGGTAGCTCATCACCACCAGCACTTTGAACTTTCTGTTTTCTTCTGCCATAGCCGGATTCAATCCGCATGTCAGGAAAACAGCCAATACCATAAAACAGCAGAAATTTGTCTTCAGATTCATAACAGTCTCCTTGCTTTTATTCTTCTGTTTTTACAAACTCAGTTTTTGTCAAGACCTCTGCCTGGGGTTTGATGCCGAGTTCTTTCAAAACGCTTACATTCAGCACCCGTTTTCCTTCCTGATTCCGGGTAATGGGAATCTGGGAAACCGGCGTTCCCTGCATGGCTTTCAGCAGCATCTGCGCTGCCACTTCGCCCTGCTCCTGCATCCGCTGAACAACAGAACACAATGCGCCGAGCCTGACCTGATAGGCATTGCTTCCGATAACCGGTTTGCCGAATGCCCTGATAACTGTCTTATACATTTTTTTTTCTTTAAGCGGTTTGCCATCCTCTCCGAGCAATCCTTCCAGACCTGTGGCATACAGCATATCACAACTGGTTTTGAATTCCTCTGCCATTGCAAGCGCTTCTTTGAGGGTTTTCGGATATCTGACTCCGGCAGATATTGCACTGTAAGTATCTGCCTCTTTATCCATCTGTGCTGTCACAAATACAGCCAACGGGCTTTCTTTCATAAGAAAACCAATGTGTTTTGCCGATGGAATGAGCTGCTGCACCAAAGATATGGATTCCCTTATGTGCAGCCGTTCCAGAATGCCGGTGATATTGGATGCCGGATATCCGTATTTTTCCGGTTCGGCATTGACGCCGCAGAATATGACCGGAGTTTTTACACTGTCTTTGAGATACGGAACCACAAACATTGCCTGAGCGTCATCATCGGCGATGATAACACCATCGGGCTGGAATTCCTGATACAGGGCAAAAGCCTGTTTGGCTTTTTCAGGCCCCCCATCAAAATTCATCTTGGTTTGCATAAAAAAATATCTGATTTCACAGTCATTCCCCAAAACAGGTTCAATACCTTCTTTGTAATCCGCCGTGAAGGGATGTGACTCCTCATAGCTGAACACCGCCAGAACTTTGAATTTTTTGCTTTCCTGTGCCTCTGCCGGATGCAATCCGCAGGTCAGAAAAACAGCCACTGCCATAAAACGGTAAAAATTTGCCTTCAGGTTCATAACATTCTCCTTTTGTTTTTGATAGTGGGTCAAATCAGTTGATTCTGAAATTCCCCTCCCCCGGCGGGATGGGTCAGGGGAGGGGGAAAATGCCCTGAAGTTATACATTTTTTCCACCCTCCCCGCCCTCCCTCAGTGCAGATCTGTTAGGCGATTTCTGAAAATAAATATCCCGGTTCAGTTCACAGGCACAGGGCAAAAGCTGGAAGCTTTTGATACTTTGCTGGTATATTTTTTTCTGGAAATCACCTTAATTTCTTTAAAAAATTCTCTCCTGAGAGGGCAGGTGGTGCGTTTCAGGGCGCGGTAACAGTTTCGGCTGATCCGATGTTCTGATGTGCATGGTCTCCGCCTTTTTTTATCTGTTTTGCAGAATGCGATCCGTTTCTGCAATGTTGCTGCTGACTTTTTCAATGATTTCTGACTGTTTTTCCGATGCTTCCGCAATGCCGGAGACCAGATCCGCCACTTTCCGGATATTGTCCGCAAGTTCCGCAAAGGATTTGTCCGCTGCATCTGTCAGTTCCGCTTCCCTGTGAATTTTCCGGATGGTATTTTCAATCAGCTTTTCCGTATTCCGGGCAGCCTCAGTAGACTGTCGGGCCAGATGCTTCACCTCGGATGCCACCACCGAAAAACCCGCTCCTGCTTCTCCCGCCTTTGCCGCCTCAATGGCCGCATTCAGAGCCAGCAGATTGGTCTGAAAGGCAATGGCATTGATATTCTGCACAATCTGAACGGTTTCTCTGCTGGATGCTGAAATATCGCGCATGGATTCTGCAAGTTCTTTCATGACTGCGCCGGACTGCACAATCACCTGTCCGGATTCTCCCATGACAATTTTTGAACTTTGGGCCTGCAGAACATTCTCCCGTGTGTGTTCAGTCATTTCTTTCAGCGCATCATGAATCAGATACTCGGTATGGATTCGTACACGGGAAACCACATTTTCCAGTTGATCTGCCATGTTCTCCAAATCGGATTTGCTTTTCTCCAGTTCTTCCGTTGCCTGCTCTCTGTCCTTCAATGCCTTTTGCAGAGCATCTGTCATCGTGTTATGACCTTTTTCCACAAAATACAGAACAAGACTCATGGACAGCATAGGACCGATGATGTTTGCCATCTGTGTTTGCAGGAGCTGCGCGGGTGTCAGATGGATCATGGGAAGTTCATATCCCCTGATTTTCAGGAAATACAGTGCAGCAATTTCCATCAGCATGAACACTGTCCAAAAAAGGGAACTCCGGATGCCCACAAAGGTGACGGCAAATACCGGAACCACCATATTCCAGGCCAGAGAAGTGGAGCCCAGCCCCCCTGTCATGCAGGGCAGAAATATGAAATGCCAGGCCAGCGCTGCAAAACTGAAATTGGCGGAAAAGATCAGGGAACCGGTCATACGGAGCAGAAGAGGGGAAATCAGGGCCGTGACCATCACTGCCATCATGCTGGTTCCAAGTTCTGTATGGCCCATATGATACCATTTGAAAGCATTGGGAATAAAGAACAGGGGGGAAAGAAATGCGTAGATGACAAAGTACCGGCATCTCCGCACCAGATCAGGATCAGTCTGAAACCTGTCCGGAACAAAACGGTTGACAAAACTGTTCATTCATGCTCCCTGTGCCAGATTTTTTGCAGTTTGAAAAATTCTCCCCGGCTTTTGCGGCTGGTTCTGCCGGATATGCAATGCCATTTTCGGAGTGCCGAACGGAAAGTTTGGCAGTTTTTTCGTCAATCATCTGATCGTCCCAAACTTTCAGTTCAGGACTCCCCGGCCTTGCTTAGGTGATTTACGGAAAAAAATATACCACCAAAGTATCAAAAGCTTCCAGCTTTTGCCTAGAACTGAAATGGTATATTTATTTTCAGAAATCACCTTAATGGCCTTGCCTGGGGCCGTGCTTTTCAGAGATCCGTTCAGCGCGCCTTGATGCCGTTGATAATATCCGAGGAGGAAATATTTTCCTTTACCGGAATCAGCACCACCCGGCCGCCGAGTTTTTCCACCAGTTCATTGCCTATGACCTCATGGGGAGCATAATTGCCTCCTTTGGTAAGAATATCAGGCCTGATGGTTTCAATCACAGTGTTGAGTTGTCCGTAAGAAAACACAGTGACATAATCAACACTGTCCAGCGCGCTGAGAATCTGCACCCTTTCCCTTGCGCTGATGACAGGCCGTCCCTCACCCTTTAACCGCCTGACAGATTCATCATCATCAATGGCTGCAATCAGCACATCGCCCATCTGCTTTGACGCAGAAAAAAGCCGGATATGGCCCGCGTGCAGGAGATCAAAACATCCGTTGCTCAGCACTATCTTACGGCTCTGCCGCTTCAAATCTTCTGCAATCGCGGACAGTTCGCTCAGATTCTTATATTTTGTCAGAATCTCATCAGAAGATTTTCCCATTGCGCTCAGCAGTTCCTCACGCGTAACTGTGGCTGTCCCCACCTTGCCGACAACAATGCCCGCAGCAGTATTGGCAAGTGCGGCCGCGTCCCGGAAGGAAAAACCGGATGCAGCCGCAAGTCCGAAAACTGATACCACTGTATCCCCTGCTCCGGAAACATCAAAAACCTGCCGTGCCTCGGCTTTGATGATATAAGGTTCCTGATCCGGCTCAAACAGCACCATTCCCTCTTTGCCGCAGGTGATGAGCAGATTCCCAATGCCTGTGCTTTCCAGCAGTTTCCGGCCTGCACGGAACAAATCAGCCTGATCCCGTATTTCCATTCCCGATGCCAAAGCCGCTTCTTTTTTGTTCGGAGTAAGCAGGGAAACTCCGGCATATTTTGTAAAATCAAGTCCTTTGGGATCGGCAATGGAGATTTTCCCGTGTTTCCGGGCAAGGGAAATCAGATTTTTCAGAAAAGGCCGAGTCATCAGTCCCTTTCCGTAATCGGAAATCAGCACAGCGTCGCATTCCGGTATTTTTGCTTCTGCAAAACGGTTGAGACTTTCAAATGTGGCATCGGAAATCTCCCTACGGGTTTCCCGGTCAATGCGCAGAACATGCTGACTGGCTGCAATCACACGGGTTTTCCGGGTTGTGGGACGTTTAGATTCCCGGATCACGCCTCCGGTATCCGCATGGAGTCCGGCAAACATCTCCAGTACCCGATCCCCGTCTGTTTTTGTGCCAATTACACCGGCAACAGACACCTGCGCACCCAGCACAGCAAGATTGTTCACCACATTGCCCGCGCCGCCCAGGGTGTAATCCTCTTTTTCCACTTCCACAATCTGCACAGGAGCTTCAGGAGAAATCCTCTCCACTTTTCCCCATACATATTCATCAATCATCAGATCGCCTGCAACCAGCACGCGGCACTGATCAAATTTGGAAATATCCATTATAAAAATCCTGTTAGGCGATTTCCATGAAAAAATGTACCATCATTGCAGGGTGGGCACGGCTTTTTGTGCCCGCCGTTTCAGCAGGACGGCGGGCACAAAAAGCCGTGCCCACCCTACGAAAAACGGTATAATCATTAATGGAAATCACCTTAATCTCTCCACACTCAGAAGCAATGGTATAAGTAAAGAATTTCCTGAGTTCCAAACTGAAAGTTTGGCCGTCTTTTTCCCGATCTTTTCAGTGTCCCAAATTTTCAGTTCAGGATTCCTTCTCCTTTAACTTAATGGCATTGACACTCAGAAGAGACACCCGGTCATAGATTTCTCTGAGTTTGAGTTCACATCCGATGGATTCCAGCACAATCACGTCCTCCAAATCCCTGTATTCGGAAAGGAGCCATGTATTGCCGGGCTGCCGTACATAGTGTTCCGCATAACAGCGTTCCTGTGAAATGAGCAGATAGTCACACAAAGAAGCAAGGGTGCGGTACTGCTCAAACTTTGCCCCACGGTCATAGGCAGCAGTGGATTTTGACAGCACTTCCACAATGAGCAGCGGATTGAGCAGGGTATCCGCGTACCGGTCATCAAACTGGGGTTTTCCGCACACCACTGTGACATCCGGATATGTATACAGTTCCATGTGACTTAACTTGCACAAGCTGGAAGCTTGTGCTACTTTGACCCGCATATCAATTACATAGACTTCACAGGAAGTTTTTTTCAACTGTGCCCGAAGTTCAGATGCCGTGTTCAGGGCAATGAGATTGTGCCTTCGGCTGGCTCCGGCCATAGCAAACATTTCTCCGTTGAAATATTCGCTTTTGTACGGAGCCGCTCTTTCCATTGCCAGATATTCTTCCGGACTAATCTTTTCTTTGGGCAGAACACTCATCATAATTCTCCCTGTTGTAATAAATAGGCAAACGAAATTTTTCGTGTATAAAAAAAGCCGGGATTCACCCGCCCCCTGCCCCTCCCTCAAGGGAGGGGAGATATTTTATATGCCCCTCCCTTAAAGAGGGGAGATATTTTATACCCGAAAATTTATGTTGATACTTATTGTCAACCGTTATTGTCAGGAGGATACGGCATATGCCACAATCAGTTCCTTCAAAAAGCGGGGCGGACGCACAACCCTGCCTTCGGGCGTAATGCAGGCATGTCTGGTATATCCTTTGACCAGAGGTTTTTCATCCTCCTGCCGGAAGATGTTGTAATCAAACTTCATTCCGCCTTTCACTTCCGCATCCACACCGGTTTCAATGATAAGCATGTCATCATACCGGGCCGGATGAAGATATTTGCACCAGACTTCGGAAACCGGCAGAAGAATGCCTTTTTTCTCAATTTCACTGTAGGCCAGCCCAAGATGCCGGAAGGTTTCTGTGCGTCCCATTTCAAACCAGCGGAGATAGTTGGCATGATACACCACGCCCATCTTGTCCGTATCTCCGTAAATTACCCGGTAGGTGATTCTGTGGTGCAGCATAACTATGCCGTCTCCTGAGACAGAATTTTTTCAATGATGGGTTTGAGTTCCGTATACTCCCGCGTCACAGGAAACTGGGGAAACTCGTCAATGACATTCTGCGGGGGCCGGAACAGGATTCCGTGCTCAGCCTCCTGTAGCATGGAAATATCGTTATAAGAATCTCCCATAGCTATGACCCGGTAATTCAGTCCTTTCAATGCCTGTGCGACCCTGCGCTTTCCATCCTTCTGGCGCAGAGTGTAATCCTCCACAGAGCCGTCCGCGCCGATGACCAGAGTATTGCAAAGCAGTGTCGGCCATCCAAGCTGTTTCATCAAAGGCCCGGCAAACTGGGTATAGGTGTCGGAAACAACAATAATCTGTGCGCGTTCCCTGACCCAGTTGAAAAATTCCAATGCCCCGTCCAAAGGCTTCATGGTCGCGATCACATCGGTGAGGTCTTTGAGTTTCAGGCCGTGTTCTTTGAGAATGGCCAGACGCTTTTTCATCAGCACATTATAATCTGAAATATCCCGCGTGGTCAGGCGGAGTTCCTTTATGCCTGTTTTCTCCGCCACATTGATCCATATTTCCGGGACAAACACTCCTTCCAAATCTGAACATATTATATACATGGTTTTCCTTTCAGTCAGTTATCAGTTGCCAGTTATCAGTTGTCAGTTGCCAGTTATTAGTTGCCAGTTATCAATTGTCAATTGTCATTCATCAACCATTAACTGATAACTGATAACTGTTCACTGTTCACTGATTACTGTTTACTGATAACTGAACACTGTTTACTGGTCACTGTCTTCAATGCGGATAAGCATGGGTTCTGCACGCACTACATCCAGTTCCATGATTTCCTTCATTGCCTTTTTCACATCCGCTTCCTTTGCCTTATGGGTCAGCATGACAATAGGAACCGGGCCTTCGCTTTTTCTTCCTTTCTGATGCACCGAAGAAATGCTGATTCCGTATTTTCCCAGAATGCCGGATATTTTGGACAGGACACCGGGCTGATCTGCTGCGGCAAAACGGAAATAATAATAGGTTTCAATCTCATCTATCGGCAGAACCGGGATTTCCTTTACAGAATCGGGCTGCCAGGACAGATGGGGAATCCGCTGTCCGGCTCCGGAAACCATATTGCGGGCAATATCAGCAAGATCACTTACCACTGCGCTGCCTGTGGGCATCATGCCCGCACCGTATCCGCAGAGCATCATATCCCCTACCGCATCCGCGGAAATGGTGATCGCATTGAGGCTGCCGCTGATATTGGAAAGCGGATTGGACAAAGGAATCATTGTCGGATGAATCCGTGCCTCTACAGCGTTCCCTTTGTTCTTGCCGATGGCCAGCAGTTTGACCCTGTATCCGAATTCCCCGGCAAAGGCAATGTCATCAGGCGTGATTTTCGTGATTCCCTCCACATAAATGTCATCCAGATTAATCTTCATGCCATAGGCCAGCGCGTTGAGAATGGCCAGTTTGTGCGCTGTGTCAAATCCCTCTATATCCAAAGTGGGATCTGCCTCGGCAAAACCGGCTTCCTGCGCGCCTTTCAGCGCGTCCGCAAACGTGGAGCCTTCTTCTGTGATTTTGCTCAGGATATAATTGCATGTGCCGTTGAGGATGCCGGTCATGGCAAAAATCCGGTTGCCCACCAGGGATTCCCGCAGGGATTTGATGATGGGCATGCATCCGCCCACACTGGCCTCATAAGCGAAGTCCACCCCTTTTTTCCCGGCTGCGGCCACAATCTCATTGCCGTGCGCTGCAATCAAAGCCTTATTGGCTGTCACCACATGCTTTCCCTGACCGATGGCTTCCAAAATAAAATTTTTGGCAATCCCTTTTCCGCCGATCAGTTCCACAACAATGTCAACCTCAGGATCATTGATGGCCCTGTGTGCATCATTAATCAGCACATCTTTATCCAGTTTTATCCCCCTGTCTTTTTCCGTATCAATATCAGCCACATATTTCAGGTTCAGATCAACTCCGGTTCTGTCGCGCAGAATTTCCCTGTTTTCCAGAAGAATCCTTGCCACACCGGAACCCACCGTACCAAATCCGAGTATCGCCACATGAATCTGTTTCATTGCCGCTCCTTGTTTACAGACTGAAAAAAATTAAGAATTCTGATGATATTCCGGCAAATACCCAACTGTTTCCGGACTCTGGTGCGGAAACAGGAAAAAATTTCCGGAAACTGTCTCATATTTTTTCCCGAAATAAAAGTGTTATTAATTTATCCTGACAAACCATTATTACCCAAAGATACGGCCAATGTCAAAAAAATTGTTTTGACTTTTGACGCAAACCGGTTTAGTTATTTCCCTGTTTCTCTGTACGGTATAATGATTTTCCCATGAAATTCGACACAAGGATGGAATATGAGTCAATCGCTGACATATGCGGACGCGGGTGTGGATATTGACAAGGCCAGCAGACTGGTTGACCGGATCAAGGAAATTGCCAAAAGGACTCCCCGGCATGGAGTGATGGGCGATATCGGAGGTTTTGGCGGACTGTATTCACTCAATACAGCCAATATTGCCCAGCCGGTGCTGGTCAGCTCCACGGATGGCGTGGGAACCAAGCTGAAAATAGCCTTTATGATGAACAGACATGACACAGTGGGAATCGATCTGGTGGCCATGTGTGTAAACGATGTGCTGGTTCAGGGTGCGAAACCTCTGTTTTTTCTTGATTATTTTGCCACAGGCAAGCTGGATGACGGTGTTGCCGCTGATGTCATCAAAGGCATTGGTGAAGGCTGCAGTATGGCAAACTGTGCGCTGATTGGGGGGGAAACCGCTGAAATGCCGGGCCTTTATCAGGAAGGGGAATATGATCTGGCCGGTTTTACTGTGGGGCTGGTGGATAATGAGAAACTTATAGACGGTTCTGAAATCCGGGTGGGACACGGACTGATCGGCATACCTTCATCAGGACTTCACAGCAACGGCTATTCCCTGGTGCGCAAAATCTGTTTTAATCTCCTTAAACTAGATATTGACGCGCATATACCGGAACTGGGCAAAACCCTGGGGGAGGAACTTATCACCCCTACCCGGATTTATACGGAAACGGTTCTTAAACTGATACGGGATCTGCCCATACACGGTCTGGCCCATATCACGGGCGGCGGAATTGATGAAAATATCGTGCGCATTATTCCCCCTCCCTGCGATGTGCTGATCCGGAGCGGAAGCTGGGCCATTCCTCCGATCTTTGAATTTCTCCGGAAAAAAGGAAATGTGCCGGAAACGGAAATGCGCAGAACCTTCAACAACGGCATCGGCATGATAGCCGTAGTGCCGGAAGAATCCGTACCTGACGTGCTGGCCCGTCTCCGTGCCATGAATGAGGATGCCCGGCTTATCGGAGAAGTTGTGGCACGCAAAGGCACCGGCCCCAGGGTGCGCTGGACAGAATAGAAAAAGATGCCAGATTTCAGTATGTTCATAACCCGACCCTCAAAGGCATTAAGTTAAGCAGTTCCCCGGATTGCCGAACTAAAAGTTTGGCACTTTTTTCTCAATTATTTCAAAGTTCCAAACTTTCATTTCGGACTCTTCAGCCCTTAACTTAATGGCATTGAACCCGGCCCTGAAACCTGAAACCGGACCCCTGAAATCTTGTGATATGCAATATTTTACTGTTTTTATTTCATTTATTTTGTGCCTGCTCCTTACCCCCGCGGTAAAGTATACATCTCGGCGCAAAGGCTGGATAGCCAGTCCCGTCAAAGACCGCTGGCATAAAAAGCCCACAGCCATGATGGGGGGAATTGCCATATATACCGGTGTTGCCATTCCTCTTTTTTTTGCTGCGGATTTCGGTTCTCTGCTGAAATTTACCACAGAACCGGGGACAGGAAATCTGCCGTCTGCGGATGCTGCCATATGGATCGGTATGACGCTCTCCTTTGTTCTGGGGCTGGTGGATGATTTTCTCCGCATCAAACCCCAGACCAAACTGGTGGGACAGATACTGATAGCATCCTTTTTCGCATTTCTGGGCTTCCGCCTGCAGTGGTTTGTCTCCCTTACCCTGGATACCATGATCACCATTGTCTGGATAGTGGGCATCAGCAACGCTCTCAACCTGATTGACAATATGGATGGACTCTGCACAGGTGTGGCTTTGGTTGCGGCTTTGTGGTTTGCTGTCCTGTTTTCAGGAGAAGCCGGGGGCGGCATGGTATCCGCGCTGCTCCTGGCAGGCGCGCTGGCCGGTTTTCTGGTGTACAATTTCAATCCCGCCTCAATTTTCATGGGAGACTCCGGCAGTCTCCTTATCGGATTCACCCTGTCCATGCTGGGCATACATTATTCAGGTTCCGGACAGGCCACCCGGCTGGCGGCTGTTGCGGTTCCGGTTATGATTCTTCTTGTACCTGTTCTGGATACCACCATGGTGACCCTTATCCGGCTGCTGAGCGGCAGAAAGGCATCGGTCGGCGGCAGAGATCATACCTCCCACCGTCTGGTGCTGGTCGGGTTCAGCGAAAAAGAGGCTGTGATCTTTCTTTACTGCGCGGGTGCAATTTCCGGAATCGGAGCCTGGTTTGTCAGCAGTACAGACACCCTCACATCTCCTGCTGTCATCATTCCCCTGGGGATTGCCGTGGTACTGATGGGCATTTATATGGCGCAAATCCGGGTGTATCCGGAAAAGGAGTTTTCCGTACTGCGGAATCATTCCTATACGCCCATCCTTATGGAACTGACCTACAAAAAACAGATCGCTATGGTCATTCTGGATTTCGGGCTGGTTTCCTTTTCCTATTATCTTTCCTACCGGCTCAGGTTCAGCGGTGATGATTTTATTTTTTATTTCAAAGTCTTTCTCCATTCTCTCCCTGCCATCATTGCCTGCAAGTTCATTGCCTTTTTCATTATGCACATGTACCGGGGCATCTGGGGGTTTATGAGTTCCGATGATGTCTTCGTTATTATTAAGGCTTCTTTTCTGGCCAGTCTTTTTTCCATTGCAACGGTCACGTTCATTTACCGTTTTCAGGATTTTTCCAAAGGCATTTTTCTCATTGACTGGCTTCTGACCACCGGTCTGCTGCTGGGGACACGGGGATCTTTCCGCATCGGACTGGATATGCTAAAACGTAAAACCGCATCCGGTGAAAATGTGCTGATTTACGGCGCAGGCCGGGGCGGTGAAATTCTGCTGCGGGAAATCCTCAACAACAAACTCCGCAGACTCAAACCCGTTGGATTCATTGATGATGACACCTTCAAATCCGGCAAAAAACTGCTGGGCTATCCCATTCTCGGAACCTTTGAGAATATAGACGAACTCCGGACAAAACATCAGTTCGCCTCGGTGCTGATTTCCTTTAACGGCAAACAGCCCAATAATCTTGAAGGAGCGAAACAGTACTGCAAAACCCATGATCTCATGCTCCGCCGTTTTTCCGTAAAACTGGAAGATGTGGATTTGGAATAAGGTGATTTCCGGAAAAAAATATACCACCAAAGTATCAAAAGCTTCCAGCTTTTGCCTGTGAACTGAACCGGTATATTTATTTTCAGAAATCACCTAAATGTCGTTGTAGGGTTATCCATGCTGATAAATCGGCAGGTTATCCAAAGTGAGGAATCTGAATGAAAACCCCCAAAGCCAATATACTTGTGGTGGAAGATGATCCGGCCATCCGCAACGGGCTGCTGGACGTGCTGGTGTTCAACGGTTTTCAGGCAAACGGAGTGGAAGATGGCGGAGAAGGGCTGGAAAAGGCCCTGCATGAAACTTATGATCTCATCATTCTGGACGTGATGCTGCCCACTCTGGACGGATTCAGTATATGCAGAAAAGTGAGGGAGAAAAAGCCGTCCCAGGGCATTGTCATGCTTACGGCCAAAGGCTCGGAAGATGATATTGTCACAGGTTTCAAAGCCGGGGCAGATGATTATGTTAGCAAACCTTTTTCTCTGCGGGAAATGATGGTGCGGGTGGAGGCTGTGCTGCGCCGTTCCGGCAAACGTCTGGGAGATGAACAGGTGAAATTCGGAAACATTCTGTTTGACGGGAAAAATCTTACAGCCATCTGCGGAGATCAGACAGTGGAACTGACCCGGAGGGAAATGGACATCATGATTTTTCTCCGCAGGCATGAGGATCGCATTGTTTCAAAAAAAGAACTGCTTACAGATGTCTGGGGATATGCGGATGCGAATATTGAAACCCGGACAGTTGACATTCATATTATCAAACTCCGCAGGAAAATAGAACAGATTGCCGGAGATATTCCCGTAATTCTGACAATCCGGGGTGAAGGATACAGGCTGGCACAATGAAAAAACTGCGATACCTGATACTGGTTTTCTGCATCTGCCTTTCCCTTCCTCTTGCCTGGTTTGTGTTCCGCAGCCATCAAAGCATGGAACAGGAGGAAATCGCACAGCTCCGTTATTTTGCGCAGACCCTGTTTGAGGAAACGGAGCGGGAACTGGCCCTTCTGGTGAGGGAGGAGGAAAACCGGGCCGTTGATGAATACAATTACACCTATTCCCCGTCAGGCAGTTCAGGTGAAAATATCCGTTCCCCGCTTTCTTACCAGAAATATAAACCCTATATTATCGGATATATGCAGAACAATCCTGACGGTTCCTTCCATTCCCCGCTTTTTGAAAACGCAGACAGTATTTCCGCAGAACTCCGGACTGTGGAAAACCGGCTGCGTCAGGTCAATGAAATCTTCAACCAAAAACGGGCTTCGGCCACTGAAATTTTTGAAATCCGGCCAGTACCGGAAATTGCCGTTCTTTCCTCTCCCAAAGCAAAAATGCCTGAAGTCAAAGGGGAAAAAAAACAGGCAGTAAAGGCTGAAGAGGAGCAGACGCAGAGTTTTGCGGATCGCTATCTGGCCCGTTCCAAATCCGGTGAGCAGAAGGAGTATCTGGGGGAAAAACAGAAACGGGTGGAGAAAATCACCGTGAATCAGGCCATGAACTTGGCCCGGCAGGATGCGGACAGTGTGCAAATTGAATCCCGTGATATGAAAAAGGATGCACCGGCACAAAGAGATGGGGCTGAATCTGATGTTTCTGCGGAAAACAGCGAAGACAGTGCCATGCTTTCTGCGGAAGAAAAAGCCGTTGCAGATGAGAAATGGGCAGGGAATGAATATGCTGCAAAGGCTCCGTCTGTCTCTGCCTCAGAGCGGACAGATACATCGTCAGGCCGAACTGCAAATGAATATGCGGCAAAGCCTCCGGCTGTATCAGAACCTTTCAGAACCCCGGAACCGGAAAAACTGCAGGCTGAAGTGGATCCCATGCAGTCTGTGTTTATTGATGAAAATCAGATATTCATCTTTCGCCGCGTCGCTCTCCGCAACCAGATTTTCCGTCAGGGATTTGTGATTTCTGCCAAAAATTTTCTGGAATACCTGAAAAACACCCATTTCATGCCCCAGCCCCTTTCCTCGTTTACCCGTATGGAACTGCAAATCACAGACAGAGGAAAAACTGTGACAGCCCTGCACGCGGGTGCAGACGCGGAACCTGCACGGTTTTCCCTGCCTCATGATTTTCCCCGGCCATTTTCCTTTCTTCATGCAGGGCTTTTCTGCCGTGAGCTTCCTGCATCAGCCGGACGTCAGACCCTGCATATTATGATGGCTGTGCTGACGGTTGTTTTTTTTACCGGACTGTTTGCCATTTACCGGAGTGTGCAGGCAGTGTCTGAACTTTCTGATCGCAAATCCAAATTTGTGTCTTCCGTGACCCATGAACTCAAAACGCCCCTGACCAATATCCGCATGTATATTGAAATGCTGGAACAGGGGATTGCGCGCAGCCCGGAGCGGGAGCAGGAATATTTCCGCATTCTGGATTCTGAAAATGCCCGTCTTTCAAGACTGATCAGCAATATTCTGGAATTTTCCAAACTGGAAAAAAAGCAGTTGCGTCTTAATCTCCGGTCAGGAATATTTGATGATGTGATGAAGGAAGTCCGGCAGGTGATGAATGAAAAACTGCTGCGCGAGGGATTTGTGCTGAAAATTGAAAGTGCAGACATCCGGCCTTTTACCTATGATGCGGAACTGATGATTCAGGTTATGATCAATCTGATGGAAAACAGCATGAAATTCGGGAAAAAAAGTGCAAAAAAAGAAATCCTTGTCCGCATCCGCAGTGATAAAAAACATGTGCATGTCAGCGTGTCAGATACAGGCCCCGGTATTCCCCGGAATGCTTTGAAAAAAGTTTTTGATGATTTCTACCGGGTGGACAGTGCTCTGATCCGCACCACACCCGGAACCGGCATTGGGCTGGCTTTTGTGAAAAAAGTGGTTACTGCAATGAGGGGAAAAGTGCGCGCACTCAACAACGAAGGCCCGGGCTGCACGGTGATAATTTCCCTTCCTCTGTACTGCGTAAGGTGATTTCTGAAAATAAATATCCCGGTTCAGTTCACAGGCACAGGGCAAAAGCCGGAAGCTTTTGCTGCTTTGATGGGATATTCTTTTCTGTAAATCAACTAAGGTGATTTCCATTAATGATTATACCGTTTTTCGCAGGGCGGGCACGGCTTTCTGTGCCCGCCGTCCTGCTGAAACGGCGGGCACAAAAAGCCGTGCCCGCTCTGCAATGATGGTACATTTTTTCATGGAAATCGCCTAACATAAGTTGATATTTCAGGTGGGGATTAAATGCTGAAATACAAAACGCTTAAAGGGAATTGCCAAAGCAGGGCAGGAGATATTTCAGACATGCAGGGAAAAGATTTGATCAGAAAAAAATATTAGAAGGAAGGGACTTGGAAATTGCCATTATACCATTTATAAAATGTAATTCTTTCTAACTCATGGCATTAACCGAGTCCCTTACAGCAGCAGGGCTTGAAACGTTGTGATTTCCATCAAACCTTACTTACGGAGTCGTCGGAGGTGTCGGAAGTATCCAGTCTCTTGTTCTTTCTGTTGTATGATCAGCATCCACCCAGTTCAGAGGTTTCACCACAATGGTAATTTTTTCTGGTGGTCCTGTTACTTTGGTAAATGTATAATTAAAATCACCATTTATTACCAATGTAATATCAGATGTCGCAGTATCTTTTACCGTGAGATTGTTTTTATCTGTATCACCTATCACAGTAAACGCAGACAGATCATCTTTACCAGCCAGCGCATTAAAAACATCATCAATCTCCGGTTGACCATCTGCCTTCAGCGCAGCCTTTCCATATGCCAGAGAGCAAAGAGACATGCCGTTTGACAGGGCACTTTCATAAGCCTTTATCTTTGCTTCCTCAGAAACGTCAAAATATCTGGGTACGGCTACAGCCGCAAGTATACCAATAATAATCAGTACGGCAATAACCTCTATTAAAGTGAAACCCCGTTCAGTGTGCAGTATTCTTCTCATAACAGCCTCCTTAAACAATAATTTTGTAATAGTCTTTAGTGAATTTTAATGCATTAAACATGCCATGCCAGCATATTTATTATTTAAATTCCTATTTGCAATCCTGCAAAACACACAGTAACATTCACCCTGCGAAAGAATTGGTTTATAACTGTCTGAAAATAATAAATTTAAAATTAAAAAAAAGATATTCATATAAGTTCCCTTTTTTTGTAAATTTATCAATTCAAACTAATTATATATCAGCAGTTCCCTTTTTGCAAGAGAATTGCTCCAAATTTTGTAGGAAAAAACAACATATTTTGCAGATTGTAAAAAGATATATCCTGTTAAACAAATCAAAATAAAAAAAGTTATCTGTTATCGCCCTGCTATTTTTTTTATGCTATTTAAACTTTTTTGGAATTCCAAATTTCAGTTTGCTCTGAAATGATGCCAACGCAGCCTCCGGAAAAGATTTCCACGAAATTAATGGCTTCATGTTACGCAGCGCTTTCAAAAATCAGCAGATTACTGTGTCCCCGTCATTTCGGCAGAAAATATAATCACAGTAATCTCAAATGATTATGAATATCAGTTTCGTCAGCATGTAAGGTGATTTAAGGCAGAATATACCTTCTCCGCTTTGTTCAACGGCTGCTTCCAGTTATACCAATTCTCCATTGAAAATATACTTATGATTTGATTTCCCACAGAGAACACAGAGAGAAAAAACCACAGAGAACACAGAGGAACTAACCCACATTATTGTATAAATTCAACAGCGAATCGGTATTACATATCCATCTTGAAAAACTGATCTTTTTCCGTTACTGTATCCGAACGTCTGGAATAACGGGTGGGAACAGTTCCTGCCTTGAAACATTCAAAAATGACTCTGCGGCTGTCCGGCACAGGCAGCAGTCCGGTTTCCGCATCAATTTTTGAAAAAACAACCCCTCTGGGAACCGCAAAATCCCTTACCGGTATATCTTCATGAATTTTTTTCATAAAATCAAGCCATATGGGGCTTGCCGACCTGCCGCCGCTCTCCTTATGTCCCAATGACCGTTCCTGATCGTATCCTACCCATATTCCGGCAATATATTCCGGAGTATAGCCAATAAACCAGGCGTCATGCAGGTCATTGGTCGTGCCTGTTTTTCCCGCGGCTGGCCGGTTAATTGAGCGTACATTGGTGGCTGTTCCCTCTTTGATTACACTTTCCATAAGACTGGTCATCAGGTAGGCTGTGCTTTCCTCAATGGCTTTTTTTCTTACAGGGGCTGTCTCTTCAATGACATTTCCGTCCCGATCCGTGATTTTTGTAATAAACACCGGCTCGATCAGATGGCCTCCGTTGGCAAATACAGCATAGGCATTGGTCAGTTCCAGCAGGGATACACCTGATGATCCCAGCGCAATGGAAAGGTTGGGATAGAGTTCAGATTTTATACCCAGTTTTTTTGCATAGCTGATGACGTATCTCACACCAATCCGATCCAGAATCTGTATGGTGGACAGATTGCGGGATTTGGCCAGGGCAGTGCGCAGCAGAGTAGGGCCGTGAAGTTTTCTGTCATAGTTCTGGGGCCTCCATTCCATACTGGCATCCTGATAAACAAACACATTTTCCATGATTTCCGTGGCAGGGGTATAACCTTTGTCCAAAGCTGCTGAATAGATTACGGGTTTGAAGGCCGATCCCGGCTGCCGTCTGGATTGTATTGCCCGGTTAAACTGGCTGGTTCTGAAATCCCGTCCTCCTATCATTGCCTTTACATATCCGGTTCCGGATTCAATGCATAGCAGAGCGGCCTGGGCATTGGGAGTCTGTTCCACGGTCAGTTTCCAGAGCCCGCTGTCTTCGGCCTTTTCCCTGAGTTTCACCCAGATTATGTCCCCCGCGGAAAACCCTTTGTCTTTCTCCCCGGATTTGTTCCATCGGACAGTATCCATGTTTATCCGGCCTTTTTCCCTTCCCAGGCTCACAAGGGCATTTCCCTTTTCCGCATCAGTTTCCATGACAAGCGCCCTGAGAATCTCACCTTTGCGGAAGGAATCACCTTTCTGCTCCTCTGCCAGTTTTTTCAGATACTTCTCCATTTCTTCCGAAGCAAGATGTCCGTCCGGCCCCCGGTATCCGGAATGCCGGCGATCCAACTCCCGCAGACCCCGGTCAACAGATCTGCGTCCGGCTTCCTGCATTTCAATATTCACCGCTGTGTAAATCCGCAGGCCACCTGAGTAGAGAATGTCCTCACCGTATTTTTCAGCCACATAACGCCGGACATGTTCCGTATAATAAGGAGCAGATTCAATGAATATATTCCGTCTGGCTTTGATATCCAGCGGCTGTCTCAGGGCCTGATCCGCATCGGCCTGTGTGATATATCCTTCTGTAATCATACGGCTCAGAACATATTCCTGCCGGTTTCTGGCTTTTTCCATATTCCGGTACGGGGAATATTCACTGGGAGCCTGGGGAAGACCGGCCAGCATGGCACATTCGGCAAGATTCAGTTCCCCAAGGGATTTTCCGAAATAGTTTTCCGCACCCGCAGCCACACCGTATGCCCCATGCCCCAGATAAATCTGGTTCAGATAAAGATAGAGAATTTCCTCTTTGGAAAAGGTCTGGTCAATGCGCCAGGCAAGAATGGCCTCCCTGATTTTCCGTTCATAACTTTTTTCCGGGGTCAGCAGAAATGATTTGGTCACCTGCTGGGTAATGGTGCTACCGCCCTGCACAACGGTTCCTGCTTCCGCATTTTTGACAGCCGCACGGACAATACTGACAAAATCAACTCCCCTGTGCTGGAAAAAACGGGAGTCTTCTGCTGCCACAAAAGCCTGGATAAGTATCTGGGGCATCTGTGCAAGAGGGGCAACAATTCTGCGCTCTTTGTAGAATTCCGCGATCAGACTGCCGTCATCTGCGTAAACAGAGGTGATTGACGGGGGCCGGTAGTCCTTCAGGGTGGAAATCTGCGGCAGATCTTCGCTGAAATGCAGGAAAACACTCACAAGCACCAGACCCGCGCAGATAATCCCAAAGAACAGCAAGCCTGTTCCCAGCAGGAAAATTTTTATCACACGGCCTGAAAGTACTGAAAAAACATTTCCGATCATAATTCATCACTGCCCTGAATTTTATTTTGGATATTTTTCATAATGGTTTTGCACCGTTCAGACTTCCGGCGAAAATAAAGCCGAAAAAAAGTATATTGCTTTTGTAACCTGCAATTTTATTCCACACGGTGCATCTTGTCAACCATTCATATATTTTATCGTGCAATATCCATTTTTATGAGATATGGCATGAATCATGCTGCACAGATAAAACCGGCGGAGTGTCAGAAAAATTTTCCGCATTTCTATTTTAAGCGCAAAGAATGCTGAAATTTATGCAAATTGCGCAGATAGAGTTTTCAGTTTGCTGAAAATACATATTGACTTCCTGCTTTGTTCCTGATATTGGATATGCCAATTTTGAATAAATAAAAAATTGGTTATGCCAATTTAGGATAATAAGGAAGGTGTGCATGAATGACGCATCTGCTTCCGAACCAAAGAAACATCTGTATCAGGAAATTGTTCAGAAAATAAAGGCGATGATTCTTTCAGGTGAACTTGCTGTGGGCGGCCGGCTGCCTGCGGAACGCAGGCTGTCTGAGATATTCGGGGTTTCCCGCAACTGCATCCGTCAGGCCATTCAGGCTTTGGTGGAAAAGCATATTCTGGAAAGCAGAAGAGGGGATGGCACATATGTATGTGCGGCAGATGAATCCGCTTTGGCAGAATCCTTTGTCCAGGCATTTCAGATCCGGAAGGAACTGCTTCACGATATTCTTGAATTCCGGATGATGATGGAGCCGCAGATTGTCCGTCTGGCAGCTCGGAACATCACACGGGAGGAACTGGATCGTCTGAAAATCATCCTTTGCGATCAGCAGAGAAAACTGCTTGCAGGCATTACAGACGGAGAATCGGATGCTGCCTTTCACATGGAACTGGCACGGGCTTCGGGAAACAGAATCATGCTGAAAGTTTTTCAGACCATGAATACCATACTGAATGAAAGCCGTTCGGAAATTCTGCAAACCCCGGAAAGAAACCGGGCTTCGGTGGAAGGGCATCTGAACATCATCAATGCCTTGGAAAACCGGGATCCGGATGTTGCTGAGTCTGCAATGAAGACACATCTGACCGCTGTGGAGGATTTTATTTTTGCCGCCGACAAAAACCGCTGAGATGATGTATAATACCGATTCTTCATTGATTTTTTCAGAAAATCCCCTCCTTAGAGGGGCATGGTTTTGTTCCATAACTGATGTTACGCCGGATCGTCATACCGGAGAAAGCCGGTATCCGGAACCATCTGAAAATACCGGATTCCTGCTTTCGCCGGAATGACGGGAAATACAGCAGTCTGCCGGATTCTGAAGGATTGGCGTAACATCAGTTCCATAAGTATATTTTCAATGGCGATTTGGTATAAGCAGGTATTTTTTTTCAGTTTCCCGGCTGAGAACAGTTCATGCGGTTATGCAGGATGACGTTTTACTGATCCGGCTGTAATCATTCAACATTAACCATTAAGCATTTACCATTGGGGAGAACGGAATGTATTCAGTTTTACTGCTTTATCTTGCACTGGGCGCGGTGGCCGGAATTCTGGCCGGGCTGCTGGGCATCGGCGGCGGGCTGGTGATTGTTCCCATGCTGGTATTTTCCATGACATGGCAGGGAATTCCCCATGAGAGCCTCATGCACCTGGCTTTGGGTACTTCTATGGCCAGCATTATTTTCACATCCGTATCCAGTTTCATGGCCCATCACAAACGCGGCGCGGTGCAGTGGCTGGTGGTGCGGCGGATTGTTCTGGGCATTCTCACCGGCACTTTTTTGGGAACCTTCATCGCTGCAAGCCTTTCCACCAATTTTCTCAAGGGATTTTTTGTGGTTTTTCTCTATTATGTGGCCGTCCAGATGCTATTGGACAAAAAACCCAAAGCTTCAAGGGAAATTCCCGGAAATACCGGCATGTTTGCTGTGGGAAATGTCATTGGAATTGTGTCCAGTCTGGTGGGAATTGGCGGAGGAACCCTGTCTGTGCCTTTCATGATATGGTGCAATATAGCCGTGCATCAGGCCATCGGCACTTCTGCTGCTATCGGTTTTCCCATCGCGATTGCCGGAACCCTGGGTTATATTTACAATGGATGGAACGCGACCGGTCTGCCACAATATTCATTTGGTTATATCTATCTTCCCGCGCTGGCCGGGATTGTCTGCGCAAGTGTGCTTACTGCCCCGCTGGGTGTGCGTCTGGCTCACAGTCTGCCGGTTGCCCGTCTGAAACGGGTATTTGCCATACTGCTTCTGCTGGTGGGAACCAGGATGCTTTACAGTCTGATCTGATGCTGATTCGCTTTCAAAACACAGTAACTTAATGTGATTTATTAAAATAAATATACCATCACAGTTCACAGGCACAATGCAAAAGCTGGAAGCTTTTGATACTTTGGCGGTATATTCTTTTCCGGAAATCACCTTAAAAGCTGTTGTTTGAAAGACAACTTATAATCCGGATTGGAGCACTGCGGAAAAGGCATGGGGAATTTTTGCAATGATGTCTGTAACGCAGGACGCGGGACTGGGACAGGCAAGAGAACCGGCCAAGCGGTTGATTCGTGCTGCAATCCCTGCTGATTCTGCAATATCCATGCCGGATGCAATCAGGGCTGAAACAATACCGGTCAGGGTGTCTCCGGTGCCGCCAATGGCTTCCAAAGCCTCTGTCTGAGGCGAATCAATGATTTCAAGAATTCTGCCTGCCTGAACAACATAATCCTTCTGACCTTTCACCAGCATATATTTTGCGGCATTGTCATGGCGGTACGCGCGGGCAATGAGTTCCGGAGCCTGATTTTCCTCATGCAGAATAAAACCTCTGGTATAAAAGGGATGGGGCGCGGCCTCATCTGCAAGAAAGGCCAGTTCCCCCACATCAGGCGTGAAAAGATCATATGCGCCTGCCTGACCGCTCATCTTGGCCGCATACATGAAACCAGCGTCTGCAATCAGCACCGGTTTTTCCGGCATTTTCTGAATGGCAAACAAAACCCGGTTATGCCAGTCCGCATCCGGCTGCAGATAATGGAAAACAAGGGTATGCAGTTTAAAATTATGGATATTTTTTTCCAGATACGCGTAAAGTTCCCGGCTTCCCTGTCCCAGTCCTGTATCTCCGACCAGAAAGGCAAAGGGCAGTTCAGTATTCAGCATTTCACAGGTTTTCACTGCCGCCGCCGCGAGAGCTGGCGTTCCCCGGTTGATGGGTACAAGATAATCACGGATACAAAGCTGATTGCCGGTAACAGACACCGGGCCCCAGACCAGGGGAAAATCTCTGTCCGGAACGGTTCCTGCAATGCCTAACATTGGCGTTTCATCTCCTCATAGGCCAGTTGCAGCGCATAACCGCAAAGCGTATGCCCAATATCCGCAGGCGCGGGCGTGTCAGACAGTTTTTTTCCCACCATCTGCGATGCAAGATACGGCACATCCGGACATCCGCCTCCGGATATGTTGACAATCATGCCTGTCTGCTTTTCCACTGTGAGTTTCATGTTCGCAGCCCGCACCATCAGCCAGTCCCCAAAGTCTTTGACCTGAAAAATATTCACGGGTTCCAGCAAAGGACTGGAGACCGGAACCATCTGCAAAGGCCGGTTTCCTGAATCTTCCAGTTTTTTAAGGATATGCAGGGATTCCATGAGCGGAATTTCAATCACCAGATCACAGCCGGTACGGATTTCCGGCGGGGGGCCCATAACCCGGATATGCCAGCCCTGATTTTTGAGAAGTTTCTCCGCGCGGATGACTTCCGTGGTGTTTTCAAACACCAGAAAACCCCTGCCCTGTTCCAAAGGAGCAGGGGAAGGGGTTTTCTGTCTGAACAAATTCAAAAAAGAAAAATTCATGCTGATTTCAATTTTTTATGTGGGTAAAAATCAAACCGGCTGTCAGCCCTGTTTTTATAACGATTCGCTTCCGGAGGAGTGCAAAAATTAAGCGGAGCGGTTTTTTGCACATCCTCAACAGCGGAAAAACTGACGGTATTGCATCAAATCAATGGAGAATTGGTATTACTCAGAAGATTTGATGGTAAAGCCACGAATTGCACGAATGACACGAATTACGGTTTGTGCATTCGTGCATTTTCGTGTGTTTCGCGGTTTAAAAGCAATTGGAAATCAGGTTTTTGTGAGTGTCAGATGAAATTCCTGATTCTGTTCCTGCACTTTGCTGACAGTCCAGCCTTTGCTTTCCGCAGCCCGGCTTACATTTTCCCTTGATGCCTGTGTATCTGTCATCACCAGGATTTCGCCTTTTTCCATTTTTTTGAACATGTCCATGACCATCAGCACAGGCTGGGGACAGGAAAGACCTCTTGCATCCACAATCTCTTTCACCGTGTTTCTCCTTTCCGCATGAAAAAACCGATAAACAGGCATACCGCAAATCCCACAATGACTGCGGCTGTTCCATAGGGGCCAATGCCTTTGGGGGAGCTTGCCAGCCCGAAATTGTGGGAAAATGCGGCTCCGACAATCATTCCCATAACAAAAAGTGCAGCGTCCCCGTCTCCTTCTCCGGACAGGAACAACTGCCGCCCCGGACATCCGCCTGCCAGGGCAAAGGCAAGACCTGCAAGTGCCATGCCAGCGAAATTCCACACAAACTGAGTATGGGCCACAGGCTGTCCCTCAAATCCGGGCTTGAACTGTCCCAGAATCAGATTGGTGATCAAAGCTGTCGCCACCAAAGAAATCACACCCATGAAAAGATGGATCTGCCGGAACAGAATCAGATCCCGGAACGCTCCCATAGTGCAGAAACGGCTGCGCTGTGCGACAAAGCCGATCAGCATTCCGATAATCAGGGAAAGGAACAGGGGCGCATGTCCGGCTCCGGGGCCGCTGACACTGTAAAACAGAATGCCGGATTTTGGCTGCCCGGACTCCTGCGGAAAGAGGAGCATGAGTATGAGAAAACCCAGCATCATCAATGGCAGAAGAAAGCCGGATGCTGTATGGGAAGTGACTGTGCGCCCCAGATTGTAACCGTTTCTGAAAAACAGCGTGCCAATCCAAATGCCGCATACCAGTCCCAGAATTCCGGCAATGGCATTGAAATCCCCGCCGCTGAGACGCAGCATGGCGCGCCAGGGACATCCCAGAAATACGAGTGCGCCAATCATGGCAAACATGCCCAGCAAAAACCGGACAATGGGAGCGGAACCGCCTCTGGCCCTGAATTCCTTAAATAAAAGTGCGGCAATCAGGGAACCGAAAACAAATCCGATGATTTCCGGGCGCATATACTGCACCACTTCTGCCCGGTGCAGACCCGTTGCGCCCGCAATATCCCGTTCAAAACAGGCCACGCAGATTCCCATGTTTCCGGGATTGCCCAGTTTCTGCAAAAGTGCGGCCAGTATGCCGATGCCCCCGCCCACAGCAATAATTCCCCATTTTGTTGCAAAAAAATTTTTCATCCTGAATGCAAAGCTCCTTTGGGTTCATAAAAATTCAGGACGCCTTATAGATTGAGAAAGGCAAATCTGTCAAATTGATAAAATCTATAAAAAAGGGGAGAAGTATTGAAAAAATCTGCGGATGGGAATTTGGCAGCGGGTCAAACCGTCTGCTCTTAAAAATACCGCCTGAATTTTGGAAAGAAAAAACTCTGCGTCATTCTGCGGTTTAAAAAAACAGACTGGCAGACGGTTTGTCCCGCCATCGGGAATTTTTATGCGGATGAAACTGCGGGGATGTTTTTTCAGACAGAACAGGCATTCCAAACTGAAAGTTTGGGAAACAGCAAACGTTCAGTTTGGACTCCGTATATTTTCAGACAGTAGCTTATCTAACGATAATCACCGTGGCATCCACAGCCACGGGTTTGCCTTTGGTGACAATAAGCGGATTTATGTCAATTTCACTGATTTGGGGAAAGGCCAGCCCCAGCCGTCCCAGATTGACCAGAACTTGCGCGATGGCATTCCGATCCGCTGGTTCCGCTCCCCGGAAACCATCAAGCATCTGACGGGATTTCAGTCTGCCAATCAGTTCCAGAGCTTCATCATGGGTAATGGGAGCTGAGGCAAAGACCACATCTTTGAGAACTTCGGCCATGATTCCGCCCAGTCCGAACATGACGCAGGGGCCAAACTGGGGATCGTGCATCAGTCCCGCAATTAGTTCCACTCCGCCATCCACCTGTTTCTGAAGCAGAATCTTTCCTGTATCCCCAACTTTCTCCCCCAGGGATTTGAAATGCTTTTTCACACCTGCCTCTGTGCTGATCCACAGCCGCACCAGACCGGATTCGGTTTTATGCACCTGACCCGGAACCAGTCCCTTCATCACCAGCGGCCCGCGCATTTCCGAAAGCAGGTTCACGGCTTCTTCAGGACTTGTCACGATCTCTTCTCTCACTGTGGGAATACCGCATCCGTTCAGAATCTGCTTGGACAGGTATTCATCCAGCACACCGCTTTCTCTGACCAGCAGATCATTTGCAGTGTCAGACAGGGAAAAGGAATCTGAAATCACTTCTTTGGCAAGTCCGGAGTCCATCATGCGTTTGCGCGCGAAAACCGCATTCATGCACTCCACAGCCCTGCCGATTTCCCGGAAGATGGGAATGCCCATTTCCCTTGTTTTTGACTGAAATTCTGTTACCTCACTGCTTTTGCCGATAACCCAGCAGAAAACTGGTTTGCCCGCAATACGGGCTTCTGATGCCAGATTGGAAAGATCAAAATTAAGAGCAAATCCGCCCACAAAGATATGGAGAAAAATGGCATCCACGCCCGGATCTGCGCAGGCCGCATGGAACGCAGTTCCATAAGCCTTTTCCGCTCCATGCTGTTCCACAGCAGGCCAGATGTCAATGGGATTTGAGGGTTTCATCCATTCCGGAAACACTGTTTTCATGGCAGTCACAGATTTTTCCGAAAGTTCAGCAAGTTCCAGTCCGCATTCATGAATAAAATCCGCTGATACAATTCCTGCGCCTCCGCTGTAGGTCAGTATCGCTACCCGTCCCCTGCCTGAACCTTCCACATGAGGATAGAGTGCCAGAGTTCTGCACAAATCCGTCATCTGATCAAAGTCTTTGGCTTCTGTGACACCCGCCTGGATTAGAGCACCGCTGACAACGGCCTTATCACCTGCCATGCTCGCGGTGTGACTCATGGCAGCGGCCGCGCCTTTGGGACTTTTGCCGCCTTTGAGAACCACGATGGGTTTGCGGGAGGATCGGCAGATTTCCATAAAACGTCTGCCGTCAGGAATGGCCTCCAGATACAGACCGATGGCATCGGTTTCCATATCTTTGATCAGGTATTCCAGCAGTTCGCATTCATCCACATCCACTTTGTTCCCAACCGAGCAGACCTTGCTGATGCCCATAGTTCCGTGGCTCATGCGGTCAATGAGAAACGCGCCGGACAGCATACCGCTCTGCACGATAAGAGAGACATTGCCGGAAAAAAAGTTTTCCCAGATGGTGGGTGATACAAAGGAAAAAACATAGCGGCTGACAGCGTCTACCAGCCCCATGCAGTTGGGCCCCCAGAGCCTTATGCCGCGTTCCTGTGCAATACGTCTGAGTTCTTCCTGCATGGCCCGGCCTTCGGCTCCGCTTTCGGCAAATCCGCCGGATTCGATCATCACGCCCCGGATGCCGCGTGCAGCACAGTCCCGGATGATCTGCGGAACAAGTTTGCCCGGCACAAACACAATGGCAAGATCCACCGGATCCGGAACCTGCGCGACCGAGGGATAGCATTTCACGCCCTCAATTTCCGGATAACGGGGATTGACCGGGTAAATACCGCCTTTGTATCCGGTGACAAGATTTTTAAGTATGGCATAACCGCCTTTTTTGGGGTTTGCCGTGGCCCCGATCAGGGCGATTCCTTTGGGATGAAAAAAGAAGTTCATGAGATTTTTTCCTTTAAAAAAGCAAATTTTTTTCTTTGAGCCAGTTTCAAAATCCACCGGAACCCGTTACACTGGCGTAAGTCTGTGTACATTAAAGGCCGAAGATACCGGATTCCGGCCTGTGCCGGAATGACGCTGACTCCATCAGATCAAAAGACTTTGGGCAATTAATAACTGCTGTTACGCAAACTTTTTAAAATCCGGCAGGTTACTTGTGTCCGCAGCCATTCCGGATAAAGCCGGAATCCGGTAATTCAGACATGTTCCTGATACCGGCTTTCGCCGGCATGACGATGCTGCGTAATATCGGTTAATAAAATAATGCACCTGTTTTCATGTGTCATCCATAATCAGAAAATCTTTGAAAAGCAAATTTTTTTGCGCTTCCGGTTTTCTGTTTCCCGGGAACTGATGAATCTTTTTAAAATTCAGCATATTACTGTATCTCCGTCATTCCTGCTAAATCTGAAATTCTGTATTTTCAGATTGTTATGGATTCCAGCTTTTGCCGGAGTAACAGGATTTATGATTTTTTGCTGGATCATCAAAATTTTTTTCCGGGACTTTATTGAAGCGGGAAGAGAATTCGTAAAAAGCAGAAAAAAACCTGCTTTTGCCAGATTATAAAGTGAAGTCCGGGCAGAGGGATTTTTTTGCACTAAGGGTTTGCATCAAAATAAAATCTTATAAACCCTGAGGGTTTTGAAAACCCTCAGGGTTTTTCGGACAGAAAATTGGGCTGTGGATCAAAACGTTTGATCTCCCTTATCCCTCAGAGTCACACAGAAAAAAACTCTGCGTCACTCTGTCAAACGATTTGATCCACTGCCGAAAATTGCACAGGTTATTTTCCTGTCCGGAAACCCTAAGGGTTTTGAAAACCCTTAGGGTTTATAACAACGTGAGTTCGATGAGTTACAGTTAAAAATCAACATATTAGTCTGTAAGCAAATTTCGTGCCAAACATGAAATTGTAAATATGTGCTGATATTTTAATCTGTTACTCTTTTAAGAATGTTTGTCTCTTAACCACTTAATTAGATATTAACAATCTGTAATAAATGATAAAAAACTCGTCGAACTCACGTTATAACAGGTTATTTTGATACAGACCCTAAATCCTGAAGCTGTTCATGCTGCAGACTGCGGTAATAACTTTCTGCCTGATAAATGGCAGCCAGCGGATTATGCCCCAGCACACGGTCTTTGACGGCCAGCACCGTACACGGGGCTTCTGCATATTTCAGAAAAAGGGAATCATGCCCCACGCAAAGCCCCAGCATCACATTGAGATCCGTATTTTCATCATTAAGCACCATTGCCTGCATAACCGGATTGCACATGGTTTCAAATTTTCCAATGGCAATTTTCTGATCATCAGAAATGCCTATTTCCTCTTTGGGCGTGCGCCCTGCCTTGCATACCACTGAAACCACATCAAAACCATGTGCGGAAAAGAGTTTTTCCACCACAGCGGCTTCCTTTCGCAGTCCAATGCAGAAGGCCAGTCCCAGCCGCTGATATTTCATCTTCCGGGCAAAGGCAATGATTTCCTCTATTCTCGTCATCGCGGGTCTGACATTGTCATATCCGCATTCCCGGTTTGCATAACCTTCTGCTTCCTGCAAAGCAGACTGCCGGGCAAATTCCATGAGAGCCGGATCTTTTTTGTATTCTGCAAGGCTTTTGGCAATCAAATCAGATTTCTGCACAGTGGGGCAGAAATCCGGGGCTTTTCCGTTTTCTTTTCTGCATAATCTGTCCGCAGCATTGTAGGGACAGCGCGCACAGTTGGGGGAATGGATATAATTTTTCATAATTATCAGTCCTTTAAAATTGTATCTGAAGAGACAGGCTTGCCAGCATTTTGTAATGGAAATCGTTCCTGAATTACTTTTTTTACCCAACCTGCCACCTTTCAAAGCGGCAACCGGAAATCAGGCAGTTGCATCATGCTGAAAAACTGCCGGAACGAATAATCAGTAACTTAGGGTTACAGGTCGCAGTTTGGATTTTTTATGTTTATGTCTCAAATCAAAAAGTTGCCTGTTTGAAGCCAGTTCCTTTTTTTTAAGATCAGCAAATATTTCATCTAATCTGAAATTATGCTCAGCTACATACTCTTCCCTGATTTTTCTTACTTCACTAATAATTTCATCCATTTTTATAATCTCCCATTAATTCCTGCGGAGTACATATTTCCGGACAGGTGAAACCTTCTTCAGCGCATATCTTCCGGATTATCGGCTTTGTTGCGGCATTGTTTATATGTGTGCAATTCCATGTAAGAAGATAATCAATATCATGATAGGAAGCAATTGCGATATGAAGTGCGTCAGCAGCGGCTTTTTCCGGCAGGATTTTTTGACTGAGAATTGTATTGGCGAGTGACCGGGCCTCATCAGTAATAATAATCCGTGAAATATCAGTCAGATATGATAATCGTTTTCTTGCAGCATCAGAATTCCCTCTGCCTGCTTCTGTTATTACCAATTCTGAAATGTACAGATCATAATAATGTCGTCGTGTTTCCCACCATTCAAATGTGATCTGTTGCCATGCTGCCGCAGTCAAGTTGCTGCTCGGTCGGGCAGATAAGTAACTGACAATTGACGTTTCGATATAAATGTTAGCTTTATCTTTCAAAAGTTATCCTTTTCAGAGAAAATATACAGTTAAATTTGCACCTCTTTTGCCGGAATTCCCAAATCCGAATACCACAGTTCTCCCAAAAGTTCTTCATAATGTTTCAACTTTGGTTTTTTATGGCACAGGAATTGCTTTAGGGATTTGAAAATTGCTGACATACCGGTTCCAGTGTTCTGCATCTGCTGCCTGACACCTGAAACGGTATATCAGTATTTTTCACTTCCCTTACCTATCAAACATGTTTTTTTAACCTGCTTTTGCAGTTTTCTGATCAGGAATTGGATTTTTCCCTGTTTGTCAATAACAGATTCAAGAGTCTGAATCATTTTTTCCTCTTCCTGCAAGATTTGTCTGTTATTTTTCATTCCCTTACTTTATGGTTATATCCTGAAGCAGTTCATATTTCCATTCATTATGAATATAAGCCATCAGTTTTTCTTTGTGTCTATTCAGCCATTCAGGATTATTCCCTTCATACAGATGAATTTCCCAATGATAACGGTATTTGCTTCTTGGTCTGTCATCCATCCTGATTTCCGAAACTGCCTGACAATGGTAAAAGAAATTTAGGTAGTGGGACTGCTCATACTGATTTTTTTAATATATAAATCAATATGTTATTTATAATCAGTATAAGCAGTATCATGGATGTATCGTATAACTATTTGTATTTATTATGTATAGACAAAAATCAGTATATTTTTTTAAATATAATAATATCAAATAGTTAATTTTTTGTCAGTATGTGCAGACCCACTACCGAAATTTACAATTCTTCTCAATACCCAATATCCCAATTCAGAATTTGAAAATGCAAAAATTTCCAAATTATCTTTTGGTGATGGGAGAGGTGTTTTATATATCTTGAAATTTATCTCATTAATGCTTTTTGCTTTGTTGCAAACGCTGCATAAGGTCTGAGAATTGTCAACTGTGGTCTGACCACCGAATTTGACCGGGATAATATGGTCAACCTCAAATTTCACTCTTTTGCCTTTTATTCTGGTTTTTCCGCAGCATAAACAGGTATAATTATCCCGGATAAAAACCTGTTCTTTTTCCTGTTCACTTAATTCCCGCTTTGTTTCCACAAATTCCGGCTGCGGGATATTCATTTTTGGTATGCTGTTATATTTTATCCTGTGAATTGCCCTTCTCCGCTCCGCATCAAAAGCAGAGGCAAACCGGTTGTAATCCCTGTAAAACAACTGCCACAGTTTGTCAGGAGAATTGAATTCCTTAATCAGCAGTTCATCAATGGTTAAATCATCCATGCGTTTTTGCACTGCGTCAAATGCAATCCTGCTTAAATCATGCTGATCTCTTTCCTCAAAGGTACAGAAAACAGGCGGTTTTCCTGACTGGGCAATATGTCTTGCAATCCTGATCAAATCCAAATCAAGGGTTTGGTTTTTATTATCCTGATCTTTATCAAAATAATCAGCTATCCATTTATTCACCTGGGGCTGCATCCATTCCTCAGACAGATTCTCATTTTCCCATTCTGCGGAAAGTCTGCCGGAAATCTCTTTGATGAATCTTTCAAATTTTTGCTTCATATTCTGATATACGATGACAAACTCCTTAAATGTGTTTGTTTCTTCTTCCACTGTAATTGTAACTTCTGTTTCATACCATCCGAGCGGAAGCTGTTCCAGAAAGTCTTTATCTGCAAACACAAGTCCGCTGTCAATCTTTCTGGAAAGTTCTTCCACCAGATTGATTGCAACATACTGAATGGGATAATAGCCTTTTACCTTTACTTCCTCTGCTTTGTATCCCTCGTTTTCAGGAGTGGCAAAATTGATAATTCTTTTCCAATTATCTGTAAAGAATACAATATTGGCAACTTCCTTATCTTTGCCTGCGCCTGCTCTTTTGCCACGTAAGGCTCTGCCGATCATTTGGGTGAGCAAAATCGGACTTGTTGTCTGTCTTGTAAGAAAAACCGTATTCACATCAGGCACATCAGTGCCTTCTGTAAGCATTTTCACATTAATCAGAACATCCAGCTTGTTGTTTTTAAAGTCCTGCAATATTTTGGCATTTTCAGCAGGTGTTCTTCTGTTTCTTTCTTCCGCAGAACCGGGTTTTGCTTCAATATGCGTATAAACTGCATCGGCTTTTACCCCTTTTTCTTTCAGTTTCTCTTTAATATAAACACATTGAAACCAACGATCTGAAAAAATGATGGTTTTTTTGTATTCCTCTCTGTTTTGGAGATACTCATTGACAATATAATCATTTCTTCCTGAATCATGTGCCATTATCTCAATCAGATGTTCCGGCAGGTCTTTATGCTCTCTTACCAGATGATTATACAGACTGTCATCAACTTCAAATTCTTTCCCTGTATTCTTCTGGATATACTGAGGAATTGCGAGAATGCCCTGTTTTGTCAGATAGGATTTGTCTGCTTCAAAAATAATCCCTTTTTTATCAAAGAGTTGAGTGTTGAATATCTCAAAAAGCCATCCTCTTCTTCTTTCATCATTGTATGTGGGCGTGGCGGTCAGTCCCAAAAAACAGACATTCGGAACCACATCCCTGATACCGGTTTTCTCTTTGCTTCCGCCCACCAGAAAATTTCTGCATCCGTAAGCAGGGGCATGGTGCGCCTCATCCAAAACCAGAAACAGTCCGGTTTTTTCTGAATGTTTAACAAATTGCTCAAACGCAGTTGTTCTTTTATCTCCTTTGCCATCCAAAGCACTTGTTTTCCAGTTGCTTATCGCGGTCTGTGTGGTGATGATGACAATATCATCTGTCAGTTCGATTTGGGATGGTCTGGAGTGCATAGGATTGCTGGAAACAATACGCATATTGACCTTGTCCCTTGAAGTTATCTCCAAAAGATTGTTCTGAAAAGTCTCATATGCCTGTTCAAGCAGGTGTGAGGTATGCGCCAGCCACAGTACTTTTTTATTTTTGGAAATAACATTTCTGCAAATCCAGTTTACAGAGGTGAATGTTTTTCCTGCACCTGTGGGAAGCACCAGTAATCCGGATTTATGGCTGTTATTATCGAAACTGTATAATTTCGACAGATTGGCAAAAGCGTCCTTCTGGTGTTCAAAAGGCGTTTTGGGGATATAGTTGGGATTCTCACGTCTCAGTTGTTTTACATCAAATGATTGATACATTTTTTCTTATCCTTCCCGATTTTTTTCAGATAAAGGACGGAATTCATCCGCAGACGAACTCCGTCCTGTCTTTCAGTTCATCCGATCAAAAGACCGGATTACTGCACATTCACTGTAACCACATTCACGGTTGCATCTTTTGCAATGGTTCCGGTGTAGGTTTTGGTTTCCCCTTTGTTGACCACCCGGACTTCATAGGATACGGAATTGAGGGATGTATCACTGCAAAGATCATACCAGTTGACTTCCACCTTGTAATTCCCCGCAGGCGGATTTGTCCAGAAGATATTTTCCGCTCTTCCCGCTACATAGTCATCACACTGGTTGTCAATATCCAGTGTGCCGCCTGTTGAAGATGTCGGACTGCCGTAATCAATGACATTGCCGTTGGGTTCCGTAACCCAGAGATCCAGATCCACCGGCACGGAGGAATGCCATATCAGGGTAATACCCAAATCCCCGGTTCCGACAGAGGATGTGGGAGTTGAGGAACAGGGGCATGGGCCGGGCTGATTCATAGTCAAATTTCCCAGAGCAACTGTTTTGGAAATTTGATAATCAGGATAACGGTATGGAACATGGACATCCACGATCTCCGGCAAAATGGTATGACCGGTCAGTCTGGGCAAATCGCTTTGGAACTGTTTTGTCCATGTTTCCACGCACAGCCGGTATCTGCCCTGGGGTACAATGTATCTGATCTGGTTGCACCATCCGCTGGTGCAACTGTCCGGACTTACAGATGCGGCTCCTTCAAACGGTGCAGCTCCGGGAAAATAGAATTCCAGAATCTCGGAAGGACAGACATTCCGCCATGTGTACTGGGACGCACCGCTGTTGTCGAGCAGAATACATCCGGCCGCACTGTCCCGGAGAGGAGCGGAAGCCGCAAAAATCGGGGAGAAATGCGTAGTCTGTCCCGTAACGGTTCTGGCAGCCGCGTCAAAAACACCTCCGAGCATTTCAATTTCGCCAGTTGTTTCATTCATCCGGTACAGCACTGCATTTTCAACGGTCTCTGCACCGGTCAGGGGAATGGTCACTGTTACGGCCTGCTGAAAATTGAAACCGCTGGGGCCGAAACGGTAAACATCGGAAATCCGTTTTTCCCCTTCAGGCAGAACCGGTGTCAGGCTGTTGTCTCTTTCAATGGAAAAAACCGTGGTTCCCACCTGTCCGTCCAGACCGGGCGCAACTGCTCCCATCGGAACAAATACAGCAGCCCCGGAAGCCGTCTGAACCGAGACACTCGAATCTGTGCGTGCGGTTCCGCTGGCGGTAAAGGATTCGGCTGAAGCACCTTCTGCAACGCCGAAATTCTTTAACTGAAAATAAATTTCATTTCCTGTGCCTCTTGAGGGATCATAAAACAGGTTAATCCAGTAAGGGGTTCCGTTTATTTTGAGTGAGGGAATATACAGGTCCAGAGCGGAAGAAAGTATAGCCGGATTCTGATATCCAGGATTATCAATGACTGCATAATCCGTTAAGCGGAAAAGAATGGCAGCAGGGTCAGGAACATACTGAAAGGAGGCGCGCAGAAACAGATTGTCAATCTGTATCATGGGCAGAATCAGATCCAGATTGTCCGTCAGCGTGGCCTCTGTCACTTCCGGAATGCCGGATGAAACCGGATCGGCGCAGACATTGTCAAAGGCAAAAGCGGAATTGGGGCCATAGGCCATAATCCAAAGGGTGTTTATGACACTGCCCGCCAAAGCGAAATCTCCGGACAATGTGGCATCTGTGTCAGATTTGTTGATCCGGATGGTGATGCCGGTTTCTCCGTATTTGAGTCCTATGGTATTGACCGGGGTGTTCAGCGTATACGGATCGGAAATCCACCATCGACCGTTAATAACATCCCAGGCACCAAAAAACATGGTACTGAGTCCGGGAAAAACAAAAACGCTTACGCCATCTGCTGTCATCCCGTTCACATTCAGGAGCAAATCCCCGTTTGTAAAGGGGGAAATTCCGAAACCCGCATCTGTATCCTGCATGTCGGCCTGAACATCCACATCCACAGAAAAAGGGCCGGACGGAATAAAATTCACTGAGGCAATGCCGACAGTGCTGTCACCGGGCCGGGAAAAAGACAGTTTTTCATTCTGTATCTGCATTGCTTCATAATCCCAGGAATGCGCAGACAGTCCGGAAAAATCCTCGTTAAACAAAGTGCAGGAATCTGCCACTGATGTTGCATTCGCATAAAGCGGAAACATCAGCAGGCACAAGGCACAAAAGAACATACGCATAAAATTTGCATTACGTTTCATTATAATCTCCTTTTGTCAGGGATTGGAAATCCGGCTGACTCTGCCCTGCATGGGTTCGTCTCAGGCCGGAAAACATAAATTTATTTTAACACACAGTCCGGACGAATGCAATATGAATCCATAACAGCCAGCATTATAGTTATCGGTATATAATATAATTTATATATTTTTTGCTGCCCGGACAAAAAATATTCAGCATACTTTGGGTAATGATGTTCTTTCTTTTTCTGTCTTCCGGAAAAATGTCTGGATTGGGGCGGCCAGTGTTTTTTTTCACGGGCAGACTGACCCGGCACTGTCAGAAAAGATACAGTTATCTGAAAACAGAAATAAAATATGATTTATAAAGAAATCATTGACAAGCAGGCATGTTTTTTATAGAGATAAAAATCATAAAATGTTTGTGTTTTGAACCAGGCTGTTTATCAGGCTTTCAAAAATTTTTGGAAGGCATCATTGAAAATGATAATATTTCCAAACATCTTTGACTGTCAAAAGCAGCCAAAGATTTTTTTTAACGCCTGTTATTCATTTTTTTTCACTGCGTGTTCTGATTATCGGAGGTGTGACTTCTTTCGGGAAAGACGGAATTCCCGAAAAATTTGTACCTAAAAATATTCGT
>JBFXEJ010000037.1:0-49995 GCA_050180235.1 Desulfococcaceae bacterium
TGATCCAAAAATTCCCCTCCCCTGGTGGGAGGGGTCAGGGGAGGGGGATAATCAGTGATGTTTTCACCCTCCCCTGCCCCTCCCTCAAGGGAGGGGAGACCTTATCAACGGATTTGACCCACTACCCGTTTTTCGTAGGGTGGGCACGGTTTTTTGTGCCCACCGTTTCAGCAGGACGGCGGGCACAAAAAACCGTGCCCACCCTGCAATGATGGTACATTTTTTCATGGAAATCGCCTAAAACTCCCTCCCCCTCAATGGGGGAGGGCCGGGGTGTGGGTAACATCAGTTATCAGCATTGAGTTTGTCTGGAAAATTGCTGTCAATAATCTGTATACACTGTCAGAAAAAAAGCAGAAGCAATCCTGAAAGAAACGGAGAACACAGCAGAATAATCTTTTCATGAAAAGGATGGCCTGAATGAATCATGTCAATGTGGACAAGCTCAGAAAATTTGTAGCTCCGGAATTTGTTTTTGGAGCAGGTGCCAGATTCCTTTTGGATAATTATCTGAAAATTTATGAAATCCGGAGACCCATGCTGGTAAGTGATCCGGGCGTGTCCGCAGCAGGATGGTCCGTGGAAATTGTCCGTATTCTTGATCAGGCCGGAATGAAATACACTTTTTTTTCACAGGTCACGCCCAATCCCAAAGACAGCGAGGTTATGACAGGTGCGGAAATCTACCGCAAAGAATCCTGTGACGCGATTGTGGCTCTGGGCGGAGGAAGCCCTATGGACTGCGCCAAGGGAATCGGCATTGTATGCTCCAACAGCGGGCATATCAGCGATTATGAGGGCGTTGACAAAATTCCAGCGCCCTGTCCGCCCCTGATCTGCATTCCAACGACCGCGGGATCTGCTGCTGATGTTTCCCAGTTTGCCATTATCACCGATACCCTGCGCAGGGTCAAAATGGCTATTGTGAGCAAGGTGCTGGTTCCGGATGTCTCCCTTATTGATCCGGAAACCACATTCACAATGGATCATGCTCTGACTGCGGCCACAGGCATGGACGCGTTTGTTCATGCAGCGGAAGCGCTTGTTTCCAATGCAAGTTCAGCCATAACTGATCTTCATGCTTTGGAGGCCATACGTCTGGTGTGCAGAAATCTGAAAGGAGCCTGTGAGCATCCGCGCAGCGGGGAATTTCGCAGCGGAATGATGCAGGCCAGTCTTTTTGCCGGTCTGGCCTTTTCCAATGCCAGCCTGGGAGCGGTACATGCTATGGCCCACAGTCTGGGCGGATACCGGGATATTCCACACGGACAGTGCAATGCCATTCTCCTGCCCCATGTTGTGGAGTATAATTTCGGGGCAGCAGGAAAATCCTATATCCGTATGGGAAAGGCCATGAATATGAATATGAATGAAAAAAGGCCGGATAAATGCAAATCCGCTATTCTGTCGGCCATCAGAGAATTTCTGAAATCCCTGGGTATTGATCAGACTCTGGGAGAACTGGGCGTTCTGCCGGATGATATTCCCCGGCTGGCTGTAAATGCCATGCAGGATCCCTGCATCCTGACCAATCCCCGTGAACCGGATATTCTGGATATGGAAAAAATCTATGCAAAAGCCCTCTGACACAGAAGACAGCAGAAAACAGTTGCGCCGTCAGGTGCTGGGGCTGGGGGAAAGTTCCCATCAGAAAAGTTACTATCCCCAGCTTCGGCAGCGTCTGCGGGAACTGGAACGGCTGCGCCTGCTGCTTGACCACAGCGCGGATGCCCTGTTCTGGACAGAAGTGCCTTCCGGACAGGTGCTGGATATGAATGCAAGGGCAGAAAGTTTTATTGGGCAGATACATGATGAGAACTCTACGCTTTTCCTGAAAAACATTCTTTCCGATCCGGCATGGGAGATGGTCAGAGAAATGTTTTCAGGTGATTTGCCTCTTTCCGGCCCTGGCAGAACCATTGAGGCGGAACTGCTTTCCGTGACAGGAAAACAGATTCCTGTTGAAATGAGTGTGGGATTTCACCGGATTGAAGACAGAATCTTTGCCATAGTCGTGGCCCGTGATATTACCGAACGCAAACACTCGCAGGAAGAACAGGTCAGACTGGAAGCCCGGCTCCGCCATTCCCAGAAAATGGAGGCTGTGGGACAGTTGGCAGGCGGAGTGGCCCATGATTTCAATAATCTGCTGCAGATCATTCAGGGAAACGGGGATTTGATGCAGTTAATCACTGCCCCGGATGCTCCCTGCCGCAAGTACATCGGTGAAATCATAAAAGCCGTGGAACGGGCCCGCTCCCTTGTGCTGCAGTTGCTGACTTTCAGCAGAAAAGAAGCTCCCAAATCCAGGTATCTGGATATAAACCGCCTGATTCAGAATCTGGGGAATATGCTGCGGCGCCTGATCGGGGCGCATATAAACCTGAAACTGAAATGTGATACACCGCTCCCGCTGATCTGTGCTGACCCTGTTCAGATGGAACAGGTTCTGATCAATCTCTGTGTCAATGCCAGGGATGCCATGCCTGATGGCGGTGATATTGTCATTGAAACCGGAACCGCAGAGAATCAGGAAGAAATATGGTAGTGGGACTTTTCATGCTGATTTTTTTAATTTATAAATCAGTATATTATATAAAATCAGCACGAACAGTATCATGGATGTATCGTATAACTATTTGTATTTATTATGTATAGACAAAAACCGGCATTTTCTGAAAACATAATAATATAAGACAGTTAAATTTTAACCAGTTTGTGCAGACCCACTACCAGAAATATCTCTCAGTGATGAAGGAGAATCCAAAGGAAACAAGGTGTTTGTCTCTGTGTCTGATACAGGCCGCGGAATTGCGAGCGAGATTCAGGAGCGCATTTTTGAACCTTTTTTTACCACAAAAGAGGTGGGAAAGGGAACCGGGCTTGGTCTTTCGACTGTATATGCGATTGTTGAACAGCATAAGGGAAGCATCGGTTTTTCCAGTGAGCCGGGAAAAGGAACCATGTTCAGGATTACCCTGCCTTCGGCAGCGGGCCGGGAAATGGAAAGCAAAACATCTGAAACCCCGGTTTCTCTGAAAGGAAAAGGAGAAACCGTTCTGGTGGCCGAAGATGACGTGCAGGTGTGCCAAATGGATATTGATATACTTGAAAATGCGGGCTATCATGTGCTTGCGGTCCATGACGGAGACGAAGCCATCCGCATTTTTCTGCTGAACGCGGACAAAATTGATCTGGCGCTGCTTGATATGGTTATGCCGGGGAAAAACGGAAGAGATGTGTTTGAGGTTATCCATAAGCACAGCAGCCGCATACCGGTTATTTTCACCACCGGTTACAGTTTTGACTCACCTATTTCAGATACCGGGACGGAAGAAAACGCAAAACTCCTGCCCAAACCCCATACATCAGAGCAACTGCTTGGAACAGTGAGAAACATGCTGGACAGCCGGAAGAGATGAACAGGGCATCATAAGGTGATTTCCATTAATGATTATACCGTTTTTCGCAGGGTGGGCACGGCTTTTTGTGCCCGCCGTCCTGCTGAAACTGTGGGCACAAAAAGCCTTGCCCACCCTACAATGATGGTACATTTTTTGGTAGTGGTGCAAATCTGTTGATCCAAAAATTCCCCTCCCCCGGTGGGAGGGGTCAGGGGAGGGGGATAATCAGTGATGTTTTCACCCTCCCCCTGCCCCTCCCTCAGGGGAGGGGAGACCTTATCAACGGATTTGACCCACTACCCATTTTTTCATGGAAATCGCCTAAGTATATTTTCAATGGCGAACCGGTATTATTGGTTATGAGGAACAAAACAGATGTCCAAAGTCTTAATCCATCAGTATTACAACAATCTTGAGCGTGCTGTTCAGTTCGGGAAATCCAAAAACGAGCAGAGCATACGCAATCCCTTCTGGATGCTGCTCAACGAATATGCACGGAAACAGAATTATGAAGTGGTTCCGGAAGTTTGCTGTGACGGAACCATAGGGAAAAAAGTCAGGCCCGATGGCATTGTGAAAAATCTTTTCGGGCTGGATATTGGCCTGTGGGAAAGCAAGGATGAAAAAGATGCCATAGATGATGAAATTCAGGCAAAACTGAAAAAGGGTTATCCTTTCAGCAATATTCTGTTTGAAGATTCGCAGACCGCTGTTCTTTTCCAGCACGGCGCGGAAAAAATGCGGGTTTCTGTGCAGGATGCGGACAGTCTGCACAATATCCTTTCCGAATTCATTTCCTTCAAAAGTGATATTGTTGTCAAATTTGAGGACGCGATTGAAAAATTCAGGGCTGATATTCCGGTCATTGTGGAAACGCTGCGCAGGCGCATTGATGATACACGGGCAAAAAACAGAAAATTCACTGAAGTCAGCGAAACTTTTCTTACTTTGTGCAAAGCAGAAATAAATCCGGAGATTACAGCCGCAGATGTGCGGGAAATGATGATTCAGCACATTCTGACCAGTGATATTTTCAGCAAAATTTTTGATGACGCGGATTTTCACCGCCACAACAATATTGCCCGTGAACTGGAAAAACTGATTGAAATTCTGTTCACCTTCAGCGAGCGCAAAAATCTGATGGGAAATATTGAGCATTATTATGACACCATCAACAGCGCGGCCGCGTGCATTGCGGATCACCATGAAAAGCAGAAGTTCCTGAAAGTGCTGTATGAAAATTTTTACAAAGTCTATAATCCCAAAGCCGCAGACCGGCTGGGTGTGGTTTACACTCCCAATGAAATTGTGCAGTTTATGGTGGAAAGCACGGATTTTCTTCTGCACAGGCATTTTGGCAAAACATTGGCTGACAAAAACGTGGAAATCCTTGACCCGGCCACAGGCACAGGCACGTTTGTGAGTGCCATCATTGACCATATTCCCAGTCAGCACCTTGCACACAAATACAAAAACGAGATTTACGCGAACGAAGTTGCTATATTACCGTATTATATCGCCAATCTGAATGTGGAATATACGTTTAAACAGCGGATGGGATATTACGAGGAATTCAAAAATCTGTGTTTTGTGGATACGTTGGACAATACTGATCCGCTTGCCTACTCCGGACAGCAGCGCAGTGTTTTCGGGCTGAGTTCGGAAAACACAGAAAGAATCAAACGCCAGAACAGCAAAAAGATTTCGGTGATTATCGGAAATCCGCCGTACAATGCGAATCAGGCAAATGAAAATGACAACAACAAAAACAGGGAATATGATGAAATTGATAAAAGAATAAAAGAGACTTACATAAAAAACAGCACAGCGCAGAAAACAAAACTCTATGATATGTATGCAAGATTTTACAGGTGGGCAACTGACCGGCTGGATAATAACGGCGTGCTTGCTTTTATTACCAACCGCAGTTTCATTGACAGCCGCACATTTGACGGGTTCAGAAAATGTGTGCAGGAAGAGTTTGATTATGTGTATATTGTTGATACACGCAGCGATGTGCGGGCAAATCCCAAAATAGCAGGAACCACACACAATGTTTTCGGAATACAGACAGGCGTGGCAATCATGTTTCTGGTGAAATGTGAATGATTGTTTCCCACAGAGAACACAGAGGAGGAAAAGACCACAGAGAACACAGAGAAAAAATTCTGTGATTTCTGTGGGAAACCCTCTGTGATTTCTGTGGGAAATTCTCTGTGATCTCTGTGGGAAATTCTCTGTGTTCTCTGTGGGAAACCCTCTGTGATCTCTGTGGGAAATTCTCTGTGTTCTCTGTGGGAAACTCTCTGTGCTCTCTGTGGGAAATTCTCTGTGTTCTCTGTGGGAAACAATTCACACAACAGAAAGGTATGGCAATGAAAAAAGCAAAGATATATTATTTCACTCTGACGGATGAAATGCGGAAAGAGGAGAAGCTGAACTGGTTCAGATCCCATTCCATTGAGCAGATTGAATTTGAACACATACAGCCGGACAAAAACAGCAACTGGATTAATCTTGCGGATACTGATTTTGACGAGCTTCTGCCTTTGGCAAACAAAGAAACCAAATTGGGCAAAGGCGGCAATGCGATTTTTGGATTTTCATCTTTGGGTGTATCAACAAACAGAGATGAATGGATTTATGATTTTGATAAAAAGAATTTGAATGATAAAATACGATTTTTTATTGAAAAATATAACAATTTTATATCTAATGATGATACTTCATGGACTGAAGTTATAAAGTGGAGCAGAGATTTAAAAAAGAAATTTGAACAGAAAAAGAAAATTTATTATGATAAAAAATTATTTATTCAAGCTAATTATCGTCCTTTTATTAAGCAATTCTGGTACGCCGAAAAAATTATAAATGATATACTTACCCAAAATCATTACGATATTTTTGGAGATAAATTGGATAAGGAAAATTATTCAATTTGTTTTTCTGGAATTGCCTCAAGTAAAAATTTTCAAGCGTTTGGGATAAACTCTATTTGGAGTTTGGATTTTCTGGAAAAAACAAACAGTGTTCCCCTCTACCGCTACGACAAATCCGGCAACCGCACAGACAACATCACCGACTGGGCTTTGGAGCAGTTCAGAAATCACTATCATTTGTCTGAACCGGGATTTTCAGGATTAAAGGATGAACAGGATTTAACAGAGGGAAAGAAAAGGAAAAAATCAGGCAAATCCGCCAGACAGAAAAATGCGGAGCCGGAGATCAGCAAAGAGGACATTTTTCATTATGTTTATGCTGTGCTGCATAATCCGGCTTACCGTGAAAAATACGAACTGAATTTAAAACGGGAATTTCCCCGCATTCCCTTTTATCCTGATTTTTGGAAATGGGCAGAATGGGGAAAAGCATTAATGGATTTGCACATTAACTATGAAACCGTAAAACCATTTGATTTGAAAGAACATCATGCGGAAACAAAGACAGAATCCATGCGGCAGAAAAAGGCGGAAACTGCCAAAGAGCCTGAGGCAGTTTATGCACCAAAGCTGAAAATAAAACCCAGACTCAAAGCCGACAAAGAAAAAGGCATCATTGAAATTGACGAACTCAGCTTTTTAAGCGGTGTTCCCAAAGAAGCATGGGAATATAAACTCGGCAACCGCAGCGCATTGGAATGGATTCTTGACCAGTACAAAGAAAAAAAGCCCAAAGATCCGACCATTGCAGAAAAATTCAATACTTACCGTTTTGCCGATTACAAAGAGCATGTCATTGATCTGCTGAAACGTGTCTGCACCGTAAGCGTACAAACAATGAACATTATTGAGGAAATGAAAAAAGAAAATATTTCACAGTAAATTACCATAAACCGCCAACAGTTTGCAGGGTGGGTGAAGCGGAGCGGAACCCACCTTTGCAATGATAAAATAAAAAAATCATCTTTGTATCATCCCAAAACCTTAAGAGGATTCCATGAAAAAAAACTACCCTGAAAAAACGGAGGCAGTGTATTTTTTCGGCACCTGCCTGATGGACATGATGTATCCTGACGCGGGAATCGCGGCCATCCGCCTGATACAGCGGGAGGGGGTTAGGGTGATTTTCCCCCCGGATCAGTCCTGCTGCGGTCAGCCTGCATACAATTCCGGATTTCCTGCGGAGGCAAAGGCAGTAGCCCGAAAGCAGATGGAAATTTTCCCCAAAGATTTGCCCATTGTCGTGCCTTCAGGCTCCTGCGCGGGCATGATGAAACATCATTATCCCAAACTCTTTGCCAATGATCCTGAATCTGCGCGAGTGCAGCAGTTTTCAGACCGGATTTACGAATTCACCGAGTTTCTGGTTCATGTGCTGAAAATCCGGCTGGAAGATAGGGGAAAACCCCTTACCGTAACCTGGCATTCCTCCTGCCATGCCGCGCGGGAAATGCACGTGATTGAAGATTCCAAATCCCTGATCCGGCAGTTGAAAAATGTCCGTCTGAAAGAACTGGAAAACGAACACCAGTGCTGCGGATTCGGGGGAACCTTTTCTGTAAAACAGCCGGAAATTTCTGCGGCTATGGTCAAAGACAAAATTGCGGATATTCAGCAGACCGGAGCGTCAAAAGTGCTGTCCGGGGACTGCGGATGTCTGATGAACATCACCGGCGCGATGGGGCATGAACAGATACAGATAAAGGGACAGCACATTGCCGAATTTATATGGGAGCGGATCAATGGACAATAACAATTTTGATTTTCAGGAAAATATTTCCAAAGCCCTGGCCAATGCCCAGTTGCGGAGCAACCTGAAATTCGCGATGAGTTCCATGATACAGAAACGCAAAGCCCTGTTTTCCGATGCGGAGGAACTGGAAAAAATGCGGGCTGTGGGCAATGCCATACGCAGGAGAGCTTTAAGCAGACTCCCGGAACTGCTGGAGCAGTTGGAGAAAAAATGCACGGAAAACGGCATTCAGGTTCACTGGGCAGAAACCACAGAGCAGGCCAATGAGATTGTGCTTTCTGTTATGCAGAAACACGGGGCGAAACGCATGGTCAAGGGCAAGTCTATGGTTTCAGAGGAAATGCACATGAACCGCTTTCTTCAGGATCGCGGATTTGATGTCATGGAAACCGATCTGGGCGAATATATCATTCAGCTTGCAGGTGAAAAACCTTCGCACATCATTGCGCCTGCCATTCACAAAAACCGGGATGAAGTCGGGCGGCTTTTTCATGAAAAAATTCCTGACACACCTTATACGGAAGTGGTGGAGGAACTCAATGCCATTGCCCGGAAAACCCTGCGCCGGGAGTTTTACAAAGGCGAAGTGGGACTCAGCGGTGTGAATATGGCTGTGGCTGAAACCGGTACTCTCTGCCTGGTGGAAAACGAAGGCAACGGCCGCATGTGCACCACTGTTCCAGCCGTTCATATTGCTGTCATGGGACTGGAAAAAGTGGTGGAAAAACTTGCGGATGTGCCGCCTCTGCTCCGTCTTCTCACCGGTTCTGCCACAGGTCAGTTGATAAGCACCTATTTCAACATGATTACATCACCGAGAAAAAAAGGGGAAAAAGACGGGCCAAAGGAAGTGCATCTGATTATTCTGGACAACGGACGTTCCACCATTCTGGCTGATCCCCAACTGCGCCAGACTTTGCAGTGCATCCGCTGCGGAGCCTGCCTGAATCACTGTCCGGTCTATACCCGCATTGGCGGACATGCTTACGGATTTGTTTATACAGGCCCTATTGGAACAATTCTCACACCACAGATGGATGGACTGGAAAAAGCAGGAGAACTGGCAACAGGCTCCAGCCTTTGCAATGCCTGCGAAGAGGTCTGTCCGGTCAAAATTCCCATTCCGGAACTCATCCGGCGGCTGCGCAATGAAAGTTATGATGACAAAGGCTCGGTAACAGGTCATGGATACAAAAAAACTTTGGCAGAGACTTTTGTATGGAAAGGATGGGAACTGGTGAACCGGCATCCGGGACTCAATGCACTCAGCGCGAAAATGGCAGGATTTTTCGGCCCGTTTATGCCGGAAACCGGCCCATTGAAAGCCTGGACTTCGGTGAGAAGCAAACCCAGATTTGCCGGAAAAAGTCTGCATGAAAGGGTAAGAGAGGAGGGCGTGGATCATGAATAATACAGCCCGTGAACGGATTTTTGCCAGACTGCATCAGGCAGTGCGCCAGGGAGCATCTCCTGTACCGGAACCGGAGCCTTTGACCATTCCGCAGTGGGATCAGAAGGAGAAAACCGAAAAACTGAAACAGCACATGGAAGCTGTGCGCACGGAAGTGCATGTGGTGAGTTCCGCAAACTGGACAGACACCTTAAAAGAGATTCTCCGGAAACGCAATCTCAGCACACTGCTGTACGCGCCGGACACAGCAGTGGGAAAGGCTGTGCAATCCGCGTGGAATACGGATAAGGAAGGACTGCCATCGCTGTGTCTGTATGAAGGGGAAATTGAGGGATTCAAGGAAAAACTCTTTGGCACTGATGCGGCCATTACCTCAACCATAGGCGGCATTGCGGAAACCGGCGCACTCATTCTCTGGCCGGATGAAAAGGAGCCGAGACTCATGTCCCTGATTCCGCCCGTGCATATTGCCGTGCTGGAAGCCGGTAAAATATACAACACATTTAGCGAAGCAATGGAAAAAGGCGGATGGACAAAGGGAATGCCCACCAATGCTCTGCTCATTTCCGGCCCGTCCAAAACAGCCGACATTGAACTTGTCCTGGCTTTCGGGGTTCACGGGCCAAAGGAACTGATCGTGCTGGTTTTGGCATGATACTTTCAAACCTTATAATTATAGTTCTTTTACCAACTTTTGTCCTCTGCAAACCTGATGGAGGAGTGCAAAATTAAGCGGAGCGGTTTTTTGCAAAGAGGACAAAAGTTGAGGAAAATACTATAATCTGTGATTTCCTGCCTGGGCAATCCCCTGCATTCAAAATCGCAGAAAATCCCATTTGCAGGCAAAATACAGGACAGATTTTTTCCCGCACCCTGTATGGAAACACAATAATACTTGATTTCAGAAATAAACCTGCTATATTTCTTCGTTACCGATGCTTCTGAAGGTCTGCGGCTGTCCCCTGCGGATCCGCAGACAGGAAAAATCGGGAAGGATTTATGCAGAAAAAATTTGATCTGACACAGCAAGGAGGATATTTTTTCATGGAAATCACGATCAGAAAAGCCCAGCAGTTAAAACCCAAGCCCGATGAAACAAAACTGGGGTTTGGCAAAATTTTTACAGACCATATGTTCAATATGGATTACAGTGTGGAAAAAGGCTGGCACAATCCGCGCATTGAACCCTATGCCCCTTTTTCCATGGATCCTGCCACCATGGTGCTTCATTACGGACAGGCGATTTTTGAGGGACTCAAGGCCTACCGGACGCCCAAAGGCGAAATCCAGCTTTTCCGGCCCCAGGACAATTTTCACAGAGCCAACACATCCAACCGGCTTCTGTGCATTCCGGCCATTGACGAGCATTTTGCCCTGCACGCGCTCAAAGAGCTGCTTAAAGTGGAAAAAGACTGGGTTCCCTCGTCTCCGGGAACCTCTTTGTATATCCGGCCCACCATCATAGCCACAGATGTCTTTCTGGGCGTGCGCGCAGCCCAGACCTACCGCTTCTTTATCATTCTTTCCCCGGTCGGAGCCTATTATGCCGAAGGATTCAGCCCGGTCAAAATATGGGTGACCAAACGCCATGTGCGTGCCGTGCGCGGGGGCATCGGAGAGGCCAAAACTCCGGGAAATTATGCGGCCAGCCTGTATGCGGCGGAAAGAGCGCATGAGCAGGGATACACCCAGGTGCTGTGGCTCGACGGCGTGGAGCAGAAATATGTGGAAGAAGTCGGGTCCATGAACATCTTTTTTGTTATTGACGGTGAACTCATCACTCCGGCTCTTAACGGCAGTATTCTGCCGGGTGTAACCCGTGACTCGGTCATCGCCCTGGCCCGGCTTTGGAATATTCCCTGCACGGAACGGCGCATCTCCATCCATGAGGTGATTGATGCCCAGAAATCCGGAAGAAAAGTGGAGATTTTCGGCAGTGGAACGGCAGCAGTCATTTCTCCGGTGGGAACCATCAAATTCAATGAAGAGATTGTCACCATCGGCAACAATGAGGTCGGCCCCATAACCATGAAATTCTATGAAGCTCTGACTGATATTCAGTACGGAAGGGCGGAAGATCCTCTGGGATGGATTGAAAAGGTGTGCTGATTGATGAAACAGAAAAAACCAGGTGCTGTCAAACCTGGTTTTTTCATATCTGTTTTATATCCAAAGGAGGGAGGATGACACAGGGGCATCTGCGGGCTTTTGTTTCAAAAATGGAAAAAGAGGGGCTTCCCGGCATTGTGACAGACACTTTTTCCCATTATTACAGAAAAATTCTCAGCGGCGAAAGCGGCCTGATTCCGGATCGGGATATATCTCCGGTGCTTCATGATGACATTGCACATATGGAAAATCTCTCCGAATATTCGGAAAAAGGGGAAAAATTTCTTTCCCGTGCAGTGAGAATCATTCTCAACGGGGGCTTGGGAACCAGCATGGGACTTACCGGCCCCAAATCCCTGCTGGAAGTAAGAAACAGACTGTCTTTTCTGGAAATCCTTCTTCGCCAGTCATCCGGATATAATACAGAACTGGCCCTGATGAACAGTTTCAGCACCCATGAGGCCACCCTGTCTGCTTTGGAAAAAATCCGGCCTGCAAAAATGCCTGTGTGCTTTCTTCAGCACAAATTCCCCAAAATTCTGCGCAAAGATTTTTCTCCGGCGCTTTGGCCTCCTGATCCCTCTCTGGAATGGAACCCGCCCGGTCACGGAGATATTTATACAGCTTTGGAAACCTCCGGACTTCTGGATCAGCTCCTGAAAAAGGGCATTTTTTATGCCTTTATTTCCAATTCCGACAATCTGGGCGCGGATATGGATACGTCTCTTCTTGGATATTTTGCCGAAAAAGATTTTCCTTTTATGATGGAGGTCGCGCAGAGAACTCCGGCTGATGTGAAAGGCGGACATCTGGCCCGGCATAAGGACGGGTATCTGCTCCTGCGGGAATCTGCCCAATGCCCGGAAGAGGAACTGGACGCATTCCGGGATATTAACCGGTACCGTTTTTTCAATACCAACAATCTTTGGGTAAACCTCAAATTTCTGAAAAACCTGATCCAAAAAGAAAAGACCGTCCGTCTGCCCATGATTCTCAATCCCAAAACCCTTGACCCCAGAGACAAAAAAAGTCCACCTGTGTTTCAGGTGGAAAGCGCGATGGGCGCGGCCATTTCCCTTTTTGACGGCGCAGGCGCGGTCTGTGTTCCCCGCACCCGTTTTTTTCCGGTGAAAAAATGCAGTGATCTCCTGCTCGTGCGCTCGGATTATTTTCTTTTCACAGAAAAGGGAAATCTGATTCTGAATCCGGATCGTCGCTCCGACAGTCTGAAAATCACTCTGGATGAGAAGTATTACAGTAAAACAGATGATTTTGATCAGCGTTTTCCCGAAGGAGTCCCCTCTTTGGCCGAATGCGAATCCCTTGTTATTGAAGGGGATGTGCGTTTTGAGGCCGGTGTGAAGCTCCGTGGACATGTCTGTATCCGGAATCCGTCTGCGCGTCAGGCTGTCATCCGCAGGGGAAGAGTATTGGAAGGTGAATGGTATATTCCTCAGGAAGGATATTGAAAAAAATTTCTGCTGAATGCCGGAGTGAAAAAATTAAGCGTAGCGGTTTTTTGCATATTCAGACTGCGTGCCTGAGTGCAAAAACAGAATGGGAAAAAAACAGTGACCATATATGATCTCAAACCCTTATTTCAGAATTTCCTTCGCCCTTTGTGCGTTCTTATGGCAAAAAACGGCATACGTCCGAATCATATAACCCTTTCCGCTCTTATGCTTTCATTTCTTGCCGGAATGACAGTATTGACTTTCGGCAGGATAAGACAAACCTTGTTTCTGATTCCGCTTGTGCTCTTTGTCCGCATGGCGCTGAATGCCATTGACGGGATGCTGGCCCGTGAGCATGGGATGAAAACACCTCTGGGAGCCATTTTGAACGAGTTGGGCGATGTTGTTTCAGATACGGTGCTGTATCTGCCCTTTGCCGTAATTCCGGGGTTTTCACCCTATCTGCTGACATTGGCGGTGATTGCGGCAGTTATCAGCGAAATGAGCGGTGTGCTTGCAGTCATGATTGGCGCGGGAAGACGGTATGACGGCCCTATGGGCAAAAGTGACCGGGCTTTTGTATTCGGCGTCATTGCACTGCTTCTGGCAATAGGTGTCCCGGCCGGCCTCTGGGCTGATATTATTGTATTCATTGTACTGATACTGTCTGTGCTGACGGTTGTCAACCGTTCGCGTCAGGCACTCAAGGAGATCGGAACATGAAATGGCAGCCTCCCCCGCCAAATGTTCAATATGCCCTAGGTATCATCATTGCTCTTCTGGTGATTGCCACGATTATTGTCTTTGTTCTCAGAAAACTGCATCCGGATCGCAATTATCAGGAACTGGACAGCCGGATATGGACATGGTGGCTGATTACCGCCATGTTTGCAGGCGTTCTTCTCCTGAGCAAAGGAATGGCACTGGCTTTTTTTGCGTTTATCTCCTATCTTGCCCTTAAGGAATATCTGTCTCTGATTCCGACCCGAAGAGCGGATCGACGAATTCTGTTCTGGGCCTATCTTACGATTCCTGTTCAATACTGGTGGGTTTATACGGAATGGTACGGCATGTTCATTATTTTTATTCCTGTCTATATGTTTTTATACCTCCCGATGCGAATGGTCTTGAAAGGTGAAACAGAGGGATTTCTGCGTGCAGCCGGAACCCTTCACTGGGGGATTATGACCACTGTTTTCAGCCTCAGTCATGCGTCTTTTCTGCTGGTTCTGCCGGAAAAGGGAAATCCCGCAGCAGGCGGCGCGGGGCTTATACTGTATCTTGTCTGTCTTACAGAACTCAATGATGTTTCCCAGTATATCTGGGGAAAGAGTTTCGGGCATCATAAAGTTGTTCCGGTTGTCAGCCCGAACAAGACTTGGGAAGGTTTGCTCGGTGGGGTGGCAACAACAACCCTGCTTGCATTTCTGACAGCACCGTATCTTACTCCTCTGAATCATAACCATGCGGTTATGGCAGGTATTATTATCGGACTTGGCGGATTTATGGGGGATATTACCGTGTCTGCACTGAAACGGGATTTGAAAATCAAAGACAGCAGCAGTATTCTGCCCGGTCATGGCGGAATTCTGGATCGGGTTGACAGTCTGACCTGCACTGCCCCGCTTTTTCTCCATTTTGTACGCTATCTGTATTTTTAAGCCATGAATCATATTCTGCGATACATATTTTTTGTTCTTGTTGTCAGACCGGTTATTCTGATTATACTGGGCATAAATGTCAGATACCAGGACAGACTTTTGGGCCGGATGCCCTGCATTGTTGCTGCCAATCACAACAGCCATTTGGACACCATGGTGCTGATGACGCTGTTTCCTTTGCGATTTCTGAAAAAAATCCGGCCGGTTGCAGCCAGTGACTATTTTCTGAAAAATAAATATCTTGCATGGTTTGCCCTGAAAATCATCGGGATTGTTCCGATAAAACGCAGCGGTTCTGACAAAGGGGAAGATATTCTGGCCCCATGCTCTGATGCGCTTGCACAGGGCGATATTCTGATATTTTTTCCCGAAGGAACACGCGGAGAGCCGGAACGCCTGGCATCCTTCAAATCCGGAATAGCGCGCCTTGCTGAAAAACATCCTGATATTCCTGTGATTCCTGTATTCATGCACGGACTGGGAAAAGCCCTGCCCAAAGGCGAATGGCTGCCGGTTCCCTTTTTCTGCGATGCTGTTGTGGGTGAAGCGGTTTACTGGCCCGGCACCCGTTCTGAATTTATGCAGAATCTTAATGCAGCAATGAAATCACTTGCATCAGAAATATCTGCTGCCCCCTGGGAATGAAATTTGCGTATCAAATAATGTCAGATATGAAAAATAACAGTGCATGGCAAAAATATTTTTTAATATGATGTATCTTCAGCTTTGAATCTTTTTGTTTTCACTCTAAATCTTAAATGAAGTTAACAGAAGTATATCTGTATATGTTATATGAAATACTCAATGTCAGGCAGATTGAGGGGGAACCCTTCCGCCGCTGGTTTATGGATGAATATTTCGATCTGATTGTCTGGATGGATGACAGGGAGGAAATATCAGGTTTCCAACTCTGCTATGACAGACTTAAAAATCAGCACGCGCTGACCTGGCAGCGGAATTCCGGTTATCAGCACAGCCGGGTGGATGACGGAGAAGGCAGGCCCGGCAAATACAAGGCCACACCGATTCTGATCAGTGACGGCTTTTTTTCCAAAGATGAAATTGCCCGGCACTTTCATCATGTCAGCCGGAATCTGGAAAAAAAAGTTGCGGAACTGGTATATGACAAAATCATGCAGTATTGTCAGTGAACAGTTATCAGTTATCAGTGAACAGTTACCAGTGAACAGTTATCAGTGAACAGTTACCAATGAACAGTTATCAGTGTTCAGTGTTCAGGTGTCAGTGTTTAGGGAAATAATATGAAATCTGAAAAAGAATTACACATTAACCTTCGTGAAACTTTGTGCCTTTGTGTCTTCGCGGCAGACTGAAAACAACAGGAAATAAATTTTTTTGAGATTTCATATTATCAAGTGTCAGGAAAATAAACACTGAAACCTGAACACTGATATACAATTACTTGAAACATTTGTAAAATACCTCATTCTAAAGGCTTGCCTTAGCAGAGTTTATAAAAATGTTTTAAGTATCGGTATCGTTTAAAAAGCCACGAATAACACGAATCTGCACGAATGCACAAACCATAATTCGTGTCATTCGTGGCTGTACCATCAAATTTTCTGAGTAATGGTATAACTGATACCAAATCGTTTTCAAAATTCGGGGAATGCCTCTTTTTTTTAACCACGAAAGACACGGACAGCACGAAAAAAACAGAATTTGCTATGCCCATGTTTTGAAAGCGAATTGGTATGATAACTGATAACTGTTCATTGATAACTGATAACTGTCCACTGATAACTGTTCACTGACAACTGACAACTGAAAAGAGGCATTATACATATTATGAAAGCATTGCTTGTACTTGAAGACGGAAGAGTCTTTCCCTGCAAATCCTTCACCGGCCCCGGCGAAGCCTGGGGCGAGGTGGTGTTCAACACCGGCATGACCGGTTATCAGGAGGTGCTTACCGATCCTTCCTACCGGGGACAGATGGTGACTATGACCTATCCTTTGATCGGAAATTACGGGGTCAATCCTGAAGATGTGGAATCAGAACGGGTGCAGGTCGCGGCCTTCATCATCCGGGAATATCAGGCTTTTCCCAGCAATTACCGATCCGTGTCCACCCTTGCCGATTATCTGAAAAAATACGGTGTGATGGGTATTGAGGAACTGGACACCCGTGCGCTGACCCGGCATCTGAGAAATGGCGGCGCGATGCGGGGAATTATGTCCACACAGGATACTGATCCTGCATCACTGCTCAGACGGGTTCGGGAAACTCCGGTTATGGCAGGTCAGGATTTGGTGCAGTCCGTGACAACAGACAGAGCCTATTACTGGGAAAATGGCAACCCCGTGTATTTTGAAGCAGGAAAGGAATTGAATCAGAAGAGTTGGAAGCACCGGGGGGATAAATTTTCGGTGCTGGCCTTTGATTTTGGCATCAAATACAATATCATGCGCTGTCTGACTGCCGTGGGATGCGAAATAATTGCCGTACCGGCCGGAACCTCAGCGGATACGGTAAAGGCAATGGCCCCGGAAGGTATTTTCCTGTCCAACGGCCCCGGAGATCCGGAACCGGTAACATACGCCATTGAAACCATTCGGGAATTGCTGGATTACCGTCCCATGTTCGGCATCTGTCTGGGGCAGCAGCTTATGGGACTTGCTTTGGGCGGAAAGACCTACAAACTGAAATTCGGGCACAGGGGAGTAAACCAGCCGGTAAAGAACATGATGAGCGGCCGGATTGAAATCACCTCCCAGAATCACGGTTTTTCAGTGGATACGGACAGTCTGGATATGCGTGAGATTGAAGTGACCCATATGAACCTGAACGATAAGACACTGGAAGGCCTCAGGAACAGGAAATATCCGCTGTATTCTGTCCAGTATCATCCGGAAGCAGCGCCCGGCCCCCATGATGCCCGTTATCTGTTTGACAGTTTTGCCAATATGATGCGGGAAAGACGGCCGCGGGCTGCGGACTGACGTGCATCTTTTTTCTGCGGCTTTTCCGGATAATATGGCATTTTGTCTGTTATACCAATTCTCCATTGATTTGATACAATCCCGTCAGTTTTTCCGCTGTTGGGGGTGTGCAGAAAACCGCTTTGCCCAGTTTTTGCACTCCTCCGGATTTGCATTCCGCATTGTATAAAACCGATAGCGATTTGGTATTACCCGGAAAAGCCGGGTTCTTTGAGCAGATTTGTCTGCGGCACATTCTGTCTGGGAAAGCATATGATTCTGTCATTCCACGGATTCGGAAGAGTCACGGGGCAGCATCTTTTCCAGTATCACCTTTGTCACCAGATAGGTCGGTTTGACTCCTTCTGCCCCCATTTCTCCTGCCGCAAGGGTCTGTCCGCTGATAATGGGATTGTCAGAGGCATAATAGGCATAGCGCACTTTCACATCTTTGGGAATATGCCCCTTGATGATGGCCGCGCTGATGGCCCGCTGGTAATGGCCGCCTTCCATTTCCAGACCGACCGTGTTCCAGCTTTTCTGAAATCTTTCCAGCATATCCCGGTTCTGCAAAGAGGTTCCCAGCACAGTTACAATAGGGCCTTCAAAAATATCAATGCCTTCCACTCTGCTGAAATCCTTTTGCTCCAGATCATTTTCAAACATGTAATTATCGCATGTCCCTTCAATAACATGGGCTGTGGCCAGCATAATATCCCCTTTTTTACCGGGAAGAATACCGGCCTTTCCCATTACAGAAACGGATTTTGCATTCATCATGGATTCCGGGGCATCCTCTTTGTATGGATTGAGCAGATTGTCCATTACCTCAAAAGCCTGGGTTCCGAATGCGTAATCCATGACCAGAATCACGGGCTTTTCCGTTTCAGGAATACGGATGGCCAGTTCCGGATGAAAATTCACGCCATCCAGCAGGGCTGTGTCAATAATCTGGCAGTCAATATGGGTTCCGGAACGATCCGGCAGTTCATGCATGCCGTGTTCTCCGGCAAAATGGAAAACCACTTCGCGGCGATCCCTGATGATATGAATCAGATCAAACAGATCAGTCGCAGATTCCCCCCGCCTGTCTGCTTTGATGGCAGCGTATCCGTAAATCAGGTTGGCCACACTGTGCAGATTCGCGCTGACAATGTGCAGGGGGCGTTTGTCCAGATGCAGGGACTGCAGTTTTTCTTTGATGTCATTGGCCCATTTGATTCCGTATTTCTGATGTCCGATGATATTCATCAGTGAGGGAGTGAGATAAATTACAATGGAATTGGCATGGGATTCCCTTTCCTCATCAATGCATCTGCCCAGATAATAAATCAGGGAAAATAGCCCGTTGTTGCTGTTTTTCGCGGTTCTGCTTTTTTCAAAATAGGTGTGGGTTTCCCGTGTCTGCTGATAGGGTCTGCCCAGAATCAGGCTCAGATTCCATACGGCCTGCCCCAGTTCCTTCTCGTTGAGAGGGTCTTTTTTCTGCACGGTTTTTTCCAGTTCCCTCCATTCCGCAGTGAGATTTCCGGACGAATCGCGCATCCGGCTTTGGATTTTTCCGGCCTCTATATTGAGAAAGGTCATATGGGTCAGAATGTCATAAATCTCTGTGAGTCCCCGTGTGATGGTGAAACACATCTCTTTCGGACTTATGCGGTAGCAGGTTCTTCTTCTTTTGAGTGGTTCAATTTTTTCAAACACACTGTCACAGAATTCCTCCTCCTCTGTGAGAACAATGCGTGTGCATTCCTCTATTCCCCTGGGCAGTCTGTCGATCACATATTCCAGACCTTTGAGTTCCACAATGCGCGGATCACTCATGCTGCCGTATATTTCAGGACTCAGACTGATCATATGTTCAGCCAGAGACTGCCCCAGTTTTCCCGATGGCCGGTAATATCCTCTCAATGCCAGTGCATTGGCAATGGTCCGGAAGGACTGCACTGCCAATCTGGCTTTTTGTGCACGGGTCAGATCCTGCATGATATTTCCCCCTGTCTTTTCATGGCAGATGATGTTACGCAATTTTTTTAAAAATCAGATTGTTACTGGAGGTATTTTCAAAACCCAAAAATTGTCAAAAGCAAAATATGCCTGAAAACGCCCACTCAGACAAAATTTGCAAAACTGCAGTGCTGATGTCCGATAGCGGGAGGCTATAAGGCAATATTTTCCCAAAAATGCAGAAAATCGGAAACACCTCAGCCTTCACCTGTTTATCGGATGTCAGGAAAACCGGATGTTCTTTGCCATATGAGGCAATTTCAAAACCCGCCAAAGCCGGTGCCCGGAACACTCCGAAAATACTGGATTCCGGCTTATGCCAGAATGACGAAGACGGACTTTTACAACCGGTTTTATAATATGAAATCTGAAAAATGAACAGAAATAAAATCTCTGCTGCCTGATAAGCAGGATGTTTTTCAGAAAACCGGTACATGACCGCCCTGCCGCTTCCGGTCCGGGAACTTTTTTGGAAGGATTTATGAACCCTGCTTTCAGAAAGGATTTCGTCAAAGGTTGAAAAAAGCCCGGTTTTTCAGGAGAGAAATACAGGAAACACAGAAAAAAGACAGTTTTTCGTAGGGTGGGCACGGCTTTTTGTGCCCACCGTTTCAGCAGGACGGCGGGCACAAAAAGCCGTGCCCACCCTGCAATGATGGTACATTTTTTCATGGAAATCACCTAAGAACCCTGCTTTCAGAAGGGATTTCGTCAAAGGTTGAAAAAAGCCCGGTTTTTCAGGTGCGAAATACAGGAAACACAGTGCCGCAGCAGGCTCGTGCTCTTTTTCAGATAATCAGGACAGGGCACTGCCGGCGCGGGTTTGGAACCGGTTCCTGTTCAAAGACAAATCTTATTTCCGTATTTTTTCAATCTTTGCTTGATATTTTTACCACTGTATGTATATATTCCAAGAAAATACGGTTTCCGGAAAAAAGGCACTGACTGATTTGCAGACGTTCAGGAAAAAGATTTCACAGGGCAGGTTTGTACAGAAACAGTACCTTCCGGAAGGGAATTGAAATTATTTTTTCCTTAAGACTGTAGCCGGAACGTCAAGGTGCGTCAGGGGACGGATCGGATGCCGGTTACTTAAGAAAACAATAACAACTTCAGTTCAGGAGGGGGCATCATGAAACAATATGTTATGGGGTTTGCGTTGCTTCTGGCAGTTTTCTCTTTTGCACCCGCAGATGTCATGGGAGCAAATCCCGGTGAACATGTTTGGTGGCTGCTGGGAAATGTACAGGGGAACAGGACAGGGGAAGCAGTGATTACGCTCCGGCTGGTCCGGGACGGAGACACCGCGGAAAATCATGTTTCCGTCACTTCCACCAATAAATACGGTCAGTATGCTTTCTCAGATCCGGGGCAGGGACTTCCGCCCTCTGCCTATAAACTGGTCGTGTATGTGGGATCTGACAGGATTATGGAAGTAGACATTGACAGAGTGCCGCGGGGCGGGCGGGTTCCGCCCATATCCATTCACTGGTAAAAACTTTTCTTGACAAATGCACCCAACAGTGCTATCAGACGTTTCATCTTTTCCATAAAGGCACGTAGCTCAGCGGGAGAGCACTACCCTGACACGGTAGGGGTCGTTGGTTCAAACCCAATCGTGCCTACCAAAAAAACAAGGGGTTGCAGTTTACACTGTAACCCCTTTTCTGTTTTCCTACTTTGCGCTGCTCTGGCCGTCCATGCCCTGCAGAAGCTGTTTCATATACCATATCTGCTGATCAGTGGCTGTTTCCCCCTCTTTCAGAAAAACGCTGCCATCCTGATAATTCAGCGGGCCTTTGAAAAGACTGACTTTTCCTGCACCCATATCTTTGATAAAAGCGCCAAGTTCTTTTCCGGCTGTTTCGGAAAGAGCACTGCCCTGTGCGAATCCGACCGTACTGGTTTCAGTTTTGTTAATATCGGCCCAGTCCGGCCCCAGCAGGATCCATTCGGATTTCCACTTTCCGGACATGGCACGTTTCACCATATCCGCATATCCCGGACCCCAGTTAAAATAAGGAACTCCGAGACAGACCTCCGGTGATGTCTCGCAGGCTCCTTTGTAGTCATAGGGAACCGCCCAGACCTCTTTTCCCTCTTTGCGCTTCTGGCCTGCCACCACAATGTTTTCCGTGGTGTCAATGCCGGAAATCACCACATCATAACCGGTATTGAAAAAATTCTGGGCCACCTGGGTGGGATCTGCCGTAACACCCGGAATATTAAACCAGAATCCAATCCATGTCACCTGAAATTTCAGATCTTCGGCTTTTTTGTTCAAAACCTTTTCCCAGGCATATCTGGCTCCCAGATAACTGGAAGCGGCCAGCCGCCGGGTCTCCTCATTGATCAGTGGGCCGAGATAGCCGATTTTCCCGGTCTTTGTAGTCATGGCAGCCGCGAAACCGGCCATCATTTTGGCATATTCCATGCGTCCGAAAAGGTTGGTGAGATTGGCCGGGGCTTTTCCTGTAAGCACATCATCTCCTGAACAGTGGACAAAGAAAATATCCGGGTGCATGAGAGCGGCTTCCCTGATGCCGTCTTTCATGTCATCGGAATTCGCAATTATGAGTTTTGCCCCTTTTTCCGCCATGTCATCCACGAGCTGGGGAATGGTGATGCCTGCACGGTCTGCCGGGTTGACCTTGTCAATATAAATCATCTTCGCACCCGGTATGGTTTGTTCCACATACTTTCCCCCCTCATAATGGGCCTGACTGTAACCGTGATCATTGTAAGGGCCTACAAGCAGAAGACCAAAGGTGAATTCCCCGGCCAGGGCTGAAACTGTCCCGAAAAGCAGCAGAAACAGGGCAAGACAGATCGTTTTTTTCGCCATACGGCATTTGAACATGTTTTCCTCCTTCATAAAGGTTGGTTGATAAAAAATAAAAATGGGGCTGCCCGGTATGAAAACCGGGAAAGCATGTTAGCAAAAAATATGCTTCAAGACAAAGCATTTTCTGTGCCTGATGTGCAAAACGCTGGCTCTGCCCGGACTTTTGGATGCTTAGGCGATTTACAGAAAAGAATATTCATTCTCAGAAATCACTTACATCTTTTTTGCCCTGTCATCAGGAATATAGGGAATAAATCCTTTTTCAAAGGCTGTTTCCTGAACTTCTCTTGGCATTTGCCGGGCATCCGCAATCAGTCCGTTTACCATGATCAGCCATGTCAGAGGATTGTCGTCCAGACGGCTGGGCAGACACCAGGTGAGATCAAGTTGTGACATTTTCAGAAGATCACGCACAATTTTTGATTTTGACTGCCCTGTGCTGCGGCTTACTCCGTATGCCTCATACAGTTCCGAGGCGTTCATGGAAGGCTCCTGACTTCTGTCATAGAGAAAATTGACCATTCCTATGGCATGGGTAATCCCGCATGCCCATGCATTTGCCCGGCCTTTTGCCAAAGGCGATGTCCGCTTGCGGCAAAGAGCGGCCGCTGCATAGCGGATAATCTGAGCATATTCCTCATTGAGAAACTTTTTGCAGAAGTCATTGGTTAAACCAATAATATTTTCAAAGGTTTCCTGCATTTCTTTTGGAACTTTTTCTGATTTTCTGTCTTTGGACATTGCTTTTCTCCTTTTGCAGTTATAAACAGTCAAATATAAATCTTCAGGTATAAAAGCAGCATAAGCTTACTGACTGTGCTGCTCTGCCTGATTTTCTATTTTATGAACTCTCCATACACTTCCTCATATCTTTCCTCAAGAGCGTCAAAATGACCATAACCCTCAGTGGCATTTTCCACTATGCGGTATGCTCTTTTTTCATAATTATTTTCCATGCCGTGTTTCTTCACCAGTGCCAGCACTTTTTCAAACATGTTTTCCGGACTTGTGTAATAATCTTCCGTATCAGGGCCAAATTCGGAGCAGAAAGAGGATATGCTTTCCACATAGGCAAACATGATTTCAGCAGTCAGATCAGGCTTTTTTATGATTTTTTTGAAATCATTCACAGCTTTTCTGGCCACTGACAGCCTTGCTTTTGGAAATCCCCCGGTCTTTCCGTCAATGAATTCCTTTTCAATGATGCCTTTGTATTTTTTTACAATTTCATCTGTATCATCCGTTTGGGCCTGATAATACTCTCTGACTTGGGGAATCTGTTTGCAGAGCATGGAAATTTCAGCAATGAGTTCCTCTTTTGTCTTCCTGCCCAGTTCCTTTTTCAACTGTGACACTGTGAATTTCATGATATATATCCATTCTGAAAGATTGAATTTGCAAAAAAAACTGTAAATGCGGATTAAGCGCCGGATTCCGAAGAGTTGAAAATTTGACAGATTTTTAAAAGTTTTCAAATCCTGCATGAATTTTTTAATTCACTGATGTTACGCACCATCGTCATACCGGCGAAAGCCGGTATCCAGAACCATTTGATATTACCGGATTCCGACTTACGCGGGAATGGCGGTCAAAAACAATAACTCCCTGATTTTTGAAAGAGTGGCGTAACATCAGTTAATTCACATTGAAAATTTTTATCCGGAGCCTGTATCCGGTTCATTCACCGGCTGAGAGCCCATCCTTATTTTTGCTCAGTGCTTTGAGAGGCAGTTCGGCCGCGAAACAGCGTATAGGTGAAAAAACCGTAATAATCAGGGATAGCTGCTATGAAATCAGGTGAACCGGGACTGCAGAGACGCTGATATTCCATACTCTCCTTTTCCGTCAGTTCCGTGTCAGGTTTTCCCCATCGCATTTCAAAAAATGATGCCAATGCCCTGCGTTTTTCTTTTCCCAGCGGAGCCTGAATATCGCCGACAAAAGTTGAGGCTTCAATATCTTCCAGTCCCGCAGCCCTGAACCCGCCCAATGCTCTCAGAATATGAGATTGCGGCTGCTGTCCCATGACAAAAGGGGCAGTGCCTGCGGAAGTTGTGTTAAGGCGCGCTTCCAGACGCGGATATCCCGGCAGCAACTGCTGGGATGACCATGCAAGGACAAACACACTCCCTCCGGGCTTCACAAGTCCGGCAAGATTTTTTATCAGATTTGGCGCATCCCCCGGCGCATATCCGGCACAGTCCGCACTCCACACCCAGTCAAAGGTATTATTGATGAAAGCAGGACGGTTCATATCGCATTTCAGAAAAGATATCCGCTGTGAAAAACCCGCGTTATCTGCCCTTTGCTTCGCATACATCAGCAACTCATCTGACAGATCCATTCCTGTGACATGTCCGGAACTGCCGACCGCATCCGCGAGAATCAGCGTATTGCTTCCTGTTCCGCATCCGATATCCAGTCCTCTGCTTCCTTCAGGCAGTTTCAGGGAATTTATCAGAGATCTAAAGAGCGGCTCTCGCAACAGGTCTGAAAGACAGAGTTTTTCCGCATAAGTGTATCCGGCAGGATAAAAATTTTCGCTGTTATCCATATTCGTCATTCGTCCTGTTTGTAAGCATAAGGCGATTTCCATGAAAAAATGTACCATCATTGTAGGGCGGGCACGGCTTTTTGTGCCCGCCGTCCTGCTGAAACGGCGGGCACAAAAAGCCGTGCCCGCCCTACGAAAAACGGTATAATCATTAATGGAAATCACCTAAGGCGATTTCTGAAAATAAATATCCCGGTTCAGTTCACAGGCACAGGGCAAAAGCTGGAAGCTTTTGATACTTTGGTGGTATATTTTTTTCCGGAAATCACCTAAAATCTAAACTGGTCATGCACTACAGCCCTTTTTTCACCAAATCTTCCAAATCCTCATAAACAGGCCGGTGCCAAAACATGGCCAGAGCTGATATGCCTATGAAAGAATACAGTGTTTCCTGAGTGCTGCCGAGAAAATACAGGAACAGTCCGAATACCCCTATGCTTTCTGATACGGTATAGGACATAAACGAAGCGAAAAAATATTTCCGGATGACGGCCTGCTGTTCCATGCCCTTCTGTATAGTCAGAATTTTCTTTCTTATCAACTGGATTGCGGCCAGTTCCGCAGCAGATATCCCGATCAGGATATTTCGTATCAAATCAAGCGGGATACCCTCTCCGATTCCCTGTCTTATGGAATCTCCGGCCAGATGGCAGACTGCCGCATATACTGCCAGTGAAGCAAGCATGGCAAGCCATAAGATATGTATGGTTCTGTACTGATTCCGAAGAGTATCACTGTTCATATCCACCTCCTGTAAATTCCCTGATTTTGCAGTTTTCACTGTTTTCCGTATGCTGTTTTTTGTCAGTGCTGTCCTCCTGTGAAGCACAGAAAAGTTCCCGGCTGAAACACACCCCCTCTCAGGAGGGAATTTTTAAAGAACTTAAGGTGATTTCCGGAAAAAAATATCCCCGCCAAAGTATCAAAAACTTCCAGTTTTTGCCCTGTGCCTGTGAACTGAAATGGTATATTTATTTTCATAAATCACCTAAAGAGAACCGGTTCCCCATCCCCATTTTGCAATTCATAACTGCTCGCCGCAGTTTTGGAAATTCCTTTACAAATTGGCTGGAAAGCCGGTGAAACAGTCCCGCGTATGCTGTTGGAATATAATTTTCAAACCATGTCTTTTTCTTCACCCGGCTTAAAAATCCGAATGCGCCCAGTATCTGGAGATTCCGGGACAGAGCGCAGTATGCGTAACCATTCCGGAATTTTTCAGAATCCAAAGAAATACTTTCTGACAATTTCTCCATGCAGTATTCAAGAAGTTCCTGCTGTACAACAGTTTCAAGCCGCACATAGGGATCAATGAGCAGAGAAGCCAGATCATACTGCATCGGCCCCATGCGCCCCCCCTGAAAATCTATAAAATACGGTTCCCCGTTTTTTACCATAATATTGCGGGACTGCATATCCCGGTGCATAAAAGCTGTGTACTCATTTTCCCTGATTTTATCTGCCAGATGCTCAAACTCATCCTGAAGAAGTGTATAGTAAATCTCAACGCCCGCATATCCTTTCAGAAATGCGTCTGTGAAATAGCGGCATTCCCTTTCCAGAATAACTTCCCGGTCATAATGTCCGGTCTGCCAGCACCAGTCAGGATTGAAATTTTCTCCCCCGGAAATCCAAAGATCAGTCAGCCGGTCAATCACTTTCCGGTACAATGTCAGAATTTCCCCGGTCTGCGCGTGCAGAACCATATCCTGCAAACGCGTATCGCCCAGATCTTCCAGAAAAACCATGCCGGAAAAGCGGTCATGCAGCCAGATACGGGGAACGGCCGCGCCCTGACGGTACAGATGTCTGCCAATATCCGCAAAAGAATCGGTTTCCGCAGTCCCGTTTTTCTGCATCCGGATGCCGTGATCAGCCATGACAAGGGATCTGCCCTGACTTGTGAATCTGCGCCATTGCCGGTCAGAACCGTCTCCCTGCAAAACAGTTTCTTCCATACATCCGGGGGAAAAACCCGGAAAGGCCAGCCGAAAGGCTTCTGCTGTCATATGTTCCCGCACAGCTTCCCGGTATCTCTGCGGAGTTCCCAAATCCTTCCAGAAATATCTGCCAGAGTCAAAAGCTCTGATCCGGATTCCTGCGGTCAGCATCTGCCGGTAAACATCAATGCTGCTGCTGAAACCTTCGGAAGGAATAAAATCAGGAACAGACGGATCCAGCACCTGTATGCCGGTAAAGGAGCGGCGCACATATGCACCGGGTTCATGAAAACCTGTTACAAATCCCTCTTCAGACACAGAAACATGGTTAAATTCCGGAGTGTCATGCAGCACCAGCGTCACGGGGCAGGAATGCCGTATATGAAAGTCATACACCTCCCGGAGATCAGTATCTGTGAGAATATCACTGTTTATGACCATAAATGGCCGCTGATCCCAGAAATCCGCTACATTCCTGATGGCCCCCCCTGTTCCCAGAATCACCGGTTCATGCACAGCCTTTACAGGAACCGGCCAGGTCTGTGCGGCTATATATTCTGCTATCTGTTCATGCAGATGATGGGTGTTTACAGCAATACCCTCACATCCGGCTGATGCCAGATTCCGTATATGAATCTCCAGCAGTGGCATTCCCCCCACAGGAAAAAGCGGCTTGGGTGTATGCCGGGTATAAGGCAGAAGCCGGGTCCCAAGTCCCGCGGCAAGAATCAGTGCTTTCATAACTGCAGCAGATCCAGATATCTGCGGATTTTCTTTTTGTAAAATTCAGCCTGCTCCTCATCTTCTGATCCCTTAACACCCCTGGAGATGAAAAAATCCGCAGCATTTTTATAATTGATCAGAGACAGAGCTTCGGGACGTTCGATCTCCTTTCTCCGGAACATCCGGTTTCCCATGGACTGAATTTTTTTCACCCTGTCCCCTGCCTCCACAAAATCTTTGGGATAACGGATGAAAAAATGCAGCGCAATCCAGTAGGATTCAAAATAGGCACTCAGAAAACCTGCAAAAAGTTTCATTTTTCTGAAACCAGCGGATGTCAGATTATACCGGTCCGGCAGTGTGGGATGGGGCATGAGAATGGCTTCATTGATAAATGCCTTGATATTTCTGTGCACATGATGTTCCGGCATTTTGTCCGGATCAGAGGAAAACTCATTGCAGAAAAAATCCTGCAGAAAAATATAATCTTCATACAGATCAGAACCGCTGAACTGAAAAGCGTCTTTTTCCAGAATGGACAGCGCTGTAAAGGCCGCAGGTGCAAAGGCAGTTACGCAGTTGTTTTTGTAATATTCCAGTGCGGATCTCCGGGAGGGGTTGATCACAAACCGCTTTTCAGATTCCTCCCCTTCGGTACCATCCATGATTTCTATGAATTTCCGGTGGATATAGTTTTCAATAACATACTCCGAAGCCCGGATATGATCCACCAGCAGTGTATCGGCCATCTGCATATCCCTGAAAACCAGGTAATTCATATAGGTCTGAATGTCATCGAGCAGAGAGGTACGGGAAAGACGGTGTTTTCCGCCATTGAGAATAGCGGCAGCCACAATGGCGTGAGGGGTTATGACGCTGACCTGATCAATGGAACTGATGAGCCTGTGTCCCAGACTGCGGCAGAAGGTATTCATCTCCTTGCTGCTCATTTCCCCGGCTGTCATATCATTTTCATCCAGAAGATCCCTCATGGGAATTCCCTCGTGGAAACGGATATAAATTCTGCCGTAGCGTTTTCTCAGAAATTTCCGTGCGCTGATAAACTGCTTCAGATCTTCGGGCTTTTTCTGTCCCCCCTCCAGTTCCCTCAGATAGGAGCCTTCTTCCGGAACCCGGTCATAACCAATGAAAACCGGTACAAAAATCAGATCCTCACACGCTCCGGTTTTAAAGGCATTGAGCAGAATGGAGAGAAACCCCAGTTTGGGCTGCAGCAGTTTTCCTGTCCGGCTTCTGCCGCCTTCAATGAAAAATTCGATATTAAAACCTTCCTCCAGCAGTTTAAAAACATATTCGGAAAAAACACGGGAATAGAGAACCGCTCCCTTAAAGGTGCGGCGGATGAAAAACGCTCCGGCATGCCGGAAAATGGGGCCTAAGGGCCAGAAAGAAAGATTTTTCCCCGCGGCAATATGGGGGCAGGGCATATCATTATTGTACATGAGATAGGAAAGAACCAGGTAGTCAATATGGCTTTTGTGACAGGGCACAAAAACAATTGGGCCCCGGCGGGAAAGACTCCGGATCCGGGCCAGCATATCTGTGTTAAGGGAAACCCCCTCAAACATGAGTCCGAAAACCCATTTCAGCACAATGGCAAAAATCTGAATCACGTTCAGACTGTAGCGGGCCGCAATTTCATCAATATATCCGTCCGCCTCTTTGCGGACTTTCCGGACAGGGATTTTCCGGTTTTCCGCGTAATTTTCCATAAAAGTGCGCAGCCGGTTATTGGTCAGAATATTTTCCTTTATTTCAGCACGGGACTTGAGCAGAGGCCCGGTAATGCTCTGGCGGTGCCGGTTGATCTGCACCAGAAGCTGACGCCTGAGCAGAAGGGACTGTTCTTCCGCATTCAGTTCCCGGTAGACCTTGCGTGCAATAAATTCCCTGAGATTCAGTGGTTCAGAAATTTCCACAAAAATATTCTCATTATGGCGCAGCATCATAATCAGGCGCCGGATTTTCCCGGGATTTTCCTCTGACCCGAAGAAAATATCCATCAGTCCGGGGGTGGCACGGCGGGGTTTTTTGCTGTAAAAAATCAGTTGGGGAACAATATATACGGGATGCTCAGTATCTCTTTGCATTTCAATAAGATAACGAAGCGGATCTGTCTTTTCCTTTACAAAGCGCAGATAAAAACCCCTGTCCTCCACCAGGGAAAGAAAACCCGCACGGCCCTTTTTCAGTTCATCCCGGATATAACCGCTGCTGTAGGGATTGGGAAAATCAAAATTTTTGAGAAAATATGCAATATGCGACAAAAGGATTTTGCCTATCCGGGAAATGGGCTGAAACCAGAAAAATTTGTAGTCAAAACCGATTTCCGGAACCGCAAGTCCCTCCCGCCTGTAACGGGTATGGAAAAACAGATATTCAAAATCACTTTTGTATTTGTTGGCATAAATGATAATGCTGTCTTCCGGCAGTTCCCGGATGGAGCGGATCTGGTCTTCGTTGATCCTGATGCCGGAAAAAATGAAACGGAGCCCCATATCCGTCAGTTTCCCGCTGTCTTTGGGAAAAAGACAGCGGTAATGGTGGTGGGTTCCATCCAGAACCGCATCGGTCCATTCACCGGCTTTGGCCTGAAACATGGCCAGTGCCTGTCTGATTTTTGCAAACATTTTCAAGTTCCTGTCTGTCTGAATTATTGGCTTGGAAACAAAGCGTCTTTCCCCCGGAAAAAAATCCGGCCCGCAGAGCCCGGGTTTTTCCGATTTGCTGAATTTGTCAAATTTTATAAGAATAACAGAACATCACGGGCTTGGCAATATTTTATTTTTCATAAATCTGATTTAAAAAACAGATAAATATTCAGTCGGTTATAAGCAAAGCACCATAAAAGCGGAATAAATGGACAGTAAGACAAAATTAAGCTTGCGTTACAAAATTTCTTGTGGTATTTGCAGAAATGCCTGATTCAATTGCGTTCTTAAAAAATATATTCAGGCAGATACTGCAACGGTTCAGACAGGCTCCGGTGACGGGGCGGAAAGACCGCAGTGATGAAATGCAAAACAGAAATCCGGCAGGCTTTGAAAAATATTTTTTTGGATGACAGCGGAAAGGAAATCGTATAATACTATACGTCCGAACGGGTCAGAAAAATTTTTTTTAAGGAACCTGTCTTTGTTTTTGTGGGGGATAAGTGGATATATTTTAAATTGAAGAACCAAAAGGAGGAAAATTTTTTATGAAAACGTTGATTGGTGGTGCTGTGGCAGCAGTATTGGGACTCATTGGCCTGGCAGTATGGTTCCGGGAATTTCTGCAGATTTTGACTGGCTGCGTTCCGATCATGCTCCTGCTTGGCGGCGGATTGGCTCTTTATCTGGGATTTGACGAACTCAAAGATACCTGGAAAAAGGAAAAAGAAAGTCCCAAAGAAGCAGCAGCAGACGATGTGGAAAAATACAAGCAGGAAATCAATGATCTCAAAAAAGAGATTGATTCTCTGAAAAAAGCATAATTTTTTCAACATAGAGATGGGAGACCCTGCATGGCTTTGGGCAGTGCAGGGTTTTTCATTTGTGCGGAATTCCGCTTTTTCCCGATGGCTGATGCGGCCGGAAAACCGGCTCTTTCATTGCCTTCCTCTCCCGCGTGACCTCTTACCTTGACAAACTTCAGATTCCTGAAAAAAGGCGGCATCTGCCGTATTTATGAGACAAGTTCCTCATTTTTTTTTGGCTTTCCATCCTTTCTCCAGAAGCCCGTAACCGTCCCTTCGGGACGGAATGTTTGTAACAGCAGCATATTCCGGAACAGAAAAGCTCCGTCAGGAGCGGCATGTGAACACATCTGATACCGATTCACTCATGTATTCCCAAGCCGTTGGCCCGGGCTGTATCAATCCGCCCCTTCGGAGCTTTTCCTTAACTTAATGGCATTGACGCTGATCGTGGGAACAAGTTTGAAAATCCTGTGCATCCTGCAAATTCCGAAAATCGTGTTCAGACAATTCCGGTGGGTTTCGCTGTCGCTACATTCACCCTGCATTCGGGATGAAACATCGGTAAAGGGACTTTTAAAAAGTTTAGGTGATTTCTGAAAATAAATATCCCGTTTCAGTCCACAGGCACAGGGCAAAAGCTGGAAGCTTTTGATACTTTGGCGGTATATTCTTTCCGGAAACCACCTTAGGTGATTTCCATTAATGATTATACCGTTTTTCGTAGGGCGGGCACGGCTTTTTGTGCCCGCCATCCTGCTGAAACGGTGGGCACAAAAAGCCTTGCCCGCCCTGCAATGATGGTACATTTTTTCATGGAAATCACCTTAAATCTGTTCGCTGCGTAACATGCTTTATGAATACAGATGAAATATCCGGCTTATCTTGCAGAAATTCTCCAAATCCCTCTGCCATGATGCTGAAATATCATCCAAAGAATCAAATTTTTCAATACTCTCCCGTATCTTTTTATCCCCGATAATCAGATCAATGGGCATTTTTTCAAATTCATACTCATAGGGCGGCTTTTTCCACTCAAAATCTGTTCTGTGATGGCGGATAATGGCCCGCAGCAGACGCAGACTGCTAAGATAGGGCTGATATTTTTCCGGATCTGTCACATGAATCTGAAATCCCCGGCAGGCTTTTCCGGCCCATTTGTTGGAAGTGGGTTCAAAAACAAGCGGACGGAGAATCGCACCGGGCAGTTGGCTGATTTCCGTTTCCGCCATGATTTTTTCTGTATCCAGAAAAGGCGCGCCAAACAGTTCAAAAGGCTGCGTTGTCCCTCTTCCCTCTGAAATATTTGTTCCCTCCCATATGACCTGACCCGGATACACCATAGCGGATTCCGGCGTGGGCAGATTTGGCGAAGGTGCAATCCAGGGAAGACCGGTTTCCCGAAAATACATGTTTCTCTGCCATCCCTTCATGGGGATAACTTTCAGATCGCATCCAATGCCAAAATGCTCATTGAACAGAAGAGCCAGTTCCCCAATGGTCAGTCCGTGACGCATGGGAATGGGATAGCGTCCCACAAAAGACGCGTATTCCGGACAAAGGCAGTTTCCCTCCACAGCAATTCCGCCAATGGGATTGGGACGATCCAGAACCGCCACTTTTTTCTGATATTTTTTTGCCGCCTCCATGCAAAAAGACATGGTGTAAACAAAAGTGTATACCCGTGTTCCTGCGTCCTGCAGATCCACCAGAAGCACATCAATATTTTCAAACATTTCCGGAGTTGGCATACGGCTTTCACCATAAAGACTGTAAACCGGTATTTTCAGAACAGGATCAGTCAGATGGCCTGATTCAATCATATTATCCTGTTTTTCCGCAAAAAATCCGTGCTGGGGAGAATACAGGGCACGAAGCTGTCCCGGAAAAGAGCGATCAATGCGTATCCGGGCATGACAGAAATTTCTGTCCACTGAGGCCGGATTGCATAAAAGTCCAAGCCGAAGATTTTTTATCCATTCCGGAGGGGAATCACAGAATTCTTCCAGACCGGTTCTGACAATATTCATACGGATTCTCCTGATTTTAAACAGGTTTCAGTGTTCAGTACCACATCTTAGGTGATTTCCATGAAAAAATGTACCATCATTGTAGGGTGGGCACGGTTTTTTTGTGCCCGCCGTTTCAGCAGGACGGCGGGCACAAAAAAACCGTGCCCACCCTACGAAAAACGGTATAATCATTAATGGAAATCACCTTAGGTGATTTCCGGAAAAGAATATACCACCAAAGTATCAAAAGCTTCCGGCTTTTTACCTGTGCCTGTGAACTGAACCGGGATATTTATTTTCAGAAATTAAACCTGAACACCTGTCAATATTCTTTTATGGTCTGATCAAAAAAATCCTCATAAGATATTTCCCTCTGCACTTCCACCAGCGCCTTTTCATATCGTTCCATATATTTTTCTGCACTTATCTTTGAAAATGCGGAATACAGCCCCATAGGAGATTCCGGAAGCGCAATGATCCGGATTTCAGATGCATTTCCCCCGGACATGACCACAAAGCGCATGGAATAGGAATCCGGTATATAATAGGCATCCACATATCCTTTCATCACCATCTCTATGCCCCTTGACAGGGTGTCCTGTCCATGAATCGGTTCAAATTTCAGCCGGGAATCCCGCATCATTGGGGAAAGATATCCGTCCGCTACATGGGCAATTTTCAGAGACAGCAAATCCTCAGCAGATTCGACATTTTTGAGAGGATGGGACGATTTGACGGCTATCACCGGCTTTGTACTGATAAGAGGCAGTCCGGGAAATACGAATTTTGCATCCCTTTCAGGGTTTTTGCCCATAAACAGTGCAAGGTCTGACTCATTGTTTTCCAGTTGCAGCATCAGGCGTTTCAGGGGAAGCTGTGTGAAAGAGATTTCCTGAATTCCCATTTTATCCGCTATACGTCTGAAATAGGCAATGGCAACCCCGCGTTTCTCCTCCTCCTCCGGCATGGTGTGAGGTTTGAGAACAAAATAGGAAACGCGAAGCGTTTCTGCACAGATTCCGCATACGGGAATCAGCAGCCCCATGAGGATTATAAGGGAAACAATCTGAAAAACCTGCGTATACCTTCTTTTCGTTTCTTTCTCTTCTGACATTTCATATCTCCTTTTCAGTATGCTTTGGAATTTCAAAAAAATTCAGCAAATTCGCCATTGATTTTATACCAATTCTCCATTGAATTTATAAATTTATTTTCCGCGGAGATCACAGAGAACTGCAAAGAGAACACAGAAAAAAAGAATTTTTCCTCTGTGTTCTCTGTGGTTTTTTCTCTCTGTGTTCTCTGTGGGAAACCGAATCATAAGTATACTTTCAATGGCGAACCGGTATTATACAATGCGGAATGCAAATCCGGAGGAGTGCAAAAATTAAGCGGAGCGGTTTTTTGCACACGCGGATCAGGCTGTGACAGTATTAAGTCAATGGAAAATCGGTATCAGTGGCCAATATTTTTGAAAGGACTGCGCAACATCACTGAAAAAATTAAAAAATCCTCTGTGTTCTCTGTGAAAACCTCTGTGTCCTCTGTGGGAAAGGACAAAATTTTTCCGCACAGGCATACAGAACTGATACCTGACATCGATAAAAAAACCGTGACTCCATAGGGAAATCACGGTTTTTTTTAATATTCTCAATCAGCGTTTCAGGCTGCTTTTTTCACATCCGGATTGTAACAGAGCCGGCAGCAGTTCATGCAGCGGTTGGCTTCCCGAAGAGCTTCAGCTTCCTGCAGCACCAGATCAGCCTCATCAAAGGTTTTGATCCGTTCTTTCACCGGCAGTTCCGGCATGACCGCCCTGGGCTTTTTCACCACGCCATCCACATGGGTGAAAATGGATTCCGGAATATGTTCTTTGAACAGCACCTTTTCCGGAGCCTTTATCTTCTTTGCTTCCCCGTCCTCATTCATCAGAAATTCATGAATGGATCGGGCTGCGCGTCTGCCTCCGCCAATGGCTGAAACCACCAGAGCCGCACCGGTTGCGGAATCGCCTCCGGTGAATATTTTCGGGATGCTTACAGACTGCAGGGTAATAGGATCACTGTCAATTGTCTGCCGGCGGGTAATGGCCAACTCAGCCAGATCAGTGTCTTTGTCTTTGAAAGACACATCAGGCCCCTGACCAATGGCACTGATAATCATGTCCGCCTCAAACAAAGTTTCTGATCCCTTGACCGGAACAGGACGGCGTCTGCCGCTGGCATCCGGTTCGCCCAGTTCCATGCGCAGAAATTCCAGATGGGTGGCATTGCCTTTTTTATCGCCAATCACCCGTGTAGGCGCAGCAAGGAACTGATATTTGGCGCCTTCATGCTCAGCCGCCACGATTTCCACCTCATTGGCAGGCATTTCCTTGCGGGTGCGGCGGTAAAGCAGGGTGACATCCGCTCCAAGCCGGATCAGGGTGCGCACACAGTCAATGGCAGTGTTTCCGCCGCCGACCACCAGGCATTTTTTGCCAATGGGAATCTTTTCCCCTCCTGCAAAACGGGACAGGAAATTGATGCCGGTATAAACACCTTTCATATCCTCGCCCGGTATCCCCAGACCGTAATCACTCCAAGCTCCGATGCCCATGAAAACGGCCTCAAATTTTTCTGCGGCCAGTTTTTTCATGTCAAAATCTCTGCCCAGCCGGACATTTGTTCTGGCTTCAATGCCCAGATCCAGAATGCCCTGAATTTCCCAATCCAGTGTCTTTTTGGGCAGCCGGTATTCAGGAATGCCGTAGCGGATCATGCCGCCAAGTTTGGGCATGGCCTCAAAAATGGTGACACTATGCCCCACTCTGCGCAGAAAATACGCACAGCTTAAGCCCGCAGGCCCGCCGCCGATAACAGCCACTTTTCTTCCTGTGTCCGGCGCGCAGGCAATGGGAAAGCGTTTGCCTGAATTCATTTCAAAATCAGCCACAAAGCGTTTGAGCTGGTTAATGGAAACCGGCTCATCCTCAATGCCTCTGCGGCAGTAGGTTTCACAGGGATGGGGACATACCCGGCCGCAGGAAAGCAGCAGGGGATTGCGCTCCCGTATGGTATGAACTGCCCCTTCATAATCACCTCTCCGAATCCGGTCAATATAGGTCGGAATATCGATTTCAGCCGGACAGGTCTGCTGGCAGGGCGCCAGAGCATCATCGGTTTCATTGATATGAAGCAGCCGCTCGGACATGGTGCGGACAGTGAGAATGCCCTTGGGACAGGCTTTTTCACACGCGCCGCATCCCACGCATTTTTTTTCATCCACCACGGGATAGCCTTCGGGCCCCATGTGAATGGCATTGAACATGCAGGCCCGGATACAGTCACCCAGTCCCAGACATCCCACGCTGCATTCCCGTCTGCCGCCGTAAAAAGCGGACAGCCCGGCACAGGTCTGCACACCCATATAATAATATTTGTCCGCAGCCCGGCTGCCTCCGTCACAGGTATTGAGGGATTTCAGAGGTTCAGCAGTCCCGGCTGCCATACCCATGACCGCAGCAACTGCCGCAGCTCCATCGGGACCGGACACAACACAGACTGAGGGTGGCGCTTTTCCGGCCACCACCGCGGCTGCCGCAGCAGAACATCCGGCAAATCCGCATCCGCCGCAGTTGGCTCCGGCCAGACTGTTTTCAACCTGCGCAATCCGGGGATCCTCATACACATAAAATATCTTGGAGGCCAGGCTCAGGACAGTTCCGCACAGTCCGCCGATACCCAGCATAATCAGGATGGCTTCTGTCACGATAATCTCCTTGTTTCAGTTATCAGTTATCAGTTATCAGTTATCAAATGCCCAGTCATCAGTTATCAGTTACCCAGTTATCAGTTATCATTTATCAGTTATCAACTTTTTGGATTTTTTTCCGGTGCTGATAACTGTTTACTGACAACTGTTCACTGTTCACTGTTTACTGACAACTGTTCACTGTTCACTGATATCAGACCATCCCCTTGAAAGCGAAAAATGTCAGCGAAAGAGTACCTGCTGTCACCAGACCAATGGCAGTATCCTGCAGGGGTTTTGGCACTCTTGCCAGCAGAATTTTTTCCCGGATACCTGCAAAAAGAATCAGGGCCAGCCCGAAACCTGCGGCATAACTGAATGAGGCCACCAGAGCCTGCATAAAGTTGTATTCCTCGTTGATATTGATCAGACATGCGCCCATAACCGCACAGTTGGTGGTAATCAGGGGCAGGAAGATGCCCAGCCCCGCATACAGGCCGGGAATGCTTTTTTTCAGAAACATTTCCACAAACTGCACCAGAGCGGCAATCAGCAGAATAAATGAAATGGTGCGGAGATATTCAATATTGTATTTTACCAGAATATAGGTGTTGGTCACCCAGGTGAGCATACCGGCCATGACCAGAACAAAGATGACGGCCATAGCCATCCCCACTGCTGTTTCCATTTTTTTGGATGTGCCCAGAAAGGGGCAGTTTCCAAGATACTGGGCCAGCAGAATATTGTTGATCAGAATGCAGCTTATCATCAGGACTATATAATCGCCCATATCTCCCTCCTATTTCTTTCCTGCAAGGTTCATCATGCAGAGCATCAGTCCCAGACACATAAAGGCTCCGGGGGCTTCAACCACAAATGTAAACGGCTCAAAAGATGGGCCGAACACCGGATGACCAAGAATGGTACCGGCTCCCAGAATCTCCCTGACCGCGCCCAGAGTTCCCAGAGCAAGGGTGTAACCGATGCCCATTCCCAGACCGTCAGCAAGAGAAGCAAGCACACCGTTTTTCGCGGCAAATGCCTCGGCTCTTCCCAGAAGAATGCAGTTCACGACAATCAGGGGGATGAAAATACCCAGAGAAAGAAAGAGAGGATAGGTATATGCCTGCATGAGCAGTTCCACAACTGTCACGAATGTGGCAATCACGATGATATATGCTGCGATCCGCACTTTGGAGGGAATCACGTTCCGCAGCATGGATATCAGCACATTGGAACCCACCAGAACGAAACTGGTGGCCAGTCCCATCCCAATGCCACCCTCCATGGATTTGGTGACCGCCAGGGTCGGGCAGAGACCAAGCACCAGACGGAAGGGCGGAATTTCAGCCCATAATCCTTTGACAAATTCCTGTGTAATTGTTTTCGCCATCTTTTCTCTCCCTATTTGTTGAAGGCTTTCAGGTTTTCCTCAATCTGGGGTTTCAGCCTCTGGTAGACAGCAGCAACATCTGTTGCCGCAGCACATACGGCACGGGATGTGATAGTTGCACCGCTGAGCGCATTGACGGAACCGCCGTCACCGGTCACTTTGATGGGATCAGTCACAGATACCCCGTTCAACTGATTTACAAAAGCAGGATCCTCTTTTGCTTTTGCGCCCATGCCCGGTGTTTCCGAATGTGTGGTGACACCTGCACCCATTATTTTGCCTGTTTCCGTATCAATGCCGACCATCAGACCGACATCACCGCCGTATCCTTTTCCGTAACTCTCAAATGCTACAGCCTTGGCTTTTCCATCCAGCACACCAACAAAAAAACTGCGTTCCACTTCACCGTCTTTGAGTTTGAAACGATCCGCAATGGGATCATTGGAAACATCTTTGAAAATGGATTTGATGGCAGGCCCCTTGACAAACAGCAACTGCTGATTTTCGATTTTGTCCTTGGTGTTGTCCTTCAATGCTGCAAGAACACCGCCGGAAAACGCGCTCAGCACAGTCAGAACCACAACCATTTTAATCATATCACCCATATTATTCCACCTTTCCTAAAGCCTTCGGTCTGATCCTGTCCAAAAGCGGGTTAATAAGGTTGATGACCAGGATGGCATAGACAACACCGTCCGCATAGGCTCCGATATTGCGAATTAGGACAGTCATAAGTCCGCCAACCGCACCGTAGATGAACATGGGAACACAGTTCACAGGGGAAGAGGCATCATCGGTTGCCAGGAAAAAAGCTCCGAGAAGTGTATAACCGGTCAGCAGATGGAAAACCGGCCCCGCAAAACGGGTGGGATCAGAGGCATGGAAGAGCAGTGCGGTGACAAAGACACCGGCCAGAAAGGAAAGCGGAATTTCCCAGCGGATGAATCCGCGCAGAATCAGATAGGCACCTCCGGCAATCAGCCCCAGACCAAAGGTTGCTCCGATGCCGCCCACCTGTTTGCCCATAATCAGATCTTCCGGTTTGAACCATGATACGATTTCTTTTAGATCAAACAGATCCTTGTGCAGCCCCGCGTGTTTGACAATGGCCAAAGGATAGAGCATTTTGAAATCAAGCTGATAGTTGACCACAGATGCATCAAAGTCAAAATAGCCTTTCCAGGAAATTGCCACAATGGCCAGGGCAAGTACAGCAGGATTGAAGGGATTGGCTCCGATGCCGCCGAATATCTGTCTGCCTATAACCACTGCCACAAAGGTACCTGTAATCACCACCCACCAGGGAACAACCGGGGGCAGGAGCATGGCAAACATAATGCCGATCACAGCCGCACTGCCGTCTCCGATGGTTTCAGGTGTTTTGGTAATACGGCACCAGGCCAGTTCCCAGAGAATGGCGGAAGAAATGGAGAGCGCAGCCACGCCCAGAGCAGATATTCCGTAAAGCCAGATACCCATAAGAACGGCCGGAAGAGCTGCTATGAAAATATGATGGCTCCGCTCGGAAATCCTGCTGCCGCTGTGCCAGAACGGCGCATGTGATACGATGAATTTTTTTTGACTAAACATCGGCTCCCTCCTCGGTACGCATCTGTTTCAGTTCATGTTTGGCAAGCCGGATATACTGGAATATGGGCATTTTCGAGACACAGACAAAACTGCACAGTCCGCATTCCACACAGGACCAGAGATCATATTCATCGGCTGCCGTTTCGTATTTTTTCGCTTCCAGAAACCGCACCAGCATGCTGACAGGCACATTTGCAGGACAGATCCGGACGCATTCACCGCAGTTGATGCAGGGATAATCCGAAACCAGGGCAATATCCGAATGATCCTGCACCATAATCATGTCTGTATCCGGCCCAATGGGATGATCCAGGGAATAAATGGCAGATCCGGTCATGGGACCGCCGATGACAATCCGATCTTTGTCAAACAGGGGAATGTCAAAGGCTTTGAGAATATCACCCACTGATGTGCCAATACGGGCTTCCACCAGCGCTGTGCCCATATCCTTTTTCACAAGGGTCAGGGTCTTGCTTACGGGAATTCTTTTTTTCAGAAACGCGTTTCCCACTGAGGCAACAGCCTCTGCACTGATGAAGCATACACCCGTATCTTCACATTCCGCGTCGGCAGGAACCACCTTCCCCATCACATCCTTCATAATCATCCGGGGCAGTGCCGAGGGATAGGCCGTGTCAATGACCCGCAGTTCCACACCCGAAGCCCCGCCTATGGCTCCGGCTTTGCCCACCAGATTCTGATGCAGGGCAATAACCACCTTGTGGACACCGGTGGCTTTTTTCAGCACACTGATCCCTGTGTTCATGGCACTGACATTGGACTTCATGACATACTGCCGGGTCATGGAAAGCAGATCTTTTTCCACACCGGAAATGACGATGGTTTCAATATGCCGCTTTGGATCATGGAACAGATGCAGAGGAAGCAGGCCCGGAACACTGGCCAGAAACTCCTTTACAGCCTCCTCATCTCCGCTTTCTGCAATTTTTTGAGCGAAGGACTCATCAGACACATCTTCCGCATCTGTTTTTACAGTTACTGCTGTGCAGGATGCCCCAAAGTCCCCTATGTACGGAGAGACCGATGAGACAGTTCCGCTTACGCTGGAAATCACGTATTCCGCACAGTCTTCGCAGAGCAGAATTTTCTGACCTGTTCTGACCCTGTCTCCGGTTTTTGGCAGCGGCTTCTTTCCGTTCAGCGGGCTGTTGAAAATCAGGGTCACCTTCTCCGGCACGGGAATGCATTCCGGTTCCGCAGGTGCACTGTCCGCAGTTGCGTACTCAAACCGGGGCTGATTCAAACCCAAAAATGATTTCTTAAACATAGTCCAACCTTCTTCTGTTAAGCGATGTAAGAGTGAAAGGACACAAAAAAAGCCGGCAGAAACCTATTATCCTGCAGACTTACATCCTATGGCAGGCAGCACATTCCACAGGGCCGGAACCGCCATCCTTATGACATCCGATGCACTGACCGTGAAGGGCATCTGTCTGGCCGGGCACACCTTCAGTGCTGACTTCGCCCTCTCCGTGGCATTCCAGACAGGATGCCGGAAGCGGTCCGTCTTTTTCAAAAACATGACAGGTGGAACATGCTGTCATTGCCGCCCCCTCTCCCGGGTCCGACGGATGATGGTGGCAGGAGCCGCAGTTCAGACCATAATCCGCCGCATGGGTTTTATGGTCAAACAGAACACTCCCGGCCACACCCCTGAACACCATGCGCAGGGGTTCTTCCGGCGACTTTGCAGAAAAGGCCGTGTAGCTCAGGACACCTACGATCAGCAGGGCTGCCGCTATGCCGTAAGCCAACTTCAGTTCTTTCGTTGAAGTCATTTTCTCCCCATTCCTTTCAAAGTTTGTTATTATAAAACAGGCGTAACATAAAACGGGCAAAGGCTAACACAGCAAAGGAAAAATTTCAAGATATTTTTTCATTTTCCGAACTCCTTTATACGGTATCCCGTGAAATCGGACAATATTTTTTTTCATTCCATTACTGTTGACGCAAAAGCATCTCTCGTGTATATTTGTCAGCTTACTACTTGCAGGAGGTATAAAACAATGATGCAGGAACATTCCGGCACTGCGGAAGAAAATGAAAAAGATCGTAATGAGAAACTTGACAGTATCATCAGGAAATACAAAGACGGAAAGGAAGCGTCCGAATCAGCGGGCACCGCGATGCAGGTCAGCAGTTACCGGCCGCCGGCCACCGGGTACCGGCCGCGGAATGTGCAGTCTGATTCCTTTGACGCCCAGAATCTGCAAAGGGTGGTGGACGAAATCAAGGTTATCGAGGACGGCATAAAGCACATTATTGCGTCCAGAACCAACAAAATCGTTGAAGAAAAAATACCGGTCGAGAAAGAACGGCCTGTAAAATACAATGTGGTGGGCAGGGCGCTGGTTTCCCTGGGACTCAAAGAGCAGGAAGTGGAAACCTTTACCCATTATGAGATTGTAAAAAAAGAGGTATCCCGGAAACCCGATGAGGTGATGATCACTGAATTCCGGGGCATGATCGAAAAATACATCAACAGTCTCAAGGGACTGAACAACGGGCTTCGTTCCACAGTCCAGGAAGTGGACAATATTGTCAAAAATCTCACTCTGGTCAATGATGCCTATACGGATCAGATTCACAGTGACCGGAGATCATACAACGAACAGGTGACACACAGCAGGGAACTGGAAAAGCAGTTGGAGGAACTCGTTCCCATACATGAAAGCCTGTCCCTGGTGGATGACCGCTTTGCGGAAGTGGAAAAGGTGCGGGATCATCTGGAGATGGCGCTGCGGGAAAGCCAGGGAATGGAGTTCAAGTACAAAACCAATATTGACATGGGCGTCAAATACCAGACTGCTCTCAAAAGCTACCGGAAACTTATCAATGATTTCAAGGAGCGGGGCGATCTGCATGTGAATATGGTGGACAAATTTGCCGCGGGTGCCGAGCATATGAAGATTGCTGTGGAAAATGTCTCCCAGATCTGTTCGGGCGTGGCACGGGTCACCCAGTCCATGATTATGATCGTGGAAAGCATTGAGGACGGCAACAAGGTGCTGGGGCGTTACGCATCCCTTGTGGGAGATCAGATGGCAGCCAGTCCCCAGTGGCAGATGGAATACAATGCGCTCAAGGATGCCGAGGATGTATACCGGAAAAACGATCTTATGCGGCTCGAACAGATTCAGGACAACCGTATGGAGATTGAAAAACTGCTGAACCGGCAGGGACAGTAAAACAGATGGGAAGTAAGCAATGACAGAGGAAATCACCATAGAAAATGTGGCAGAGTCCATTGAGGAAATGGACAGCAGGCCCCTGTCTGCCCGGATTGGACGGTTTGTCAAAGCCTCTTTGTATATGGAAGAACTGATGGGCAGCATGGATAATCTGCCGGAAAAAACAGTTCATGCCTATGAAAAATCTTATGCAGAACTGATGCAGGAATCCTCTGCCATGCTCTCCCAATCCACTGTCACGGTCAGCCGTATAGTCAATTACCGGTTCCGTGTGAACGGACAGTCCAAAGGCATACCTGAAACTGACCGCCTGACAGAATCCTGGTTCCGCAAAATCCGGAAGCATCAGATGGAACTGCTTTCAGGCATCAATGATGAAATCCGGATGATCCGCAGCAGCATCCGGCAGCACAAAAAAATGCAGGAAGTGATGAAGACCCATTCCCCTGCCATACACAAAGCCGGAAACATGATGTCTGTCATCCGGGAGCGCATTGCCAGGCGTCCCACAACCCTGCTCCATCTGGAAAGCCTTGAAGAAAAAATCAGCGAACTCAACGAAACTTTCCGGGATATGAATGAATATGAAAACCTTCAGCACTTCCGTCTGGATTCCGGGAACAGTCCTGCCCGGGATGCCTTTGTCCTATGCCGTGAACTGGGACAGGGAGCCTTTGCAGAGGTTTACCACCGGCAGGAACTGGTGAAAAACAGCATCAAAAATCTGAAAAAGGGCGGAAAATTTCTTTTTAAACTGGCAAAAAAAGGATATTCCCCCTTTATGAAACGAGCCCTTGACGAACTGAGCGCAAGTCATGAGGAACGCACCCGCGTATTTCAGAAACATGTCATGGAAAACCGCTCCCTGTATTTCCTGCAAACTTTCCTAAGCCAATAAACCACTTGCATCACTGATGTTATTACGGCAGAAAAACGGAATCCGCCAAAGCTGTTTTCAAAAATGAATATCTCCCAATCATACCGATTAGCCACTGATTTGCTCTTATACCAATTCGCTATTGAATTTATACAATAATGCGAGTTGTTTCCTCTGTGTTCTCTGTGGTTTTTTCTCTCTGTGTCCTCTGTGGGAAACCGAATCATAAGTATATTTTCAATGGAGAATTGGTATTATTATAGTCCCCCGAAAACCCTGATGGTTTTTTTTGGGACAAACATTTTATAACATGGCGTTTACCAGAAGTGCTCAGATGTCTGCAAATTCAATCGCTGCGACAATGTATCCACCAGAAATCTCAGAATCATAAGCTTCTCTGTGTCAATCTTTTTCCCGTGATGCGTTTTAAAGATATCCTCCGTTAATATGGGCAGGTACCAACATACGCTTAACCTGCAATTCCATTTCTGAAGGACTTGGCATATTTTATGCTCAAACGAGCGATAGCGAGTCGCAAAAATATGCCAAATGCCTTGTCAGGCTGAAGCGATTGTTCGATTGTATTGGACTTATACCGGTTCGCCATTGGTTTTATACAATCCGGAATACAAATCCGGAGGAGTGCAAAAATTAAGCGGAGCGGTTTTTTGCACACGCGAAAAAACTGACGGTATTGTCTCAAATCAATGGGGAATTGGTATTACGCATACCCAGCTTATTGAATGACATCTCGGACACACAAAATCTGTTTTAAAAATAATCGGGGGTGAAAAAGTTCATCAATATCAAAATTATCGTTAATTTCACTTTTAAAAATTATACGATATTTTAAGTTTTCCATGACCGATCTCCATTATTCCATATTTAGGGCATAACATAGAGCTAACCGGCGCAAAAGGGTGGAGGGAGCGATAGCGACCGGAACCCTTTTGCGCCCGAGTTCAGCGCCGGGTTAGGCAGATATAATCTTTTGTAAGTATTTACATATCTGTTTATTCTTTTATAAGTCAATTGCCTGCCGGACTGTTTGCAATAGCGCAGGGAGTCAGAGGGAAAAAAACTATATCTAACGCTAACGCAAATGGTAGCAAAGCAATTTTTTTTGTATTCCACCACAAAGCACTTTCAAGCTCCCCCTGTTCTTTTCTATATCTGAAATTACGGGTTTCATAAGTTTTGTTGTAATTGCTATTTCTGTTTGTCATATACCAGCCTATAATCTGACTTGCCCCCGGTTCTATGTATATATCAGTCATATTCAGGCCAAGACTTTTCAAATAGCTCTCGGTTTTCTGATCTATCTCAGACGAAGGATTTATATAAAGACATGATCTTTCCGGTTCAAGCCTTTCAAAAAAACTTCCGGTTATCGGTTTATCATTTGCCATCAATATTTTTTCTGTTGCGGCTTGAGGGCAAAAACATCTTTCATTTTTATCATTTTCGAGGAGCATACAAAATTTTGTTATTCTACTATTGTTGTCTGCATAGAAAACGACTTTCCTGACTTCAATAACTTTATCCGGTTTTTCAACAATCTTTTTTCTCGGTTCCTCAAGCAGACTTTTAGTTGACATACAGCCAACCGTCATTAAAAGCATTGAAATTAACAGGATCATTTCCGCCTTCTTCAATAATATTGTACTATATTTGTAGTATTGCTTACACAAAACGCTACCTCCAAAAATGGCTTTAATTTATAAAAGTTATTCTTTCAAATGGCCTAAATCTTTGTATTTTTTTATAAATTCAAGCAAGTTGTATTTTCAAACATGAAAAATACTGCCTAACCAGTGATTATACGGAAACCACGTCCGTATTTCAGGCATATAATACTATATGCTTTCAGAAAATCCGTCAGGCATATAGTACTGTATGCAAATCCCAAAAGCATATAATACTGTATGCTTTTCACCAAATCCGTCAGGCATATAGTATTATATGCTTTTGCTGTCTGACGCTGTTCTGTCAGGAACAGTTCCGGTTTTATGCTCAATCCGCAAGCTGTCTGCATAATCCGTTCAGCAGGCCACGATTCCAAAAAATTCTCATACCGAAAATTCCGCAGTTTTTTTTCTCTGTCCCGCATCCACTGCCTTTTTTTCAGGCTGTTTTGCTGATGGGGACAAAAATCTGCAGAAAGATTCCGGAATGCCTGCCTGCAGATTTTCAGTGTCAGACTGTCTGTTTTGTACAATATCCCTATTCTGAATGTCAAGGGAAAAAATGCTGCGGATTTTTCCGGATTTCGGATGCTCTGTTTAATCCTTTTGCATAAAAGTCACGCAGGTCGAATTAGCGACAGCATAATCCGGCAGAATCATCATTTCAGAATCATCTCTGAAAGCCGGGTTGCGCCCGGTTATTGAGTTTGCCGAAATACGCTAACCTGATCTTCTGCCACTTTTGGCATGTGGTTTCTGCTTTTGTTTGGGATTATTTGGGAATTCTGAAAGGTATTCCATGAAATCCGGAAAAAGTAAATGAAGAAAAAGACGTATTCTGATATGGGGAAAATACCGCATGGAAAAAAATTTACCCTGATCCACTGGAGTGGCCGAAGATGCAAATATTCCGGCAGCAAAAGATTCTTCTGAGGACAAATCTCAGGATAAAAGGCGGAGGAAAAATCTGATCCTGTCAAACTTGCGGCTGATGCTGCGGAACGGAACAGAAAAATCAGTGCTTGGACTTATATCATTCCCAAATGGAAAGCCGAGCGACTGATTACGGATATGGAAGAGTTTTTTGAAAAACCCAGTCCGGAGGAAAAAGCCGAAGATGGCGTGATCAAAATGCCTCAGCCCGGAAGTGTGCCTTTCCCGCCAGCACATTGAGATAACAGCAGATACGGTGGGCAAAAGCAGAATGCTGCCCACCATTATCATGCAGAGTGTGGTGATTGCATTATCACTCATCTTAGGTGATTTCCATTAAAGATTATACCGTTTTTCGTAGGTGGGCACGGCTTTTTGTGCCCGCCGTTTCAGCAGGACGGCGGGCACAAAAAGCCGTGCCCATCTACAATAATGGTACATTTTTTCATGGAAATCGCCTTACGCAGTGCCATCATACCTATGCACCGGTTCCAGCTTTTGCCGGAATAACGGACAGGGAAGCATCCCTTTGATTTGGTGAGTTATCAGTTTTCCATCTGAATTTTTACAATCATCGCGTGTTCCCCGCCGGAAAAACTGACTGCCGTGACTTTTCCCCGGCAGCCAGCACGGACGGTTTCACCGCTTTCATAATCTGCTCCGATTTCCGTATCCGGGCTGACCCCATCGTCAGCCTTCACAGAACAACGGGCTGCATCAATTTTGAACATTCTGAACTGCGGAAATGACGAAGGATTCTGATTTTTCATGTTCCTGACTCCTTTTTGCATACATGATACCGCCGACAATGGCCGTAAAAGGCGCAACTGTCACCAGTCCGAAACTGCCCACAACGGTTTTCAGAACCTCGGCGGCAACAAAATTCAGGTTCAGTATCTGAACCGGGGGAATTCCCTTTGAAATCAAAACCATCAGCAAAGCCATATATCCTGACAGATAGGCCATCAGCAGAGTTGTTACCATAGTGCTGACCATTGCCAGGCCGACAGCAAACCCGGATTTTGTCAGTTCTTTCACAGAAAAATCCGGACGTCTGTGTGCAAATTCATACATGGCCGCCGCCAAATCTATGGCCACATCAGTCACCGCGCCTGATGCGCCCAGAAATACAGCCGCGACAAAGAGTTTTCAGCGGACAGCGTTGCATCTTTTTCATCAGAATCTAACATTTTTCTAACTTTTATCCGGTATAAGAAGAGATGGATGTATTATTTCCCTGTTGAATCAACCCCTATATAATGGAAAAGACATGAAAAATTTTTTTCTTATCAACGGCTCGCTGTTTTTTGTTGCCATACTGATTTTTTTCCGATGCAAATCTGCAAAAATTCCCCGCAGTGCAGAGATTCTGCTCGATCTGTTTCAGGGGCTTTTTCAGCATCTGCCCCTGCAAAAATCAGAAAACGGAATAAAGGCTGAATCGGATGTTACGAAAAGGTGATACACACCGGCCGATAATCCCCAGGGCTTTTAAGTTCTTAAAAAAATCCCCTCTTGAGAGGGGGCAGGGGGTGTGCCTGTTCCCCATTGCCGGAACACAGCCCTTTATCCCCTCTCAAGAGGGGAATGAGAACTTAACATCCCTGGCAGCTAATCCCTGCGGAATGAAGTACATTTTTGAAAAAATTGTGTTAAACGCTTGTCATATCCCAAAATGGAACAGATAGGATTTCGGATAACTGTTTTGCCTGTTTCCGGATTGCCTCTTCGCGGTTGTGGCAGACAATGTTCAGACGGTTCTGATTTTTCAGAACAAGATTCAGTTCATAATATGTTTAATCCTGATGCTGTCCATCATCTATCATCTGCAATGCATGGATGTCATCCATTGATATTTTTTCATATCCATGAGAGCTGTATTTTATAAACTGTCTTTTATCCAAATCAAAATATATTGGCCTTAGCCCCCATAATAAATATGGAATCCCTATTAATAAGAATAAAGACATAAACGGAATTAATGGCCATTTATCATTAAAGGCAAAATTGCCCGGAACAAATACTTTTAGCAGTATCAGGCAGGGAACTCCCATAAATAACAAATTAAAGAACAAAAATTGTACTGATGGCCTGAAACTTGCTTTATTGTTACCGGATATCACTAATCTCTTTGTACAGAATGAGGAACGGAGTCCGGATTTTACAACAGGTGTCCAGGAACCTGATTTGGCAAAATCGTCATTGAACCGGTTAAGGTCTTTTAACTTTTCATGGTATTGTCTCCTTTCCCGAACAGCATCTCCAAAAGATTCTGATAAGTAATTCAATATTTTTTTTATCATAATAATGCTATCCTCTGTCATATTTTTACTCTCTTCCCTGTAAGGGAAGAGAGTTTTATTATTATTAATCCGCCCCGATAACAACCTCCCGATCATCCGGCTTCAAATCCGTCCACAGGGAAGACAGGGTCTGTCCCAGCAGCACTGTGACGGGATCGGAACTGCCCAGAAACGCGCTGACAGCAGTCAGGGTTTCCGCGGAAGGATTTTCATTGCCTGCATAATGGGCTTTGAAAGCATCCGCAATCATAGGAGCGATGAGCTGCGCCTGTTCTGCCGGAATGCCGTAGCCCCCCTGATCTGCCGGAAGAACCAGACTGTAATAAGCCAGATCATAGAGTCCGCTTTCCAGATAATCCTCTGCATATTCCGCAAAGGTCAGCGGAGCGGTATCATAGGAGACTTCCGTAATATTCTGACTTTCAATACGGATATCATCATTCAGATAACGGGTGACTTTGCGGAAAGGACTGGGATATGTCACCAGAGAACCGGTTTCCACATCCGTGAGTGTATAGCTTTTTCCGTCCGATTCCCATGTTTTGGAAGTGATATCCTGGGCATGGAAATGACCGGTAAAGACAAGGGGAAGACCGGCTTTTGCCAGCGTTTCAGAAACAGTTTCCCAGTTTTCAATCACATATTCGCTTCCGGGATTGGCATGGGACTGTCCGGTGAAATGCTCCAGAAGTCCGTGATGCATCATGGCCATAACTTTTTTACCCTGAATTTGGGCTTTCTCCAAATTTGTGATGATCCAGTTCAGGGTAGATTCGGAAAAACGTCCGGAGATGATTGATGTGCCTGCATTCAGATTTTCGCTGTAACGGCAGGAATCCAAAGCAAAGAGCCAGAGACCCGGAGCGGGTTCCGCTATATAGCTGAGGGAATCCGGATCACGGAGCCGGGCTTCATTAGACCTCTTTCAAAAGTCATTTCCTCTTGATTTCAATTCAAAATTATAAATACCCGCTATCAATTTAAATCTTAACTCAAATCTTTTTCTTCTGTTTCTGTATCTATCTGAAAGTATTTTA
>JBFXEJ010000038.1:0-48801 GCA_050180235.1 Desulfococcaceae bacterium
TGTTTTTCCGTTTTTCCGTATATTCTCACTTCCGCATATTCTGCACGGCAGTTTTATCATATTTTTCGCTCCCTGTTTCTCATAATAAAATATAAATTATAACAGTCAAAAAAATACCACTACCAAACAAATATCATAGCAGGGATAGTAAATATGAAAACTGAAAAAAGAAATATGAAAAATGCTGCTTAAAGGTGGCATATTCAGAAAAAGATGACTTTTTACAAAAAACCGGGATTCACAGTCAGTTTTGCAGGATATCTAATATTACCGTCCGGATCCACATACACCGTCGGATTCTAATACGCATACAGATACCGGTGCAGACTCGGCGGCGTTCCCTGTTCGCCGAGGTATGCATCCTGCGTGAGGAATCTGGCCGTCTCCGGGTCATAGTACCGTGCGCCGAAGTATATCAGTCCGGTGTTTCCGTCATGCTCCTGCCCGGTGAAGATTTGCCGGTTCACACTGTCGCCGGTCTGCTGTGTGACATTCCCCCAGGGATCGAGCAGGTAACTTACCTGCACATTTCCGGACTGATCCGTGAGGTTCACGGTGCTGCCCAGCGCATCGTGGTGGCAATACTGCTTTTCCATGCCGGTGTCCAGGCTGATGAGGCGGTCTGCGTAGCGGTAATGGGCCGTCAGGGATTTGGTGACCGCATCCCGTTCCTCAATGACCGCACTGCCGTCATAGAAATAATCAATATTCCCCCGGTCACCGAAGCGCTGCCGCACCCGGAGTCCCGCATAATTGCAGTCATACTGTCCCAGGATCGCCGGATTTGCCGGCGGACCCCGGGTGACCTGCACGAGTTGGTCACGGGAGTTGTAGGCAAATGTGATATCCCCGTCTGCGATGCGGCTGCCGGATTTGGATACTGTGCTGCCGTTTCTGTAATACGCATAGGTAAAGGTCTGCGGGCTGTCCGGGTCTGTGTCATCGGTCACGGACGTGAGCCGGCCGGTCTCATCATGGGTGTATGTCCGGGATTTCCGGCGGAGGAAAGCGTGATCTGCCTCACAGGATTTGACTTTCCCATAAAATTCTGACAAAATGGCGGAAACGGAATCAGGAAAAACACAGCCGGCGGACGGATTTGAACATGAGTGACCTGCAGGAAATATTTGAGAAATCGGTGAACAGCCCGCATGATGCGGCCTTTAAGTCGGCCTTTAAGAAAATGGCTGTGGCACGGGGCTTCTTTGAGTCTTATTTTCCTGAGAATATCAGGAAACATATTGATTTTGAGAATCTGGAGATCACGGACGGAAGTTATGTGGACGAAAAGCTGAGGGATAAGCATTCTGACATTGTTTACAAAACAAAGATAAAGGGGCAGGACGCATTCCTGTACATCCTGTTTGAGCATCAGAGCACGCCTGATCCCATGATGGTGTTCCGGCTGCTGTGTTACATGGTGAACATCTGGAAGGAATGGCTCGACCAGAACCCGGATGCAAAATGCCTGCCGGTGATTTTCCCGGCTGTTCTGTATCACGGAAAGAAAAAGTGGAAATCTCCCCGGACAATGGGCGGAATGATTCAGGGCAGTGATGCTTTCTCAGAATATCTGCCTGATTTCACCTATGAACTTTATGACCTGGGGAAATATCCTGATGAAATGCTCACCCTCGGCGAAAACATGGCTCTGGGGACTGTCCTTTATCTTTTCAAGCATATTTTCGATAAGGATTTCGGGGATATTTTTGCAAATGCGGTTGAACTCCTGAAAAGGATACGGATGAAGGATGAATCCCTGTTTCTGGAATTTCTCGAATGGGTGCTGAGATATACCTATCACGCAAGGAATGATGATGAGAGCACGGTCAGGGGATATATTGATCAGGGGATGGACAAAATAAACGATGAAAATGCAGGGAGGATTGCCATGACGGTTGCGGAACAGATCAGACAGAGGGCTTTGACAGAAGGCAGAATCAAAACAGGCGGTATCATGCTGAAACTGGTAAAAAGACGCTTCGGCATTATCTCTCCTCTTCTGGAACAGAAACTGATGCAGTCGGATTTTGATGTGCTGGACAGATTCGGGGAAAGCATCTTTGATTTCAGGAATCTGAAAGACGCCGAAAAATGGTGGGATGATTACGGGAAAGAGGGGAATGCCTGAACGCACGGTTCCGGTAAGTGAAATGAAAAATCCCGGTAAATCTCTTAATCCTGAGAATCCCGGTTCAGACAGCACTGAAAGACGCAGAAAAATGGTGGGATGATTACGGGAAAAAAGGAAATGCCTGAGCGGAAAATCCCGGTAAATCCTTTAATCCTGGGAATCCCGGTTCAGACAGCGGACAGCCGGAACCGCAGATGCAGGAGCCGTCATCTGCGTTATCCGTGAAATCTGCGGTTCAGGCAACGTTCTTTAATTGTTGGCTTTCGTTCCTCAACCCAACCTACGTGCTGAAAAAAGGAAAGAGATGAAAACCTTAGCGTGCATTTTCGCACGAATGTATGTGATACCCAACATTCACCGGTGTGCAACGCTTAGCTTTTGTCTACCTCACATGGCTTGCCTATTTATCCGATTTATGCAAATGCCATCTTCCATCTCTAATATACTAACCTCGTATTTTCTACCGTTTTCATCAACCATGCACCATTTTACTTTTTCAACACCAGATTCAAAAAGAACCTTCGTATTAAAAGTCTTCGCGATCAATAATGTTAAAGCATTTTCATCAATATCAAGCGCCTTATCATCTCTCCAAGAGATATTAAGTCCAGAATGAAATCCTACCGAAAAATCCTGCAATTGAATAAAATATTCCGCTTCTTCTATCGGGATATCTAAAGATTCTACACTAAAAGATAGAATATTATTCAAGCAATCTATCAAGGTTGCTTCTTCCAAGCGTTTTTCAATAAAAATCTGTAAAGACCTCCCCATAATCAATGACCTTCTTTATTCATCAACTCAAGTAACGACTTTGTACGAGCATACTGTTCTTGTGATAATATCCCTTTCTGAGTCATAACATCAAGGGATTGTTGTGCCTTCTCAAAGCTCTTTTTGCGCGCAGCAGGCAGGGTGTGCAAAATCGCTTTACGTACAGGGCAGACCGGATTTCCGGCAGCGGTTTTGCACACCCTGCTACCATACGGTCAAATTGTCATAAATACAATGCAAATCCGGATTTCGATATCAATAATCAAATGATTGCAGGGTCAGATTTCCCAAAGATAATCCGTCTTCCCTTCTCCGCATTTAAAAATCATCAGCAGCCCCTTTTTCCATTTTTTGGGCATAACATAGCTGAAAGAAATTGCCAGACAGTTCCCGGAGAGATATCGGATCGGAAAAACTCCGATGACATCAATGCAGATATCAGGAGAAGCGATATTTATCCCGGCAAAATAATCATGAATATCCGGTATGATGAATAACGGTATGAAATCGGAATTTTCTATTGACAGATGCCTGCTGCTGAGACTTCCCCAAAGCATACTTTTGCAATATCTTTCGTTGTAGGCGCCGCGTTCTTAGATGGCCTGTTTCACTTCGGGGCTTGATTCGGCAATATTATCGGAATATGTATCGTCATACGTGTCATCCTCAACGATGTTGAGTCTGTCATCTTCCCTGCCACATACTATCAGACTTCCGTCAAACGTCTTAAAAACATTGTCAGAGGACTCAGTTGGAAAATCAGGATAAATTCTGTTATCCATTATGACTTTTTCATAATTTCCGTCTTTGTCGGCCGATGTGATGCGATACCAGTTACAGTTTTCCGTATCAAAACAGTACAGAAAATTGTCATATCCCTTTTTTTCCGGCATAAACGGCTCCCGAAGAGAAAATATCAGACTGCTGCCCGAAACCGTCTGAAAATCAAAGAACCTGAGACTGCCGGTGACGTCTCGGAATTCAGGGGGAAATACCGGTAAAATATGATATACTGTCTCAAGTTTCTCATTAAGATTTATTGCAGCAACACCGTAATATTCGGCTCCGCTGATCGCTCTGTCAATGTGATAAGGCGATGGTCTGAAAAACGGCCTGTAAAACGGATAATACGCGATACCGTCAAATATCGGAATGTATAATAGACCTCTTGCAAAACTGGGAGTTGCACCTTTGATTTTATTGGATTAAAATTGACTTTTGCAAGAGGTCTAATGAACTTTTAAACGGATCGGGAAGAAGCATCTGATTCATCAGATGACCGGAAGTTGTCAGTGCTACAGGTTCTCCGGTACGAATCCGGTTCTTTGTTCTTCCCAGTCCCATGATATCCTTCATTTTTTCAAAAAAATTGTTCATTATCATTATCAATCCTCTCACAGAATCTGCCGGGCCGATGAGTGGCATGATTTACCGTGACACTACGGCCGCAGCCCGGTCAATGCCGAATCTTTATTTCATAAACCATCTTTCATTGACCGGTGTATCATATTTTTTTGACATTTTATACAAATATCTCTCCAACTCATCAGCACCCGATATTTTTTTTACCTTTCCGTTGGGTTGAAAAATCACGGCAGGCAGTTCTTTTCTTGGTAATGGTATTTTTTGACTGACAAATCTCACCGCATTAAACTTTCATTATAACGGTCAGTAAACATTCTTATGCGCTTTCCGTGCATTTCCCGGTTTATGCTTAAAGGGGAGAGTCTTCCGCACCATGCAGGGCGCAACTCCGGCGTAAAGTACTGTCAGAAAGTTAAGTATGTGCTGTTTCCCCGCTTTCTTTCCCGGACCGCCGCAGGCGTTCTGAGGGGACAGCATTTCTGTATGATTCCCGGTAATCTGTATAAAAAGCAGCATGTTTCCGGCAGTCACCGGGAAGAGATTCCCGTAATCCGGGACATGTTTTTTTCTTCCTGTGTCACAGGAGTGCCGCAAAAACTGCGGGCCCCGTAGTGATATTTCTGTGCCCGGCCCCTGTTTTTCCGTTTTTCCGTAACTTAAGAAAAAAATTTCTCTTGACAGAAAATCAGAAAAAGAATAATAGTTCGTATGCAAAGGAAATGCCATGACGAATCTGCCTGAAGATCTGCCGGACTGCACGGTTTTTTTACTGGGAAAAGCCTATCAGAAAGCCCACGCGGACTTTCAGAAACGCCTGAAACCCTATGGCCTGACCAATATGCAGCATCTGGTTCTGGAAGGACTGTGGTATCAGGAAGGAATGACTGCCGCAGATCTGGGGAAAGTGCTGATTTTGGACAAGGCCACCCTGTCAGGCGTGCTGGATCGGATGACCGAGGCCGGATGGATAGTCAAAGAACAGGCCCCGGAAGATCGGCGGGTGTACCGGCTCTATCCTTCGACCAAAGCCAATGAAATGAAAGAACAGCTTATTGCAGAACGCAGAAAAGCCAATGCTGATCTTTTGTCCGGTTTTACTATAGAAGAGCAGGTGCTGTTTAAGCGTCTGCTGCGGGATATGATATGATACCGATTCGCTATTGAATTTATACAATAAGGTGAATTATCTCCTCTGTGTTCTCTGTGGTTTTTTTCTCTCTGTGTCCTCTGTGGGAAACTGAATCATAAGTATATGTTCAATGGAGAATTGGTATGAAAAGTGTTTTGGACAAAAAAATTTCCCACAGAGAACACAGAGAAAGCACACAGAGGTCACAGAGAAAGAAAGCCCGGTGTCCTCCGTTCAGTCTGAATAAATGCCGGAGTGCAAAAATTGAGCGGAGCGGTTTTTTGCATAATCCAATATTTTTTTATTCATAAAGTTTGTATGCTAACAAAAAATTCCTCACAGAAAAGGAGAATATCGTGAAAAAAATTCTGGCCCTTGTCGGATCTCCCCGGAAACTGGGAAACTGTGAACTTATGGCAAAGGAAATCAGCAGAAATATTGCTGACCCCCATGAACTGCAACTGCTGCGGCTTTCGGATTTTGACATTCAGCCATGCCGTGGCTGTTACATGTGCATGTTCAAGGAAAACAAATGTATTCTGGAAGATGATTTCAATACAGTTGCCCAGGCCATTATGCAGGCTGATGCGCTGATTGTGTCTGTTCCCACCTATTTTCTTGGCCCAAACGCCTGCCTGAAACGCTTCATTGATCGGGGCATCGCACTCTATCCCCATGCAGAAAAACTGTGGGGAAAACCGTCCGTGGGCGTTGGCATTGCAGGCATTCCGGGACGGGAAGGTTATACTCTGCTGGGAATTGAGAGTTTTCTGAAACTGCTTATGGCGCAAATCAAAGACCGGCGCATAATTTACGGCGCACTGCCGGGTGAAATCTTCCTGAATGCGGAAAACAAAACCGTGGCTGCGGAACTGGCAAAAGCCCTGTTTGGCCCCGCGCAGGAAAAAAAGCAGTCATGCTGTCCTTTATGCGGCGGTCAGACCTTCCGTTTTATGGAAAAAAATCAGGTGCGGTGTATGCTGTGCAGCAATACCGGAACCATTTCTGTAAAAGAGGGAATTCCGGTATTTGATATTCAGAAAGGCGATCATGAACTCTTCCTGAGCCGTGAGGATGCGCTTGCACACCGGGAATGGCTTATTGGCATGAAATCCCGCTTTCTGCAGCACAAAGAGGAACTGAAAAAAATCAGTCTGGAATACCGCAGTGAAGGCAACTGGATCAAACCTGCCGGCGCAGCGGAAACAGACTGATTTTCAGGGAGATCACGTCATGAATCACAATGTTTTCAAATTCCTGCTGACATGGTATCCGCCGTATCTGGGAACCGGGATTTGTGTAAAGCATATTTCCGAAGATTTCCGGCATGTTCAGGTGGAAATGAAAATGCGTTTTTACAACCGCAATTATATGGGAACCCATTTCGGGGGCAGTCTGTATGCCATGACTGATCCTTTTTATATGCTTATGCTCATTCAGATTCTTGGGCCGGAATATACGGTCTGGGACAAATCAGCGACCATTGAATTTGTCAGCCCCGGCAAAGGAAACGTAAGGGCTGATTTTCATGTCACAGAGGATATTATTGAGGATATAAAGAACCATACCCAAAATGGGGAAAAATACCTTCCCCAAATTACAGTTGAAGTCAGAGATGAAACTGACCGTCTGGTGGCAAGGATTCACAAAACCCTGTATATCCGAAAGAGGCCGGACACAGGAAAAACTTCCGGCAAAATATACAGACCGCCGCTGATGATTCGGATTGCTGAAATCATTTCCTCTGTTATCAAAAGGTTTTGACAGCAAATCAATTTCAAAGCGTGAAGAATATCTGTTTTTTCAACCACGAAAGACACGAAATATACGAAAAAGACGGAATTTGAAGTCAAATGCTTATGCTTTTTTGATATAGGTGGAAAATTCCTCTGTGGAAACCGTGTTCTGTGGAAAAGATAAAACTATTCCTCACAATTGCAATTGGGGATTTGTTTTCAAATCCTGTTTTTTCGTATTATTCGTGTTTTTCGTGGTTGAAAAAAAACAGAATTTGAAAGCAACCTGTTATGATTTCTTTATTTTCTGAGGAAAATTCCTCTGTGTTCTCTGTGGGAAATTCCTCTGTGATCTCTGTGGGAAACCTTTACGGATGCAAGGACAAAATCTTTTCTGCACAATTGTAATGTGTTTTAGGTGATTTCTGAAAATAAATATACCATTTCCGTTCACAGGCACAGGGCAAAAACTGGAAGTTTTTGATACTTTGGAGGTATATTCTTTTCCGGAAATCACTTTATTTCCTGATTCTTAAACTTATCACTGCAAGGAGAAAAAAATGCTTCTTCACCCCAAAAAAGAGAAATATGAACATCTGGACGCGCGTTCCAGGGAAATCATGCTGAAAACCATTGATTTCTTTGAAAACAAAGGAAAAGGAAAACTCAAGGAGGATTACCGCAATATGGTATGGTACCGGGATTTCCTTGATTTTGTCAAAGAAAACAAAATCTTTGCCACGCTGCTTACTCCTTCGCAGTATGCAGACGGCGATCCGGATATGCGCTGGGACACGGCCCGTATCTGTGATATGAATGAAATCCTCGGTTTTTACGGCCTTCCCTATTGGTATACATGGCAGGTCAGCATTCTGGGACTTGGCCCTATCTGGATGGGAACAAATGAAACCGCGAAGAAAAAAGCTGCAAAACTCCTGAAAGAAGGAGAAATCTTCGCATTCGGTCTTTCAGAAAGATCTCACGGTGCTGACCTTTATTCTTCGGAAATGAGTCTCACGCCTTTGGGAAACGGAAAATATGTGGCTGACGGGGGCAAATACTATATCGGCAACGGCAATGAGGCCGCTATGGTTTCCACCTTTGCCAAAAATTCTGAAACCGATGAATATGTGTTTTTTGCCGCAGATTCCAGACATCCCAATTATGAATGTATTCAGAATGTTGTGGCATGGCAGGGTTATGTGGCGGAATATGCACTTAATGCGTATCCGATTACAGAAGACGATATTCTTTCCACCGGAGAGGAAGCATGGAATTCTGCACTCAATACCGTGAATGTTGGAAAATTCAATCTGGGATGGGGCAGTATCGGCATCTGCACCCATGCCTTTTATGAGGCCATCACGCACGCGGCACATCGCAGTCTTTACAGCAAATTTGTCACGGATTTTCCCCATATCCGTCAACTGTTCACTGATGCATATACCCGGCTTCTGGCAATGAAACTCTTTTCTTCCCGAGCAGTTGACTATATGCGTTCAGCTTCTGCAGAAGACCGGCGTTATCTGCTTTACAATCCTATGGTGAAAATGAAAGTGACCACCCAGGGCGAGGAGGTCATCAATCTGCTTTGGGATGTGATTGCGGCCAGAGGTTTTGAAAAAGACATGTATTTTGAAATGGCAGCAAAAGAAATCCGTTCCCTGCCCAAACTGGAGGGAACCGTGCATGTCAATATGGCTCTGGTGGTCAAGTTTATGGCAAATTATCTGTTCAATCCGGGAAAATTTCCGGAAATTCCCAAACGGGCTGATGCTGCCAATGATGATTTTCTTTTCTGTCAGGGCCCGACCAAAGGACTGGGAAAGATTCAGTTTCACGATTACAATGCCGCATATAACAGCGTAACTCTGCCCAATGTCAGTATTTTCAAAGAGCAGATCGCGGTTCTCAAAGACCTGCTGATTAAGGCCGCTCCGGACAAAGAACAGACACGGGATATAGATTTTCTTCTGAGTCTGGGAGAACTTTTCTCTCTGGTGGTTTACGGCCAGCTTATCATTGAAAAAACGAATATGGAGAATACAGACAAAGATCTGGTGGATCAGATTTTTGATTTCATGGTCAGGGATTTCTCCAAATTTGCCCTGCAGATTTATTCCAAACCCGGCACAACAGCGCAGCAGATGGATTTTTGCATGAAAATGATCCGCAGACCCCAGGTGAATCCTGCGCGTTTTGGAAAAATCTGGCAGGAATATGTTTATTGTCTTGCAGACAGTTATGAAATGAATCCCTGACAGTGTTTCAGAAAAGTTTCCCACAGAGAACACAGAGAGTTTCCCACAGAGAACACAGAGAAAAAAATTATTTCTCAAATGCTTTGATCTTCCAACGCAGAGAAAGAATCGAAAAAAATCTCCTTGTTCTCTGCGGGAAAGAATGCCTCCAACCAAAAAAAGGTAGTGGGTCAAATCCGTTGATAAAGTCTCCCCTCCCCTGAGGGAGGGGCAGGGGGAGGGTGAAAATATCACTGATTATCCCCCTCCCCTGACCCCTCCCACCAGGGGAGGGGAATTTTTGGATCAACAGATTTGCACCACTACCCAAAAAAACAACCGGAAAAACGCCGTGTTCTTTTCAAAGCCTCCATGTTTTCTGCGTTTTCTGCGGGAAATCTGTCAGAAAGACACCAAAACTTTTTCTGGCATATTCAAAGGGGATTGTTGACAGAAATCCGTATTTCTTTTATATCCTGTATCAGTTTTTTATAATGTCATTCCAAAGCGGGGATCGTCAGACTTGCAGACTGACGATCCCTGCCACTGAAATGTATGGTGTCAGTTTGATATAACTTACTGAGAAAAAGGAACAGACAAACGGAGTACGGATTATGTTTCAGATTAAGATCAACTACAAAAGAAATGCCCTGCTCAATGTCATGAGCGGACGGATTGACGCAGAAGAGGCCAAAGCCATTGTCAAAAAATTTCAGGAGGGTGTAAACAAACTCAAACCCGGTTTTGCCGTGATTACCGACATTACGGATTTTGTTCCCACAACCGAGGAAGTGCGCAACATTCTCAGGGATGCCACCAGATATGCCGTCAAACACGGTCTGGGCCGCACCATCCGTATTGTATCCGACAACCTCACTTCAAATATCGGCAGCATACAGTTCAACCGGACGGAAAAAAATCTGGGATGTATGTCAGAGGTGGTAACTTCCATGTCCGAAGCCAAAAAAATGCTGGGCTGGAAATAGTATTCTGAAGTGTAAGTTGCAGTTGCATGCCCTTAATCCGGGGGCAGAGCGGAAACAGTGTTTTGAGGTGTCAGTAAGTGAATACTGCCACCTCAACATTAGGCGCCCAATTATATTTTTCGGTATGGTTTATGGATAATTATCTGTATTTATATTGATTTTAAGGTCGGCCACAGGGAATGCCCCTGCAAAATACCGAAAAATTTGTGAGTGGGTACTTAGGTGATTTCTGAAAATAAATATCCCGGTTCAGTTCACAGGCACAGGGCAAAAGCCGGAAGCTTATGCTGCTTTTCCGGGATATTGTTTTCCGGAAACCGCCTTACCATAAACGAAAACAATAAGGAGGGTGACATGGCGATCAAAGTGCTTATCAAAAGAAAGGTTTCAGAAAACAGGGAAAAGGAGCTTGGGGTTCTTCTCAGGCAGCTCAGGAGCCTGACTATGAGCCGGCCCGGTTATATCTCCGGTGAAACTCTGAGACGTTTTGACAAACCTGGGGAAAATCTGGTAATCAGCACATGGCAGTCCGCAAATGACTGGCGGGAATGGATGCTTACCAAAGAACGAAAGGAGATTCAGGACAAAATTGATCAACTGCTGGGAGAAAAAACAGCATACGAAATTTATGAATACTGAAACTGCCAAATGTTGTGCTGACTCTGTAACTGTTTTAAAATTATTATTATATGGCTCTGTCTTTTTTTCAGGCAGAGCCTCACTGCCATTAAGGTAAGCGGAAAATGGGCAGAGCGGAGTGCCAAACTGAAAGTTTGTGCGCATACCTGATATTCCGTGCGGTATGCTTCCCGGCTGCTATGTGTTCTTTTCTCTTAACCGATTTAAAAATATGATATTTTCCCCGTCAATCCGCCCTTTCAGATCTGATATTTATATGTTATCGTCCCTTTTTCACAGGGTTTTGCCCTGTGCTTTGGCAATTATGCACCGTCGGTGTTTTTTTCATATTTTTACATCATATGCAGCTTTTTTTAACCAACTGAAATCATATCATTCCAGTCCAAATCCAAATCCGGCCGCAATGGTCCGGATACCAGATTTCGCCAGTATGAGGGGAATTTTTACCTGCCTGAATATGAAAAAGACACCGGGTCAGATTCTTAATCTGTGTTGACCGGATGATTGTGCTGTGCTATTCTCAATGCCGTTTCCTTAAGCAGAAAATTCCCATCCCCCGGTGGGAGGGGAGCCTTAAGGAAACGGCATTGGTGCTATTCTCTGTTATGAGAACCGCAATTTTCCCACTCCGGCAAAAGCCGGATTCCGGATCAGACTGCTGTTTCCGCAGACCGGGAATACGGGCCCCTTTCCATTATGCAATTGTCCTTACATATTATGAATATTCAGAAAAAAACACTTCTCATCATCAGCTCCGCTTTTATCCTTATGATTGCCCTGATTGCAGTGGCATCCCGGATGATTGTTCTGAAAAGTTTCCGTCATCTTGAAAAACAGAACTTGCAGATCAATGTACGCCGTGCCGAATCTGAAATCAGCAGCATTCTGGAATTTCTCAACTCCACAGTGACAGACTGGGCTTACTGGAACGAGACCTATGAATTTGTGCAGAATCCGGGCAGGGAATATATCGAATCCAATCTCTCAGATGAATCCGTATCCGCCCTGAAACTGAATTTTATGATTTTTGTCAATCTTTCCGGCCGGGTGGTTTATGCCAAATTTATGGACTGGGAAACACTGAAGGAACTTAATGACACAGAAGACCTGCTGAAACAACTGATGTCCGTTCCCTCTCTGCACACCCATTCTGATGAAAAAAGTGTCACCGCAGGCATTGTAAAGGGGCGGCATTTTCCCATTCTGACGGTTTCAAAGCCGGTTCTCCAAAACGATGCAAAAGGGCCGGTCAAAGGCGCCCTGATTATCGGCAGATTTCTGGATTCACGGGAAATCCGGCGCATCAGTTTCCGCAATCATTTCAAAACAGATATTATGGCCTGTGACAGTCCCAATCTGCCCGCAGATGCTCAGACTGCATACACCCTGATAAAACAGGGAAATCATCTTCCTGTGATTCCTCTGAATACTGAACGCATATTTGCTTATGCGCTTAAAAATGATGTTATGGGAAAACCCGCGTATGTGCTGAAAGTCGAACTTGCCAGAGATATGTACCAACTGGGCAGGAGAACAGTTTTTCTGTATATTCTCACACTGCTTCTTATCGGTCTTGTTTTTATTCTTATTATAATTTTTTCTCTTCACAGGATCGTTCTTTTCCCCCTGGAACGTCTTAATGCCGAGGTGAATCAGATCGGAAATCCTGATGATTCCGGCAGACGGATCAGAGTTCCGTCCAAAGATGAATTCGGAAATCTGGCCTGCAATATCAACACTATGCTAGATCAGATAGCAAAAAGTGCTTCCCGTCTCAGGGAAGCCAAGGAAGCTGCCGAAGCTGCCAATACGGCCAAAAGCAGATTTCTGGCCGCAATGAGCCATGAACTCCGCACACCCCTGAACATTATTCTCGGCATTGCCCGGCTGCTGATCCAAAGCCGGGAATTTTCGGATGAAAACCGCAAAGAACTGGAAACCGTAAACCGCAGCGGTGAGCATCTTCTGGCTCTTATTAACGATGTTCTGGATCTGGCCAGAATTGAATCCGGAAAACAGGATATTGCGGAGCAGGAAACCGATATTCACCGGCTTCTGGATGATATGGAGGATATGTTCCGGGTGCGTGCACGGGAAAAAAATCTGCATATGGTCTTCACCCGTGATCCGGATATTCCCCGATATGTTATGACAGACAAAACCAGACTGCGCCAGGTGCTGTTCAATCTTCTGGGCAATGCTGTCAAATTTACAGAACAGGGAAACATATACCTGCGGGTGAAAAAGTCCGGTGACAGTGACAATGAACATCCGCTATCTGATCGGCATATTCTGCATTTTGAAATTGAAGACAGCGGTTACGGCCTTGATCCTGAAGATATGGAAAACCTTTTTACCCCTTTTATGCAGGCAAAAAACCGGAAATCAGCTCAGGAAGGCACTGGTCTGGGGCTGGTACTTAGCCGCAGATATGTGCAGATGATGGGCGGGGATATTTCGGCAAGAAGCATTCCGGGAAAGGGTTCTGTATTCCGCTTTTATATCCGCACCGCAGCATGCCGGGAAAGCCAAAAAAAGGAAGCCGTCATTCCGCAGGTGAAATCACTGGCTCCGGATCAGCCGGCGTACCGGATTTTAATTGCTGATGACAACCCTGACAACCGCTATATCCTTGTAAAACGGCTGAAACAGACCGGATTTGAAATACAGGAGGCCGGAGATGGAAAAGAGGCGGTTGAGATATGGAAGACATGGCAGCCGCATCTGATCTGGATGGATATCCGTATGCCGTTAATGGACGGATGCGAGGCCACACGGAAAATCCGGGAAATGGAAACCTCCAGAACTCCGATTATTGCTCTGAGTGCAAGTATTTTTGAGGAAGATCGGAGTATTGTCAAATCAGCAGGCTGTGATGATTTTCTCCCCAAACCCGTAAGCGGGTCCCAGATATTTGAGACAATTGCCAAATATCTGGGGGTGCGGTATGTGTATGAGGATTCCCGGACAGCCGAATCTGAAAAAAACATGGAAAGGATAACTGCTGAATCTTTCAGAACATTGTCTGCCGATATCTGCATGAAACTGAAAAAGGCTGCCAAAGAACTGGATTCAGAAATGATCCGAAAGATCATTGCAGACATCCGGCAGTCAGACTCCCGGCTGGCAGAGGGGCTTTCCGAGCTGGCCGACAATTATGAATTTGATAAAATTAATGCCCTTGTTTCACAGGATATATCTTCCTGATTCAAATACAGGAATATCATTTGTCCGGATCAAAACTGTTCCCGGAGTGCAAAAAACCGCTCTGCTTAATTTCTGCACTCCTCCGGAAAGGTTTTGATCTGCTGAAACTGACTGAAAAATTTTGATATAACACTTATTGCAGGGAATTGCTGATAATGGAAGAAAACACTCCTGATAAAGTCAGCAGTATTCAGGGCATGATTATGATTGTGGATGACAATCCGCAGAATCTGCATGTTCTGGAAAAACTGCTGAAAGAAAACAGTTACAATGTCAGACCTGCTCTGAGCGGAACTGCCGCGCTCAATGCAATGAAATCCATCCGGCCGGATCTGATTCTGCTGGATATCCGTATGCCTGATCCGGATGGATATGAGGTCTGCCGCAGGATCAGGGCAGATGAAAGCATTCGTGATATTCCGGTTATATTTATCAGCGCGCTGGATGCTGTTGAGGACAAAATCAAAGGATTTGAAGCCGGAGGGCTTGATTATATTACCAAACCTTTTCAGAAAGAAGAGGTTCTGGCCCGTGTGCGCACGCATCTGACCCTGAAAAAGGCTGAAGATGTGCTGAAAAGATCAAATGAGGAACTGGAAAGACTTGTCAGTCTCAGGACTGCTGAACTTGCAAAAGAAAAAGAAAAAGCTGAACTTGCAAACAAAGCCCGCACAGAATTTCTTTCCAATGTGAGTCATGAGATCCGGACACCACTCAATGCCATTATCGGTTTTTCAACCCTGCTGGGAGAAACAGTTGCAGATGAGAAACAGAAGGAACTGCTTGCCATTATCACATCAGCCGGGAACAGTCTGTTACTGATTATAAATGATATTCTTGATCTGGCCAGAATTGAGGCCGGAAAGATGGATATTCGCAGTGCTCCGATAAATCTTCATAATGTTTTCATGCAGATTGAAAAAATTTTTGCTCCCGGCGCTGCTGGGAAAAAACTGGATATGACATTTTCCGTGTCCGAAAAAGTCATGAAAAAAATTTTTATGGATGAGGTGCGTCTGCGGCAGTGTCTTTTCAATATTGTGGGAAATGCTGTCAAATTCACGGAAAAGGGATATATCCGGGTTTCAGCGGATATCATCCCCTCAGAGCATGATTCGGAAAAATCTGATCTGCTTATCCGTGTGGAAGACAGCGGCATCGGCATTTCCCCTGAATCCCATGAGAAAATATTTGAGGCATTCCAGCAGGATGACGGAGGAATCACCAGAAAATTCGGCGGTGCCGGTATCGGACTGACTGTGGCAAAGCGCCTGGCTGAAATGATGAACGGAAGCATTTCACTGAAAAGTGAACCGGGAATGGGAAGCACATTCACCCTGACCTTCCGCGAGCTGCTGAATGCAAAAACTGAACCCGAATCCGGGCATCACGATGAAAATGAAGGGGGTTCCCTTGAAAATATGCTCATTCTTGTGGCAGACGATATTGAATTCAACCGCATACTGATGAAATCCCATCTGACAAACTGCGGTATGCAGATTATTGAGGCGGAAAACGGGGAAAAGGCTGTGCATCTGACAAAAGAGCGGAAACCCCATGCCATTTTAATGGACATCGGGATGCCGGTAATGGACGGTTATGAGGCTGTCCGGCTGTTGAAAAATGATGAGGAACTGAAACACATTCCCGTAATTGCCGTAAGCGGTTTTGCTTCTTCCGGGGAAAGGGACAAAGCCATGTCTGCCGGTTTTGCGGGTTTTCTGGCAAAACCCTATATGAAAAAGGAACTGATCCTTTTACTGAAATCGGTTTTTGCCCATTCTTCAAAAAAATTTCAGGGGTTTGGGAAGCACTGAAGACAATTCCGGATTTGCGTTGTGAAATTTCTTGCAAAACCTGCACGCATATGATAAAAAAGCGAACGTTCGTTCTATAATCTTTTTTTTCTGAATATTCCTCAGTTTTTCTGCACGAACGGAAAAAAATTCGGATGAGGGATTTTCAGAAAAATACAGGGAGGTGATGCCGGAGGCTGTCAAAGTGTTTGTGGCATTTTTTCAATTATCAGGAGGAAGAGAACAGAGATTTTGATCATTTTTTTCAATTATCAGGAGGAAAAGAACAGATGAAGATGAAAAAATCAGGTATGCTGGCTGCAATGGTGCTGATCTGCATGTTCATGGCAGGATTGGCATGGGGGCAGGATAAATCCGGGGATGACAAAATCGCGGATATTACCAAGGAAGTTCTCACAGGGCCCAATGAACTCAATCCGGAAAAGATTCTGGGGCCGGGAAGCATAGGCATAGAAACCAGTCAGGATCTGCTCATGAGTTTCGGTGCGACTGTCCGTTTTGTCCCCACTGTGGAATCCAACTGGGATTTTGGAATGCACGGGGATCTGCCGGGCTATTTTTACACCGTGCCGGTCAAGGATTTTGCAGGTGATATGCTCAATGCCACCAATTCTGTTCAGGGAATTTACCAGAGCTCCCTGACACTCAATGATGCCATCACCAACGGCAGAGGCACAGACGCTGTGATTTCCGCGTATGAAGACTATGCCAATTCCTTTTATACAGCCAATGAGGCCACTCAGGTCAGTCCCACCCTCAATGCAAATGTCAGCAAACTGGCAGGCAGCATGAAACTGATTGATACCAATGTCAGCAGTGCGGTCAACGGCATTGCAGTGCCGGTGTCCACATCAGTAGCTGACGCGGCAGCAACAGCGGCTGTCGATGCGGCTTTTACAGCAGGTGCGGATATTACCAGCATCACCACTGCTGCCCTGACAGCAGCGAATACGGCTGCCTCCACTGTTACAGGCGGTTTTAGTGATGCACAGCAGAAAGCCATTGCCACTGTATCAGGTAACGCGGCAGCAAGTGCGGCCGCATCTGCCGCAGCCACCACAGCAGCCGGAGCAGTGCAGATGGCATACCAGCAGGCTGCCCTGGCCGGAATGGATGTCACCAATCCCGCTGTGCAGGCCCAGATCAAGGCAATGGCCTCAGATGCTGCTGTTGCGGCTACCAAAACATCAGCAGAAAATTCAGCCGCCAACGCGGCTTCTGATGCTGCAAAAGCGGCTGTAATCGGTGCAGCAGTCACAAGTCCCAATGCAGCTTTGGGCGGAGCCAATCTGATTCAGGTGTCAGATTCACTGGCAGCCGGTCTTGCCAAGAGTGTCAACAAAGATCCCAATGCCGCAGCATCGGATCTTACCGGCAGCCAGACCTATCTGACGGTGCTGAAAGCCAAAGCTGATGCCTTCAAACCCTATTATCTGTCCAATACCTTCCTGAGAGTCCATTCCAATGAGTCAGGAGCAGTGGATGACGGATATATCCGCAATGAAACCAAGATGTATTTCAATGCCATGCCCAAGGACAAAAAATGGAGTTTTTACGCGGCACTGGAATTTGACCGGCCCATTGACACTGATACGGTTGACAACCGCGGCGGCCGCGGGGATTCCGGAAGCGATTTCGGCATGGAACGCCTCAATGCCAGCATAGAACTTGTGGAAGGTCTGCGCCTTCACGGCGGATGGGACACCTGGGGACTGGATGTAATTGAAGCGGCCTCAATGGTGTACGGAGATGACAATGCCGGTTTCTGGCTCAAGGGAGATTATGATTCCATGGATTTCTCTCTTGCCTGGATCAAACTCAAAGAAAATGATTTCCAGAACAGCAGCGCTGAACTGGACGACGCCACGGACGCAGACCGGGATCTGATTGCCGGATATGTGGATTATTATTTCCGTGAAAAAGACAAGGTAAGATTTTTCGCAGGGCTGGATCGGATCCGTCAGGTTCAGACCAATGACTTTACCGGTTATCTGGCATCACAGGCAGGACTGCAGGATTATGCAGGTATCTACGGCAACAACGGTATTGCAGGCGCAAAAGCAGCTTCACCGGACACCAATGCCTATAACATTGGCGGATATTATCTCGGAAATTTCGGAAATATCGTTGAAGTTATGTTTGAGGGAGCCTACAAATTCGGTTCCGCTGATGATACAGGTCTGAAAGGCGTTTTCAACGGTGTGGATACCATCCAGTACAATGATTTCGATATATCCGCCTTTGCCCTGGCCGCGGATGTGGCTTTTGAACTCAAGGACACAGTGGGCTGGCTCAGTTTCAAACCCCATGTGGGATTCATGTACACCTCAGGCGATGATGATCCCAAAGATGACAAACTCAGCGGCTACACCGGCATCACCAATGCACAGCGTTTTTCCTCCATGTGGGGCGGTGAAAACACCATTATCGGTGATAACAGCATGGTTCTGGGAACAGCCATCTACGGTTATGTTCCGGAACTGTACGGAAACGGCACACCTGTATTTACCGGTGGTGTGCAGAATTTTGCGGGCATCGGCAGCGGCCGCGGTGACAACCCCGGTCTGGGTATGCTCAGCGCGGGCATCACCGTCCGTCCCAAAATTTTCCTGATCTACCGGACCAATATCAACGCGTTCTGGTGGAATGAGGATTTTTATGTGGCTGATATGGTCAATCCTGTTGTTTATGATGAAGCCACAGGCACATTGAAAAAAGGCAAATACAGCCTGGTGGAATCCGGTTATGTGGGAACAGAATGGGACAACGAAATCACCCTGGCCCTGAGCAAAAACATGTTTGTCAAAGGCCAGCTTTCCTTTTTCTTCCCCGGCAGCGGTGTTGAGGATGTCACCACAGCTCTTTCCGGCGGAATAGAAAGCAGTGATACTGCCATGCGTCTGGCGTCTGAACTGATCTGGAATTTCTGATGCCTTTTTCTGAAACGCACATGCCGGTTTATATGTAATAACTGATGTTACGCACCATCGTCATACCGGCGAAAGCCGTTATCCGGAACATGTTGATATTACCGGATTCAGACTTACGCCGGAATGACGGTCAAAAAAGGATAACTCCCTGATTTTTGAAAGAGTGGCGTAACATCAGTTAAGAAAACCGGTGTGCTGATTTGGAAAAAAATTTCCCGCGGAGGACAAAAAATTCTGTGTCCTCCGCGGGACTTCCGCCCGGACGCGGTGAGTGAAAAAAAATAATAAACTCTGCGTTTAAACACGGGCTGTCAAACGTTTTGATCCACTGTCTTTTTTCTGATATTCTTTTTCGGTGCCGAGTTCCCTGTTCTGCAGGGCTTCCCCGGATTTGTCACTGATATACCTTTATCACCGGAATTTCTTACATATCCTACTTTATTTCCATGCCTTTTTCTTGCCGCCGTCATAGGATTTGGCCAGTTTTTTCCTGATCATAGTTTTGGCCAGATCCTTTCTGTCACAGAATACGGTCGCAAGCATTCTTCCGTATTTGTCATCCATGCTGACATTGTAGAGATGAATCTTCCGGGCTGCGCCAAATTCTGCTGCCACCAGAGCCTTTGCCTGCTCTGCCTTTTTTTTCACCACAGGGCGTTTGTCCTTCATTTCCGGCGTGTCAACTCCCCGGATTCGGATACCCACAGGTTTTCCGTCAATGGGTCTGTGGCCCTTCACATGCGCGAAAAAGGTGTCTCCGTCATAGATTTTGTCAAGTTTCAGGACTTCGCAGTGCCATATGCAGTTGGGATCATGCTCAGGCAGAGGATCCCGCTGATTCCGCAGCATTCGCCACAGAATCAGCGCTATGAAGCAGAAAACCGCACCCGCAATAATATAAAGGGTTTGCGGATCGTTTAAATCAATATTCATATTCCTCCGTTTTAAATGGATTCATCAGATATTATCGGAACCAAAGCAGAACAGGCTTCCAGCCTGTTCTGTTTGTGGACGGTGGCACAAGCTGGAAGCCTGTGCTACTTTTATCTCTATTCTATTCCACTTTCTCCGGGCAGTACATCCGCTTATACATCTCATCGTGGGTGGGTTTGTCAATTTCCAGGAATTTCCCCAGAATCACACCCCGGCTGTAATCAATATCCAGTTCCCTGAAATCAGCGCCGTTTTTTACAATGGTCTTATCATGGTATTTTTTCAGGGTGTCCAAATTTTTTTCCTTGTTCCTTCGGCCATAATTGATGGGACAGGGAGAAAGTACCTCAATAAAGGAAAATCCCCTTCGTTTGATGGCTTCGGCAATGGAATCAGCGAGATCCCGCGCATGAAGCATAGTCCAGCGCGCAATATACGTGGCTCCGGCTGCAAAGGCCAGCAGTGGCAGATTGAAAGGCGTTTCCGGATTTCCGGATGTGGTGGTGGAAGATTTTGCCTTATGGGGCGTGGTTGCTGCCACCTGTCCGCCGGTCATGCCATAGGTCAGATTGTTGACGCAGATCACGGTAATGTCCATATTGCGCCGGGCCGCGTGAATAAAATGGTTGCCGCCGATGGCAAACAAATCCCCGTCTCCGGAAAACACAATCACTTTGATGTCAGGATTTGCCATTTTGATTCCTGTGGCAAAGGGAATGGCACGTCCGTGTGTGGTGTGAAAGGAATCCACATTGATGTATCCGGCTCCGCGTCCGGAACAGCCAATGCCGGAAACCATTGCAAACTGATTGTAGGGAATGCCTGTCTGCTTAATTGCTGTAAGGCAGGAAGTGAACACCGAACCGATTCCGCATCCGGGACACCAGATATGGGGAATCCGATCCATGCGCACCAGATCCTCCAGAGGATGGGCAACTGCCTGTGTGATGTTTTTGTCAGGATTTTGGGTCATATCAGAATTTCTCCTTGAGCAGGGCCAGCACATCATCGGGCGCAATAACGGTTCCGCCCGGATGTCCCACCAGATAGGACGGAACTTTTCCGCCAGCGCACCTTTCCACTTCCCGGCAGATCTGCCCCATATTGATTTCCACAGTCACAAAGCCTTTTACCCGCTGCGCGAGACTGCGGATTTTTTCTTCGGGAAAAGGCCAGACTGTAATCAGGCGCAGCAGCCCGACTTTCATGCCCATTTCACGGGCCTCATCCACAGCAGTGTAACTGGTGCGTGAGGAAACACCATAGGAAACAAGAACAATATCCGCGTCATCCAGCCGATAGGATTCGGTCATAATAATATCATCCAGATTGTTGCGGATTTTGGACAAAAGCCGGTGGATCATCTCTTTCTGCGTATCCACAGACATGACCGGATACCCTTTTTCATCATGGGTCAGTCCCGTGACATGCACATTATAGCCATCTCCAATGGAAGGCATGGGAGCCACACCATTGGGGCCGGGTTTGTAAAGTCTGAATTTGTCTTTCCGTCCTGTGGGTTTGGGCCGGGAAACGGTTTTGATCTTTGCAGCATCCGGAATGATCACCTTTTCACTCATATGTCCCACAATCTCATCAGACATAATAAGCACAGGTGTCCGGTATTTTTCACTTAAATTAAAGGCCGTGATGGTCAGATCAAACATTTCCTGCGGTGACGCGGGTGCAAGGGCAATGATTTCATAATCGCCGTGGGAACCCCATCTGGCCTGCATCATATCTGCCTGCGCGCCCTGAGTCGGAAGACCGGTGGAAGGGCCGGCACGCTGCACATTCACAATCACGCAGGGCGTTTCCGTAACCACAGCCAGACCAATGCTTTCCATCATCAGACTGAAACCCGGCCCGGATGTGGCAGTCATGGATTTCACGCCGGTCCACGCGCCGCCCAGCACCGATGTGATGGCCGCAATTTCATCTTCCATCTGAATGAAAACACCGCCCACTTTGGGCAGTCTTTCAGAGATATGCTCTGCCACTTCCGTGGCCGGAGTGATGGGATAGCCCCCGAAAAACCGGCATCCAGCGGCAATGGCCCCTTCCGCGCAGGCCTCATCCCCGTTGATAAAATGCTCTCCTGTAAGAACTCTTGATTCCATTGTGCTGTAATTTCCTTATATTTGATATTCAAATGTATTTTTTCATGTAATGACAGACTGAACGGCAATCCGTGAAGACAACCCTCCGGAGTTATAAATTAAGCGGTTTCTTCAGAGTGTAACAGAACTTTGTCATTTTTCAGATGACTGCATCAATTCCTTTTCGTTCTATTATGCTTAACAGTTTTTTTGAGGCTCCTGCCGGTTTTTTGCTGCCCTGTTCCCATTTCCGGACAGTTGAAGGGCTGATATTGAAAATACCGGCAAGTGCAGCCTGGCTTAATCCGAATTTTCTTCTTATCGCAGCAATTTTTTCAGGGCTGTATTCCTGAATATCCGGAAGGCACATATTTTCAATATTTTTCATCGTATTATCATCAATCAGCCCGCTTTTGTTTAAATCTCTGACTGTGCCGGTGATTGATTCTGCTATGGATTTTCTCATGCTTTCACCTCACTTTGAAAAAAACCGGATTTTCCCGAAAAATCCGGTTTTTTGAATACCCGAAAATTTTCGCTTGAGCACTTATATAAGTTTTCCGGTGCGGTACTCACAGTCAAAGCCTGCTTTTTTTATATTGATTTATAAAAAATATCAATACAAAAAGATGCGGTGCTGACAGTTTTGCGACATACCTCTGCTGCGGTGGGATGGATACTGTCTGGCCTGATTGCATTCCTGGCTCAAACATTGTCCGGGCCGATTATTTCCCCTCAGCCCAGTACCTCACGAACCTTGGCAGCCATATCTTTCACCGAGAAGGGCTTCTGTATGAAATTCACACCTTCGTCCAATACACCATGATGAGCAATAATATCGGCTGTATAACCGGACATAAACAGGTGCTTCATCTTTGGCCGAATCGCCTGAAGCCGTGCGACCAGATCCCGTCCGTTCATCTCCGGCATTATCACATCGGTGATGACCAGATGAATTTCAGAGCTGTTTTTTTCGGCTATGCGGATTGCCTCATTTGGCGTAGCTGCTGATATAACAGAATAACCCAGCTTTTGCAGCATCATCATGCCCATTTCCAGAAGAGTCGGATCATCCTCTGCGATAAGTATGGTCTCGCCCCGGCTTCGCGGGATGTCCTCAATATGTTCCTTTCCTGCGGGCACTGCTTCGGCAGCATTCAGCGGAATGCAGATTTTGAAGGTGGTTCCTTTCCCCGGTTCGCTGTATACATTGATGAATCCGTTGTTTTGCTTTACAATGCCATATACAGTGGCCAGTCCCATACCCGTTCCCCGGCCCAGACCTTTGGTTGTGAAAAACGGTTCAAAGATATGGTTCAGCGTGTCTTTGTCCATGCCGGAGCCATTGTCGCTGACGGAAAGCAGCACATAGTCCCCTGGGACAGACTCGGCATGGGACTTGCAATAGGCCTCGTCAAAAGAGACTGTGTCTGTTTTAATGGTGATCCTGCCGACATCCGTGATGGCATCCCTTGCGTTGACGCACAGATTGAGCAGAATCTGGTCAAACTGGGATGGGTCCATCCTGACTGTGCAGGGCCCATCGCCCGGCAGCCAGGCCAGCTCGATGTTTTCACCAATGAGCCGCCGTATCATTTTAAGTATGGCTTCAACCGATTTGCTGAGTTCAAACACGACCGGCTCAATGGTCTGTTTGCGGGCAAAGGCCAGCAGTTGACGGGTGAGGCTGGCAGAGCGCCGGGCAGCGTCAATAATTCTGTCAAGATTTTTGTTAAACCGATCTTCGGGGGATATATCACGTTTGGCAAGCTCGGCATATCCCATAATAACCCCCAGCATATTGTTGAAATCGTGCGCCACACCGCCCGCGAGAATGCCGACCGCCTCCAGTTTCCTTGACTGATGCAACTGCTCCTGCAGTTTTTCACGCTCCTCTTCAGCCCGTTTGCGCCCGGTAATATCAAAAAAACTTATGATGATGCTGTCTCCGAGCAGTCTGCTGCTGATAATCATGGTGTGCATGGTTCCATCCCTGCACAATACCGGACATTCAAGCGGTTCTGTTTCTGAATTGCCGGCTGCAGCACACTTCAGATCAGCCTGCCATTTTGACGCCACCCTGTTTTTTAATTCAGGATCGGTAAAGGAAAGCTTCCACGCATGATCCAGGGTTGGCACGTCATCGATTGTATATCCCATTGTCTCTGTAAGGCTGTCATTCACATCAAGGACTTTTCCATCCAAAGAAATATGACTCATGGGCATTGGTGCTCTTTTGAAGAGTGTGCGGAACCGGGCTTCGCTTTCCTTCAGGGCCTTCTGTGCACATCTGTAATCTGACCAGTATTTCAGGAAGGTCAGGAATATGTAATTGCAGAAAACAGATGCAATGGGAAATGCTGTCCCTGCAAACAGGCCCATGCGAAAAAAAATCTGCTGTGCTGCAATCCATAATCCGGCAATAAAGAGAATCATGACAATGAAGCAGAAGACAGCACTTCTGAACCCGGTACACAAAGTCAATGATACACCCAGAATAAAAACAAGCAGCAGGATCAGACCATTGGCCCAGCCTGGCACAGAGATGAAATCACCGGTCAGCAGATTGTCAACAACAGTGGCATGTACCTCCACCCCCGGCACTGTCGGATTAAAGGGCGTGGTTCTCAACTCTGCCAGACCGGTCGCGGAAGTGCCGACAAAGGCTATTTTTCCCCGCAGCCGTTCTGATGAGACACTGCCGTCCATGATATCCGCTGCCGATATATAGTCATATTTTATCTTCGGATTCCGGAATTTGATCAGGAGCTGGCCGTGGGGGTCAACAGGCACGGATGTTCCCCTGTAATTGACTGACTGCAGAATGTTTCCGTCTTTTTTCAGAAGGATATTGCCGTTTTCCACAAGTTTCAGAACTGTGGCAAGGGCCAGGCTGGGATAAAACTCTCCGTTGTACTGAATGAGCAGGGGTATGCGCCTCAGCATACCGCTTTGGTCAGGACTGAAATTGACAAAACCTGAAGCACTGACCTTTTCTGAGAGCATTTTTAAATTGCACAGAACACCCGAACTTTCCGGAATCCCTGTGTCATCTTTCTTTTCCCCTGCATTCTGCATAAATGAAACATTGACAGGGTGCAGAACGCATTGTTCCGAGCTTTTTATAAAACTGCTGAAATGGAATTTGTTGCCCAGTACAAAGGGCCTGCCGGACAGAGTTTCAGCAAGAATCAGATCGTTATCGAGCAGTTTGCCGGGAAGCCGGTCAACTGACAGCTTAAGTTTATAGGCTTCCCCAAGATCTTTCAGCAGCCGCCCCGCAGAGGTTCTGTCAGGTTCTGCAAAAATCATGTCAACGCATATGACAGACGGTTCCATATCTGCGATTTTGTCAAACAGTTCAGCCACCCGGTAGCGGGGCCAGGGCCACTGTCCATATCGGTTCAGGCTTTTTTCATCAAGATCAGCAATTACCAGCCTGCTGCTGGCGCAATTGTTCGGAAAATTTCTGAGAAGCAGATCATAGTTTATAAAATCAAGTGGTTGAAGCAGGGTTGGTTTGAGTGCAAAAAGAGCGGTAAAAAACAGGGTGGACAAAAGCCCCCAGACAATGATGCGGAGCCTTCCCTGCCTGCCGGTCAGAATAAAATTGTTGGAATCGCAGGCTGGAAGTCTGCCCGATTCTGTTTTCATGGATAACCCTGCTGTACCGGCTGCCGCAGTTATTTTATCACTACCTCAACCCTTCGGTTTCTTGGTTCCTCAACATCATCAGCAGTTTTGACAAGCGGATTTCCTTCACCATGTGAGGTGACGGTGATATAGCCAGGAACAGCGCCTTTTGCCACCAGGATGTCAGATAACACTTTTGCCCGATCAAGGGAGAGCCTGTAGTTATATTCCTTTGAACCGACTGTGTCAGAATGTCCTGAGATGACAATATCTTTGGAATTCCTCTTTTCAATGGTCTGAAGAATTTGCGCAATAAGAGCATTGGATTCAGGAGTCAGTTCATTTGAATCCTTCATAAAATAAAGTATGAATGTTTGCGGCACCGGCGGCTGTGCTGCCAATGCTTCGGAAAAGCTGGAACGGATCTCATCGGCAGTGAGTTCTTTTACTTCACTTGGCGGTGTCTCCCGATCCTTTACCTGCACCGACTGATTTGCCCCGGTCAGTACCTGTTTTCCCCCTGCGGTAGACACTTCCATCTGTCCGACATTTCCGTCAGGGTCAGGAATTAGCACAAACATGCTGTTGGCTCCGCAGCCCGCCAGCATCCCCATAAGACCTAAAGTGACAAATATGGATACAATTTTTTTCATATTCCCCTCATTCTTACATATTATCTGATAAATCAATGGATTACTTCCATTCCACTCTGACAAGGATTTGTGTTCCGCGGATACTGATTGTTGCGTCAGGAGTCTGGAACTTTACCGATTCCGGCGACTGCCGGCCTATGACGCCTGATATATAGGAGGCAGTGCCTTTCAGAATACGCGTAATCATGGAAAACATGTCATTCTGGGGAGAAAAAACATATTTATCAATCACTATTTCGCTTTTCGGCCCCAGGGACAGAATCGAGTTGTCCTCGAAAATAATCCCCACCGAACTGTCCGCACCGGTACGTATGATGTCATTCTGGTAAAGTCTGTCACCAATATTAACCGGTATTTCTTTGCCGCTCCGGATGACAGCAACATCGCCCCTGCCCGTTTTTGTTCTTCCTATGGGCGGTTCTTCACCCATAGCAGGCCATGACATAAAAATCGTTATCATGGCGCAGAGAATAAACAGTCTTTTCATAGCCGAGCTCCCTCCTTAAAGTTGCGGGCTCCCTTATCCTGTCCCGCATGATTTCCTGCTGTTCAAAATTTTACCGAAAACTGCATAAAAAAACCTGTAACTCCCTGTCAGAAAAAGGGTTACAGTGTTTTCATACCGCAAACTCCTTTTTAAATTCATCTTTTAATCTCTCAGCACCTCCTGTTTTTCAATGATTGTGTCACTGCCCTTTGTACAGAACAAAAATTTCTGACACGGCTGGTACACAGGTGAATATCAAACTGTCAACAAGTGCGGATACAGCTTTTTTATCGGAAAAACGGCGCCACTTTGAATGATAACGGAGCACAGTATATTGAGATTTAATTTCAGAATGTTATGATTTTTTAACTTTTTTTGTGAGGTTTGCTTTTTAATAAAGGGTTAACAAATCCCAAGTATTATATTAAATCATAAATGACTTGGGATGTCCATGTTTTTTATTTAAAGAACTGGTTTATAAAATTATAATATTTGGGAGTTACACATTTGAATTTTAACTTTTTGATTTTTAAGGAAGTGAATGTTGCACAGCACAAACTGGTTCTTCAAAAATCAGATACTTGAGAAATCAACTGTGTAATACCAAATCGCCATTGATTTTTTCAGAAAATCCCCTCCTGAGAGGGGCAGGGTGTGTTTCATAAGTATGTTTTCAATGGCGAATTGGTATAACTCCTGATATTACCAATGATTATCGGATAAAGTCTAAAATTTTTGGGCAGTGGAACTTTTTATGCTTACTGGAAACTGCAGGGCAGGCCCCTGCAGTAATAAGCATCAGAAGTACCCACTGCCGGTTTTTGGGATAGCATATCTGGTAGTGGGTCAAACCGGTTGATGACGCGGAAAAAACTCTCCCCTCCCTTGAGGGAGGGGCAGGGGGAGGGTGGGAAAAAGTGTATAACTGCAGGGCATTTTTCCCCCTCCCCTAACCCCTCCCGCAAGGGAGGGGAATTACAGAATCAAATGTTTTGACCCACTATCGCATATCTGTCTTTATCCAAAAAGAAAAAAACAATTTCCGGCTGCATTTCATATTCAGCCCTGTATCTTCTTGACAGCGGTGCATATATGCAGTTACAGTATTATGTCGGCTTTGCCGCATTCAGATTTTTTCTGCCGGTGCAAACGCAAAGAACGCAAACAGGGGGCAAAGATAACAAACAGCTTTATTCCCCATATGAAATCTGAGAAATAATAAGTTATTATCCCTTCGTGAGACTTTGTGACTTTGCGTCTTCGTGGCAGATTGAACGCCCGGTACACAGAAATTTTTTTGCTGAAATATTTTTCAGATTTCATATCAGTCTGATTTTGACAACGCATTGCCAATGCCAGAACCACTATACAACAGGGAGGATATCTATGGAAGAAAATAATCCGGTTCACATCAAAACCATGCTCAGCCGTCCTGATGTGCAGGAAATCACGGACAATCTCAACCGGGAATCAGCGGACAGAATGAAATTTTGGCCTCCGCTATGCCCGGTGTTTTCCCAACCCTTTACCATGCTGGAAACAGATGATTCCTATCATTTCACCATTGACCGGGAGGCGCATAAGGTTCTGCCGAACATCATAGGCAACAAAGTGCAGAAAGTGACCGGCACGGATTCCCCAGCTACAGAAATACAGGCAGCATACCAAAAACCGCGCAGAATCGGCATTGTCTTTTCCGGAGGCCCGGCTCCGGGCGGGCATAATGTGATTGCCGGACTTTATGATGCAGCGAAAAAAGCCAACCCGGAAAACCGGATTTTCGGTTTCATCCTGGGGCCGGACGGCATTATTGAAAACGAGGCTGTGGAACTTCATGATGATCTGGTGAACAGATACCGCAACCGGGGCGGTTTCACCATGATCAAAACCGGCCGCACCAAGATTGACACAGCGAAAAAAATGGCTTTGTCCAGAGAAACCTGCAAAAGCATGGGACTAAACGCTCTTGTGGTGGTGGGCGGGGATGATTCCAATACCAATGCCGCATTTCTGGCACAGGAAATGTTTGCAGACGGAGTGCAGGTTATAGGTGTTCCCAAAACCATTGACGGAGATATTCAGGTACGTGACGATGACGGAAAAGTGCTTTGCGCCATGTCTTTCGGGTTCCATTCCGCAGCACGGGCTTTTGCCAATTCTGTCAGCAATCTCTGCACAGACAGCAGCTCGGATGTGAAATACTGGCATGTGTGCAAGGTCATGGGCCGGGTGGCAAGCCATCTGGCTTTGGAAGTCGCTCTGCAGACCCATGCCAATCTTACCCTGATCGGAGAGGAACTGGCCGAATATGTGAGCGAAGAAAAGATCCGCAAAGCAGAGACTGATGGGACTGTGGATTATTCGGCCTATGGAATGACTCTGCGCAATCTCTCACGGCAGATTTGTGAAGGCATTGTGCGCCGGGCCGAAGCAGGAAAAAACTACGGAGTGCTGGTCATTCCTGAGGGTATACTGGAATTTATCAATGAAATCCAGATTTTCATCATCAAATTCAATGCCATTATCGGCGAATACAACGCGACCCATGACAGCAGTTTTCACCATGATTTTCCACAGTTGCGTGACAAACTGGAATATCTGCGCAAACTGGCACAGATGTCCCGTGACAGAAAAGGCATATCTGTATGGAATGCGCGGGATGATGAACTTTTCAATGATATTCCTGATTTCTTTCAGGAAGGTCTGCTTATGGAGCGGGACAGCCACGGCAATTTCCCTTTTTCCCAGGTGAAAACCGAGGAGGTTCTGCTTGGACTGGTGCGGGAATATCTCAAAATCCTGCAGGATCAGGGAAAGTACAAGGTTGGCATTCACAGTGAGTATTTCCGGAAAACCCTTGAAAGGGAGGGACTTTCTCCCGACCGTTTCGGGCCTGTACTGTTCCACAATTATAGGGACGGACGGTATCTGCTGTTCAAAACAGCGATAATATCTGTCAAGACCCTCAAAACTGAACTGGTGAAAAGCGGATTGCTGGAAGAAGATGATAAGATTCCTGCCGCTTTGGAAAAAATCTACAAAAAATCAGCGCCCGGTTTCAAAACCCAGACCTATTTTTACGGATATGACGGCAGAGGCAGCGAACCCACCAAATTTGACTGCATTTACACCTATAATCTGGGGCGCACGGTTTTCAGCCTCATTGCCAGCGGAGCCACAGGTCAGATGGCGGCCATAAAAAATCTGGAGCATGATTTCAGCCGCTGGGAACCCATCGGCATTCCCATTGCACCTCTCATGCATCTGGAGGAGCGCGGCGGAAAACTGAGCCTGGTGCTGGAAAAAAGTGTGGTGGATATCAATGCCCCGGCTTTTCAGATATTCAGGGAACTGCGGGAAAAATGGCTGGCTGCTGTACCGGGAGAAGACAATTTCCGCAAACCCGCTCCAATTTCCCTTTTCACGGATGGAGAGGAGGATCTGCCTATCACTCTGGCCCTGAACGCACTGGGAGTTTAGGGAAGTGATACCAAATCGCCATTGATTTTATACAATACTGACAGTTTTTTTAGCGGTTGTGTGTGTGCAAAAAACCGCTCCGCTTAATTTTTGCACTCCTCCGGATTATATAAAACCAATGGAGAATCGGTATGAAACTTCTTGAAATAACATGGTGTTCAGGTTTAGGGTATCAGGGCTGATCGGCTCTGATGAAACCGGCAGCTCCTTAAAATTAAACTGCTTTTCTCTTAGGGGCAGTATCAGGACAACCTTCTGTAGACCATCAGGTGATTTCCATAAAAAAATATCCCGTCAAAGCAGCAAAAGCTTCCGGCTTCTGCCCTGTGCCTGTGAACTGAACCGGGATATTTATTTTCAGAAATCACCTTAACAGTCCTGCTCTCAGGCGGGGATTTTCTGAAAAAATCAATGGAGAATCGGTATAATTTTCTGATTTTAAAAAAGGATGTGTAATACCAGTTCTCCATTGATTTTATATAATAAAGTGAGTTGTTTCCTCTGTGTTCTCTGTGGTTTTTTATCTCTGTGTTCTCTGTGGGAAATCGAATCACAAATATATTTTCAATGGAGAATCGGTATAATATCAGTTAGTTATTGTTCTGAGGTTTCATATTTTCCCAGGTCTCATCATGCAAATAGGACGGCTTTCTCAATTCAATATGGCTGAATACAGTGCGCAAAGATCCTATGGCCAGCGTGGAAAGAGGTTCGATGCGGACATCCGGATCTTTATATGCCCCTGTTGCGGTGTAATTGGTGGCGATAATTCCGTCTCCCACAATCAGTCTGCCCAGCAGCGGTATCATATCCAGCATTTTGTTGACCAGATTGAAGGGAACAACCACACCTTTGAGTTCCAGACTGCCGTCCTTCAGACTGATCCGGCCTTCGGCAGTCATGCCCATGCTCAGCCCCTCCATTCGTGTTTTGATCAGTGAAAGCACCTGATCTGCGTATTCCAAATCCGCTTCCAGAGTGTCAAAGGCCACACCGCCGCTTTTCATCTGCTCCAGAATTCCCACAAAAGAGGCCGCAGACAGAATTTTTGTCAGAAGGGAAACATTGACCAGCGCAAAATTGCGCATATTCAGTTTCGCTCTTACAGTTTTTTCCGCGGGAAAATCTCCCTGTGCATCAGCGGCAAGTTCCAACTGCCCGCCAATAATATCTTTTGAAATATCAAATCCTTTCAGCAGCAATCCGGCATTGTCCGAACGGATGTTTATACGGCTGCCGCCCGTCCGCGGGGAAAAAGAGAGGGAAACTTTTTCATTTTTGCTGTGACTTCCCTGCATTTGTGCAGAGATAAGCCTGGAATTCTTCCACTGGCCTGAAAACCCCAGTCCGTACAGTTCAATGTCATGGAGCAGTCCCAGTTTCTCCACATCAGCCGATATGTTTCCGGAAAAAGAGTCTTTTTTTGTTTTGCTTTTTGCAGAAGTTTCAATCCCGGATTTTTCTTTGGAATTATGCAGGGAAAAGTACTGAATCAGAGGCCCCGCGTCAAAATTTTTTCCGCTGATGCGAATGGCATATTCAGCCCCGGTGCTGATCTGAAGGACAAAATCACTGGATCCGAAATGCACCCTGTCAAAGTGCAAATCTGAAATCATCTGACCTGTCTGCGTTCCGCTGCGGATTTTCCCGCTTCCGGATATATCAAAACCGTTTCCGGACAGTTGAATCTCTGACAGTGTGATATTTTTGGCAGCGGTATCTGCTTTGACCGTCAATATTCCCTTCCGGCCTTTGGCTTTGTGCCATCCAACTTGCTTCAAATTCATATCCATATTTTCAACATCGGCAGTAAAATCAATGCCTGTATGATTCGGACTTATGATGAAAACAGCACGGCATGAAGCAGTGCCTTTCAGAAACGGCATAGGGGACAGACCAAAATCCTTCAGTCTGTCCGCATTCACAGTTCCGCTCACCCGCAGAACATCTGCTGCATTTTGGCGTTTGGACAGACCGGTTTGCAAATCCACTGCCAGTTTCGCGGTTCCGGCATTGATGCTTCCGCGGGCATCCACTTTGTCCCCCTCAAAACGGACATTGATATTTCCCTGTGAAAGAGAAATGCCGGAAATATCCGGTATGGCAATATTTTTTATTTCAGAAAAACCTTTGAGCTGCACATCTTTGCCTGACAAATCCGAAACCAGGGGCAGATCAATCGCCAGTTTCGTTTTTGCATCGCCACCCGTAATTTCCGGGCCTTCATATTTACTGCCCAATGATTCTGCTGCATTCAGCAGATCATGCACAGGTCCGCTGACAGCAGCCTCAATCTCCATTTCCGCTTTTTCCCCGGCCATATTAATAATGCGGACTGTTCCGTTTTCGATCCGGGAGTTTCCCGCGATTCCGCTTTTGAGTTCCGCATTCATGGAATCTGCATAAAAAACGGCAATGCCTGCGCCTTTTTTCAGCATTGGCAGTGACGGATGATAATTCAGTGTCACACCGCTGAAAGGAACAATGGCCTCAACCGCTGTTTTTGGCAGATCTTTATGCCGGAAGATCTGCGGTTCCATATTGATACGGACAGAGGCATTGTCAATCAGTCCGGATGAAAACCGGTTTTTAATCCATTCCCTTGCAGATGCGGCCAGAGGCAGGGGCCAGCAGGCAAGGGCATTCTGAATAAGAAGCTGATTCACCTGAATATTGGCATCAATATGGGGATAATCCCCTTTGTATTTCACAAATCCGGAACCTGTTATTTGGGGGCCGTTCAGATCTGTGGACAGATTCTCAATTATCATGCCCGGAGGAGCATAAAGAAGCTGACCATTGCCTTGGATACTTTTCACAGACACAGGACTTTCCAGATATGCCGGGCTGAGCACTTCTCCTCCGCTGCCTTTAAAAGCAATTTCCTGATTCCGCAGCTCAGCGGAAAGACTTTTCAGGCTGATGCCAACACCGTGAAAATCCGGAATTTGTATATTCTGCATTTCAGATTCTGCTGTATAAAGAAATGCCTCTGCCGCAAAGTGTTCCAGAGGAAAAGCAAAGGTGAGCCGGGTGCGGGCTGTTCCTTCCGCAATGAGAAATGTGGGAGATTCCTGACCGGCCAGGGCATCCACTGCCTGCCGGAGATCATCAGGCGGCCCCTGGGTATGGGCTTCAATTGAAATATCGGACTGTTCCTTCATCCATCGGATATTAACCTGTCCCTTTTCCACAAGAGTCTGATACACACGTCCCTGAGATACCTGAATATTCACACCGTGAAAGGTAAATTCTCCCACTCCGGCCACGTCATAAACCGGTTTAAGTGGCGGATGATAATCCAGACTGATATGCTGAAAGGGAACCCGCGCAGTCAGCACATTTTCCGGTAAAATATTCTGCTGCCAGTCTTTGGGGCCTATCCGCAGTTTCAGTTCTGCTCCGTCAATATCTCCTGATTTGAAATGATGCTGTATCCATGTTCTTGCGGACGGAGCAAGAGAATATGGCCAGTAACGGTGGGATCTGTCCGGTTTCAGATGGTCAGCGCGTATATCCATATTTATTTCAGGCTGTTTGGGAACAAGGCGGATATTTCCTGTTCCGCTGAATTCCGGCCCGTGAAAATCAGGCTCTGCAAAAGCAATGAGAAAGGAATGCAGATTTATACGGGAAAAATTGTCTGCAACTGCGGCCCGTATATCCATTTTCTCCATATGCAGGGGCTTTTCCCATACACTGGGATGAAAAAGCGTTCCTCCGGACGAGCTGAGTTCCAGCAGGCTGATGTCAGTGTTTCCGGCCGCTATGCGCGCCTGAATTTTTCCCTGTACCGGAAAACGGCAGTTCCGGATAAAATCTGACTTTGGGATCAGCCCTGTCAGTTCGGACGGATTGATGTTGCGGAATTCTGCATTGACCTGCACGGATTTGTCTGCGGCAGACCATACAAGCTGCCCCTCAATCGCCGGATCTGATTTCTGAAATCCTGTCCGGATATTGGCTTTAAGGATAATTCCGTTTTTTTTGCGTACAATTTTTGCACGGATATCCGGTATTTCAGCCAGACCGCTGAAACCGGGTTCTTCAGTATCCACAACAGCATCCTGCATATTAAATTCTCTGAAAGACTTATATTCCAGCACAAGGGAAAACAGCCCGGAAAGTGCATCGGCAATTTGCTGAGAGGCATCCTTCCGGCTATTCACAGAAGCGGATATCTGAGGCAGAGAAGACTGGGCTGGTAAAAGCAGGGGAAATTTTGCGAAATGCGGCTCCCGGATATGAATTTTTACAGGCCTCATCTGTCCGCTCATCAGTCCGGACAGACTGAAACTTGCAAACAGTTCAGGACAGAGCAGCAGGGCAGTTTCACCGCAGTATATCCGGATGTCGCTCACCTGTACACCGGGAATCAGATGCCTGACGGAAGCCGCAAGCTTTATTTCAGCAAATTCAATGCGGTAATCAGGGGCCAGCTTTTTTAGGGAATCCTCAATGCGGGCATTGAGAAAGGTGAAAGATGGCAGAGTCATCCGAAGCCAGACAAAAATGCCGGCACAGATGATGGCAGACAGAAGAGCGCATACGGAAATCCATTTGATCAGAATTCTGAATTTATTTTTCACGGTCGGAACCGGTTTCAGTTGCAGCATATTGTCAATAAAAATAAGTCAATATCGAAAATTTGTGATAATACAATAATTCCAGGAAACTGCCATTTTTTGTAAGGCAATCCTGTAATTCAGTTTCTGCATTCTTTGCTGCCCGGATTGCTTCCACAATTTTTTTTCTTCTTGCTGCGGATGAACGCCAGGTTCACCGGCAGGGCAACAGCCTGTCCGGTTCAGCGTATGGTTATACGCAACATTATATTTTATTGTCCTTTTTAAGATTTTTTGCAAATTGGCTTATTTTTTTCCAGCGCAGTTTTTCCACAGCATTTGCTTTCATTGTAACCCGATTTGAAATAAATGCAAATTCCTTTTTCAGTTTCAGATAATTTTCAAAACGTTTTTGAGCTAACGTCCCGCTGTTAAGTGCTTTTTGAACTGCACAATCCGGCTCGTTTTCATGTTTGCAGTCACGGAAACGGCAATTTGCGGCCAATGATTCAATATCCTCAAAAGCATGTTCCAATCCTTCCTCATCTCCCCAGACCTGCAGTTCTTTCATTCCGGGAGTATCAATTACCATGCCCCCTCCGGGCAGTAAAAATAATTCACGGGAAGTTGTCGTATGTCTGCCTCTGCTCCCCAGTTCACTGACTTCATTTATCTGCTGGCGTTTAATTCCCAAAAGTGAATTGATTATTGTAGATTTCCCAACGCCTGATGAACCCAGAAATGCAGAGGTTTTTCCGCTTGTGATATATTTGTTCAAAATTTCCAGACCGGTATTCTGCAATGCACTGACAGTATGCACATCAATGCCAAAAGCAATTGATTCAACTTCACTTTTTCGGATTTCACTTTCATTGCAGAGATCAGCTTTGTTTAACAGAATAACCGGAACAGCACCACTCTCCCAGGCTAAAGAGATGTATCTTTCAATGCGTCTTAAATTATAGTTAAAATCCAAACCGCTTACAATAAATACAACATCAATGTTGGCTGCAACGATCTGTTCATCAGCAGTCTTTCCGGCAACTTTGCGGCTGAATGCACTCTTTCTCGGTAAAAGCGTATGTATCATCGCTCTTTTTTCATTTTGCAGAACTGAAACCCCAACCCAGTCACCAACTGCGGGAAAATTGCTTTTACTGCCTGAATTAAATCTGAATTTACCGGATATTTCGCATGTATATTCTCCAAGTTCATTAATCCCAAGATATTTTTTGCGGTTTTCCCGTATTATCCGCATAGGAGTGTAATCCTGATCCCGAAAAATTTCAAAATTTTCATTAAAAAATGTGTTCCATCCCAAATCAGACAACTGCATTAACATACTCCATTTTTTTAAGTTGAAATTAGTGTATAATGGCAGGGTCAGTGGAGTCATTAGCCGCCCACTGCACCGACTGGTCAGGAGTATTACTGACTTTCTTCCAGCAGCAATGCCCTAAAGCCTGCCTGTTTAAAATGTTCATCGGCAGTTAAGGCACTGCTGATTTTACGACTCCGCATTACTGTAAAAGATACACAATCGGTCAGCCCCCATTCCTTATCTGAGCGTTCACGATAAAGACGGAATGCTTTGTTATAGAGATTTTCAGACATCGGAATGACTGTAATATTAGGGTCTTGTTCAAGAGCCTGCAACAATTTCACTCCCGCCTGCCGATATTTGTTTTTGGACAGGGCATTTCCTATTTCCAACATCACCGCATGGGTTGTTATCAAAGGAATTTTGGATGCTTCCAGTTCTTCTGCAATAAGAACAGCCCGCTTATGATACATGTCTTTAGATGAAGATAATGCAATTGCATATGCAGCATCAAGAAATATTTCACTTCTCATCTGTTTTATCACCATACAAATATTTTTCCAGATTCAAAGACCAGTCAGGCGGTCCGTCGAGATTCAGAGAACGGGCTGTCTGCAGAAAAGAAGGAGTTGTATTCTCAGAAGATGTATCAGTCTCTATAAAAATCCGTACACGCGTATTAGGTGTTAAAGTGAACGGTTTTATCGGATGAAACACCTTACCGTCAAATAATGCTTCAATCATCGTATTCATATTTGTCACCTGTTTACATCATTTTTCGTTGTATATTAATATGGCCTGCTTTAATTTCCTATTCCTGACACATCTGAATAATAAGAATAATTATAAACACTAACCATGAAGAAAACCCTTCAGCAATCCCATAAGAAGCGGATCAGATCCACTTCATCTCAGATTTATGCCGTGTTTTCAGGACACTTTTGGGGCTCATACCATGTTTTCATAATTTTAAATATAAATATCTGTAATAATTTAATTATATATTACAGATATTTTTTCCGGCATAACAATTTAATCAGCGGCGCAGCCCTTTGCGTCCGCCTGACTGCATAGTTATGTGTTTACTGTCTTTCCCTTGTTTCTCTGATATAACTTACTATTTCTTCTCTGCTTAAACCCAAATCAAGCTTTGGCAAATTGTATTCAGATTTTTTTTTGGGTATTATTCTTACAATAAACAGATCACCTGTATTACTTTTAATAATTACTTCTTTATTTTCCTTTGCCTCATTTAAGAGTCTGGATAAATTATTGCAGACATCCGAACAGTCATATACCGGCATATTACACCTCAATTATTGAAATATTTAATTTTCCTGCAACGTCCTTCATGCGCTTATCAAGAGTTGCCAAATCCGATTTTATCCTTTCAGCACATTCCAGCACATAAGAATCATATGCATAAATATCGTATTTGCCACAAATTTCGATTGAGCGGGTCAGATTCAGAGGAAGCAGTTTAATTTTCAGATGTTGAAATGCAGTTATGAGTTCTTTTCCTGCTTCCAAAGCAATGCGGTTTCGTTTAAACATTGCAGAAACAGCATTTCCGATTTCTGCGATAATGCTCCTTCATCTCGCAATCCGTGAATGCCGCCGAATTCTTCAATTGTTTTTTTTTAATATCAATTATTTTTGCTTTATAAAGGAAAAGCATGATTAAATACCTTCGGCAAGTATCTTATGCGGATTTCCTGTGTCTGAAGATGTTTTAAACCGCATTGTCAATTTTAGCCTTCCGTTTTTTTTCATTCAACGGAGAGATTATCAGTATGCGGTCTTCAACGGTTATGTCAACTTCATCATCCGCACTGATGTCCATTAACTTTAATATTTCATCAGTTAATAATAATCCAAATGAGTTGCCTATTTTTTTTATTTTGTGTTTTCGGCATGGATATTCCTCTTAATGATGCTATTCACAGTAAATTTTCATAATTCAGCAATTTCGTTCATTATAATTTTTTTAAAGCAGAACAAAGAGTTAACCGGAGCAACGATAGACACATCCAGTTGAACGACTGGTTATTCAGTTCTTATTCCTTCCAATTAGAAAATATATCAAGAAGATTTTTATGTAAAAATTTATACCCACCACCAACTTTCTGGAGAATGCACAATGTTGTCATATAATCAAGAAATTTTATGTAATTAAGAGGAATAAAGTTATTATAGCATAATATTAATCGTAAAACATAATGTTGGATTGAATCTAATCCACCGTAGCAAATTGCTAAAATAATAGAAACAATACCACCAAAATAAACACTATAAGCTATTTCATATATTCGTGTTAGTGTTAAATAACTATCGCCTAAAGAACCAAGACCGGAAAATGTATAAGATAAAATTGCAATAGATATACCTATAGTGGCCCCAATATGTATAGAATTACGTATTGATAATTTTATACCCTGGTTTGGTGTTGTTTTTTCAATTTCTTTAATATTAATATTTTCTATTATGACTGAAATTAAATGGGCATCAAAACCGTTAGCAGGCATTCTACTAAAAAGGAACTTTTTAAAAATACTCTTTAAAGAAAGATTAACTAATTCAAATGTATGAATATCATTATTAAAATTACGATCTCTACTTCTTAAACCAAATAATACTGAAAAAAAATAAGCTGGAATTATTGTGAAAGCAAACAATTTAATGGTTAAAAGGACAATTAATCCGTTGGCTATGAAGTGAATTAAAAACGGAATTGCATTACTATATTTTTTTTTGAGCAATAAAAAATCAATAATTCCAGATAAAAAACAAAATAATAAAGGGAATAAGAACGTTATAATGATATTAGTTGTTGTAAAAGTACCTTTTTCAAGTAAAAAGTGATTTGAAAACAAAATCTGATAAATTGGTAATAAAAATAAAAAAAGTACTCCAAACAAAAAACCAATAATTAATCGATTAACAACATAATATGTAAAAATTTGAAATCTTGACATAAGCCAGCTTGGTTGAAGTTCTTCAATTTGAAAAATTGATTTTGAATGGATATTCATATTTTTTGAAAGCCAACCTAACCATTTCATAGCTTTTTTTTCGGAAAATTGACAATTTATTAATTTAGATTTAATAAAACATTTCCAAATGTGAGTATTTGATGTGAAATCTTTAAGATGCTGATTATATTTTATATTATTTTCAAAAGAAATTTTAAAACAATTATAAAAAGTCATGATAATAATATTTAACATGAGTGGTGATTTTATTTTATTTAATAAATCATTATTATTTTCAAACAAATCTTTAGCTTGCTTTGTATCACAGCCTAATTTATTTATATACTCTAATATTTGGGAATATTTTAAATTTGGAATATATATTGCTTTGTTAAATCTTAATTTGGCTGATAATAATTTGTACTCATTCAATCGACAACAGCATGAAATACCAAGTGCGCCTATATCTTCAATAAAATAATTAATAGCTGCTATACAATCAGTTCGATCACTTTCATTAACTTCATCCAATCCATCCAAGAGAAAATAAATACGATAATTTTTTATCAAATGAATACCAATTTTTTTTGGAATTTGATATTTTGATTTAAGTTCTTCCGTTAGCCAGTTTAATAAATTTTGTTTTTTATTCCATGTTGATAGATGAAAAATAACTGGTACGCCTTTTACTATACAACTATTGTTTATTAATAATTGATTTGCTAATTTTAATAATATAACCGTTTTACCAGAACCTTCTTCACCTAATATTAGAAGTGAACTTCCAAATTCAATAAATTCGTTAAAGATATTTTCTTCTCGTAGATCAAGTCTTTCTTCTTCTTTCGGTATGTCAAGAATTCCATCCCAAGGATTCTCAATAACATCGGGTTTTAATTCTATTTCACGATCAATATAAGTATTATTAATAATTGAATTTTTCAATACACTATTTATCCAAATTTTACTTATTTTATTTTTTAAAATATTTATAAATAACAATTCATCTTCAGAAATGGGAGATAAAGAGACAGTCGGGCGATTAAAAGCAGCGATTTCTATAGTAGATGATTCAATATTAGAATAGAACTTATAGTCTTTTATTGATTTAAATATTTTTGTTAATGAATAATCATAAGATGCTGACAAATCTACCATATGAATATTCTTTAATTTATCATGTAAAGGCTTGGTGCCGTCAACACTTATAGGTATTACATATATTTGATCTGGTGGGATTTCAGATAATACTTCTAATGCTTCATTTATTTCTTTTTGAAAAATTCCTCTAGTTACAACAGAATTTTTAGAAAAAAGAATTATTACATGAGATGATTCTTTAATTTTTCTTTTAATTACAAGATGTTTTGATTCACCAGGTAATAAATCGTTAACATCAATCCAAGCATTGATACCATGTGCTTTCAGATCGTTATATATTGCTAAAGCAATTTCAATATCTTGTTTGGAATAGCAAATAAGTACTGTTTGCATTTTAAAATTGCCTTTAGAGTTTCATTATTTATTAATAATACTGTGAATAACCAGTGATTATACGGTTTCCGTCTATCCGCGATAAAAAATTGTCTATACTTGGACAATTTTATCTGCATTTAGACATTTTGTCTAAATGCAGACAAAGCCCAACCCAAACCTGATTGTCTGTATTTAAACAATTTGTCTATATTTAGACAAGCCCAACTCAAATCTAAAAAAGTGAAAAAGAAGAAATCGGGGTTCAGGACAGCCCTGCCCCTTTCAGTGGCAGGGCTTTTAAGTTGTCCTGTTGGACTCCCCTTTTTTTAATGCTGTTTCTTATACCAGTTCTCCATTGATTTAATAAAATACCGTCAGTTTTTCAGCTTTCCGCGTGTGCAAAAAACCGCTCCGCACAATTTTTGCACTCCTCCGGATTTGCATTCCGCATTGTATAAAACCAATGGCGAACCGGTATTACATATCTGATGTTACGCAACATCGTCATACCGGCGAAAGCCGGTATCCAGAGCCAGTTGAAACAACTGGATTCCGGCTTTTGCCGGAATGACGGGTAAAGGAGCATAACATCCTGATTTTTGAAATGGCTGCGTAACATCAGTTACATATTGTGAAAAGGATTTATATGGCTGCGCTGCTCACCGGCTGAAGGCATTGCAAAGATTACCTTTGTAACTCCTTCCACATTCAGGGCGATTTTTTCTATTTCAGCAATGTCAGCATCTTCCAGGAGATAGGAATTATTCATACTGCTGATACTTACCACCCCGTCATCAGCAGTGACGCTGACAATCGGCGCAATTTTTGTCAGTTTTGTCTGCACTTTGGCTGCCAGAGCCATATTGCGGATAATTTTAAGAGATTCCGCTGTGGTCTGAAAAACAGGTTTCTGCACTGTCTCAAATAAAATTTCAACCACATCATCAACCCTTAAATTTTTGATATGCAGTACCATATCATAGGGCCTGGCATCCCATGTATCCGTGCCAATCACCTGAATTCCCCATTTCCGGCGTTCCTCATCATCTTTCTGCAGGATATACAGGGCCTGTTCAGCGGAAATGTTTTCCCTTTTCATCTCTTCCGCAACCCGGTCTTTCATATCCGCGATGATCCTGACCTTGAACACATGGGGAATATCCCTAAGAAAATAATGTCCGGCCAGGCCGTGATAGACAATATTGTCTTTGAGCACATTCTGCAGGAGTGCGGAACGGATATAACTGACAAACCGTTCTTTGCCATAGGTGAAGCGTTCAAGCACGGTGGGTGCATCATGAAGCGCCCTTACCAGTTTGATTTCCGGAATATTGAATTCCTCGGATGCCTCAAGAAGAATATCACGTGAAATACATTTGTAACCCAGTTTCAGTGCCAGTTTTTCGGCAACTTCCTTTCCCCTGCTGTAAGAACCTCTGGAAATGGTGACTATGGACATAACTGCTCCTTATGTTTGCTTTGTATATGTAAATAAAAATTCAGCGTATCGGAAAATTTTTTAACAAATGCCGGAACAAAGTTAAAGGGAATTCCAGCCGGACTCCACATTCAGCAGATCTAAAATTTCCTTAATTCCCCCCTCTCCCCGGTGGGAGAGGGGGACAACCGTCTGATTTTTAACCACCAACCCGGCCATCCCAATTGATGGGGAGGGAGTTTTAGATCTGCTGAATTTACGGTGTCCTGCTGGACTCAGCCGAATCTTCAGCGCTTTGCCCCGTGGAATAAAAATGCAAAAAAATCAAAACTAATTTTATGGTGATATGCTTTCTCCGAACAGTGACAGGGCCGGTTCCGCTATCCTGGGATCATTGTAATCCGCAAATTCACCGCTGAGTTCTGCGGGCGCATGAAGGGCAAGCCAGGCAATTGCCCTTGCCGGTATATGCGGAGGCACCAGCTTTCCCTCCTCCCACAGATTCCTGAAATATCCGGCTTTTTCCGGCTTCATATGATTTGGCCCTTCAGAACGGATCAGATCCTGCATTTCCGTATCAACAATACCGGGACGCACGGCAATTGCTGTAATTTCCCTTTCCTCCAGGGCCAGCACCCGTGTGAGCTGCGTCAGTCCGGCCTTTGCCACGCAGTAGGCTCCCCATCCTTCAACAGGATTGTGCGCCGCACCGCTGCTGACATTGATTATTCTGCCGGAATTTTTCCGCAGTTCGGAAATCGCGGCCTGTATCATATAAAAGGAAGCAAAGAGATTGACCTCTATATTGTAGGTCCAGGCATTGGGATTCGCGGCTGCAAGGGAAACAATGGGGGACAGAATGCCTGCATTGTTCACCAGAGCGTCCACACGGCCGAAAAGATCCACAGTTTCCCGGACGATATCCAGGCAGACATCCCGGTCTGCAATATCCGCGCTGATGGGCAGAACCATACCCCCCAGTCTCTGGGCATCCTCTGCCACGGCATGCAGAAGATGCTGCCTGCGCGCAATCAGGGTAATGGAACAGCCGCGTGTCCCAAGCCAGCGGACAATGTCCGCTCCGATTCCCCGTGAGGCTCCGGTGACAATAACAACAGGTGGATTCTCCATTTGTTTCTCCAAAGATTTTTCTCTCCTCATTCCTGCGGATAAACCATTTTTCCGCTCATGGACAGATCATAACCTTCCAGTTCTCCGGACATGGCAGTAAAAACCGCCTCATGCAGCAGTCCTATAAACAGTTGAACACCCTGATCAAAAAAGCGTTCCCGTGTAATGAGCAGATCATAGCGTTCCCAGCGCAGGGGAATGAAATCCAGCCCCAGCAGACCGGCCACAGAACGGATTGCGGGAGCGGCATCCGCGCGTCCGGACAAAACTTCCAGCCCCGCATCCAGATGCCGGGACATTTCCCGGTCATAGCCCTGTATTTTTTCCCCTTCCATGCCTGCTTTTTCCAGTTCCCGGTCAAAAAGCAGACGGGTTCCGGTTCCCAGAGGCCGGTTGACAATCCGGAATCCGGGCTTTGCAAAATCGGCTATTCCCCGAATCTGCATTGGATTTCCCCTCTGTATCAGAAAACCCTGCTCCCTCCGGCAGAAATTGACCACTGCCGGGGCTTTGTTCAGTTCACGGGTCGCGTAGTCAAAATTGTACTCATCCCCGTTTTCCTGCAGCAGATGGCTGGAGGCCATATGGCAGAGATTCCGGCGCAAAGCCTGCAGTCCGCCCATGCTGCCCATATTTCCGAAAACAGCCGCGTGATCCGGATGAGTGCGGTTGAACAGGGATATGGTTCTGTCCAGCAGAGGATCATTGCTGCCGCAGATAATCAGCAGACCGTGATAGGGCGGCAGCCGGGTCGCGGGCTCAGGATAATTGACTGTATTGTTTTCAATCCACTGCTCCACCAGATGCCGGGGGAAAAGCCATTTCCCGGTGACTTTTGTGGCAGGCAGCCCCTTTTCGGAAATCAGGGAGTAAACCATTTTTTCATTTATATCGAGAAATTTTGCAACTTCCCTGGTGGAAAAAAGTTCCTGCATCATTTCAGGGTCCGTCCTCCAGATTGAAAGATTGGGAAAATTCCTGACGCATCTGTTTTTTGCTGATTTTCCCCACGCCGCTTCTGGGAATGGCATCAGTAATAACGATCCTGTCAGGAACCGCATACGCAGGCAGAGTGCCGTTTTCCACATACTTCATGCAGAATGCCCGGATACCGGCTTCCGCCGCCGCCTGATCCGTACCGGATCTGAGTACAACAAAGGCAATGGGTTTTTCCCCCATTTTCTCATCCGGAACAGATATTACCGCTGCTTCCCGCACATCCGGATGTTCACAGATAATATCTTCGAGTTCCACAGAGGCAATCCATTCACCCCCGGTTTTGAATGCCTCTTTGAATCTGTCTGTAATCTGAAGATATCCTTCTGTATCCACAAAACCGATGTCGCCTGTGTGGAGCCATCCGTCAGCCCAGAGTTTCCCGGTTTTGGAGGGATCCTTGAAATAACCCTGGGAAAGCCAGGGCGAACGCACCACAACTTCCCCAATGCTTTTTCCGTCATGGGGCAGGGGATTGCCAAGAATGTCAAAAATTTCCAGATCCACCAGCGGAGCAGGCAGCCCTGTACGGCAACGGATCTGAATCTGTTTCTCAGGTTTCCAGTTTGCCATATGGCTTTTCAGGTTGGCCGTTGTCAGCAGGGGGCCGGTTTCTGTCATGCCATAGGCCGAACAGATATTGATTCCGTAATCCAGTGCGCTGCGGCATATGCTTTCCGGCAGAGGCGCACCGCCCACAATGACCTTCCATCCGAACACATCTGTCTTTTTGATGGCCGGACAGTTGAGCAGGGTATGCATCATTGTGGGATCACAGTGGGAAACCGTTACTCCCTCGGATGCAACAAACCTCAGTATTTCTTCGGGATTGTATTTGCCCGGATATACCTGTTTGGCTCCCAGAAAAGTGAAAACCCAGGGCATTCCCCAGGCATGAACCTGAAACATGGGGGTCAGAGGCATATACACATCCCCTGAACTGCACATGGGTCTGCCCTGATACGCGCACAAAGCAGACATGACACCAAAGGTATGCAGAACAATCTGGCGGTGACTGAAGCATACTCCTTTGGGGGTTCCTGCTGATGCCGTGGTATACAAAAGTGTGGCCATTGCATTTTCGTCAAATTCCGGAAAACTGTATTCCGCATTGCTCAGGGCAAGAAGGGTTTCATATTCCCCCTCTGTTTCCAGAGGAATATCATTTAACTCACCTGCCGGAATTTCACGATCCGCGAGAATGACAATCTTTTTTTTCCCATCAAGTCTGTCAAGCACCGGGGCCAGCAGGGGAAGAAATTCCTCATTGACCAGAAGAACCGTGTTTTCGGCATGGTTGATGGTATAGACAATATGATCTGCCGGCCGTCTGAAATTAATGGGATGCAGCACACATCCCATCATGGGGACAGCAAAAAAAGCCTCCAGATACCTGTGGCTGTCCCAGTCCATGATGCCGACAACATCTCCCTGCCGCACCCCGATGCTTTCCAGCACATTGGCCAGCCGTGCAATACGCTGCCGGAAACTTTTGTAATTGTACCGCATCAGATCCCGGTAAACAATTTCCTGATTCGGAGAATGAATCAGGGGATGACGAAGCAGATTTTTGATAAGAAGCGGATAATCATAGGCCGATGACGCCCGTTCAATTTTCCTTACAGCCATGTTGCCTCCTTCCCGTATTGCCGAATTAAAAATGCGGGGGCATATTTATGAAATATTTTTCTGAAAGCCCGCAAATGAATTTATGAACAGTTTTTTTCATCCTCCGGTAAGGGATCAGATTTCCCATCCGTAACCACAGCCCTGCCGGACTCTGTTTCCAAAGAAACAGGGCTCTGACCTGCCAGTCCGTTTACGATAATACCTGCCGGAATTTGGTCATATAGCATGAATACAGGAGAATTCAAAGAAATCTTTGACAAACAGGTGAAAATTCCGATTGGTCTTGACAAAATGTTTTTTTCCGCTTAATATATCTTTTTTGGAGATTATGAAATTTTTGAGCATAAAAGTCAGACTGTGACTGTCTGATGACAGTTTTTTTAAGGAAACCGGATTTATAGTCGCTGTAATTGCGTACTGTGTATATTAATTAACAAATACAAAGAAACTGAAAGGAGAAAGAAACAATGTCCAAACTTGTACCGCCCCATGGAGGAAAAGGCCTGGTCTGCTGCCTGCTGGAAGGTTCCGCTCTGGAAGCAGAAAAGAAAAAAGCCGCAGGTCTCAAGAAAATCGAGATTTCTGACCGTGCAAAAGGCGACCTCATCATGATGGGCACAGGCGGTTTCAGCCCCCTGAGCGGATTCATGGGCAAAGCCGACTGGAAAAGAGTGTGTGAAGAATTCCTGATGGCTGACGGAACCTTCTGGCCGGTTCCCGTCACCCTTGACACCAATGATGCAGGCGTAAAAGTCGGTGATGAAATTGCACTGGTAAACAAAGGCGAAGCCTTTGCCACCATGAAGATCACTGAAAAGTATGAAATGACCGCTGAAGACAAAAAATGGGAATGCTACAAGGTCTTCAAGGGCGAAGGCGCAGACAGTGCCGATGACAAATTCTGGGCAACTGCACAGGCCGATCATCCGGGCGTTCAGATGGTTCTGGCCCAGGGCAAATACAACCTGGCCGGCCCGGTAAAAGTTCTCAGCGAAGGTGAATTCCCGGTCAAATACAAAGGGATTTACATGAGACCTGCGGAAGCACGCAAGATTTTTGAGGAAAGAGGCTGGTCTGAAATCGCAGCCCTGCAGCTCAGAAACCCCATGCACCGCTCCCATGAATACCTGGCAAAAATTGCCATTGAAGTCTGTGACGGCGTTTTCATTCACTCCCTGGTCGGCAACCTGAAACCCGGTGACATTCCTGCCGAAGTGCGCGTCCGCTGCATTGATGCCCTGGTCAAAGGCTATTTCATTGAGAAAAACGTTCTGCAGGGCGGTTATCCCCTGGATATGCGTTATGCCGGTCCCCGTGAAGGTCTTCTCCATGCCACCTTCCGCCAGAACTACGGCGTTTCCAAAATGATCATTGGCCGTGACCATGCAGGCGTAGGCGATTTCTACGGCATGTTCGAAGCACAGACCATTTTTGACAAGATTCCCTACCCCAAGGAAGCAGGCAAAGCTCTGATCTGCAAACCCCTGAAGATTGACTGGACCTTCTACTGCTCCAAGTGTGACGGCATGGCCTCTCTGAGAACCTGCCCCCACGGCAAAGAAGATCGCGTTCTTCTGTCCGGCACCAAACTGCGCAAGGGTCTGTCCGAAGGAACCCCGATTCCGGATCATTTCGGACGCGAGGAAGTTCTGGAAATCCTGCGTGAATACTATGCGGGTCTGGAAAACAAAGTTAAAATCAAGACACATGCGGCTGCTGACGGTCAGTAATCCATACCTGATCGCCGGATAAGCGACTGATATAAAAAAGGGAGATGCTTTCGGGCGTCTCCCTTTTTTTTGTTTGCAGGAACAACTGCCTGAAAATCCCCTTTAATACCGATTCTCCATTGACTTTATGCAGTCTGCACCTGTGCATGATTTGACAACTTTTCAAAAGTTGTCAAATCTGTCTGCCCCGGTTCCGGACTGATCCGGAGGAGTGCAAAAATTAAGCGTAGCGGTTTTTTGCACACCCTCAACAGCGGAAAAACTGACAGTATTGTATCAAATCAATAATCTCGTTTCCACCTAAACTCGTTTAGGCGATTTATTGAAATGAATATACCAGATAAAACACGACTCCGACTGATTTTGAACCTGATTTAAATATTTTTATATTATATTGTACAGTCAGATGTCAACTGCTGAATAAAAAAATAAACGGAAAGGAGCTGGGAATGAAAGCACCTGTATTACTGCATACTGATTATATTGAAGATATCTGTTTTGCAGTTTCAAAAATGGGTAGAGGGACTTTTCATGCTGATTTTTTTAATATATAAATAAATATGTTATTTATAATCAGTATAAGCAGTATCATGGATGTATCGTATAACTGTTTGTATTTATTGTGTATATACAAAAATCAGTATATTTTTGAAAATATAATAATATTAAGCAGTTATTTTTTTGTCAGTATGTGCAGACCCACTACCCAAAAATGCATGGATATGAACGGCGTTCATATATGGCTGAAATGACATTGAAATATTGTGATGGAAACAGCCGGATGGCGGAAACAGTGTCCGGATGGAACAGGAATGCGGCTGAAACCGGGCCGGGTGAAAAACGCACAGGAATCATCTGCATCGGAGCGCAGTCAGCCGGAAGCGGCCGGACTGTCTGGGAAAAAAGAGAACCTGAGGCTGCTGAAATGCTGCGCCGGCTGGCTGATGGGCATTCGCAGAAGGATCCGGCGTTCCGAAGTACCATCGCGTATATCCGTCTGACAGCCAAAGCAGCAGTAACTGCTTTGAAAGAAAAAGGATTTTCTGATGAACAGGTTCCATCCTGCAGCAGTATGGCAAAAGTTCCTGACCGGATGGGATACCGTCTTCGCAATATACTTAAATCAAAGCCTTTAAAAAAATCGGAGAGACAGATGCAGTCTTTGACAATATCAAAAAAAAAGATGATGAATCAAAAACCGGCCAAAATATAAAAAGGTTAAGTATGGACTGCAAAGCAACTGTAAAAATTGGAAATTTTTCCAGGGGAGGAAAAACACGCGGTTACAATGAAGCCCCGGA
>JBFXEJ010000039.1:0-47190 GCA_050180235.1 Desulfococcaceae bacterium
TCAAAAAAAAGATCCTGCCGGGATAAATCCGTATTTTCTGACCGGTACCGGAAAAACCCAGGATTTGGAAGCTGAAATACGGACTGATGCGGAAGCCGGTGAATTTTGGAGTTATGCCGGCAGCAAAAAAAATCAGCGGTGGACATGGTATGCGATTGAACGGAATTCCGGAATTATTCCTGCATGGCATAACGGCAGACGCACAGATGAAAGCTGCTCCGGGTTAATGGAAAAACTGTCTGTTTTTAAAATAAAATACTGCCATACTGATGACTGGAAAAGTTACAGTGAACATATTCCCTCCCACAAACATATCACCGGCAAAAGCGGCACATGGAAAATTGAGAGGAAAAACCTTAATTTCAGGACACATATCAAACGTCTGAACCGTAAAACGATCTGTTTTTCAAAGAACATAAAGATTCATGATAACGTTATGGGGATGTATATTAACCGTTATTATTTTGTAAAAGGTCTGTTTTCGGAAGCGATATGATCAACCTTTTTGACCCACTACCATATTTTTCAAGGAGAAGTAATCAATATCCGGGATGTCATCACTTTTCAGGGAAAATCAACAGATGAACTGCGGAAGGCATTGCAGGATTCGGTGGAAGATTATCTTGATTTCTGCAAAGAGCGCGGAGAAGAACCAAATCAGCCTTTTTCCAACTTTTTTGACTATGAGAACAATTCCTGAAATTTGCAAAAAAATGAAGATGGAAGAAGCCGGAAATGATTTTGCTTTCTGGCAGAGCAGAACGCCGGAAGAACGGCTGGCGGCTTTGGAAGAAATCAGAAAAGAATACAATAAATGGAAATATGTTACTGAACCGGGATTTCAGAGAGTTTATAGAATCATTAAACAAAAATAAGGTGCAATATCTGGTTGTCGGCGGCTATGCTGTCGCTTTTCACGGCCATCCCCGCTATACCAAAGATATTGACTTCTGAAAAAAATCAGGGAGGGGATAATGGAGAATTATTCGATAACATACGAAAATCTGTTACTGAAAGAAATTAAAGCGACACCGGAAGAATATTTACCGACTTTATTAAATATTATCAGACTGTTCCGTGAAAGTGTCACATTGAAACCGGCAGAAATGAGCTTTAAAAAAGGCTGGGAGGAAGCGATGTCCGGCGATACTTTGCCTTTGGAAGACTTGTGGGAAGGTATAGATGCCGACTGAAGACATCACCCATATTTATATCCGATTTACCCCTGAATTTAAAAGAAATTTGCGGACATTGGCAAAAAAATACCGCCATATACGCTCTGATGTTCAACCGATTATTAATGAAATTCAGAAAGGCAACTTCATCGGAGATCAGATTCCCGGAACAAAAGGTTACACTGTTTTTACTGTTTTTAAAGTAAGGGTAAAAAATACAGATAACCGTAAAGGAAAAAGATCAGGTTACCGATTTATTTACTATCTGAAAACGCATAATGAAGTTATTCTGATAACAATTTATTCTAAAAATGAACAGACTGATATTTCATCTGAACAATTGCGTCAAATATTGAAAAAATCCAACGAAGAAAATGATAATATATAGATTAATCTTTTGAAAAACTTGGCAGATTTGGAAAATTTATGATAAATTCAAACATAAAAAAGGAGAATAAAATGAGAGAAGCAGTGATTGTAAGTGCGGTACGGACACCGCTGGGATCATTCAATGGAACCCTGGGAAATATCGGTGCAACCACACTTGGCGGCATGGTTATTGCAAAGGCTGTGAAACGAGCGGGAATTGACAAGGAAATTGTTGATGAGTGCATCATGGGACAGGTGCTGCCCTGCGGATACGGCCAGAATCCGGCCAAGCAAGCCGCTCATCTGGGCGGTATGCCACCGAAAACAGAATGCTTTACCATCAACAAAGTCTGCGGTTCTGCACTCAAAGCTGTCATGCTTGCTGCCCAGGCCATTCAGGTGGGCGATGCGGATATAATCGTGGCAGGGGGCATGGAATCCATGAGTCAGGCTCCCTATTATCTGGACAAAGCCCGTTTCGGTTATCGCATGGGGCCGGGACAGATTCAGGATCATATGGTGCATGACGGTCTCTGGGATGTGGTCAATGATTTTCACATGGGCATATCCAATGAACTCTGCTCGGAAAGATACCATGTCAGCCGGGAAGAACAGGATCGCTTTGCAGCAGAATCCTACCGCAGGGCATTGGCAGCCATTGCCGCAGGAAAATTCAAAGAGCAGATTATGCCAGTGGAAATTCCCCAGCGCAAGGGCGCACCGAAAATCTTTGACACAGATGAATGCCCAGTGGATACCCCCTATGAAGTGCTGAGCAAAATGAAAGGGGCTTTCAAAAAAGACGGGGTGGGAACAGCCGGAAACGCTTCCATCATCAGTGACGGAGCGGCTGCGGTTGTGGTCATGTCAAAAGAAAAAGCCAAAGAACTGGGCTGCAATATCATTGCCACCATCGGCGCGCAGGCATCCTACAGCATTGAAATGAAATATGTGCTGGTGGCTCCCATCTGGGCTATTCCCAAATGCCTGAAAAAAGAAGGCATTGGCATTGATAATGTGGATTTGTTTGAAATCAATGAAGCATTCAGCGGCTCTTCGGTTGCGATTATGAAGGAACTGAAACTGGATGGTAACAAAGTCAATGTCAACGGCGGTTCCGTGGCAATAGGCCATCCCATTGGCGCGAGCGGCTGCCGTTTACTGGTGACATTGCTGTATGAAATGATCCGTCAGAACAAAAAAACCGGGCTGGCTACTCTCTGCTTAGGCGGTGGTGAAGCCGTTGCCATGATTGTGAAACGGTAAATATAAAATAAAACCATAAGGGTTTTCAAAACCCTTATGGTTTGAGGATTGCATCCGTTCCGGAGGAGTTCCAAACTGAAAATTTGGGAGTTTTGCAGTTTTTGCCAAACTTTCCGTTTGGCACTCCTTCATTTTCATATGGGAACAGGAAAGAAATGGAAAAAGCTGATATGACAAAACCCGTTGTTATTTCTAATTATATTCCCGGTGCAGTGGGACGGATTACCGCCATGCACGGGGAATATTACAGCAAATACTGGAATTTCGGTCTGTTTTTTGAAACAAAAGTAGCCACAGAACTTTCCGCGCTGCTGACACATCCGCAGGCAGAACGCAATGGTTTCTGGCTCGCATTGTGCAATGACATCATTGCAGGCGGTATCGCGATTGACGGAAATCAGAAAAATCAGCAGGAAGCCCGTCTGCGATTTTTCATTGTTTCCCCTGAGTTTCAGGGACATGGCATTGGCAATCTGCTGATGGAAAAAGCAATCTCTTTCTGCAAAGAAAAAAAATTTGCAAAAGTGTATCTCAGCACCTTTGCGGGATTGGATGCAGCAAGGCATTTGTATGAAAAATGGGGGTTCAGATTAATTGAGGAAAAAGAGGATTGCACCTGGGGTGTGGCTGTGAAAGAACAGATTTTTGAACTTGTTTTCTGAACACTGAATGGAAAATATTTCAAATGCACATAATTACATGAAAAAGACTTAATATGTTTGCAGAAAAATACCCTTTTGCCAAATCATCTCTTCAGCATTGGTATAATTTGATGAAAAAAGAGAATTTTGATTCATTTCATAACTTACGCCGGATATTTCCGAATGCTGATCAGGTAGGAAAACTGACGGTTAGGAAAACTGACGGTATTTAATATCAGCGGAAACAAAGTCAGGCTGATTACAGCTATTCACTATAACAGACGGAAGGTTTATATCCGTTCTGTTCTTACACATGAGGAATATAATGAAGGAAAATGGAAGGAGTAAAGTATGTCTGTTTCACAAATTCGCCAAATAGAATCTGTATGGAATCCTGTCTCACAGATGTTGTATGTTCCACGCACAGAAAAAGAATATGACAGGATTGTCGAACTGTTGGACAGTCTGATCGATGAAGTGGGAGAAGATGAGAATCATCCTCTTGCATCTTTTATGGAAATATTGGGAGTGCTGATAGAAAAATATGAAGATGAATATGTTCCTGAAATTATATAAATAATACCGAGTTACCATTGGTTTGATCCAAAATATTGTCAGTTTTTCCGCAGTTGCATCTGTGCAAAAAACCGCTCCGCTTAATTTTTGCACTCCTCCGGATCATGTGCAGATTGTATGGGACAAAAATGGATATTTCAAAACATATTGATATAAATCCTAAAATTATGCTTAGCAAGCCCATTGTCCGGGGAACGCGGATTCCTGTTGAGCTTGTTTTGCGGAAATTGGGAGAAGGTGCAACAGAAAAGGAATTGTGTGAGGCATATCCAAGACTGACTCCGGAGAATATCCGGGAAATGTACAAAATTGAGCGTGAGATTGCATTTTACCGGGAAAATATCGGAACTTTCGGCTATATTGCAGAACAGTTGGGATTGTCCAAAACAGAGTTAATCAAAGCATTGCGCGTGAACAATACAGAACCGGATTTTTCAGATGAAACGGTTTTGGAAGAATCACAATAACAATTTAATTTTATCTATAAATTATAAAAACAAATTGACTGATATTCTTTTAGTGCATACAGAAAATTTTCCCACAGAAAAAAACTCTCTGTGTCCTTTGTGAAAAACTCTGTATCCTCTGTGGGAAATTGGGTATTTTTCATAAGGATGTCAGTCAAAAAAACATCAAAACAGATTTAACATAAAAACCTGAAAACAATCACATATCAAAAGGAGAATAAGACAAATGGAAATCAGAACCTTCGGTGTTATCGGCGCGGGACAGATGGGAAACGGCATTGCACAGGTTGCAGCCGCCAGCGGTCTCAATGTCATCATGAATGACATCAAAGATGAATTTGTACAGCGCGGTCTGGACAATATCACCAAACTTCTGTCCAAAAGTGTGGAAAAAGGCAAACTGGCAGCCGCGGAAAAGGATGCCATTCTGGGCCGGATTAAAACCAGTACAGACATCAAAGACATGGCTGGTGCTGATTTCGTTGTGGAAGCTGCTACGGAAAGAGAAGACCTTAAATTCGGCATCTTCCGCAATCTGGATCAGATATGCAAACCCGGTGTGATTCTTTCCTCCAATACCTCATCAATTCCCATTGGACGGATTGCATCCCAGACCAAAAGGCCGGACAAAGTGATTGGAATGCACTTCATGAACCCGGTTCCGGTGATGAAACTAGTTGAGATCATCCGGGGACTTGCCACATCTGATGAAACCTTTCAGACCACCTGGGATCTGTCTGTGAAATTTGGAAAAACACCGGCTGAGGCCAATGATTTTCCCGGATTCATTGCCAACCGCATTCTCATGCCCATGCTCAATGAGGCTGTTTTCTGCCTGTATCATGGCGTTGGAACACCCGAAGCCATTGACACGGTTATGAAACTGGGAATGAATCATCCTATGGGCCCGCTGGCTTTGGCTGATCTCATTGGTCTGGATACCTGTCTTGCCATTATGGAAACCCTGTACGAGGGATTCAAGGATTCCAAATACCGTCCCTGTCCCCTGCTGCGCAAATATGTGGAAGCCGGATGGCTGGGCAGAAAAAGCGGACGGGGTTTTTACGAATACAAATAAAACAGATGCTGCGGCCATATCCATGTCCGCAGCATCAGATACAGCAAATCCTGCGAAGGAGATATCGTTATGACAGAAAAAACAGGCCGGCTCACGCCGGTCGGAAAAAAAATAAAGAAGGTCAGAACCGAGAAAAATATCACTCTGGAGATGGTGGCCAACGAAACCGGATACGCTGTTGACTATCTCAAAGATGTGGAGGCCGGAAAGGAAATGCCGCCTGTGGGCGCGCTGCTCCAGATTGCCAAGGCTTTGGAGATTGACACCGGCTTTTTCCTGAGAGAGCAGGAAGCCACCATGAAAGAGCGCGTCAAACAGTACACCAAACGCACCAATGACTATGCGTATGAAACCCTGACTCCGGGAGCGGAAAACAAGCATCTCAAGGCATTCCGCGTGACCATTGATCCGAAAAAGGAGCATACAGGCGTGGGTTATCAGCATGAAGGCGAGGAGTTCAATTATGTGCTGAAAGGCCAGATAGAAGTCATTGTGGGTGATCATGTGAATACCCTGAAACAGGGTGAATCCCTGCACTTTAACTCGGCCATCAAACACCAGTTGCGAAATATCGGTGATGAAACAGCAGAACTGATTGTGGTAATTTACAATCCCTGAGAATGTCCAATGATGAATGGTAAATGGTGAATGCAACCTGACATCTGACAAATCCGGAGAAATATATATGTCTTTTTTCAAACTTACAGATGAACAGATCATGATTCAGAGCATGGTCAGGGAATTTTCCAGAAAAGTGATTGCCGCGACTGCTGATGAGCGTGACAAAACCAAGGAATTCCCTGCCGAGAATCTGAAAAAAATGGGTGAACTGGGACTGATGGGCATGATGGTTCCGCCTGAGTACGGCGGAGAAGGCGCGGATACCATCAGTTATGTTCTGGCCCTTTCTGAAATCGCGTATTCCTGCGCGTCCACCGCTGTTGTAATGTCGGTGCACAATTCCATTGTATGCGAAAGCATCATGAAATTCGGCACAGAGGCGCAGAAAAAGAAATATCTGCCCAAACTGACCAGTGTGGAAATGATTGGAGCCTTTGCCCTGACCGAACCCCATGCAGGCTCTGATCCCGTATCCCAGAACACCACTGCGGTAAAGCAGGGGGATCATTATGTGATCAACGGAACCAAACGCTTTATCACCAGCGGCAAAAACGGGGGCATGGTCATTGTCACAGCCAAGACCAATGAGGCTGAAAAGCACCGGGGCATCAGCGCGTTTATTGTGGAAAAAGGAACGCCCGGTCTGATTGTGGGGCATGAGGAAGACAAAATGGGGCTGCGGGCCTCAGACACCACAGACCTGATTTTTGAAAACTGCCGGATTCCCGAAGAAAATCTGCTGGGCCGGGAAGGCGATGGTTTCAAGATTGCCATGACCGGTCTGGATGGCGGACGCATCGGCATTGCAGCACAGTCTGTTGGTGTGGCACAGGCCTGTCTGGACGCGGCTGTGAAATATGCCAAAGGCCGGGATCAGTTTGGCCAGAAGATTTCCAAATTTCAGGGCATCCGATGGTATATAGCTGAAATCGCAACGGAAATAGAGGCAGCACGGCAACTGATGTATTCTGCGGCAGCCATGAAGGATCGCAAAGAGAAATTCACCACACAGGCATCAATGGCAAAACTTTTTGCATCAGAAATGGTCAACCGCATTACAGGAAAATGCCTGCAGATTCACGGTGGATACGGATTCACCAAAGACTATCCCATTGAGCGGTTTTACCGGGATGCGCGCGTGTTCACCATTTATGAAGGCACATCTGAAATTCAGAAAATCGTGATTTCCAACAATGTCCTCAAGGACAAACGCTCGCCCTGATTTGATGAAAAACATGATCTTCCGGAATCCGGCACCTTTCCAATCCGGAACCTCTTCTGCCACTGTTTTCTGCATACTCTCAACGGAGTGCAAAATTCTTTTTTTGCACTCCCGGAGATCATTCCCGGAATCTGTCTGCAATCAGAAATTATACCGATTCTCCATTGAAAATATACTTATGAAACACACCCTGCCCCTCTCAGGAGGGGATTTTCTGAAATTTGGATCACAAATCAATGGCGAATCGGCGTAACATCAGTTAAGTAAGATTCCATAAATCTTAATGTATAACCTTTTCAGGAAACCCGGCTTTTCTGAAGAATCTGATTTTTTTGATATACAAAAACTTTCGTTTACCTGTTTAACCATTTGTTTTTGCTGTATTGGAAAATGAGAAAAAAAGGGATTTGCAGAAGGTCTGATTTTATGATAAGTACGCAACTATATATTTTCGGCATAATGCAGGTGTCTGCCCCTTTTTCAGGGCTGCCCTGCAAAAAGCCGAAAAATTTGTTAGCAGTGCTTTGTCAACTTTGATTTTAAAGTTGAAGTGTACAAAAAAATCGGATTTTTTGGAAAAATCCGGTTTTTGCAACGCACAGATACAAGACTGTGACAGAGCAGTAGGCACTTATTGATATTTGAGATGGGATGGACACATGGCACAGAAAAAAACACAGAAGATTGACAGCGGTAAAATGGATCAGTTGATTGCTGAGTCCCGGCGCAAACAGAAACAGCAGGAAAATGCCTACCGGGAACGGGCATTGAAACTGTATCCACATATATGCGGCAGATGCGGACGTGAGTTTGAGGGCAAAAGGCTTAAGGAACTTACAGTGCATCACAGGGATCACAACCATGACAACAATCCGCCGGATGGCAGCAACTGGGAACTGCTCTGCATTTACTGCCATGACAATGAGCACTCCCGTGATTCGGTTTCGGAATGGTATGATGAGTCCGGGCCGGACACGGGGCAGCATCTGCCTTCAGATACCCACAATCCCTTTGCCTGTCTTGCGGATCTGCTCAAAGCCAAAAAAGGGGATGGAACTTCAGACTGAAAAAATAGAAAGGAATTGCGCAGTTGGAACGCAAGAACAGCTTACTGACATATACTGCTTTGACAGCAGCCGTGATTTTCTGGGGACTTTCCTTTGTGGCCAGCAAAATGGCTTTGGAAAGCATTCCTCCGTTTACACTTATATTTGCCCGTTTTTCCATAGCCTCATGCTTTTTCCTTGTTCTGATGATCCGGTTCGGATTTCCGAAATTCACCCGGAAAGAGCATATGAAACTTTTTTTCATGTCCCTGTTTGAACCCGGACTGTATTTTGTATTTGAGACACTGGGTCTACAGCATACAACAGCGGCCAAGGCATCGCTGATTATTGCCACCATTCCGCTGGCCGTAACCCTTTTTGCCATACCGCTGCTGGGAGAACGGCCCCGATCCATGACTCTGACGGGAATTATGCTCTCCTTTGCAGGAATTGCTGTTCTGGTGACAGGGGATCCGGAATTCCGCTGGGAAATGGGAGGCAGACTTCTGGGAGATATACTTATCTTCTGCGCTGTGCTTTCCGCCACTTTCTATATTATCGGAGCCAGGGATCTGGGAGAAAAACACTCGGCATTTGAAATCACTTCCCTGCAAATTCTGTACGGAGCGCTTTTTTTTGCACCGGGTTTTCTGTGGGAACTGCCGGAAATTCAGTGGAATGCCGTCAGTTCACGCTCTTTGTCAGCACTGGTTTATCTCACGGTTTTTTCCACTGTTGCGGCCTTTGTCTGTTACAATTACGGACTGGGCAAAATGCCGGCAGCACGGGCATCCATGTTCATAAACTGCATTCCGGTCATTACCACTGCGGGAGCATGGTTTCTGCTGGAAGAAAGACTGACAATGTTTCAGATATGCGGAGGCGCAACAGTTCTTATGGCCGTGTTTCTGAGCAATCTGCCCGCAGAGCAGCCGCCTGTTGAAAAACTGGGGGAATCAGCGGCATAACTGTTGCAGGATTTGACAAATTTTAGAAAGTTGTCAAATCTTATCGGGGATAAATGAAAGAAAAACTGGAAGAATTATACCGTAAATATAACCGCCGCGAATACGCGGACTATGATCCACTGCGTTTTCTGTATGATTACGAAAATCTGTATGACAGGGAAATCGTTGCACTGATCGCCTCGGCCCTTGCCTATGGCAGAGTAGCGCAGATACTGAAAAGCGTTTCATCGGTGCTGGAAATCATGGGGCCGTCCCCTTTGCTGTTTCTCAAAGAAAATTCCCCTGATATGGTTGGAAAATCTTTTAAAGGATTCAGGCACCGGTTTGCCACAGAAGATCATCTTGCGGATTTGCTGATCGGAGCAAAAAACATATTGCAGGAATACGGCTCTCTGTATGAATGCTTTGTTTCCGTAATGGGAAAAAAGGATAAAGACCTTGTTCCGGCTCTGACTCTTTTCTGCCGGAATCTGATCGGCACAGGAGCGCCTGGGCATCTGGTTCCTCTGCCGGAACGGGGCAGCGCGTGCAAACGGATGAATCTTTTCCTGCGCTGGATGGTACGCAAAGACAGTGTTGATCCGGGCGGATGGGATGATGTTCCGAAATCAAAACTCATTGTGCCCCTTGATGTGCATATGCACCGGATCAGCCGGAAACTGGGACTTACAGATCGGAAAGCGGCTGACATGCGTACTGCGCGGGCGATCACGGCAGGATTTGCCCAATGGGTTCCCGAAGATCCGGTGCGCTATGATTTTGCCCTCACCCGCCCCGGTATCGGCGGAGAAGAATTACCTGATTTTTTTGAATAAAGGAGAAAAATATGCCCTCAAAACCTGAAAAACCGGATCTGGACTGGAGTCAGGTTCGGGAAACTGTGATGATGCTGGATCTGGCCATCTCCCGGATTGAAAGAACCATGAAAGACGGGGATGAATCCATTACCACACTGGCGGAACTTTTCACTTCCATGATGGGAAATGTGCAGATTATCGGAAAAGCAGCGGGAAAAATGCCGGACAGCGAAGATAAGGAGGCCATACAGGATAATTTCAAATCTGTATCCGGAAAAATGAATGAGGCCATTGTGGCATTTCAGTTTTATGACCTGATGACCCAGCGGTTATCACACATTTCCCACAGCCTGGCTTCTCTGGCCGAACTGATAGGCGACTCCCGGCGTCTGTACAATCCCTATGAATGGTACGGACTCCAGCAGATGATCCGTTCCAAATATATCCTTGATGAGGATAAAGCCATGTTTGACGCTATTCTGGAAGGAGCGAGCGTGGAAGAGGCGCTTCAGATTTCGGTAAAAAAACCTCATATAAAAGCATCTGAGGCAGACGATGAAAATGTGGAGATTTTTTAATAACTGATGTTACGCAGCATCGTAATACAGGCGAAAGCCGGTATCCGGAACTGTTTAATATTATAGCGATTCTCCATTCAGATTATATATTAACCGCATCCAGAATATATACCGGTAATTAAAACATTTCCGGCAGAAGATCAAATCCGCTGATCACTGTCTCCCCGCCTAGAGGCAGGGCTGTTAAGTTCTTTAAAAAATCCTCTCCTGAGAGGGGGCATGGGGTGTGTTTAATAAGTATACCATTACTTGAAACATTTCGCTTGTAAAATACCTTGCCTCAGCAGAGTTTATAAAAATATTTTAAGTATCGGTACAGTTTAAAAAGCCACGAATAACACGAATCTGCACGGATGCACAAACCATAATTCATGCAGTTCGTGTCATTCGTGCAATTCGTGGCTGTACCATCAAATCTTCTGAGTAATGGTATATATTTTCAATGGCGAACCGGTATAAGCCATAATGTCTGCCACCTGTTTTGCAGATAAAATTCCTGTCAGAAACGCTCTGCAGCGGGTTCCGGTTCCGGGAGCATTTTCTGCATTTCCCGTTCTCCGGCCTTTCCCACCAGGTTTTCCAGTTCTGTGACAAAACTTTTCATTTCTGTGGCCAAAGCTGCCAGATGCTCGGATGCGGCTGCGGATTCCTCCGCGCCTGCGGCCACCTGCTGACTGATGATTTCCACATCCCGGACTGTGCGCTGCACCTGCTCAATCCCCTTGCTGACCATTCTGCTGGCCTCTGTTATGGTCTGGGTTTTTTCTCCCATGATGGTTGCAGATTCAATAATCCGTTCAAAATCATTGTTCAGTTCCCGGATGGACTGGGCAGCATGACTTACACGGCTCACGGTATTGTCCAAAAGATGCTGGGTATCTTTGGCAGCTTCTGTGGAGCGAATGGAAAGGGTTCTGACCTCTTCGGCCACAACTGCAAATCCTGCGCCCGTTTCTCCCGCGCGCGCTGCTTCAATCGCGGCGTTCAGGGCCAGCAGCCTCGTTTGAAATGCAATCTCATCAATGGTTTTGATGATCCGGCTCATTTCTCCGCTGTCGGCCTCAATCTGACCCATTTCCGCTGTCAGATCCACCAGCCGTTTTAAGGACTGCCCGGATTTTTCAATATTTTCATTCATGAGATCGCCTGCCCCCTGTGTCAGTTCCGATGCATCACTGCTCATGATGCCCATTTCCTCCAAAGACGCGGAGGACTGGGAAACCGAAAGGGTCTGATCCGAGGCGCTTTGTGCCTGCAACTGACTGTTTGCCGAAATTTCATCTGCGGCAAAAGACATCTGCTGTGCGCTTCGGGAAAGACCGATCATGACCCGGCGGAGTGGACGGATGATATAGGCCGCCAGCAGCACGGTGAACAGCAGGACAAAGACTGTGGTGACAAGACCTACAAAACCGGAAATCCATCCCATGCCCCGGACTTCGCGAAATGCCTCTTTCTCATCCATTTCCGCGATCAAAGCCCAGGAAATATCTGCAAAACGCAGAGGAGTATAGGCTGACAGCACCCTGCGCCCCTCATGGTTGACAATCTGTTTCCGGCCGGTCTGGCCCGATACTGCGTCTCTCACTGCTTCCGTGTCCACCCGTCCTCTGTCCGGATTGGCAAAAGAGGCCCTTACGGAATAACGCTCCGGATCAGACAGAGAGTCTGAGCGCATAAGCTGATCGTGTCCCACCAGATAGGTTTCCCCGCTTTTCCCCATGCCGGAACGTTCGTGCATAACTTTGTTCACCCGGTCAATGGACAGGCGCAGGGCAACAATCAGTTCGGTTTTTTCTCCGCTCATCACAGGACAGGCAATAAAGGAAACAGGTTTGCCTTCGGCAGGGGCATAGGGGGCAATATCCGAAGCACCGAATTCACGCGTTTCTTTGACTTTTCTGACCAGTTTTCCCAAAGCGGTGTCTGCAAATTCCCCTTCCATGATATTGACACCGTAATCGCCCTGTCTGGCCACCGAATAAAACACATTGCCTTCGGGATGAATCAGCAGCAGATCATCATATCCTGCGGTCTGCACGTATTTGGCAAAATAATCCGCATCCTGTCCCTTTATTTTCGGGGCAATCACCTCTTCCATTTCCATGACCGTCAGCATGGCCCAGTTCAAACCCGGAATCTGGAGGGGGCTGTAACAGACAAGTTCCATTTTTCCGTTTTTTCCCATACGCACGGAAGTGCCTGCCTGCCCGGAAAGTGCAGCCCGGATTTCCTCGTCCTCAGCAATTTCCTCTCCTGCCTTTGCGCCCCGGATCACCTGATCATTTCTGCAGGATATGACTTCATCCCATCTGCCCACAGCAAAGGTTTCTCCGCTTTCCCCCATCCCCTCCCGGCGCCGGGCAATGAGATTTACCTCATCCATGCTGATTTTGAAAACCAGCACACCTGCTTTTTCACTGTAATGGTAAACAGGGGCTGAAACAAATGCGGCATAACCGCTGTCTGAGGATTCCCAGGGGACAAAGTCATGCAGGAAAGCAGGGCGGAGCATTGCTTCCTGAAACACTTTTTCCAGAGCCGTTCTCCTGAGAGAGCCCCTGAGCACATTCTCTCCGAGTTCCGAATTTTTTTTCAGGGTATATATCACATCTCCCTTTTTGCTAATAAGCAGCACATCATCATATCCGTATACGGTTCTGATCTGTTTCAGGGAAAAACCGTATTTTTCCTGTTCAAGAAAGTCATACATGGATTTGTCTCTTTCCCCATCCTCTGTAAGAGTTGCTGCAAAGCTCTCCAGGGCTTCGGCTATCATCACATTGCCGGAAATTACGGAAATGTCATTCAGGCATTTATAAAAATACTCCTCCATCTGGGCTTTTTTGATTTCCTGAACGCTTTTGAGTTTTTCAAATGCCTCCTGCCGGAGCGTAGCGACGGTCTCCATGAGAATATCCATATTGGCTTTGCGTTCCGTAATAAAACTGCTGATTTGGGCCTTTTTCAGTTCCCGGATGCCTTCGAGTTTTTCAAAGGCCTGTTCGGATATGGCTTTGCTGAAACTGATCCAGGAAACAGCACTGATAACCGCCAAAGGGATCAGACCCAGTGACAGCAGTGCTGCAAAAAGTCTTGTTTTCAGCTTGAATTTTCTGAAAAGATTTTTCTTCATATCTCCGATAACCGTTATGGGTAAACAAAAATGGGGCGGTCAGCAAAACAGCCCCGGCAGATTTCAATTGCTTTTGGGGGATCCGGATTCCGCATTTCCGCTTTTTCCGTACCAGGGCGGCAGAATCATGTCGCAGTTTTTCATTTCCTCCGGCCAGATGACACAGAGTTTTCCGGGCGGCTGCCACTGCACCATCATGAACTGCCGGTATCCGGGGCCGAATTTGGAATGATGAGAGTTTTTGTCAAACACCCACCGGCCCATGATTCCCTGATAATCTGTCTCTTCCAAAGTTTTCACCAGAATATCCGGTTCCGCACTTCCCGCCTTTTCCACAGCAATTTTCAGAAGATGCATGGCATCATAGGTGTAAGGGGAGGTGTATTCCGGCGCAGCCTGAAATCCGGCCTGGTATTTTTCGCAGAACAGCCGGTCTCTGTCCGTCAGTCCGATAATTCCGGGATAAGCCATTGAGATGATGCCAAATGATTTCGTCCCCGCATCTTTTCCCAATGCCATGAAACGGGACAGAACGCCTGCCTGCATCGGCCCTTTGTTATCTGCCCACAATTTAACGAAATCCGCCGGATCTGTTTGGGCAAAGGCTGTGATGACGGCTTCTGACCCGCTTTCTTTGACTTTCTGGATAATGGGCAGAAAGTCTTTGGTGTGTGTGTCAAAATATTCAAACACCGGGATTTCTGTCCCCGCACTTTCCATCTGCGTTTTCCATTCCTGAGCCAGGGGAAGTGTCCATGCCGCTCTTTCAATGACCAGAGCAGCTTTTCTGATCTGACGGGGGCTGATCTGTTGACGGATCAGCCAGCCCGTTGTAAAGTTTCGGATTTCATAAGAATTGATATATACATTAAAAACATATTTGTATTTCTCATAGTTCAGTTGCACTTCCTCGGTGACTTTTGGCGTTGATGCACCAACAGCCAGAAGCGGCACTTTGTACTGGGGCACCTGTTTCATGATTTCCAGCACAATTTCACTGGATGCAGTGCCAATAACGGCAATCACCTTTTCCTTGTCTGCGAGCCGGGTGTATTCATAGGATCCAATCATGGGTTTGTCTTTGGCATCCCCGTAAACCAGTTCAATCTTTTTTCCCAGAATTCCGCCCTGCGCGTTGATATCCTCCGCAGCCAGTTGCGCTGCCATGAGGATACCGGGCCCGCCCGGAAGCGTGCAGGTCAGTATGCCGATTTTCCACGTATCCGCTGCGGCCGCATTAAAAGTCATCGCAGCATAAACCAAAACAAAGCATAGAACATTCACACCTGAAAAGAAACGCTGTTCGGACATTTTTTTCATCTTACCCCCCTTTTTTAATGCTGAATTGTTAATGCTGAAAGCTGAATTTTTAATATTTTAGGAGTTACGCAGCTTTTCTGAAAATCAGGCATTTATCCGCGTTGCCCGTCATTCCGGCGAAAGCCGGAATCCAGTAATATCAATCCTCCATTGATTTTATACAATACTGTCAGTTTTTTTCACCGTTCCGGGTGTGCAAAAAACCGCTCCGCTCAATTTTTGCACTCCTCCGGTTGTCCGGCGGTTTCTGACAACTCATATATTTTCTTTTTCGGCATTTTCATTTCTTCTTTTAAAAAAATGTCATCCTGAAATCATCCGTCATTTTATAACACATTATTTATATAATATCAATAGAGCCAATTGCAAAAGTCCTTCTCCGTCATTCCTGCAAAAGCTGGAATCCAGTAATTTCAGCATATTCTGGATACCGACTTTCGTCGGTATGACGGTTTTGGCGGGTTTTGAAACTGTCTCAATAGAGAATTGTTACGTCCTGTCCTTTGGCCATCTGCTGAAATATCCGTATACAGTGTTCCAATGGCAGAAATTCACCGGAAGCATTCTCCGCTGACACCCTGCTTTATTCACATATAAAATTGTGTTTATCACAGTCCGGAGATCACAGGCAGGTCTGCCTTTTTTACCCGGACCGCTTTTCGCCTGCGGAAGGAACCTGCTGATCAGTTTATACTGAGAATATGTAATATCTGACGGATATGTTTTGGGTGGTTTCATTACAGTATCCCCTTTATATTTTATTGCCGGATATTTAATGATACCAAATATTATCTCAAAATGGTATTTTTAAAACAGCTAGGTGATTTCTGAAAATAAATATCCCGGTTCAGTTCACAGGTACAGGGCAAAAGCTGGAAGCTTTTGATACTTTTGCGGTATATTCTTTTCCGGAAATCACCTAACTCAGGTTATCGTATCAAATCAATGGAGAATTGGTATTCTCCCACCGGTTCTGAATTTCATCCTCCGTATCCTGTGAAAAGAACAGTCATAAAAATGCAGAGTTACCTTTTTCCATGATCCGGCCAAATGACCTTTTCCCTGCTGTTTTGTGAAAATTTTTTTCTCAAAACTCTGTATCTGAAAAAAATACTTGCGAATATTATCTTTCATCTTATTTTATCCTTTCCATGCAATTCTGATTTTTTGGAGTTTTGCCGGAGTCCGGATTTTCAGCTAGGCCCCGGACAGAATATGAGAGCAGCAAATCAATACATCAACCGGAGGATAATGCAATGTCAGTGACAACAGAAACCAGGGATCAGTACCTGGAAAAAATGCTGAGTGACCCTAAACCCTTATGTCCCCACTGCCATCAGGAGATGATCATATGGGAAGTGCCGCCGATGACTTTCAGCGATGGTCTGGGCTGGTGTGCGCCCTATCTTTTTGTATGTTTTAATGATGAATGCCCCCTTTACAAAAGCGGGTGGAAAGACCTGGAGGAAAACTTCGGTCAGACAGCCTCATACCGCTGCATGTGTTACAGGGAGGCGGAAAGTTTTGAATGTCTGCCTGTTTTCAGTCCCCAGGGGGCCACAGGTCAGATCATTGACAATAAGATGCTGCTGGAACAGGAAATGCTCAAAGAAAGCATCAAAAAAGGATTTTCCATACTGGCAGGATGCTATGTTGAAAAGGACGAAATCACTGTGATCCGTCTGCTGCTGGATACAGCGGAGCCGACACGGGTGCGCATGAAGGCCGCAGAGATGCTTGGCGACATCGGCAGTATGGAGGCCATTGATACCATACGCAATGTTGATTTTCAGAACAATATGCTGAAAAGCCAGGTGGAAGCTGCTGTCAAAAAACTGCATGAACGTCATTTCACCCGTGAATGCCCCTACTGCACGGAAATCATCAAAAGACGTGCCACTATCTGCAAAAAATGCGGAAGGGAAGTGTCCGGAGTGTAATTTCTGAAACGGGAAATGCTGAAAATGACAGATATATTCCGTCCTTCTCCCATATTCCGCAATCCCCATGTGCAGTCAGTGCTGGCCAGCATAAAACTGCGGCGTCCCTTTGTACGCTTTCAGGCACGGGATCTGCTGAAACAGGCCGAATCCCACATCCTTGACTGCGGAAAAGGTGTACGCCTTTTGGGGAAATATTCTGCGCACAGAAACGGTCTGCGGGACATGGTTATTCTGATTCACGGATGGGAGGGCAGTTCAGATTCAGTTTACCTCCTGTCCGCCGCCGCCTTTCTTTTCCGGCAGGGATTTGACATATTCCGGCTCAATCTCCGGGATCACGGCGACAGCCATCATCTCAATCCGGAACTGTTTCATTCCTGCCGCATAGAAGAGACAGTGGGAGCAGTAAAGGCTGTTCAGGACAGATTTCCGTGCAGAAAACTTTTTCTGGCCGGATTTTCCTTAGGCGGCAATTTCGGGCTGCGGATAGCGGTGCGTGCGCCGGATGCCGGTATCCGGCTGGCAAAGGCTGTTGCTGTCAGTCCGGTGCTGAATCCGTTGAAAACAATGGATGTGCTGGAAAACGGCCCCTTTTTCTATCACCATTACTTTATGGGAAAATGGCGGAGTTCCCTGCGGAAAAAATTTCGGCTTTTCCCCCAACTGCATGATCTGAAAAACCTGTCCCGCTTTCCCACCCTGGGCAGCATGACTGAATATTTTGCACCCCGCCACACTGGTTTTCCCTGTGCCAAAGATTATCTGAACGGATACGCACTTACCGGAAATGTGCTGGAAAATCTGCGCATTCCCTCTTATATCCTTGCCAGCATGGATGATCCGGTTATTCCTGCACAGGATTTGGATCATCTGGCTCCTTCTGCATACCTGCATATGGAACTCACCCGCTACGGGGGACATTGCGGATTCATACTGAATGCAGGCATGGAGAGTTACGCGGAAAAACGCATGGCGGAAATTTTTCAGTCCTGAGAGAAAAAAAAGAGAATTTCCGGAAATTGCATCCCCAAAAAATTATAGCGGTTCAGATCCTCTGATCCGAACCGGAAACCGTGGATGGAATAACTATGTTGATATTATTGTAAAAATAATAAAAAGCCGCGTTTCAGAATCCCGAAAGGAATGACAATATCAACTGCTTTGATCCACCGCCAAAAAAAGGCATAAGGTGATTTCCGGAAAAAAATATCCCGGAAAAGCAGCGCAGGCTTCCGGTTTGTGACCTGTGCCTGTGAACTGAACCGGGATATTTATTTTCATAAATCACCTAAGGCGATTTCCATGAAAAAATGTACCATCATTGTAGGGTGGGCACGGCTTTTTGTGCCCGCCGTTTCAGCATTACGGCGGGCACAAAAAGCCGTGCCCGCCCTACGAAAAAAGGTATAATCATTAATGGAAATCACCTAAGAAAAAAAACACGGGCAGCAAAGGCAAGGAATCAATCCCGGATGATTTTTCTGATATTCGGAATGGTTTCAGGTTTGTCCCGGAGCATATAACGGCTTTCCCCATCCCGCCGGGTGACATTTTCATACACTCCGTCATCCCTTCGTACCAGTTTGGTAAAACCCAAATCTTTGAGTTCTGTGTTGCTTTTTGGGGTACTTATGCTGACGCAGGATATGATTCTCCTCACCATGCCTTTGCATCTCGGACATACGGCCAGGGGAGGGTCATCAATGGACTGTCTGATTTCAAATATCTTTCCCTTCTCACAGGGTTCATCCAGATGTTCATACTCATAGGTCGGCATGATTTATTCCTCCATAATATATTATTTTCCTTAACTTTTGTACTTTATGACTGTGCAAAAAACCGCTTTGCTTAATTTTTGCACTCCTCCGGATTTACAGGGACAAAAGTTGTTAGGCGATTTCCATGAAAAAATGTACCATCATTGTAGGTGGGCACGGCTTTTTGTGCCCACAGTTTCAGCAGGACGGCGGGCACAGAAAGCCGTGCCCGCCCTACGAAAAACGGTATAATCATTAATGGAAATCACCTTAAAAGAACTATAAATAAAAATTTCCCCGAACCCGCCCGGAAATTTTTTTGCCACAAAGATTCATAAATTTTTTTGTGTACTGACAGGCTGTATTTTTTGGCAGACTTTCATATCCGGCTTTTGGCGGAATGCCGGAACACTTCCTGCCTGCTTTCCGTCAGCAGCCCGGACTGCATATCCCGTGTGACAAGTTCTGCCACAGTTTCAGCCATGTTTTTAATATCCGGATATATTTTTGAAAAATACAGATTGCATTCCTCTGTAATCTCTTTCAGGCTGAACTCTGCAAGCCCCTGACAGATAAAACGGAAATCTGAAATCAGTCCGGCAGTGTTGCCGGAAAAGGTTTTCAGAAACACGGGGGAAGATGACTGCCCGCCCGGTATGGAAGGATGAAGCAGATTATGCTCGGCTGTGCGGATTCGCCGGGTCAGACGCTGCATTGTCATTATTTCCATGGGAATATTGCCCAGAATCGCCTCCTGAATCAGGGCATCTGTTTCCTGTTTCAGCCTGTGCAGGGCAGATCGGTCACGGGTCTGCGTTTCAATATACCGTATGGCAAAATGAACAGCATTGATATAATCGGTCAGCCAGGGATCGTCTTTGAATTTCACTGTCGGTCAGAAAAAAATAAAAAAGGCCGCACAGAAATGCACAGCCTTTCTTATTTTGGAATGGAAAATTATCCGCACTTACTGTCTGAACCGCAGCCGGAGCATCCGCCTCCGCTGCCGAAAGTCACGCCGCAGCTCAGTTTGAATCCGATATCCTGAAAATCCACTTTGATGGGTTTGACCTTTTCCATGAAATCTTTGTTGACAAGATAGGTCAAACCTTCAATTTTATACGTGCCATCGTTGTCTCTCGGCTCATCCAGAGCCATAGCCAGAGACGGCCCGCCTCAGCCTCCCTCATTGAGAAAAATGCGGATAGGCTCAATCTTTCTTCCCTGAAAATAATCATTAAGCTGCTGCGTGGCAGCCTGTGTAACTTCAAGCATGGTATTTCCTCCTTCGCTGATTATGAGTTTCAGTTCTTCTGAAACATTTGTCCTGTCAATTTAGGGATGAGAATCGGATTTGTCAATGATGAAAAGAAAAACAGTTTCAGTTATCAGTTATCAGTTGCCAGAATCCAGAATCCAGACCGGTAACTATAATTTTTGTCTTTTATTTGCAAAAAACCGCTTTGCTCAATTTTTGCACTCCTCCGGATTCAGTGACAAAAGTTGGTAAAAGAACTGTAAACAAACAGAATCCTGTTTATCAGATATATTGAAATCTGAACACTGAAACCTATATTCTGAAATATCTCACAATTTCTTTCAGTTGCGAACCAAAGGACAGTTTGAATTTTCCGTATCCCTCAATTTTCTCACTGTCAATCCGGGAATTTTCTTCAAAATTCATGTTTCTGACACCCCACATATTGTAGGTACGGTATCCCTGTGCCTGATAATGTGAGATCAGTTCCCATTGGAGCAGATTGTTGGGTTTGAGTGACAGGGTTTCCGGATCAGAGGAACCGTAAACAAAATTCACATAAGACCGGTATTTCCAGATAAAGGCATAGGCCAGAGGTTTTTCTCCGGAAAAGGCCACCCAGAGATCAGCCAGTCCTTTTTCTGTCAGCACATGGAAACGCCGCTGAATCTCGGCATAGGACATATACCCGGTTTTCAAACTCTCTCTCAGGCTTTTGTAAAATGCGTAAAACTGATCCAGATATGTTTCCTCATTGGTGATCCGTGCAGTCACTTCTTTGCGCTGTGCATAGCGGATGACATTGCGGCATTTCTGGTTAAGTCCGGCCCATAAGGCCTCATTTCCCGGTGACAAATCCAGCAGCACGGTATGGTCATACTGTTTTGTGCACCCCAGTTCCGGATTTTCAAACAGGCTGTTTTTCATGCGGAAACAGGGATAAAAGAAAAAGCGTTTTCCTTCCAGAAATTTGTGATAAAAATATGCGGTCAGATCATTTTTGATCTGTTGTGCATTTTCTTTTTCTTCGTAACTGTCAGTCATTACCGGCCAGCCCCCGCTTTTGCTTCCCACCTCGATGATTCCTTTGTGATAACCAGCATTTGTCACTGTTCCGGCAATGAGGGCAATTGGCAAATCTCCGTCATACGCGCAGGCCGTAACCACATCATGGCCGTCTGTCTGCTGAATGCCAAAATACGGTACTGTGTGAAAAATATTTGCTGTTCCGGCATGTTCCAGAACATATTCCCAGTCATTTGTGTTTATCTCTGTGCTGAATCGGATTTCCATTTGTGAGATTATTATCCTTTGCTTTTATTTTCTTGATATTTGGTATGCAGTCTGCTATTCTTAAAACCGCTTATGGATAAATCCATAGGCTATTCAGGATGTTCAGATTTAAAATATGAATAAACTGCGGATTAATCCGCAGACCGGACTTATATCATTCATCCGGGTGTTTGGGAAATATTTTTGCAAAAAATTATGAAAAAAGACAGTGCAAAAACCATCATCATCACCGATTCCGGCTTTGGCGGATTAAGCGTTCTGGCCGGAGCATACGAAGCATTGAAAGAGGAAAAATTTTCTTTTCCCCTGAACCTGTTTTTCGCGGAAGCCCTGCCTAAAAACTGTCCGGGTTATCCCTGGAAAGGCTACAGCCTGATGCCGGACACGGAAACCAGAATAAAGGTTTTCAACAATGTTCTCAAAGGCATGATGCAACATTTTCAGCCTGAAATGATCGCGATTGTCTGCAATACCCTGTCTGCCATTGTCCGGGAAACAGAGTTTTATCAACATCATGGCGACAGAATTCTCAACATCATTGATACGGGACTTGCGGAATGCGGCAGCATGGAAAGGGAAAAGGAAGCGTGCATTATTATTTTAGCCACACAGCCTACAATCTCCAGCGATATGCACCGCAAAGGATTGACAGATAAGGGAATTTTTCCCAATGAACGGATTATTCCCCTGGCTTTTCCGCCTGAAGCCAATTATCCGCTGCTCATTGAAACCGAGCCGGAAAGTGCCAAAACCAGAGCGGTGACAGCCGAAACCCTGTCAAAGGCATTTGATCGGATTCCCTCAAAAGATACAATGATTTATGTGTATCTGGGATGCACGCATTTCGGATTTGTGCAGAACCAGTATTTGGAAGTGCTGCACAAAGCCGGGTTCAGGAATGTGCGGATTATCAATCCCAATACAGATATGACCCGTCAGGTGGTGCAGCATATCCGGGATATGAATACCGGGAAGCGGGAAGAAAGGATTTATCCTCTGAAAACAGAGGTGTATTCACAGTTTGTTCTGACACGGGAGCAGGTGAATTCCGGGAGTGCGCTGATTGCAGGCATTTCTCCGGATATTGCCGAAGCTCTCAGGCAATATAAATTGAAAAACGATATTACAGAAGCATGGAAAGAATGAAGGATATGAAAAGAAACATACTGATATTATTTGCTGATCCGAGTTTTGAAATTTCCGAAAGGGAATGGGAGCCGGATTATTTTCGGAAAGTTCTGGGAAAAGAGGATGTGAATATTCACATCGCTCTGTATAAAGATGTGTATTTTTTTCTGGACTCATCGGGCGACCGCCGCTTTTTTGTCAATGGAAAGGAACTCGCGATTGATGAAAGTCTGGCCTTTGTCTGGTTCCGCACACGGGGCGAGCGTTCTGACATGATGTATGACATGATGCCTTTTATGAACGGGCTGGCTTATCTGCTGAAAAAAAAGGGAATTATGTTTTTTGATGAGGAACTCGGAGACATGGTTTCCATCAACAAATTTTCCGACAAGATCATCCTGTCTGCGGAAAACTTTCAACTGCCCAAAACCTTTCTGATTACCAACTCCAAAGCCGCAGATCAGGACTGGATTCTCAGGGAACTGGGTTTTCCCATTGTGCTCAAGGAAAAAGCATACGGAAGCAGGGGAGACGGTGTTTCCCTGCTGAAAAACAGGGCCGAGTTTGACCGGTATTTTGCGGAAGAAAGAACCTTTTTCATTTTGCAGGAATTCATTCCCAATGATGTGGAATACCGCTATGTGATTTCAGATTACAAACTGCGCCGGGTGGAGCAGAGGTGGCACAATGAATCTGAGGAATTCCGCAACAACAGTTGTCTGGGTGCACGGGAGGAAACCATTGATCTCAGCACGATAGAACCCTTTATCCGGGCGGAATCCGAAAGATCTGCACGGGTGTTCAAACGGGATCTCTGCGGACTGGATATTATCAAAAGCAATGGAAAATACTATTTTGTGGAAGTCAATCATACCCCCGGTTTTGACAATCCTGACAAGGCTGATCCGGATTTTTACAAGGTCAATGTGTTCAGTGTGAATGTGGTGCTGGATGATATTATCGGCCATATCCGCAAACATGCGGAAAGAACTGGGCGGAAATAGCATGGAGAATACCGGACTGCTGAGAGAAAAACCTGAAATTTTCAGGAAAAAGGTCACAGATCTGATTTTCCGCTCCATGCGTCCGGAAGCCGATTATATTCCGGACGCATCTCTGATTTCAGAGGCTTCCGCTGTGCTGTTTCTGCTTGGCCCGGAATACGGGAAAAATTCTGACATCTGCCTGATTCTGAACAAAAGATCCGTGAATGTAGGCCAGCCCGGTGATCTCTGCTGTCCGGGCGGGGGACTGATGCCTGTGCTGGATGATGTGCTGGCCCGGCTTGTCACCCTGCCCGGATTTCCCATGCGGCAATGGCCTTACTGGTCTGCAATGAAAAAACAGCATCCCCCGGCAGCGCGCAGCATTGCAAATCTGTTCGCTGCAGGATTGCGGGAAGGACTTGAGGAAATGCAACTGAATCCTTTTCGCGTCCGTTTTCTGGGGCCGCTCCCTCACGCCCGGCTTGTCCTGTTCCGGCGGGTTATCTATCCTTTGGCAGCATGGGTTTCCGGGCAGAAACGTTTTTTCCCCAACTGGGAAGTGGAAAAAGTGGTTTATATTCCCCTGCGCTGTCTGCTCAATCCTGCGCATTATGCCCTGTACCGGGTGCAGTATTCAGCCCGTGCCGAAGAAAAAATTCATCGGAAAACACAGGATTTTCCCTGTTTTTTATATGAATGTGAAGGAGAAAGGGAAATACTTTGGGGTGCGACCTTCCGCATTGTCATGAACTTTCTGCAACTGGTTTTTGGATTTACTCCGCCGGATGCACAAAATCTGCCCGTGATTTCAGGAACCATCCGCAAAGCCTATCTGACCGGGAAAAGATAGCGTTTTGGGGTTCGTTGACATTCCCGGTTTCCTCGTTCCCACGCTTTGCGTGGGAATGCCGCCGGGACGTTTCACGTCCCGCAGATTTTTGCAGGGTAGTTGAAGGGATAGCGAAATTCACCACGTAACTGTGCAGTTTGACAAAATATGCGAATATTTGTAATCAGATACAGGACGTTGATCAGACAAAAACCGTTATTCCGGATAAAATCATGCCATCTTCACATGCAGCACACAGCGTATTCATCAGTTCATCGCCTGAAGACAGAGAAGCCGCGAAAAAACTGTTTCATGCACTCAGGCAGGCAAATATCAGCGTCTGGTTTGAAGAGGAATCCCTGCTGCCGGGACAGAAGCGGGATATTGCCATCCGCAGTGCCATACGGGAGAGCCGTTTTTTTCTTGTGCTTCTTTCCTCCCATTCTGTGAAGCGGGGGCAGGTCAACAGGGAAGTAACCCGCGCTCTGGAGCTGATTGATGAATTTCCTGAAAATGATATTTTTGTCATTCCGGTACGATTGGATGCCTGCGAGCCTGCACATGAAAAACTGCGGGAACTGGTGATGACGGATCTGTTTCCGGACTGGAATTCGGGTGTTAAAAAAATACTGCTGACCATCCATATACAGATAAACACCGACCCGGAAAGTGATATATCTCAGAGAAATACACCCAATGCTGCCAACCCCTTGCCGGATGCTCCCCCGGTTCAAAACAGGCCGGAGGAAGAACATTCCGGAACTGTTCAGTCTGTTCCTCCAAATGAAAAAGAAAAACCCCCTTCCCTGCTTCCCGCGTTTGCTGTTCTGCTTATTCTCATTGGCGCAATCACAGGCATTGGTTTTATCAGCAGAAACGCCCTTTTTACACTTCTTGACCGGTATTCCAGAGATTTCAGCATATTTGCGGTGTATGCCGGGTTCACAGTCATCAGCCTGACTGCGGCTGTAGTCATGTTCGGCATTATGCGCAGTTCCGGCATGTTCAGGAAAACCGGTAAACAGGAACAGTATGAATTCGGCGGGGCAATGGCCGGTTTTCTTGTCACTTTGATGTTTCTCATCATCGCCCATTCTTTGCACAGTCCCGCGCCGGTTTTTCTGGAAATTTCGGGAAATATCCGCTTTGTTCAGGAAGGAAAACCAACCGGGCCGGTTTATGGCGCAACGGTTTCCCTTGCGGGTGTGTCCGGCCACCGAACCGAGACAGACAAAGACGGCAATTTCAGGCTGCATATTCCGGATGACCGGCAGATGCAGGAAATTGAAATCATGGCAGACTATCAGTCCCAGACGCAGTACAAAAAAATTCAGCGGGCAGAAGCCGGGAATGTGAAGATGGAAATACCCAAACCGCCGGAGGTGAAAATCGGGACTGTCAGTCCGGATGTAAAAATTGTCACCCGTTCTGTGCGGGAAATGAAAGGAATTGTCCGGTTTGTGAAAAACGGGCAGGCAATGGGGCCGGCTGCCGGGGCTGAGATTTCAGACACATCAGCATACAGCCGCACGGAATCAGACATGCAAGGCCATTTTTCCCTTGCAATTTATGATTTTGATGAGCGTAAAGAAATAAAACTGCAGGTGAAGTATCAGTCTGAAACGCACATGATTCAGATAGCCAAGTCTGCGGTTGAGTCCGGGAAAGTGGTGATTGAAATTCCTGTAACGGATGATGCGGAAAAGAAAACCTCAGATGCGAAAACATCCGTGAATGTGGAAACCAAAGGAGATAAAAGCCCGGCTGTGGTTTCCAATGGGGATGTAACAGTGAATTATAAGTAGGTCGGATTAGGCCGGAGGCCGTAATCCGACAATATACAGTTGTCTGTGTCGGATTACGTTTTGCTAATCCGACCTTGCATGACTGTCAGAAGTGATCCCAAATGGATAGGAAAAACAAATGAATGCCCAATTTTTCAGACTGGCAATTTTTCTGCCTTTGATATTCTTTCACGCTGCTTACGCGGAAGAAAATCTTTCCACATCCGGAAACCAAAGCCCGGCCATAAAAGCAGGCGGAGATGTCAACATCAATTATGGCCTGTCCGAAGAACAGATTCGGAAAATCCTCGGCAGTTTTGCAGAAGAACTGATTAAAAAGTTGAACATTACCGAACAGGCAGTTCAGCATTTCTTTAAAATTTTGGAAGAAAAACAGGTTCCTCCGGATCAGTTGCAAGCCAAATTGGAAAAAATTGCCGGGAATTACAAAGAATTGTTAAACAAACTTGAAGGCTTTCAGTCTGATGATCCCCTTGTGGCGGATTTGAAGAAAAAAGCACGGGAGGCATTGGAAAACGGTAATTTTGATGAGGCCGAAAAACTGCTGAATCAGGCCAAAGACAGGGATATGGAAGTTGTCAAACAGCAAGAAGATATGATCCGTCAGCTTCAGGAAGCCAAAAAGAAACGATTGTTGTCAGCCGCAGCATCAGCGTCTGAAATCGGGGAATTGAAAAATATCCAATTGGATTATAAGATAGCTGCGGAATATTACAAAGAGGCTGCGGAACTGGTTCCGGAGGGAAATGATTTGATTGTGGCTAAATATCTTCATAAATGGGGTTCGGTCTGTGAGTATGCAGGAATATACAGAGAAGGAATTGAACCTCTTCAAAAATCTCTGGAAATCCGGGAACGTGTTTTGGGAAAAGAACATCCGGATGTTGCCGCTTCCCTCAACAATCTGGCCGGACTGTACAATTCTCAGAGCCGTTATGAGGAAGCCGAACCTCTGTACAAACGCTCTTTGGGGATTTGGGAAAAAGTTCTGGGGCAGGAACATCCGGATGTTGCCGCTTCCCTCAACAATCTGGCCGGACTGTACAATTCTCAGGGCCGTTATGAGGAAGCCGAACCTCTGTACAAACGCTCTTTGGGGATTTGGGAAAAAGTTCTGGGGTCGGAAAATCCGAATGTTGCCGCTTCACTCAACAATCTGGCCGGACTGTACCGAAATCAGGGCCGTTATGAGGAGGCCGAACCTCTGTACAAACGCTCTTTGGGGATTTGGGAAAAAGTTCTGGGGTCGGAACATCCGAATGTTGCCGCTTCACTCAACAATCTGGCATTATTGTATGATTCTCAGGGCCGTTATGAGGAAGCCGAACCCCTGAACAAACGCTCTTTGGCTATCAGTGAAAAAGTGCTGGGACCGGAACATCCGAATGTTGCCACTGCACTCAACAATCTGGCGGAATTATATGATTCTCAGGGCCGTTATGAGGAAGCCGAACCTATGTACAAAAGCTCTTTGGAAATTTTTGAAAGAGTTCTGGGACCGAAACATCCGCATGTTGCCACTTCACTCGGCAGTCTGGCCGGACTGTACCAAAATCAGGGCCGTTATGAGGAAGCCGAACCCCTGAACAAACGCTCTTTGGCTATCAGTGAAAAAGTTCTGGGACCGAAACATCCGAATGTTGCCACTGCACTCAGCAATCTGGCAGAACTGTACCAAAATCAGGGCCGTTATGAGGAAGCCGAACCTCTGTACAAACGCTCTTTGGCTATCAGGGAAAAAATTCTGGGGCCGGAACATCCGGACGTTGCCACTGCACTCAGCAATCTGGCCGAACTGTACCGAAATCAGGGATGTTATAAAAATGCTGAACCTTTGTACAAACGCTCTTTGGCTATCATGGAAAAAGTTCTGAGATTGGAACATCCGAATGTTGCTACTTCTCTCAGCAATCTGGCATTATTGTATGATTCTCAGGGCCGTTATGAAGAAGCCGAACCCCTGCATAAACGCTCTTTGGCTATCCGGGAAAAAATTCTGGGGCAGGAACATCCGGATGTCGCCAATTCACTCAACAATCTGGCCGCACTGTACCGAAATCAGGGTCGTTATGAGGAAGCCGAACCTCGGCTTAAACGCTCTTTGAAAATTTGTGAAAAGAAACTGGGGAAGGAGCACCCAAATACCGTCACTGTTCGGAACAATCTGGAAGAATTATTCAAACAGCAACAGGGAAATGCCATAAAAGTGGAGGGCATTGTGGAAAACAGTCAGGCACAAAAGGAAAACATTTTGCCCGGTGATCTGATTGTGCTGTATGACGGCATACGGATCACATCGGCACCGCAACTGCCAGCCGCTGGAAAGAAAAACGCACAGAAACAAAGCATTGAACTCATCCTCATCCGAAATAAAAAGCCCGTAAAAATTCAACTCAAGGGCGGCCCCATTGGTGTAAAAATTTCCACAGTCACGGTGGAAGAGGAAATATTGAAGGTTTTGAATGAGTAAAAGAGATTGCGGATAACAGGGGAGTGGCGTTCACAACTACAGGGATTTATGTAAGAAAGGATTTTTAGATCCCTGAAATCCTTTATACAACTACAAGGATTTATGTAAGAAAGGATTTTTTTATAATCCCTGCTTATAAAAAATCCCTGTAGTTTCTGTAGCGCAACCCAAATTTATTAAGATATTGCCGAAAATTTGAAAGGAGATGAAAAAATGGGATTTATTGACATGAATGCTCTGAAAGTCCGGGAAATGCTCCCCGGTCTGCGGGCGAAATTTGTGCATACGGAAAATATGACTTTTTCCTACTGGAACATCGATGCCGGTGCGGTACTGCCGGAACATTCCCACCCGCACGAGCAGGTAGCCAATATGCTGGAAGGCGAGTTTGAACTTACGGTGAACGGAGAAGCAAAGATAATGCATCCTGGAGATGTGTGTGTGATTCCTCCCAATGCCCGGCATTCAGGACGGGCAATTACCGACAGCCGGGTGCTGGATGTGTTTTATCCGGTGCGGGAGGATTACCGCTAAGGGGCTGTATCAAAATAAGTTGTTCCAACCCTGAGGATTTTCAAAACCCTCAGGGTTTTTCAGACAGAAAATTGTACAGGTTATTTTTTTACAGCCCTAATGTGATTTCCGGAAAAGAATATAACACCAAAGCACCACAGGCTTCCGGCTTGTGCCTGTGAACTGAACCGGGATATTTATTTTCATAACTGATGTTACACAGCCTTTCCAAAAATCAGGCAGTTATGCTCTTTGACCGTCATTCCGGCAAAAGACGGAATCCGGTATTTTCAACGTGTTCCGGATACCGGCTTTCGCCGGTATGACGAAGAGGCGTAGCATCAGTTAAGTAATTTCCCGCCATATCCGCGAACGCAGGTATCCGGCAGATAAAGACTTATGGATTCCTGCTTTCTCCGGAATGACGGATGAGTTATTGAATTCTCGTTTTTTATCAGAAAAGCAGACTGCTTTCCCTGCATTGCGTGCAAAGTCTGTCCAGATTTCCGTGATACACCAGAGGCAGTCCGCTTACAGCCCGGCATATGTCCTGCTGCACAGTCTGGTGCATCACAGTCGCAGGTTTGATGTCCTGCGCAAAGGAGAGCAGAAGTTCCTGCCATAAGCGTTTCGGATCCTTTTTTACCCGCACCAGTTGAAAATCCTCTCCCACTTTTGCAAGTTCAGCAAGTTTGGCAAGAGCGTCATTGCGATCCAGCGTGCCGTCAATCAGGCCGTATTTCCGTGCGCTTTCATTGTCAAAAATCTGTGCCCCCATTTTTTCAATGATCATTTTTTCATCCATTTTGCGGTTTGCTGCAACATGGCGGACAAAGCTCTGATATTCCCTGTCAATATTCTGCTGCAGGGTTTGGAGTTCCTCGGCAGTGGCCCTGCGGAAGGGATTGCCCAGGTCTTTGCCTCTGCCTGCGGAAATCACAGTCTGCTCAATGCCGTCCTGCGTGACAATGCCGCTGCTGAACAGCCCCCCGTCAATGGCTGTGGGTTTGTTGAAATAGGTCAGGGCTCCGCCAATAACACCGATGCTGCCGATCATGCTGCCGTAATCCGCATAAATCGCATCTGCACTGACCATAGACATAACCCCTCCGGATGCGGACAGTCCCTCAATATAAGCCAGAACAGGTTTTCCGCTTGCTGCCTGAAAAGCCTTTATTCCCTCGGATATGGCCATTGAACCGAAAATTGTGCCTCCGGGTGTCTGCATGTGAAGAAAAATCCCCTTCACATTCTCATCTTTGGCTGCGTCCTTCAGGGCTTCCTGCAGTTCATATCCGTAGGTTACGCCCATCCAGTCCATGGCTGCACCCATATCATAAGAGGGACTTCCGAGAATCAGCCCTTCCACAGACATGGAAAGCAGATAATTCTGACTTCCCTTTTTTCCGGAAATATATGTGTAATCTGTTTCTTCTGCTGCCGCTGTGAAGTTTTTGATATCCCCGCCTTTCATGGACATACCCACGCCCACGCCAGCACCGATGAAAAAAAGACTGAAGAGAAACAGCAGGGTGACAAAACTGATTAAAGCAAAAAAGGCCATGCCGAATATTTTGAACGGGACTTTCCAAAATTCACTCATTGTGCTCTTTTCGCGGGGAGTTTTGGGCACCAGCTTCAGCACTTTCTGATTCCGGGGAATTTCAGGCGGTTTCGGAATGTCAAAAGGTTTTGCATCCGTTTTTGTTTCATTGTCCGAAATGTCAAAGGGCTGTGCCTTTGTTTCATTATCAGAGTTGTCAGTACCGCTTACTTCGTTATTCTGTATGTCAGACATACCAGTTCCTTTCCCAGTCTATGCACATCTTTCAGTTCCAGTTCCATTGAAATTTTCTGACTGAAAAGCGAGAGACCGTATCCAAAGATTTTGGGTGAGATGGTGACAATGATTTCATCAATGAGTTTTTCCTCGGCAAACAGGGAATTGACCAGCGAGCCTACGGTCATAACAGCCTCAGAAAGTTCCTTTTTTTCCGGGTTTTCCAGAATCACACGGGGCGGATCATTGGTGAAAATCAGATTTTCCCAGTCAGATTTCCGTTTTCTGTCCCGCGTCAGAATTACATTTTTCCGATTGGGCAGGGGCATTTCAATTCATATATTTTCCCGTTCTGAAAAACAGACTGTCCTGACATATTGTTTCATGAAAAAAATTATACACGGGCATAGAATAAAAATCAACTGATTTGACCCTCTGCCGGAAAAAGCACTCATGAGACTGGCAGACTGAAAAAGGGTTTCAGGGCACAGGCAGATATTTTCCGCTTTTTCCCTGCCCGGTGATTCCTTTGGAAATCACGAGTTTTTTCCCAATCTGCACCCCGTCATTCACGATGTCAGGATCATATCGCAGGGCCTTTGACCGAACCCTGTTTGTATGGGGATAACGGTAATTCATATACTGGTGCAGCAGGGGATCCTCCATTCTGACCAAAGCACGGGAACCGCTGTCAACTTTGTGTGCGCCTTCTCCTGATTCCAGTCTGGATCGGAATCCGCTGAGAATGCCCACTGCAAAATCGCTTTTCCGGTAACGGCTAAGATTTTTTCCCCTGCTGTAGTCCTTCCACTGCCTGTCAGTAAAATGATGCACAAAATCATGAACATAACCGGCCAGTTTTACATTCTGATCCGTGCCGCTGATTTCCAGTGCACGTCCCATTTTCCCTTTTTCCAGCACATAGGCCGGAACCCATATACCCTGAACAAAATAAAAATCCTCCAGCAGCATGGCAAGCACATATTCTTCACGGAAATGACGCAATGCGGGGCGGCCCGGAAAAACACTTACAAAATCACGGGGCATATTGCGGGAAATCAGATCAATATTATGCCGGGCAGTCAGTTCATGGGCTTTCTGCATGGCGGCCTCAGCCTCGTGCCGGTTGCTGCTTTGGGCCAAAGCCATGAGTTTCTGAACCCGTAAGAGAATTTTGTCCTCTTCCGCAGGCATTTCACGGTCTGCGGTTTCATGCAGACTTTCATAACGCCCTGAAGCCCTGGGATCAGCCCGGAGCAGTTCACAGGCTTTCCGGAACTCCGGGCCATGCGGAAGGCTGTCAGTTCCTCCCGGCAGTATTCCGCACAACTGATGGGCCATTTCATGCCGGAGAATTTCCCGCACACTGTCCCAGGGATGATGCATAACAAAATCACGGTTCAGGCAGATTTCCCGCGTGTGCGCTGTCCAGCAGCCCAGGGATTTTTTCATATCCCCAAGCCGGAACAGCGGTTTTTTCATGGCTATGCGGAGTTCCTGCGGCAGTATCCATAAAGCCACTTCCCATTCACAGGCCAGACCGTGGAGAATGCGCCGCTCCAAAGCATAATGAATATAATTTTCTTTAAAATCCATCAAAATCTGGTAACGGGATTATTTTGACTGATATAATTTATCATGAATTATTATATTTACAGTCAAAGGCTGTTTTTGTTTACATGCAACAAATACAAATGGTTGGATGATACATCCTCTGAAATTTTCAGGCAGTTTTTCTGTAACATTCTGATTTGCAAATTTAAAAAAAATCAGTCAGTATGGTACCACTACCCATTTTTCGTATCCTGACCGGGCTCCTGCTTTTTACTGCCATTATCACTTTCCTGATCATTTTTCCGGTATTCACTCCCGGACTGATCCTGATCATTTTTCCGATCCGGAAGGACTTCCGAAGCAGTGGATGTTTTGCTGTCAGGATATTCTTCCTTCCCCTTTTCGTTTTTTATAAGGGCATCCTGTTTGGCCGTATTTTCCGTTCCAAAGCTTCCCCTGTCTGTTTCACTGCCTTCCAGTTCCTTTTCCAGATAAAAGCGTTTCTGCATCCGTTTTCTCGCCATTTTCTGCAGATCCACCACATCGTCTGTCTCATCCACAATCTCTGCGCCCAGTATGGTTTCTATCAGATCTTCCAGTGTGACAAGTCCGGCAACACCGCCGTAATCATCTCCGATCATCGCGATATGAAGCCGTTTTTTGAGAAAACTGGTCAGCAGCACCAGACAGTTCTGATCTTCACGGACAAACATGATGGGTTTTGTTATGGAACTGATCTTTGTTCCGGGTTCGTTGAGCATGCGGGCAGAAATCAGGTCGTTAAGCATTACATATCCCACAAAGTTCTCCCGATCCCCCCGGTACACAGGAATGCGGCTGAATCCTTTTTCATTGGCAAGCCGGAAAGCCTTTTCCAGATCCATATCTTCATTGAGGGTGAACATCACTGTGCGCGGGGTCATGATTTCCTCGACCGCCTTGTTTTCCAGCCGGATGATATTATGCAGCATCAGGCTTTCCCACTGGGAAATTTCCCCATCCCTTGCACCCATGCGGATGGTTCCCAGTATCTCCGCCTCTGTGACATGAGGAGCGGTATTTCCGCCGTCTGTCAGGGATTCTGAAAATTTCTGTGTAAGAATGATAAAAGGATACAGGGCATATTTCATAATGGTCAGGGGCCAGACAATAGTTGGCCACAGAGATCGCCAATAAACCGCCCCGACGGTTTTGGGCAGTATTTCTGACAAAAAAAGAACGGCAAGGGTAAAAACCACGGAAAAAGCCGGAACCATTGCATCGCCCAGGGCCTTTGCCGCGTACATGCCTGCAATGGTCGCTCCTGCTGTGTGGGCAACTGTATTAAGAATCAGAATGGCTGAAATCGGTATGGATATCCGGTTTTTCATGCTGATCATCTTCTGTGCCTTGCTTTTCATTTTCCCTTCGCTTTTTTCCACCTCCAGAGTACTCATACGTGTGGAATACAGGATGGCCTCATACAGAGAGCACAGAAATGAAATCAGTATGGTCACCACAGCAACCACAATCAGAACGGTCATTGAATCTCCTTTGTCTGAAAAATATTAATATGGCATTTATCCGGAAAACAGAATTATTTTCTGAAAATATGCAGATGGATGTAAAATAATTATCCTGCGTCCGAAATCAACAGAGTGCAAACTTTCCGCCTTATTATCCCTTTTTGCAAAAAGAAATTTTTTCTTAATTTTTTGGGAAGCGGAACCGGTTTCACAGAGAAAGGCATTTATAACAAAAGCGTCAAAATAATTCAATGCAGAAATGGCGGCAGTAATCTGTCAGGTTTGATTTTGTGCGTTTTAATGCAAAGAAGGTGCAAAGGGCGCAGAGTCTGTGCTCAAATATTCAGGTTCTGCTGACATTTCAGACTCAGTGCTCTTGTCAAATAAATTTTTTAACAAATCATAACCGGCATCCTGCCGGTTCCGGGGCTGCAGGATGCCGCCCCACGATACAGAATATGTGAAAAAAATTATTTGGCAGACCATTCAGCCGCCGGTTCAGCGTCTCCGGTCTGAAACGGACACAGTGCTATGCCGCATTCCGGGCAGAGCCGGCATGCGTCTGCCCGGTTCAGTCCGCAGAAATATATTTAAGCAGATTAAGGATGTTATAAAAATCTCAACAGAACCTGAGTATTATTTTCCGATCATTTTTTTCTGTTCCTCCATCAGGGCTTCATACTCAGCAACCCTGCGCCGATAGATCAGTTCCCTGTGAAAACCGTCAATATGTTTGTCCATACGGATCAGAAACTTGCCGTACTGGAAATTTATCATGCCGGAATGGTTCATGTTTTCATATTTTCTGCGTTCCGTGCGAAGGTATTCCACAATATTTTCCAGCACCGGTATCATTTCGCTGTTGACAGTCTTTCCCGTGTTTTCCATTTCTGTCAGTTCCTGATAGGCCACAAGGGAAACAAAAAGACTGTAGGGAATATCTATGGTTACAATATTGGGAGTCTCATCCGTCCGCCTTTCTTCCGCAGCGCGGATCAGCACAGCCCCGCAGCCCATCCACATTCCCAGGAAACAGCACAGCGCAAAACCTGTTTTTTCCAGTATATTTTTCATAATGACTCCGATGCCTGAATCCGAAATACTGTGATTCTGCTTTTATATCATTCTCACACAAACATGTAAACCCGAAGTTTGCAAAGAATGTGATCCGGAAAGGCTGTGCTTTTCCTTCTTGCTTTTTTATGTGAATCAGTTACAATAAGTCCGCATCTTTTCAGGATATATGCCAACCTTAGTGAAATTCGGAGAAATCATCTATGAAACCCGGACGTTCTGTTTTGTCAGTTCCCGGTCATGTGGAAAAAATGCACTCCAAAGCTGCGCAAAGCCCCGCGGATGTGATTATGCTGGATATGGAAGACAGTGTTCCCGCGGATGCCAAGGAAGCAGCCCGAATTCAGATTATCCGTTCGCTCCGAACCATTGACTGGGGCGGAAAAACCGTGACTGTGCGTATTAACAGCACAGATACACCCTATGCCTGCAGGGATCTGCTGGAAGTGGCAGAGGGAGCCGGGGATGTTCTGGATTCGATTGTGGTTCCAAAGGTGAACCATCCGGGAGATATTCATTTTACTGACCGTATGCTCGATGGCATAGAAATGAACAAAGGATTTGCCGGACACATTGGCATTGAGGCCTCCATTGAAACTGCTTTGGGACTTGACAATGTGTCAGAAATAGCGCGATCCTCCCCGCGGCTTGTCTCTCTGATATTTGGCATCGCGGATTATTCGGCTTCAGTGGGAGCCAGACTGGTTTCCATTTCCGGTCACGGGGAAAAAGAAGAGGAACTTTATCCCGGACACCGCTGGCATTTTGCCCTCAGCCGCATGATTATGGCTGCCAAAGCCAATGGGCTGCGGGCCATTGATGCCCCCTATGGAAATTTCAGAGACACTGACGGTCTTCACCGCTCTGCGGTCATGTCCTGCGCGCTGGGATGTGACGGCAAATGGGCCATTCATCCTTCCCAGATTGAAATCCTTAACCAGGTTTTTTCACCCTCACAGGAGGATATTGAGCGCGCTGTCAAGGTGCTCAAAGCCATTGAAAATGCAGAATCCAAAGGACGCGGGGCTGTTGCTGTGGAAGGCCGCATGGTGGATCAGGCCACTGTGCGCCTGGCCCGGCAGCTTTATGAACAGGCAAAACATTTGCAGATGGTGTAAAAAATGACGACAGAATTTGAAAATATTGATACCGCAATTCCCGCGCTGGGAGAGGCAAAAATTCCCAGTCCCCTGGGCAGGGGGAAAAAGGACGGGGAACGCTTATTTGTTTCCGATGAAAAAAAAGTGCTCATTGATGTGGACGCTGACAGAATCGCTGAGCTTATCCTCGCGGGTAAAAAACCGTCCTCATTTGAAATGGCCGGGCCCAGGGAAATGATCTATTTTGATCCCAGCAAACTCCGCTGTGCACTCGTCACCTGCGGGGGGCTGTGTCCCGGTCTTAACGGAATCATCCGATCCGTGGTGCTGGAACTGTATTACGGTTACGGCGTGCGCAATGTCTATGGCATACGCTACGGACTGCAGGGTTTTATTCCCACATACCGGCATAATGTGCTGGATCTCACGCCAAATGTGGTGGGCGATATTATCCGCAAGGGTGGGTCCTTTCTGGGTTCCTCCCGCGGCCCTCAGGATGTGAATGAAATTGTGGACAGTCTGGAGCGCATGAATATCGGGATGCTGTTTATGATCGGCGGTGACGGAACCCTGATGGCAGCCACAAAGATTGCAGACACAATTCTGGAAAGAAATCTCAAAATAAGTGTGGCAGGAATCCCCAAGACCATTGACAATGATATTTATATGGTGTCCCGCTCCTTTGGATTTGACACGGCTGTGGATGTATCCACCCAGTCCATCCGTGCTGCTCACAATGAAGCCCGCGGCTATCCCAACGGCATTGGTCTTATCAAACTCATGGGCAGGCATTCGGGATTCATTGCTGCCACAGCCTCGCTGGCCCAGCAGGATGTCAATTTTGTGCTGATTCCGGAAGTGGAATTTGATCTGGAAGGTCCCGGAGGATTGCTGGACACTCTGGAAAAACGGCTGGCAGACAGGGGACATGCTGTCATTGTGGTGGCAGAGGGGGCCGGGCAGAAATTTTTTGAGGAAACCGGAAACCGGGATGCGTCCGGCAATATCCGTCTGCATGACATAGGATCGTTTCTCAAGGACGCGATTTCAAAATATTTCAGGGAAAAACAGATTGAAATCTCTCTGAAACTTATTGATCCCAGTTATAATATCCGCAGTCTGCCGGCAAATTCCAATGACCATGTGTTCTGCAGTTTTCTGGGCAGGAATGCTGTTCATGCGGCCATGGCCGGAAAAACAAAGGTGCTGGTGGGACACTGGAACAACCAGTTTGTCCATGTGCCCATGACCGCATCCGCAGGCAGGCGCAAGCAGGTCAATCCCCATGGAAGACTCTGGCAGAGTGTTCTGGAGGCCACGGGGCAGGGGGATTTGAAAAACGGGTAAAAAAATTTCCAAAAATAAAAATACCCATTTTTTATCAGAAAACTGCAAGGACGGAAAATTTTTCGCCCCTGCATTCTGCGGTGCGGCACAAAGTGGAAACCTGTGCCGCTTTTAAACAGAGTGTCCGATAACAGCCACAGTACGTTCCACCGCCCCCCTGTTTTGGCTGAATACGCGCTGCCCCTTTTTTCCGGCTTTACATGCGCTGTTTTCATTGCGCAGAAAATCCAGAGCCGCATTGTAAAAAGACTGTTCATCTCCCACCTGCACGGCTGCGCCGGCCTCAATAAGCATTTCCGAAATTTCTGCAAAGTCGCTCATGTGCTGTCCGAAAAGAACAGGTTTGGCAAAAGCGGCCGGTTCCAGGGGATTGTGACCGCCCAAAGGGACAAGACTGCCGCCTACAAAGGCAATATCCGAGATTGCGTACAGGTCTTTGAGTACACCAATGCGATCCACCGCGATCACATCACAGAAAAGGGAAGGGTTTTCTTCCGCGTCTGCCATTTTCCGTGCAATATGTTCCTGAGATCTGAAAATCCGGCATATGCTTTCAGCCCGATCAGGGTTTCGTGGGGCTGCGATCAGGCATAAATCCTGAAAATGGCGTTTTAATCTGGAATATACATTTGAAACAGGTTTTTCTTCTCCCTCATGGGTGCTTCCAGCGATCAGAATTTTCCGTCCGGATGCAATGCCCAGACTTTCCCGCATCTGCACGATGATATGAGGCTCTGTCACTGTTACAGGCTGGTCAAATTTCATATTGCCGGTTATGACAATCTGATTAGGACTGACGCCAAGCTGCCGGAATTTCTCTGCATCGGCACGGGACTGGGGGCATATTCTGGCAAAGGACTGAAACAGTGGTTTTGTGAAAAAGGAAAACCGCCGGTACGCTGCAAAGGATTTGCGCGACAGCCTTGTATTGACCAGAAAAACCGGAATCTGGCGCTTCTGCATTTCGCTGAGAAAATTGGGCCATATATCGGTTTCCACAATCACCGCAATATCCGGATCAATGCGTGAAATGATATGTTTTACAGAAAAAATCAGGTCATAGGGGAAATGGAAGACAAAGGAAACATGCTTCTGAATCAGTTTGTTGGCAGTTTCAAATCCGCTTTGTGTGGAAGCTGAAAAACAAATCTCTGTAAGTGGAAACTGCTCTTTCAATGCCTTTACCAGCGGCAGGGCAGACATCACCTCACCCACGGAAAGAGCGTGAATCCATATCCGTTTGCTTTGCAGCAGTTCCGCACCGGGTCTCCGGCCCGGAAGCGGTGTCAGTCCCAGACGTTGCAGAACTGTTTTTCTCCGTTTGGGAGAGAGCAGCACAAGGGGAATGAGAAGCGGAAGCCCGGCTATCATTCCGCAGCATAATAGAATATTATAGAAAAGTATCATTGTTTTTTAAAGTAAGAGAGATTGACTGACGCAGGATTATTTTTGAACAGGATTATTCATGATTGTAAAGGATGAACATGATTTTATCATTCTGCAACTCTTGAATAATCCTGCATAATCATGTTTAGAACACGATTATACAGGATTTTACAGGATATACATGATTTTCTATTCCCAATAATCCTGCCCATCTTGAATAATCCTGCATAATCCTGCATAATCCTGTTCAGAACACGATTATACAAGATTTTACAGGATGAACATGATTTTCTATTCTCAATAATCCTGTATAATCCTGTATAATCCTGTTCTGAACACGGTTATACACGATTGTACAGGATGAACATGATTTTATCATTCTGCAGCTCTTTAATAATCGTGTATAATCCTGTTCTGAACACGGTTATACACGATTATACAAAACCTGTGCAAAGATCCGGCTACAGTCCTTTTCCGGTCAAACCCGGCTCCCGTGCAAGAAGCTGGCGCAGAGGTTTCAGGTCAGGAAGATCCAGCGCGGCGGACAGTGCTGCGTCAATTTCCGCACGCACAGGATCAGCATCAAGTCTGGCAAGGGCCATCAGTTCTTTTTCACAAACAGCGTCATAGTTTTTGGCAAGTTGGGTGATAATCTCAGCCGGCAGAGAACCCACGTCCAGCACCGGCATAGCTGCCCAGGCCGGTTTTTTGACCTGCATCCATGGTCCGTTGGTTGTGACTCTGTGCAGAAGCATCAGCAGCAAAGCGGCTGATGAGTTAAGCCACAGCAGCAGTGCTTTTCTCTGTCTGTCTGCCAAATCTGTCCTGAAGGCCCACCAGGTGTTTCCCAGCACAGGTTCATCAAAACCGACCGCGAGAACGCGATGGGTGACCGGTCCCAGACGCTCAATCAGCAGGATACGCCCGGCATTTTCCGCCACTTTTTCACAGTCTTTGATTTTCCTGCCTTTGGCTGCAGCCGAGCGGGGGATGAGATGCGCGTTATGTTTTTGTTTCAGACACACAACCTTTTTGGAATCGTGGTTCCAGAAAGCAGGATAGGGAGACCAGTCGGTTTCAGAAACAGTGAAAGCATCGTGAATATCGCGTCGGTCATATCCCAGACCACCCATTTCTCCCAGTCTGCACAGTGGCACATTCACCGGTTTTTTGCCCGGCACAGCCAGTTTTCCCTGCTGCAGTTGCATCGCAGCCCGCAGTGTCCATGTCTGGGCAAACTGCACACCAATCCACTGATCCTCGCCCTGTGACGGGGGCAGTGAAATCACTTCCGCAAATTTTCGATCCCCGGCCCCGATTACTGATGTTATCCCGGCAGAATCCAGAGAAGCAGGACTGCAGATCCGCACTCCCCCGGCCACAGTCAGTGCCTCATAAATGGTATGGGGATTGCGCCAGAGATTGATATAAACTGTTTCACCCGGAAGTTCATCTTTTTTCCGTTTGCGCGCAATGAACATGATTTCAGACAGATTTGTGTTCTCGGAAAAATTCGGACGATCTGCATCATGACTGACCATGACCACCTCAACATGATAACGGTCAGCCAGCAGTTTCCGGTTTGCACCCCATGCCTCACCTGTGGCAAGTGCCGCAGGGAGAATGAAGGCCATCCGTCCGTCTGTGCGCAGATATTTGTCGGCCATTGCCAGAAACACACTGCCAAGCCCGGCTGTGACGGAACACTGCAGATCTTTGGAACATTTTTTCAGTTCCGTCTGCAGTTTTGCCCGCTCGTCATCCGGCAGGCTGCCAAATAAGAGGTTGCCCCCGACTGAGCGCACAAAAGGCGGATTCATCACGCACAGATCCATTTCAGGGATTTCCGCTGAGGTGAAACGCTCCCCGCTCACACCGGTCTGCCGGATTTCCATCTGGGTGTTGTCCAGCGAAATCTGTGTTGTGACCCGTTTTTTGTTGATAAAATCAAGACTGCCCAGGCGCAGGGAACGGTTTTTCACACCCATCGGCATGACAAAAAGATTCATGCTCCGGTACGTGACATGCGGGGCCAGCATTCCCAGAGTGGATGCAGTAAGATGAACAGCAGACGGCAGAACATCATAACCGTACAGCACTTTTTCCATCAGAATCTGATGCAGACGGCTGAGATTTTTTTCATCAACTGTTCTGCCCTTCTTCACCCGTGAGACAACAAACTGATCCGTTATTGCCTGTGCTGCGGCCATAAGCAGGGTTCCTGTTCCGCAGGCAGGATCCGCGACTGCAAAATCCTCCAGTTTTTTGGGGGATCCGAAATCCCTGCCCTCCCAGTTCTGCGCAAACACGAGTTTGAGCAGAAGTGTCGCGGAGGACGTGGCCGTATAATAAGTGCCGAGATATTTGGCATGATGCAGCAGCCAGTGATAGATGCGCCCCATCAGGTCATGCCGGAGTGCGGACTGGTTGGCGCAGATGCTTTTGGCCTCTGTCAGGAGCATGCGTATGGCGGATATGGCATTCGGAGATGCGGGGATTTCCCGGAGAACCGCCTCCCCAAGCTGAAACACCGGGACATAGTTTATTTTTTCCCATATTCCGCGCCAGTGCAGCATCAGGCTCTCGATGGGATCTGAATCAGTACTGTAGGTACGCAGGGAGTCAACGCTGCCGTCCGCCCCGCTGATGGCAAGCTGTTCCTGAAATATCATGGCATTGGCAAGCACCAGAGAGGCAACTTTGGTCGCGGTGATGCGCCGGGCTGCCTGCTCGTCTGCGCTTTCCACGCGTTTTGCCGGAATTCCCAGAATATCCGAAAGCCGGTCACAGGTCGCGGGCTGCCCGATCCACAGGGCGGCAATATTCTCTATTTTTTCCGAAAGCCGGGATGCTGCTTCCGCAACAATGTCATCTCTGATCAGTGCTTCATGCACACGGCGGATCGAAGCCAGAATTTCCGAAGGATTTGCATCAGCCCACTCTGTCTGTCCCGCCTCAGAAACAGTCAGAAAGCGCACACGGGTTTCTGACAGGATTTCCCCAAGCTGTGAAGCCGGAACAGTGCGGATATTTTCCGGATACACCAGTGCAGCTGCAATATGGCAGATGCCGGTCTGCACCCGTTTCAGCGCATCGGACAGCACCGTGTTTTCCGCATCCGGAGTGTCTGCAAACTTTCCCTCAATGATGACACGCAGTCCGTCAAGCAGAAACATGACATCCGGTCTCTGTTTCCCGGAACGCTGAAGGGTTTCAGGTTCCGCTATCACGCCGTGCTGCGACAGAAGCAGAGCAAGCTGTGTGTTGACTGATTCCTCCCGGTGACGATGGGGCTGTGGCATTGCTTTTTTCCTTAAACAAAATAATCTGTTGACAAACAATATACTGGCAATTCAGAAAAGGTGTTCATTTCTCTCCGGGTTTCAGGGCCAGTCCTTTGCCCGTCAAACCCGGCTCCCGTGCAAGAAGCTGACGCAGAGGTTTCATGTCAGGAAGCCCCAGCGCGGCGGACAGTGCTGCATCAATTTCCGCACGCACAGGATCAGCGTCAAGTCTGGCAAGGGCCATCAGTTCTTTTTCACAAACCGCGTCATAAGCGTTGGCAAGCAGCGAAATGACTTCATCCGGCAAAGAACGCACGTCCAGCACAGGCATGGATGACCAGACATTTTTCTTGAGCTTCATCCATACGCCCTGCGTAGTTACCCGGCGTGAAAGCATCAGCAGCAGGGCCGGAGAAGAGTTAAGCCACATCAGCAGTGCTTTTTCAGGCTCCGCAGCCAGTTCTGTTTTCAAAGCCCACCAGGTATTCCCCAGAACCGGTTCATCAAAACCAATCGCAATAACCCGATGTGTTGTTGTTCTGGTACGCTCAATCAGCAATATACGGCCTGCATTCTCAGCTATTTTTTTGCAGTCTTTGATTTTTCTCCCTTTGGCAGCAGCAGATCGCGGGAGCAGATGCGAATTCCGGATCTGTTTCAGAGTTGTCACCTGTTTGGCATCATGGTTCCAGAATGCAGGATATGGAGACCAGTCGGTTTCGGAGACCGTGAAGGCATCGTGAATATCACGGCTGTCATATCCCAGACTTCCCAGTTCAGTGATTTGGCACAGAGGCACATCCACAGAATTTCTGCCAGGCACTTCCAGTTTTCCCTGTTCCAGTTTTACTGCTGCGCGCAGCGTCAAGGTCTGTGCAAACTGCACACCGATCCACTGATCTGTAACAAGCGATGCCGGTAATGACAGCACTTCCGCAAATTTTCGATCTCCGGACCCGATCACTGATGTTATCCCGGCAGAATCCAGAGAAGCAGGACTGCAGATCCGCACGCCCCCGGCCACAGTCAGTGCCTCATAAATGGTATGGGGATTGCGCCAGAGATTGACATAAACGGTTTCACCCGGAAGTTCATCTTTTTTCCGTTTGCGTGCGATGAACATGAGTTCGGACAGATTTGTGTTCTCGGAAAAATTCGGACGATCCGCATCATGACTGACCATCACGACTTCGACATGATAGCGGTCAGCCAGCAGCTTCCGGCTTGTGCCCCATGCTTCACCGGTTGCAAGTGCCGCAGGGAGAATGAAGGCCATCCGTCCGTCCGTGCGCAGATATTTGTCGGCCAGAGCCAGAAACACACTGCCAAGCCCGGCTGTAACGGAACACTGCAGATCTTTGGAGCATTTTTTCAGTTCAGTCTGGAGTTTTGCCCGTTCGTCATCCGGCAGGCTGCCGAACAGGAGATTTCCTCCGGTTGAACGGACAAACGGAGGATTCATCACGCAGAGATCCATCTCAGGGATTTCCGCTGAGGTGAACCGCTCCCCGCGCACACCGGTCTGCCGGATTTCCATCTGGGTGTTGTCCAGCGAAATCTGTGTTGTTACCCGTTTTTTGTTAATAAAATCAAGACTGCCCAGGCGCAGGGAACGGTTTTTCACGCCCATCGGCATGACAAAAAGATTCATGCTGCGGTAAGTGACATGCGGGGCGAGCATTCCCAGAGTGGAGGCCGTGAGATGAACTGCGGACGGCAGCACATCATAACCGTACAGCACTTTTTCCATCAGAATCTGATGCAGACGGCTGAGATTTTTTTCATCAACTGTTCTGCCCTTTTTCACCCGTGAGACAACAAACTGATCCGTTATTGCCTGTGCTGCGGCCATAAGCAGGGTTCCTGTGCCGCAGGCAGGGTCAGCGACCGTGAAATCCTCCAGTTTTTTGGGAGATCCGAAATCTCTGCCCTCCCAGTTCTGCGCAAACACGAGTTTGAGCAGCAGTGTGGCGGAGGACGTGGCCGTGTAATAAGTGCCGAGATATTTGGCATGATGCAGCAGCCAGTGATAGATGCGCCCCATCAGGTCATGCCGGAGCGCTGACTGATTGGCACAGATGCTTTTGGCCTCTGTCAGAAGCAGTCGGATGGCGGATATGGCATTCGGGGACGCGGGAATTTCCCGGAGAACAGCCTCCCCAAGCTGAAACACCGGGACATAGTTTATCTTTTCCCATATTCCGCGCCAGTGCAGCATCAGGCTCTCTATGGGGTCAGAATCACTGCTGTATGAACGCAGGGATTCCACGCTGCCGTCCCCGCCGCTGATGGCAAGCTGTTCCTGAAATATCATGGCATTGGCAAGCACCAGAGAGGCAACTTTGGTCGCGGTGATGCGCCGGGCTGCCTGCTCGTCTGCGCTTTCCCCGCGTTTTGCCGGAATTCCCAGAATATCCGAAAGCCGGTCACAGGTCGCGGGCTGCCCGATCCACAGGGCCGCAATATTCTCAATTTTTTCCGAAAGCCGGGATGCTGCTTCCGCAACAATGTCATCTCTGATCAGTGCTTCATGCACACGGCGGATCGAAGCCAGAATTTCCGAAGGATTTGCATCAGCCCACTCTGTCTGTCCCGCCTCAGAAACAGTCAGAAAGCGCACACGGGTTTCTGACAGGATTTCCCCAAGCTGTGAAGCCGGAACAGTGCGGATATTTTCCGGATACACCAGTGCAGCCGCAATATGGCAGATGCCGGTCTGCACCCGTTTCAGCGCATCGGACAGCACGGTGTTTTCCGCATCCGGCGTGTCTGCAAACTTTCCCTCAATGATGACACGCAGCCCGTCAAGCAGAAACATGACATCCGGTCTCTGTTTCCCGGATCTGTGAACGGTTTCAGGTTCCGCAATCACGCCGTGCTGCGACAGAAGCAGCGCAAGCTGTGTGTTGACTGATTCCTCCCGGTGACGATGGGACTGTGGCATTTATTATTGTTCCTTAAAACCTATGGATAAATCCATAGGTTATTCATTTAATGGATAAATTCATAGTTTATTCATGACGGTTATACAGATGATTATGAATAACCTGTGGATTTATCCATAATATTATACAGATGATTATGAATAACCTGTGGATTTATCCATAGGTTATCTGGCAATTTCCAGTTCCGCTCCGATTTTCAGCTTTTTATCCTTGCTGACAATCAGATACCCGTCTGATTCTCCCAGAACCATGATATTGACGGTTTCCCCATTTTCTTTGAGAATCACACGGGGATTGTCATAACGGTTGATCACTGCTTCTTTGGGAATCCACAGCCCTTCGGTTTCGCTTTCCAAATCCAGGGAAAAGCGCAGACCGCCTCTTTTTTCCCCCTCATATCCGGACAGAATCAGTTCAATACCCAGTTTCCGGGTTTTTTCATCAAACTCCGGATTAACCCATTTCACTCGCGCCTTTACAGTTTTTCCCTCCAGATTGGCTTCAAATTCATCCCCAAAAGAGCGGATGGAATCCAGTTCCTGACCGGACACAGACAGAGGAACGGTAAGTTGCCGGAAATCTCCGAGCATGGCCACAGGTGTGCCTGCCGCGACCAGTTCTCCGGCCTCTGCCATTTTTTTTATGACAATCCAGCCTTTGGGGGCAAAAATGCTGTGTCTGCGTTTGCGTTCCTGCAGTTCGCTCAAAGCGGTCTGCAATACCGCCTTTTCCGCATCCAAAGTTTTGCGTTCCAGCTTTGCCTGACTGAGTTCTTCCTCTGCGGCATCACGTTTGACCTCAGTGGCGCGATCTCCTTTGTGCAGTTGATCAATACGCCGGAATTCCTTTTCCAGATAAGCTACACCTGAAGCATTTTTCAGCATAGCAGCTTCGATTTTCTGCAAAGACTGGCGTGTGCTGCGGATCTGAAAATCAATAAATATGGGATCAATTTCAAAAAAGGCTTTGTCTCCCACAGTCTGCCCCACATCGTAATGAATTTTGAGGATTCTTCCGGATACTTCCGAAGACAGGGTCATAACCGTGCCGCTGCGCGTGTATCCGCTCAGGGTGATCATTTTCCGGGCAGGCTGAATCAGCAGACTGTCCTGAGCCGGAACATGTGCCAAAAATCCAAACAGACTTACAATAATTGACAAAAGGGATGCCCCCGTATACTTTCTGCGAATCATCTGATATGTTCCTGTGATAATATATTTCCTGTTTTTTTGCACAGTTTTTCAAAAAACTGAGTTTTTGACACGAAAATTTCCGGATGTTTTTTTACTTTTCAGACATTTTCTTACATGAGAATATTGTAGGATTTCATCTTGGTCAGCAGGGAAGGATAGCTGATCTCAAGCAGTTGCGTGGCATGAGTACGGTTTCCGCCTGTTGCAGCAAGGGCTTTGACAATCATTTGTTTTTCCATAATTTTCTGGGCCTCTTTCAGGGAATAACCCTCAAATTCCCTGTCAGCAGAACCGGTCATCCTTTTTGCTGCAGGATGAACAGGAAGGTTTTCAGGAATAAGGGTGGTTCCCTCAGCAAAAATCACAGCCCTTTCAATGATGTTTTCCAGTTCCCGGACATTTCCGGGCCAGTCATACTGCATCAGAAGGGAAAGTCCCTCACTGCTGATCCCCTGAATCTGTTTATTCAGTGACTGCCTGAAATGCTCAATAAAATGCTGCACCAGCATGGGAATATCCTCAGGTCGTTCCCGGAGGGGAGGAAGACGGATGGGCAGAACATTGAGACGGTAAAAAAGATCAGGCCTGAATGTGCCTTTCCCCGCTTCTTCCTCCAGATTTTTGGACGTGGCCGCCAGAACCCGGACATCCAGTTGGTAGTGGGTCAAAAAGGTTGATTTATGTTTTTAAATATGTATAATTATTTTTATGAAACAGTATATTCAGATTAACTGCCGCCACTGCGGCAGTGATGACCTCGTCAGAAACGGACACAGTCCG
>JBFXEJ010000040.1:0-46327 GCA_050180235.1 Desulfococcaceae bacterium
TCGGCGGCAAAGAGATCGCATCCCTGACGGGTACAGCTCCCGTGAACCGGGACAGCGGGCAGTTCCGGGGAAAACGCATGACCGGGGGCGGACGCTGTGAAGTCAGAAAACTGCTGTATATGCCCACTCTGGCTGCAATCCGTCATAACCCGGTTATACGTTCATACTATCACCGTCTTGTTTCCAAAGGCAAAAACAAAATGGTGGCTGTTACGGCCTGTACGAGAAATATCCTTGTGATCCTTAACAGTATGGTCGCAAAAAATGAAGCATGGAACCCGGATTATGCTTGACATTTAACACAGTCGCTACAATTTTAAGTGAAATGAAGCACTAACTTCCGAAATATATTTTGCAAAAAAAAACGGGGAGAAGTCTTATTCTCCCCGTCAGAAACAGCAAATTCTGTTCTACCAGTTGAACACCTTGTCGAGTTCCTCGTCCGGAATGTCAAAAACAACATTGTGCGGGGCCAGGGCTTCTCTTTTGAAATAGCGGGGCAGACGGTCATGTTCTTTGGTGAAACCCGCCATTTTGTTGAATTCCCGCTCCATAGAAAGAATTTTTTTCCCCAAAGCCACAACATCATCTCCGGTCATACTCAGGCCGTACATGGCATTGATGCTGTCCACCATTGCATTAAAGGTTTCAGCCTGATCCAGAATGGCAAACGCGATAAACAGACAGTAACCGGTTGCATCCAAAGCAGCAGTCGCAATCTGGAGATTTCTCGACAGTTCGATCTGTCCCTGGGGACTCAGGGGATCCACATCTCCGCCCACTTTAAGAATGTTCGCAGTCACTGCATAACCGGCAGTATGATCCGCTCCCATTGTTGTGGTCGCATAGGTCACACCAATGCCTTTGACTGCACGGGGATCATACGCGGGCATGGCCTGTCCCTTGACCACAGGCGCTCTTTCAATGCCAAAGGCTTTGGCAGTAAGTGCAGCACCGTTTCCCAGTATGCGTCCCAAAGGCGTACCCTGTCCCACTTCATCGAGCATTTTCAGAACACCTTCCCCGTCACCAAAGGGCAGCAGTCCGGCTTCCATAGCCACGCCAAATGCCGCGCCCATTTCAATGGTATCCAGCCCGATGTCATCATCCATGAAATCAATCCGGGCAATGGTGTCCGGATCACTGATGCCACAGTTGCCGCCGTGCGCCCATACAGTCTCGTATTCCGGCTGCTTGGTGATATATTTGCCGTCTTTGTCCACATAAATGCCGGAGCAGCGGATCACGCACCCGGCATGACAGCCATGCGTAGGATTTCCGCCTCTTTTTGTTTCAATCTCAGCAAAGGTTTCCCCGCTGATTTTCACCGCATCCTTAAACTGTCCCTGTCTGAAATTGTAAGTGGGATATGCTCCGGCCTCATTGATTACATTGGTCAGCACATTGGTTCCGTAAGCGGGAAGTCCCTGCCCTGTGACTGCATGGGAGCGCAGACCTTCCACAAATTTTTTGTTCGCTGCCTTGAGTTTTTCCGGATCTTTGGCAGATCGCATTTTGCACCCTGCATCATCGAGAATAATCACTTTGATGCCTTTGGAACCCATGACTGCGCCCACACCCCCGCGTCCTGCATGACGGGAAGGCCGGAATTCCCGGTCTGTGATGGCAATGGTGGCAGATCCCATTTTCATTTCACCGGCCGGCCCGATGGAGATCATGGCCACTTTGTCGCCATGTTCGGTCTTCATCTTTTCAGCCAGCGCGTAATTGCGCATCATTTTATATTCATTGGCTTTTGTAATCTCCACTTTGTCTTTGTCAATGAAGATTTTGTAGAGATCAGAGCCTTTGGCTTCCCCTTCCAGAATAATGGCCGCATATCCCAGACGCGCCAGCACCTGGGAGGCCTGGCCACCGGAATTGGCTTCTTTGATGCCTCCGGTCAGGGGACTTTTGCATCCCACAGAAAGACGGCCTGATGTTGAGGCAGCACTGCCGCTCATGAGTCCGGGTGCGATAACCAGTTTGTTTTCCGGCCCCAGCGGATGGCAATCCGCGGGCACTTCTTTATATACCACCATAGAGGTCATACCCCGGCCCCCCATACCAGAGTATTCACCCAGCGGGCTTACAGTTGCTTTGGGTCCGCCATCCGCTCCCACATCAATGCGCAAAATTTTGTCCATAAACTTTTTTCCTCCTTATGTCCGGGTTGCTGTCTGAAACAGTTATTTTATCCCTTTACAGGTTATTCTGATCCTGCCAATGCAAAACAGGGGGACAAATTCCCCTGTGATGACGCAAATCAACTGCATACATAATTTATCTTATTGATTTAACTTTACATAATTATACAGAGGATTGTCAAACAGTATTTTGCCGTCAGACCGGATCTGCCGGAAAACCAAAGCATGGGAACCAGTCTTTACCGGAAGTGCCGATGAAAACCCTGATCCGAAAAAAGGGAGCATTTCCCTTGCCAAAAACGCAAATCCGAATTATTTTTTAGTCACAACAAATTTTGTTTGACATTCCGTCTGAATGTGGTATAAGGCTTTCCTTAAAATGTTCACATTAACGAAAAGTGTTTTGGATATAAAGAAAAAAATCTCATAAACAAAAGAACACAGGAGAGATACGTATGGACAGGCAATTGTTGTGTTTGCGGAAAATGGCAGTAAATCAGAGAGGAATGATACGCTCGGTAAAGGCTGAGGGGGAAATGGGACGGCGGATTCGGGACATGGGACTGGTTCCCAATACGGAAATCACGGTTGTGGGCCGCGCGCCCCTCAAAGATCCGGTTGCTCTGCGTCTGCGGGATTTCACCCTTTCCCTGCGGAACAATGAGGCGGATTTCATTACCGTTGAAGTGCCCGGAGGTTATTGAACATGCAGGAAAATCTGAATATTGCACTTGCCGGAAACCCCAATGCGGGAAAAACAACCATGTTCAATGCCCTTACCGGCGCGCGGCAGAGCGTGGGCAATTATCCGGGCGTGACAGTGGAAAAACGGGAAGGCCATATGCGCTATAACGGTTTTGTGCTCAATGTGGTGGATCTGCCCGGAACCTATTCCCTCACGGCCTACAGTCAGGAAGAGCTGGTGGCCAGAGACTATCTGGTGAATGAACGGCCCCATGCGGTCATTGATATAGTGGATGCCAACAGTCTGGATCGCAATCTGTATCTGGGGGTTCAGTTCATGGAACTGGGTATTCCCCTGGTACTGGCTCTGAATATGATGGATGAGGTGCGCAGAAGCGGAAAAAAGATTGATACGGAAAAACTTTCGCAACTGCTTCACATACCTGTAGTGGAAACTGTTGCCCGCATTGGTGAGGGCAAACAGGAAATGATACAGGAGGCTGTGCGTTTTGCCAAAGAACGCGGTGGCAAATGGAAGCCTTTGGAAATTTCCTACGGCCCGGATCTGGATCCTGTGCTTCTGGATATGACCCGTCTGATTCAGGAGGCGGGATTTTTTACAGACCGTTATCCGCCCCGGTGGCTGGCCCTGAAATATCTGGAAGGGGATGTTCAAATCCGGAATCTTGCGGAACAGGCCGGAGGGATTGGCAAAAAACTTGCTGAAATTGCTGATAAAACCGAAAAACACTGCCGGGCTGCGCTGGATGTCTCGCCTGAGGCCATTATTGCGGATTACCGTTACGGTTTTATCGCATCCGTTACAAAACAGGGCGTAATCACCCGCACCGACCAGAAGGAAAGAATTGTTTTTTCCGATAAAATTGACCGGGTGCTGACCCAGCGTTTTTTTGGCCCTGTACTGATGATCAGTGTGCTGTATGCCATGTTTCTTGTCACCTTTTCCATCGGAGAAATTCCTATGGGCTGGGTGGAAAATTTTTTTGCATGGCTGTCTGAAACCGTGACCGGTCTGACAAATCCGGGTCTGCTGCAGTCCCTTCTCGTGGATGGCATTATCGCGGGCGTAGGCGGTGTACTGGGATTTGTCCCTTTGATTATGGTCATGTTTCTGGGCATTTCCTTTCTGGAAGACTCCGGATATATGGCCCGCATGGCCTATATGATGGATAGGGTGCTGCGCATTTTCGGTCTGCATGGATGTTCTGTCATGCCCTTTATTGTATCCGGAGGCATTCCGGGCGGATGTGCAGTACCCGGTGTCATGGGCGCACGCACACTGCGAAGTCCCAAGGAAAAACTTGCCACAATGCTCACCGCTCCCTTTATGCCCTGCGGCGCAAAAGTTCCGGTTTTCTTACTGCTGAGTGCGGCATTTTTTGCCGGATCAGCCGCGCAGGTGCTGTTCTGGATTACCATCGGCTCATGGGCAACTGCTCTGCTGGTGTCCTGGGTGCTGCGAAATACTGTAATCCGGGGAGAGGCCACACCCTTTGTCATGGAACTGCCGCCTTACCGTCTGCCCACCCTCAAAGGCATCTGCATTCACACCTGGGAAAGAGCCTGGCAGTATATCCGCAAAGCAGGGACATTTATTCTGGCTATTTCCATTCTCATATGGGCTGCCATGACCTTCCCCTCTCTGCCGGAAAATGAAACTGCCCGGTTTGAAAAAGAGCAGGAAATCATTGCCGCACAGATGACACAGACGCAGGATGAAACCCGGAAGGAAGAACTGAATGCACAACTGACGGACATCGGCAATCAGCAGGCCCAGGCTGCGCTGAAATATTCCCTGGCCGGAAGACTTGGAACCGCTTTGGAGCCGATCAGCAGTCTGGCCGGGTTTGACTGGCGCACCAATATTGCACTTCTCGGCGGTGTTGCAGCCAAAGAAGTGATTGTTTCCACTTTGGGAACAGCCTATGCAATGGGCAGTACAGATGCGGAAGACTCCGAGGGACTTTCCCAAAGACTGAAAAATGATCCGCAGTGGACGATACTCAGTGCAATATCCCTTATCATTTTTGTCATGCTTTACTGTCCCTGTTTTATAACCGTTGTCACAATGGCCAAAGAATCCTCATGGAAATGGGCAGCTTTCAGTATGGTTTACACCACTGTGCTGGCCTTTGTCCTGGCCGCAGTGGTTTATCAGGCCGGGAAATTCTTCCTGTATTGACCCAGTACGCTGTCAGACTTGAATCTGTGCGCTGCAAAAACCGGATTTTTCCAAAAAATCCGGTTTTTTTCTGCACTTCAGGTGATTTCTGAAAATAAATATCCCGGTTCAGTTCACAGGCACAGGTCAAAAGCCGGAAGCTTTTGATACTTTTCCGGTATATTCTTTTCCGGAAATCACCTAATACCAATTCGCTTTCAAAATATGAGCATGCAAACTGCTGTTTTTCGTGCTGTCCGTGTTTTTCGTGGTTAAAAAAAAGAGGCATTCCCCGAACTTTGAAAGCGATTTGGTATAATACCAAATCACAATTGATTTTATACAATGCGGAGGAGTGCAGAAATTGAGCGGAGCGGTTTTCTGCAAACGCTCAGCAGCGGAAAAACTGACAATTATTGTATAAGATCAATTGTGATTTGGTATAAGATGTTCTTTGAGAAAATTTAAACAGGAGTATGAAATCTGAAAACCGGCTGCGCCTTCATCTTTGAGAAACCTTGCGGCAGGTGAAAAGCACCCGGAAACAAAAACTCTTTTTTCCTGAAATTTTTTTCAGGTTTCATATGCGTACTGCATAATCAAATTGGATTATTGACTTTTACGCCAATTTCAGTTTTAATGGAAAATATTTTTTCCCTGAAATCTGTATTTTTTTTTAAAGGAAGCCGTGAACAGTTTATTCACAGCCGGCATACAGTACGGCGTCAGTTCCTCTCCTATGGAAATTCTGCGAACCTTCTTCGGGTATCACAGTTTCCGGGAACATCAGGCGGAAATCATACAAAGCCTGCTTTCCGGCAGAGATGTGTTTGCCCTTATGCCCACCGGCAGCGGCAAATCCTTATGTTACCAGATTCCTTCCATGATCCGTGAAGGCGTGGGCATTGTGGTGTCACCGCTTATCGCTCTCATGCAGGATCAGGTGGATGGACTTCGCAGGATGGGAATCCGAGCGGATTATCTCAACTCTTCCCTCACACCTTCCCAAATCACTGAAACCGGACAGCGCCTGCTTTCCGGCAATACAGATATTCTTTATGTCGCACCCGAACGCATGATGGGCAGCAGTTTTCAGAGTCTGCTGCATCAGATCCGGCCTGCACTTTTTGCCATTGACGAGGCACACTGCATTTCTCAGTGGGGTCATGATTTCCGGCCGGAATATATGCAGATTCCTATGCTTACGGATCAGTTTCCCGGAGTGCCGCGCATAGCGCTCACAGCCACGGCTGATCCCGTAACCCGGAAAGAAATTGTTGCCAGACTGAAAATGCAGACGGCCTGCCAGTTTGTTTCAGGTTTTGACCGTCCAAATATCTGTTACCGGGCAGAACCGCGGCACAATGCCATGAGGCAGTTGGCGGCTTTTCTGCAGAGTGAACATCCGGGTGAGGCAGGACTGATTTACTGTCCCAGCCGGAAAAAAACCGAACAGACCGCAAACCTGCTCTGTTCTGCCGGATATACAGCACTTGCCTATCATGCAGGCATGGATGCGCACACAAGAAGCGAACATCAGCGGAGTTTTCTGCGGGAAGACGGAATCATCATTGTCGCGACAGTGGCATTTGGCATGGGCATTGACAAACCTGATGTGCGTTTTGTGGTTCACCTGGGAATGCCCCAGAGCCTGGAGGCCTATTATCAGGAAACCGGCCGCGCTGGCCGGGATGGCAATCCCGCGGATGCCCTGATGCTCTACGGTCTTTCCGATATTGTGATGATGCAGCGCATGCTGGATGAGTCAGCCGGAGATGAGAATTTCAAAAGAATCCGGAAGCAGAAGGCCGAAGCAATGCTGGGATACTGCGAAACCACCTACTGCCGGCGCAGGGCGGTGCTGAATTATTTTGGTGAGGAATATCCTGAAAAATGCGGAAACTGTGATGTGTGCATGGGACAGGTGCAAACCTGGGACGGCACGGTCGCTGCCCAAAAGGCTTTGTCCTGTGCATACCGCACAGGACAGCGTTTCGGAGCCGCTCATCTGACTGATGTGCTGCTGGGTCTTTCCACTCCCAAAATCCGGGCTTTCCGGCATGATCAGGTTTCCACCTTTGGCATTGGAACAGAGCTTTCGGCAAAGGAATGGAAATCCGTGTTCCGCCAGCTTGCAGCCGCGGGGTTTATGAATGCAAATCCGGATGGAAAAGGCGGTTTTCTTCTGTCTTCCCGAAGCACACCGGTTCTTCGGGGACAGCAGAAGGTTTTTTTCCGCAAAGACAGCATTGGTAAGGAAAAATCTCACGGATTTGTGAAACACAGGCATACGGAAGAATTCAGGGATGATTTTTCCCGTGAACTGTGGGAAAAACTTCGGGCTTTGCGTCTGAAAATGGCACGGGATGAGGATATGCCGCCCTATATTGTTTTCCATGACATCACCATGCGTGCCATGATACAGCATCTGCCCCGCACTTTGGCAGAAATGGGGGAAATTCAGGGCATAGGTCAGAAAAAACTGGAAAAATACGGCCAGTCCTTTCTGGAAATCATTGCAGAGCATATCCGGGAAAGGGGAATGCCGGACAGACAGCCGGAAACAAAATCTGTGCAGAAAAATCCTGAACCGGAACGAACATCTGTGCTGTACCATTCATCCACAGCCGGTGAAACCCTGACACTTCTCCGAACCGGGCTGCCTCCGGAGGAAATCGCACAGCAGCGGGGACTGGGCATCAGTACCATTTACGGGCATATATCAAAACTGATTGAAAGCGGAGAGCTGTCCGCAGACGAGGTGATTGATCTGGAACCTGATGAAAAGAAATGTATAGAAAAGGCATTCCGCTCCCTGCCCCTGGCTGATCGCAAATTTCTGAAACCGGTCTATGAACAGTTTGAAGGCAGATATGATTACAACCTGCTCAGATGTATCAGGGCAGGTATGCAGGAATCTGAGGAAGAAGCGCACAGCTTATGTTCTTAGTGCTCTGCCCGGCTTTGTGTATGAAATCTGCTTCATAAAGCAGACAGCGTGAATAATTGACCGGAGAATGTGCGGCAAGAAAATGCGGGGCCCGTGCAAAGCGTTTAACAAAGGAAAAAGTCAGCGGTTCTGATAAATTCAATATATTGTTATCATAAAATATTTCATCACGATTCCTGAAGGATGTCTTTTTTGCCTCTCCTGCATGGCAGAAATAAAAAGGTGGCCGGGAGGGAGGGACGGTTGTGACAATATCATTTTCTGTTGCAATACGGTACAGATTCACTGATGCAAGCGAGTCCCTGAAAGCAGCATTACCCACCCGCGGGGAACCAAAGGTATAAACTGCCCGCGGTGGTATGATGGATGCTGTGAGTGTGGCAAATGCGCCGCCCAGGCTGTGTCCGGTATAAAACAGGGGGATATGGACTTCGGAAAGTATCTCACTGAGTTCATGCTGTATCCTGTCAAATTCATTTTTGAATCCGGTATGAATCATGCCACCGGAAGGCCACAGGGTCTGAAGCGTATTGAGATTTGAAAACCAGTGTTCAAATCTGCTGGTACCCCGGAATACCAGAATGGCAAAACTTTCTTTCCCATCCGAAACAAGGGAATAGAAAAGGCCCTGTTTTTTAACAAAAAAGCATTCTTTCAGACCTATGCTTCTGAGAAAGTCGTTCCGGCTGAGCGGACTGGCCCATATACCGGTTTCATCCTCTCCCCTCCGGTAAATCAGACGGCATATTTCAGACAGCCACCACGCGTTTGACAGGCTGTATTCAGTAAGTTCTGGCCGGAAGGGGCCGACTCTTTCCGCACAGCAGAAAAAATCACCGGCCTCGCCGGGACGGAGCAGGGAATTCCAACTGTAATCACAGTCCATATTATTCAAATTTTTGTAAGTATTCATAAATTTTTACGATATATGTCTTCCCCGGAAATTATTTTCTGAAAATCCGGCGGTTATTCTGCTGTTTCCGGGGGAGCTGACTGTGATTCGGATTCATCTGTTTCCTCTTCCCTGTCCGGCAATACCGCCAATCCCTGTTTTTTCTTTATGTTAAGGACAATGCCGTTTCCTTAGGTGATTTCTTAAGGTGATTTCCATTAATGATTATACCGTTTTTCGTAGGGTGGGCACGGTTTTTTGTGCCCACCGTTTCAGCAGGACGGCGGGCACAAAAAACCGTGCCCACCCTACAATGATGGTACATTTTTTCATGTAAATCGCCTAAAATAAATATCCCATTGCCAAATCCATCCGTAAATTGAAGATAATTTTTTTCTGTATCTTTGCACTCATCCGGAAAGTTTCCGATCTGCTGAAGGTGCATATTCTGGCTGTCTGATTCAACTGCAACAGTCATTCATACGCGTTGTGGCAAAACATGAATCCAGTGTTTTCAGTGTGTTCCGGACACAGGCTTTCGCCGGTGTGACGGTTTTGTGAGGTTTTGAACCTGAAAGGGCTTTTTTGTTTTTGATACCTGAACATCTGAAAACTGCCCGGATTTTACCCAGCGGCAGACAGCCCTTTTTTCTCTTTTTCCGTGAGATGACGCCATGCGCCTTCAGGCAGATTTCCAAGATGGATGCCGGACATACGGATGCGTTTCAGTCCTGTTACATGCCCGCCCACCTTTCTGACCATGCGCCGGATCTGCCGGTTACGGCCTTCCTGCAGAATAATGCGGAAAGAATTTGGGGAAAGCTTTTGGATTTTGGCAGGACGGGTAATGGTTCCATCCAGAAGCAGACCTTTTTCCATCCTTTGCAGTGCTTCATCGCTGATAGCCCGGCCTGTAATTACCTCATATTCCTTTTCATGATCAAAAGAGGGATGGGAGAGCCTGAGATGCAGATCCCCGTCATTGGTCAGCAGCAGCAGCCCGGTGGATTCCCTGTCCAGGCGACCCACAGGATAGACCCTTTGGGGAATGTCAATGAGATCAAGCACTGTTTTTTCTCCGGGCTGCTCGCAGGTGCTCACATATCCCGCAGGTTTGTTCAGGGCAATATAAATCAGATCTTCCCCAATCTGAACCGGTTTTCCGTCACACTCAACCCGGTCATGTTCCGGATCTATTTTGCTGCCAAGAACCTTTACCACCTGACTGTTTACCCTGATCCGGCCGGACAGTATCCATTCCTCTCCCCGCCGCCGGGAACAGAGCCCTGCTGCTGAAAGGAATTTCTGCAGACGCATTCCATTGTCTTCTTTCATGATATTTTCCAATTACCAATGGCTGTCCGTGCCAAGCTTTTTATAGGATGATACCAGAGCATCCACAGATTTCTCCAGTCTGGGCCGTATAATCTCCATATCCGATTTCAGAAGAGGCTGGGTTCCGCCCCGGTGAAAAAGATACAAATCTTTGAATGTGGTGCGGATTTTATTGTCCTTGACCTCAACTATAAGCATAAAGCGGCATTCAAACAGGTCAGAGCCCCATTTGGACACCCGTTCATAGGGAATATAGGTCTGACCCACGATCATTCCCTCATACCTGTCAGAATAGCGGATTACATCCAGATCATCGGAAAAACTGCCACTCACCCACAGTTTTGCCCCCTCATACAGTTCCGCTTTAGAGAATCCGGGAATTTCAGACACCTGCCGGATAAGCAGATCTTGCGGACCTGCGGGTTCAGGCGGAGGAGTGTCTGCGCATCCCCAGAGTATCAGCCACAAAAGCATTATGCCAAAGTTTTTTTTCATTTTTCTCCTGTTCTCTGCGATTTCAAAGGGATTTGTTTCAGCAGTATCCGTTTCAGGATAATATCTGTCCTGCAAAATACCAGCATTTTCCGGAAAAGGCAAGAGAGGTTTATTCCTGAGAATACAGTTTTCCCCTGTGGAATCTGTGCTGTTTTTGTGATTTTTGTGATGAACCCCGCAGAATCAGATTTGGCAGAACACCATTCCTGAATTGAAAATACAAAAAAAATGTGCTATGCTTCTGTATAAATTTCTGCCGCATTTTTGTTCATGCAAATTAAGGTGATTTTCATAAAAGAATATCCCGCCAAAGTCAGCATAAGCTTCCGGCTTATGCCCCGTGCCGGTGAACTGGGGGATATTTATTTTCAGAAATCACCTAATATCTTAAAATTTATACAGCAATGGCAGTAAGACAAATGCTGTTAATCAGCCTTTTGCAAATCAGAAAACGCAAAGGTCATAATGTCAGGGAGTGATACCCATATTTGTTAACTTTACCGCTTACCGGGTTCTGCCCTGTGTACCGCAGACCCACAGGAGGATCAGACTATGGTGACACCGCAGTCATTGGATGCACGGGAAGACAAAATCGCTGTTGTCGGACTGGGTTATGTGGGACTTCCCCTGGCAGTCCATCTTTCGGCCCATTTTGATGTGGTCGGTTATGATCTGAAAACAGAAAGAATCCGGGAACTGGAAGCCGGGCATGACCGTACACTGGAAGTGACAGATGAGGAACTCCGTGCTGCCCCGGTTTTTTTTACAGACAGTCCGGAAGAACTTTCCAAATGCCGTATGATTATTGTGGCTGTTCCCACTCCCATTGACAGCCATCGCATCCCGGATCTCAGCCCTTTGGAAGGCTCTTCTGAAACTGTGGGAAAACATATGAAACCCGGAACCTGTACAGTGTTTGAATCCACTGTTTATCCGGGTGCGACAGAAGAGGTCTGCATTCCCATCATGGAAAAAATGTCGGGGCTTACATTCGGAAAGGACTTCATGGCCGGTTATTCCCCGGAGCGGATCAATCCGGGAGACAAAGTTCACAGTCTGGACAAGATTGTAAAAATTGTTTCCGGTTCCTGCCCTGCCGCACTGGATCTGCTGACCCATGTGTATGGCAAAGTGGTGAAGGCCGGTCTGCACCGGGCTTCTTCCATCAAAGTGGCAGAGGCCGCAAAAGTTATTGAAAACACACAGCGGGATCTCAATATCGCGCTGATGAATGAACTTGCCATGATCTTTGACAAAATCGGCATTGACACCGCAGAAGTGCTGGCGGCTGCGGGAACCAAATGGAATTTTATGCCTTTCCGTCCCGGTCTTGTGGGCGGCCACTGCATTGGCGTTGATCCCTATTATCTGACCTTCAAGGCCGAATCTCTGGGTTATCATCCGGACATGATTCTGGCCGGACGGCGCATCAATGACGGCATGGGCAAATATGTTGCCGAGCGCACAGTGAAAATGCTTATCCGGCTGGGAAAACAGGTGCGCGGGGCAAAGATTGCTGTGCTGGGTCTGACCTTCAAGGAGGATGTTCCTGACCTGAGAAATACCAAAGTGACTGATATTATCTCAGAACTCCGGGATTACGGAGTGGAGCCGCTGGTTCACGATCCTATGGCAGATCCCGAGGAAGCCTGGCGCTATTACGGCATTGAACTGCAGAAAATGGAAAGCATTTCAGGAGCAGACGGCGTCATTCTGGCAGTGATGCACAAAAAATACAGGGATATGGGGCTGCTGAACATTTCCAGGCTCTGCGCTCCGGGTTCTTCTATGGTAATTGACATCAAAAGTGCATTCAGCCCGGCAGAGGCGGAAAAACTGAATATTCAGTACTGGCGTCTGTAAATACTGACTTCCATAAACATTCAGAATATCGAAAACTCACTTCCCCTAAATGGGAGAGGGAGAATTAAGGAAATTTTAGGTGATTTCCATTAAAGATTATACCGTTTTTCGTAGGGTGGGCACGGCTTTTTGTGCCCGCCGTCCTGCTGAAACGGCGGGCACAAAAAGCCGTGCCCACCCTACAATATGGTACATTTTTTCATGGAAATCGCCTTAGATCTGCTGACATTGCATCATTTCAGTCAAAATTCAGCAGATCTAAAACTTTCCGGATGATTGCAGAAATTGTATTTTTGCACTGTGGAACCGGCATTAAACCGGAGCATTTTCTGCTGTTCAGTCATGCAGAAATGCAGTTTTTGCACTCCGGGAACCGCCAAAGATGGCAGTCATATACTTTAACTCCTTTATTTTATCCGGAAATTAAATTCAGCATTAGGCCGATTTACAGAAAAGAATATACTGCTTTGCCAGCTTTGATTTTATGCGCTGAAGTGTGCATAAAAACCGGATTTTTCCGAAAAATCAGGTTTTTGCGGCACCAAGATATGCTGTCTGCAGGTTTCCTGTGCTGCAGTTTCTGTGAACTGAACAGGGACATTCATTTTCATAAATCACCTTACTTGTGCAGCAGTGCCGCATTCCGGAGTCGGTCTTTGCCCTGCAGAAAACATTGGGAATGAGATAAACCATAACTCCGGGGCGGAAATCTCCGCCCCGGAAATTTCCGGACTTTCATGCCTCATACTGCCCGCCTTTTAGGAAAATCTTCGTGAGACTTATACCAAATCGCCATTGATTTTATAGAATATTGTCAGTTTTTTCACCGTTCCGGGAGTGCAAAAAACCGTTCCGCTTAATTTTTGCACTCCTCCGGATCAGTATCAATTCAATGGCGAACCGGTATTAGGTTCTGTTGACATTTCTATAACATCCTGAATTTGCAGGAACCGGTTTCTCCGGAATGAACCATGCGGATTTTCCATGACTCTGCCCGGAACGGGATTCAGGCATGTTTCAGGTTCAGACCGGAGTCACTGACCGGCAGTCTGATCTGAAATGTCAACAGAACCTAGGTGATTTCCGGAAAAAAATATACCACCAAAGTATCAAAAGCTTCCAGCTTTTGCATTTTGCCTGTGAACTGAAATGGTATATTTATTTTCATAAATCACATTATACCATTACTCAGAATATTTGATGGTACAGCCGCGAATTGCACGAATGACACGAATTATGGTTTGTGCATCCGTGCAGATTCGTGTTATTCGCGGCTGTTTAAACTATATTATAAACCCAAGTTGCTACCTATAAAATTATAAACATCATATAAACAGGATGTTATAAAAAAGACGGTAATTTTGCCTAAAATTCGCTGCCTGATATTATTGAATTTTTCCATAGGTAGCAACTTGAGTTATTATAAACTCTGCTGAGGCAGGCATTTCGAATGCGGTATTTTACAGCCGAAATGTTTCAAGTAATGGTATAGGTGTTTAGCGTCTTTATGTTCCTGTTTTGAAAAATGGGTGAATTATCTGTTCTCTTTACGCAGCCTTTCCAAAAATCATGAAGTTACTGACTTTCACCGTTCGCCGGTATGACGGAAGTTCGTAAGGCTGATTATCTTTTTACGATTCCTTTGACGTAAAGGCAGAGTTTTTTATTTCAAGGCAGGATTATTCTACCTGAGAATACACTGTATCCCCAATTGATTTTTTTCTTTTTGTCAGCATAATCATCATAACAGCGCATGATGAGAAATGAAAGACACAAATCCGGAGTCTGATGATGAAAATCCAATGTCCCAAATGCCTTGCCAAATATCAAACCGATTCTGCCAAAATTCCTGCACAGGGAATTTATGCGATCTGCGGCAAATGTCAGACACGCTTTTTTGTGAAAAGGGAAACAAATCTGCAGGAACCATTTTCTGTTTCAGTTCCTTATGTATGCGAAAACTGCGGACAGATAATCGGCAGACTGGAAAAAATGTATCCTTACAGATCATATACCGTATGTCAACTATGCCATAACAAACTGGAGGCCGCCATGTTCAAAAAGAATGATTCGTTTGCTGATTCACAGATGGCTGTGAAAGAAAAAAAGCGCACGGAAAACACCGCTCAGAACGGGATGATGAACCGCTTTCTCAGCATGTTTTCCAATGATCTGGCCATTGATCTGGGAACAGCCAACACCCTTGTGTACAAAAAAAGAAAAGGGATTGTCCTGAATGAATCTTCGGTTGTTGCATTGCGGACAGACCGGATCAACGGGCACCGGGTTCTGGCTGTGGGAATGGAAGCCAGGCGGATGATGGGAAAAACTCCGGCAAACGTTGTTACCATCCGGCCCATGCGTGACGGGGTCATAGCGGATTTTGAAGCCACCAGTGTAATGCTCAGGCAGTTTATCCAAAAAGTGCGGAGCCGCATGAACATTTTCAGGCCCAGAATGATCATTGCTGTCCCCTCCGGCATCAGTTCTGTGGAAAAACGCGCAGTCAGGGAATCTGCCGAGCAGTGCGGGGCAAGACAGGTCTTTCTGGTTGAGGAGCCTCTTGCTGCGGCAGTTGGAGCGGATATGCCCATTTCCGAACCCACCTGCAATATGGTCGTGGATATTGGCGGCGGAACCACGGACGTGGCCGTTATTTCCCTGGGTGGCATCGTGTCCGGTGTTTCCATCAAAGTGGCCGGGGATAAAATGGATGAGGCCATTATGCGTTATGTGAAAAAACATTACAACTTTCTTATCGGTGAGCGTACAGCCGAAGAGATCAAAGTCAGCATAGGCAATGCCTGCCCGGACAGGGAACATCCTGAAACGATGGAGGTGAAGGGCTGGGAAATCGTGTCCGGAAGACCCATGATACTGACTCTCAATGCTATGGAGGTGCGCAATGCCATATCCGAACAGCTTGCAGCCATTACAGATGCCATAAAAATGGTACTTGACAGAACCCCGCAGGAACTCGCCGCCAATGCCCTGGATAACGGAATTGTGCTGACCGGAGGTGTGGCTCTGATGAAAAATCTTGACATGTATATGGAAAAGGAAATCGGGCTTCCCATAAAAGTGGCAGATGATCCGCTGACCACCATTGTCATGGGTTCCGGAAAAATCCTTGATAACCGCCGTCTGTTCAAAAAAATTCTGGATTAATATCCCGCCCTGTGCACCTGCGTCATACCGATGAAAGTCGGTATCCACAATATGCTGAAAACACCGGATTCCTGTTTTCGCCGGAATAACGGCCAGGAGGGTAAACAGATTTTTTTGCTGAAATATTCTTTTCTGATTTCATGCGGTTATACCGATTCACCATTGGTTTTATACGATGCTGAATGCAAATCCGGAGGAGTGCAAAAATCGGGCGGAGCGGTTTTCTGCACACCCGGAACGGTGAAAAAAACTGATAATATTGTATAAAATCAATGGCGAATCAGTATTAATGAATACTTCCCCAAAAAGTGAAAAAAATTATGATATTGCATAGCCTGCGGCACAGTCCCCTGAAAAAATATTCCCTGCTGAAAAATATGATCCGCTTTTTTTCCCGGAAATTCGGAAAGGTCTCAGATTTCCCGGACATATTTTCCGGGAAACATTTTCCGGATGCGTATTTTTTCCAAAAAAATTTTGAAAATGCGGATCTGCGCGGTGCCTGTTTTGCCAATGCAGATTTGCGCAATGCGGATTTCCGGAATGCAAACCTGCGCGGTGCAGATCTGAAATCTGCGGATTTGCGCAATGCCTTTATGCAAAACACCATTCTGCGGGAGGCAGACCTGAGCCGGGCCAACCTGGGAAATGCTGTACTGCAGAACGCGGATTTCCGGGAAGCATGCCTGTGGAAAGCCTGTCTAAGAAATGCCCTGCTCGTCAAGGCAGATCTGAGGGAAGCGGAACTTGCGGATGCGGATTTGGATTTTGCAAACATGGAATATGCCCTTGTCCGCGGAGCCGGACTGGCAGAGACCAGTCTGGAAAATGTATCTGCAGAGGGAGCTGATTTCACCGACGCTAATCTGCGGGAGGCGGATCTGCACAAAGGATGCTTCCGGAACGCTCTTTTCTGCCGGGCCAATCTGCAAAAGGCTGATTTGAGCGAAACCGATATGGAAAAAGCTGTTTTTCAGGGTGCTGATTTCTGGCGGGCCAATCTCAGCGGCGCGGATTTGACAGGAGCGGATTTGCGGAATACAGTTTTCATCGGGGCAAATCTGAACTGTGCAATACTGTGGAAAGCCAATCTGAGCGAGTCAGATCTTAGTTATGCAGACCTTGAACATGCCCTGCTGAGGGATGCGGATATCCGGAATGCGGATATGGACGGCGAAAACTTGGACAGGGAAAAATATTAATATTCAGCAAACTGTTTTATCAATAATTTTTTTTAATTCACCCATCTGCATTCTGAAACATTCATCACGTCAGTTTCTCTCCTGCCGGTTCAGATCTGAGAGTATAATACCAAATCGCCATTGATTTTATATAATATTTCAGTTTTTTTCACCGTTGTGCGTGTGCAAAAAACCGCTCCGCTTAATTTTTGCACTCCTCCGGATTTGCATTCCGCATTGTATAAAATCAATGGAGAATTGGTATAATACCGTTTCGCCATTGGTTTTTTCAGAAAATTCCCTCCTGTGGAACAATATGAAAAATGGGCTGCGGAAAAAATGGCAATTGACTTGGGGACAGGATATTGTTACTCATCTTTTTTGTTTCTATCTTTGTGCCCATGCTTCGCATCAATGCCATTAACTCAGGGAGAAGGTGTCCTGAACTGAAAGTTTGAGATTCTGAAATAATTCAGAAAACAGTGCCGAATTTTCAGTTAATGGCTCCGGAAATCTCTTAACTCAATGGCGTTGAAGCTCCGCTTTGGGGATATTCTGTCGTGGAAGTTCAACTTTCCCCGTTTTTCCGTTCCCAGGCGCCGGTCCAATGCCATTAAGTTAAGGAACGGAATAAACCGGATAAACCCCGCAGGGGTTTCAGAGAACAGTCCGGCAGTTTACTGCCGGGACTCTGAAATTTTTTCTCCGTGATTCCCGGCAGTAAACTGCCGGGCTATTCTGGAACTTCACAACAGGGGAGAAATTAAACAGTTAGCGTTTAAAGTACCAAAGCAGATTTGTTCAAAACTCATTTAAGGAGTTGCCATGTTACGTAATCTTTCATCTTTTTTTCTTCTGACTCTGCTGCTTTGCGCGTGCGGAGAGAAAATTGGCCCCGGAACCACGGAACCGGTTTCTGCCGGAACCGTGAAAGCAGAAACCGCAGTTGCGGAGATTTCCAGCCAGTCCATTGTTTATGAGGCTTTGGGAACCATCACAGCCCAGAATTCCAGCACTCTTTCCGGCAAAATTATGGGTACTGTCAAAGCCGTGAATGTAAAGGAAGGGGATGCTGTCAAACAGGGGGATGTGCTTGTGGTGCTTGATGCGCGTCAGGTGGATGCGGGTTTGCAGCAGGCCGAGGCAGGTCTGTCTGAAGCCAAACGTGCGGAATCTGCTGCGGTTTCCGCACGGGATTCTGCCCGTGCCGGGGCAAAACTGGCTGAATCCACCTACAAACGCTATCAGAAACTGCTCAAAGAAAACTCTGCCTCCCGGCAGGAATTTGATGAGGTTGAGGCACGTTACCGGCAGGCACAGGCTGCTTTGGCACAGGCCGAGGCAATGGTGGCCGCAGCCAAATCCCGCGTGCAGCAGGCAGACGCGGCCACTTCCTCCGCGGGTGTTTCCCAGAAAGATGCCTCGATCCTTGCGCCCTATGACGGAATCATTACAGCCAAAATGATTGACGCTGGCGCTCTGGCCGCACCCGGAACCCCTTTTCTGACCATTGAAAAAACAGGCGGATTTCAGGCAGATCTGCTTGTGCCGGAATACCATATTCAGGCAGTGCACACGGAGCAGGAAGTGGAGGTTTCCATTCCCTCTCTGGGGGATACTCTGCGGGGAACCGTGAAAACCATTGTGCCCTCTGCTGACCGCATGAGCCGCTCCTTTACGGTCAAAGTGATGCTGCCGGAAGATGATCCGAAAAACAGCCTGATCCGCTCCGGCATGTTTGCACGGGTCAGCATTCCGGTGGGCGAAGGCGGCATTCTCCTGATTCCCCAGTCTGCATTGGTTTACCGGGGACAGCTTACCGGTTTTTTTCTGGTGGATGGGAAAAATATTGCCCGTTTCAGGCTTGTGCGTACCGGACGGCAGTTCGGGGATAAAATTGAAGTAATCTCCGGACTCAAAACCGGAACCCGTTATGTCACCAATCCCCCGGCAGAACTCAGAGACGGTCTAAAAGTGGGCAGTATTTCCGTTATGAAAGACAGTGTTTTGGCAACATCCGGAGAGTTTTCTCCAAAAGAACACACTCAGAAAACAACTCTCTGTGTTCTCTGTGAAAACCTCTGTGTCCTCTGTGGGAAACCCTGCCTTTACCCAAAAGCGGAGGCAATTTCATGAGCAGCAAAGATCAAAACACTGCCTCAGGCCCGGCAGGAAAAATCGCGGCTTATTTCATCAATTCCAAACTTACACCGCTGATCATCATAGCCTCGATTCTTCTGGGCATAGCCGCTGTCATTGCACTGCCCCGCGAGGAGGAACCCCAGATCATTGTTCCCATGATTGATGTGTTTGTGCAGATGCCGGGCGCAAGTGCCAAAGAGGTGGAGCAGCGTGTCACCAAGCCTATGGAAAAACTGCTTTGGGAAATTCCGGGGGTGGAATATGTTTACTCCACATCCATGCCCGGCATGTCTATGGCCATTGTCCGTTTTCTGGTGGGTCAGGACGAGGAACGCTCCATTGTGCGGCTGCAGACCAAACTCACATCCAATTTTGACCGCATTCCCCATTCGGTCAGCCCGCCCCTGATCAAACCCCGTTATATTGATGATGTGCCTATTCTTGCTTTGACCTTTCACAGTGAGGACGCTGATTATTATATCCTGCGCAGGCTGGCTGCGGAAGTGGAAGACCTGCTCAAACGGGAACCCAATGTTTCCATCACTTCCATTATCGGCGGGCAGCAGCGCCAGGTGACTGTGCATCTGGACCCGGTGCGGCTGGCAGCCTACAGTCTGGACGCGCAGCAGGTTTCAGGAATGATTATGTCTGCAAATCAGGCTTCGGACGCGGGAAATTTTCCTTCGCGTGAAGGCCGGATCATTGTGCATACCGGAGGTTTTTTCAAAGATGCCGAGGATGTGGGACGGGTGATTGTCAATGTGCATGAGGGCAGACCCGTGTATCTGCGGGATGTTGCGGAAATTGCAGACGGCCCCGGAGAACCGGATCAGTATGTGTTTTTCGGAACAGGCCCGGCCGCGGGCGACATTGGCATTGCTCCGGAAAACCGTCCGTCCGGTGTGGAACCGGCTGTCACCATTACAGTTGCCAAGCGCAAGGGAACCAACGCGATTTCTGTGGCAGAAAATGTGCTCTCCCGCATTGAAGATGCCCGCGGGCAACTGATTCCGGACAATATTCATCTGACCGTAACCCGCCATTACGGAGAGACAGCCAAAGAAAAATCTGATGAACTGCTCTGGCATATGCTAATAGCTGTGATTTCTGTCACCATACTTATCTGGTTCACTTTGGGACACAGGGAATCCGGCGTGGTGGCCTTTGCCATTCCTGTGACTTTGGCTTTGACGCTGACCACTTTTTATCTTTACGGTTACACTTTAAACCGCATCACGCTTTTTGCCCTGATTTTTTCCATTGGTATTCTTGTGGATGACGCGATTGTGGTGGTGGAAAATGTGGTGCGTCATAACCGGCTCCCGGAAAATGAAAACCGGTCCCGTTTTCAGGTCGCGATTGAGGCGGTCGATGAGGTGGGCAATCCCACGATTCTGGCAACCATGACCGTGATAGCCGCGATTCTGCCTATGGCTTTTGTGGGCGGACTCATGGGGCCGTATATGCGCCCCATTCCCATAGGTGCATCCGCAGCTATGGTTTTTTCCCTGATTGTGGCTTTTCTTGTCACGCCCTGGGCATCGGTGCGGCTGATAAAGCATGAGGAAGGTCAGGCCGGACATGATCCGCACAAAGAGGACAAAGCAACCCTTGTCTACCGCAAAGTCATGGATTCCCTGCTGCACAAACCCTTCTGGCGGTGGACTTTTCTCATTGCCGTGACAGCAATGCTGCTTCTGGCCTGCGCAATGGTGGCAGTGGGACTGGTGCAGGTTAAAATGCTGCCCTTTGACAACAAAAGCGAATTTCAGGTTATTCTTGACATGCCGGAAACCGCGACGTTGGAAGAAACAACATCAGCGGCTCTGGAAATGGGGGAATATCTGAAAACCGTCAATGAGGTCACGGATTACCAGATTTATTCCGGCACGGCAGGCCCTTTCAATTTCAACGGACTGGTGCGCCATTACTATCTGCGCAAAGGCCCGCATATGGCTGATATTCAGGTCAATCTGGTATCCAAGTCCCGGAGAAAAGAGCAGAGCCATGACATTGCCAAACGTGTGCGCCCGCCCCTCAAAGCCATTGCGGATCGGTATCAGGCACGGGTGAAAATTGCGGAAGTTCCGCCGGGGCCGCCTGTGCTTTCCACTCTGGTGGCCGAAGTTTACGGCCCGGATTATGAACGCCAGCGGGAAATTGCCCTGCAGATAATGGATATTTTTGAAAATACCGAAGGCGTGGTGGACACAGACTGGTATATGGAAGAGGATCATATCCGGTACCAGTTGGATGTGGATCAGGAAAAAGCCGCATTGCACGGCATCAGTGTGGCACAAATCACTCAGACCCTGCAAACGGTTTTGCAGGGAAAGGAAAGCGGTCTGCTGCACCAGCCTTTGGAAAAAGAGGATGTGCCCATACGTATCCATCCGCCCCTGGCAGACCGTGCAGGCATTGAACTGCTGCAGGCCGTGAAAATCCCCACACAGTCCGGCCCTATGGCCCTGTCCCATTTCCTGATTGTACGGAAAACCGAAGCTGACAAAAGCATTTATCACAAAAATCTTATGCCTGTGGTTTATGTCACCGGAGACGTGGCCGGAGCCAGGGAAAGCCCGGTGTACGCTATTCTGGAAATGCAGAAAAAGATCAAGGCGCTGCAACTGCCTGAAGGATATGAAATTGAACAGCACACAGCCGCTCTGCCGGAAAGTGACCGCCGCATTTCCATGAAATGGGACGGGGAATGGCATATCACCTACGAAGTCTTCCGGGATTTGGGAATCGCATTCGGCGTGGTGCTGGTGCTGATTTTCGTGCTGGTGGTGGGCTGGTTCCAGTCCTTTTCCACTCCCTTTGTCATCATGGTGGCGATTCCCTTTTCCCTGATTGGCATTCTTCCCGCACACTGGGCCATGAACGCATTTTTTTCAGCCACTTCCATGATCGGATTCATAGCAGGAGCCGGAATCGTTGTACGCAATTCCATTATTCTGGTGGATTTCATTGAACTGCGCATTGCACAGGGAATGCCATTGGACAAAGCCGTGATTGACGCGGGAGCGGTTCGCTTCCGTCCCATGATGCTCACAGCAGCAGCAGTGGTTGTGGGTGCGTCTGTAATTTTGTTTGATCCTATTTTTCAGGGACTTGCCATCGCTCTCATGGCTGGGGAAGTGGCCTCTCTGTTCTTCTCCCGCATGACCGTGCCGATCCTGTATTTTCTGGATAAAAGATGGGAAAGCGAACATCTGCATCACGGAGAAAAGTAGGGTGGGCAAAAGCGGAGCGTTGCCCGCCATTTCAATAAAAGATGGGAAAGTGAACATCTGCATCATGCGGAAAGTATGACAATTCCTTCCTGAAATCAGGGCGGTCAGGTTCTCATTCCCCTCTTGAGAGGCAAGGGCTGTGTTTCAGAATGAAATTTTGCAGTTGAGAAAATCAGGTGTCGGGTTACGGCCTTTGGCCTAACCCGACCTAGAGATACTACAGATGCAACTGCTTTGAATTTTAGATAATTACATTAGGTCGGATTAGCGTCAGCGTAATCCGGCACAGTGATTAATAATTAAGGAGAAGATATGCAGGCCATCAAAATAAAAAAACATTTAACCTCAGATACTGTCTGTTTCCCTGAACTCAGAGATATGATTGGAAAATATGTGGAGTTTATCATTCTGGTTGAGTCTTATGAGGAAAAAAGAATGCCGGAAAGAACGCCGGGAACAGCCAAAGGTTTTATACAGATTTCAGATGATTTTGAAGCTCCCCTGCCGGAGGCCATCACAGAGGAATTTTACAAATGAAATTTCTTTTGGATACGCATATTTTTATCTGGTGGATTCTGGATAACCCCAAACTGAGCGGAGAAGTGATAACTGCTGTCAAAAATCCCCATAATTTTCTTTATCTCAGCATTGCCAGTATATGGGAAATCGTTATTAAATCATCCATCTGCAAGATTGTTCTGCCGGAATCGCCTGAAATTTTTATCCGCAAACAGATGTGGCTGAATTCTGTCAGTCTGCTGCATATAAAAATTGATCATGCCTTTGAAGTACTGCGGTTACCCATGATTCACAAGGATCCGTTTGATCGTATGCTGATTGCCCAGGCCAATTGTGAAGATTTGACGCTGATTACGGATGACCTGTTTATCAGGCAATATGAGGTAAAGATTTTCTGATGCGTTTGCCCGGCTCGTTTCTGCGGAAATCTGCGGTTCAGCAGCAGATGGGCAAAAGCGGAGCGTTACCCGCCATTTCAAAGGTGGGCACAAAAAAACGTGCCCACCCTACTACTGCTGAGAAAAGTAGGGTGGGCAAAAGCGGAGCGCTGCCCGCCATTTCAAAGGTGGGCACAAAAAAACGTGCCCACACTACTGGATCAAACCAATGGCAAACCGGTATTATAACAGAAAAGGAGAAACACATGCACAGAAAAAAGAAAAGATTCATGTATTGGCTGGCGGTTCTGATTTTCGGGATAGCCATTTTGGCAGGGACGAATGTTTTCGGAGAGGCCGGAAATGTTGACGGGATTGGAGATATCGATCTGAAGGATGTGATCGTATCGCTTCAGGTCAGTGCCGGAAAACCTGTAAGCGGAGTGGTTCTGACTGCCGACGTGAACGGCGACAATAAAATCGGTCTGCCCGAGGCTGTTTACGGGCTTCAGGCAGTGGCCGGAATAATTTGCACTTACAAAATTTCACCGGAAAACAAAATTTTCACAGTATCCTCCGGAGAAGGCAGCGTAAGTGTAACGGCTCCGGTCGGATGCGAATGGACGGCAGTAACCAATGCTCCTTCCTGGCTCACCGTAGTGCCATCCGGCAGCAGCGGCAGTGGAAACGGCACGGTTTACTATTCGATTACCGCAAACACAGGCTCATCATACAGAAGCGGAGAGCTGAACATTGCCGGAAAAATTTTCACGGTTGTACAGGCCGGAGCATTTTTTCCGGATGTATACTTTGAAGCGGCAATAAGAAGGGCACTAAACAAACTTTCCGGGGATATCCTGAAGGAAGATTTGGAAAGCCTGACTCAATTGGATGCAACTTATATGAATATTGAACGTATTGAAGGAATTCAGTATTGCACCAATCTGAAGTATCTTCATCTTTTTGGCAATCAGATAACTGATATTAAGCCGTTGGTTGATAGCAGCGGAATTGGCAGCGGGGATATTGTTAGTCTCCATACTGCTTGTATATGGTCTCCATGCGTTCCAACAGGCAATCCCTTAAGCATAACTTCATGCAATGTTTATGTGCCCCAGTTGCTGAACAGAGGTGTAGATCTGGATTACTACTGTGAATCCAATCCGGTGGTGCCTTTTCCTGACAGCAATCTTGAGGCCGTCATAAAAGAGACGCTCAACATAACTTGGGATGTTCATTATTTGGATTTGCAGGGGTTGACTTCTTTGAATGGTTCAGTCAGGGAGATAACAAATCTTGAAGGATTACAGTATTGCACAAATCTGACAGTTCTTGATCTTTCTGCCAATCAGATCAGCGATATTAAGCCTCTGGTTGACAACAGCGGAATTGGCAGTGGGGATGTTGTTTCTCTTGATAGCAATCCGCTAAACACAACTTCATGCACAAGTTATGTGCCGCAGTTGCTGAACAGGGGCGTAAATCTGACTCATAACTGCCCGTAATAAATCAGCCACACCCGGCCTGCACAGGCCGCGCATGAAGAATCTTCATCTGCAAAGCCTGTGCAGTTTTCACTGTTCCCCAACTGTTTAAGCTATTTTTTTTCAAAGATTTATCAGATTATTACTGCAAAGGAGATATATTATTCAGCGGGTGTAGCGTGAGCGTAACCCGCCAATCTGTCTGAACCGGGATTCACATGATTAAAGGATTTACAGGATTTTTGCCTGAACTGTGATTTGTCTTATTACTCTGATTATAAGGATAATGCAGTGCAGAAATCAGCGAAATCAGATAAATCAGATGAATCAGCGGTTCAGACAATGGCGGTGCCTGTCTGAACCGGGATTCACAGGATTAAGGGATTGACAGGATTAAATCATCATGAAAATCCTTTCATCATGTGAATCATGGTTCAGAACAGAAGGCCGGGCAGAGCAGCAGCCTGTAGGTCGGATTAGCGAAGCGTAATCCGACAGAAATCCGGTGTGTCGGATTATGGCCTTCGGCCTAATCCGACCTGCTGCTTTTATCCTTTGCTGTTATTGTCTGAACATGATTATACAGGATTTGCAGGATGAACAGGATTGCTGACTGTCTGAACCGGGATTTTCATGATTAAGGTGATTTCTGAAAATGAATGTCCCTGTTCAGTAACCTGAAAGATTTGACAACTTTTGGAAAGTTGTCAAATCTGCGGTATGTTCTTTCCCGGAAACCGGCCAAGGGATTAACCGGATGATAAAATATCCTGTAATACCGATTCTCCATTGAAACATTATACTTATGAAACACACCCCGCCACTCTCAGGAGGGGATTTTCTGAAAAAATCAATAAAGAACCGGTTTTACAATCCTTTTTTTTCAAAAAAAACAAAAAGACCTGCACCTGCCAGCAGAACTGCCGGTATTATGATCCAGTGACTTATTCCTGTGATGCCGGGCAGGGTGATTTTTCCGAAATCGCCCCATGTAAGCACGGTTTTTTTCATCAGAGGATAGACTTCCGCATAAACGGCTGCGCCTGCAAGCATTCCCCCAAGTCCCCACAGCCCATCCCACCGGCCCTCACCAATGGCTCCCAGTGATGTTCCGGGACAGTATCCCAGAAGTCCCCATCCAAGTCCGAAAATAAGTCCGCCTATGATATTGCCGCCCATAACCGCTGATTTTACAGACAGTTTGACAAGTCCCATATCCAGCAGTGCATATATCCCGACCATAGCCACAAAAATAGCGGTCAGCATGAATTTCATGATGGTCATATCCGTCAGGCGAAGGGCGCCGATCTGGCTGTCATAACGCAGAACTCTGCCCCTTTGCAGAAAAAAACCGAACAGAATGCCGGTGACTATTCCGTATATAAGCTGATTCATCTGTTTTTCCCCCCCCGATATAAAATATTGGCACTTATGAGACCGCCGATGAAAAAGCACATCAAAGCAATAAGACCGCTTACAGATAACTGGGCAAGACCGCTCAGTCCATGTCCGGAGGGTCAGCCATCGGCAAGACGGGCCCCGAACATGGCAATGGTTCCGCCAATAAATGCCACAAGCCCCCTTTTGCCCAATCCCGGGCCGAAACGCTCTTTCCACATATCCGGAACAGCCTGTGATCTGAATGTTCCTGAACTCAGGGCGGCAATCATGGATCCGATCAGCACACCGATGACAAACATCCACTGCCAGTCAACCGTCCGGGGATTTTTGACAAAATAATCTGTCTGTGCCACATGGGTTTCGCTGACCATCTTCTCTATCATTCCCGCAGAAGTGACAAAGGATGTGGAAGCCCCGAAATATTTGCCTGCAAACCAGACCGAAAGCACAAGCACAAGTCCGGCACAGGCCCCTGCAATATAGGGGCTCCAGTAATTTCTGTCCTCACTGTTCTTCATCTGTTTTCTCCTTTCAGATTCAATCTGTCACAAATTCAAAGATAAATTCCGCAATATTTTTCTGTACAAAATGGAACAAATCCGGTTTCATACACCTCTTAACCCGCCTTCGTCGTATATACTGATCCAATTTTGCTTTTTCCATCATTCCGGCGAAAACAGGACTGACGGATATTATAGTATTTTCCTCAATTTTTGTCCTCTGTGCAAAAAACCGCTCCGCTTAATTTTTGCACTCCACCGGGTTTTGCAGAGGACAGAAGTTGGTAAAAGAACTATAAACAGAAATCAGAAGAGACTGAAAAAACCGGATTCCCTCTTTTGCCGGTAAGCAGGCAGCCATAAAAAAATTATAAGATTTCAGACCAAAACACTTCCGAAGTTTTCAAAACTTCCGAAGGCCTGAAAGTTATAATTTTTCAAGGTTTCTTGCTTATGACGAAAAAGCAAAATCGGATCAGCATAAAAAATATTTTTATATCAAGATATTATATTGAAATTCAATAAACAGAATTGAGAGTTCAAAATTCTGAACTCTGTATGGATATTTGTTAATCCAATATTAACAGAAAGTTATAGAAAAAATTATTGCCGGGGTTAAAAAATATGAACAAAAGGCATTCTGATTTTCCTTTGGAAAAAAATCTCTGCTTCTTCAGAAGAAGGCAAAAAAAATTGTTTTGAATATAATATTTTGAAATTGCAAAAAAATAATATTTTTCGAAAAATAACTGATTATTTTTTTCATGTTTGGCAGACAAATTGCATTAGTATTTGTCAACCTAATAATTTTTTCATCTGTTCTCCTCCTTAACGGCTGATTGACTGTCAATCAGCCGTTTTACTTTTGGGCTTCCGATTTATTTTCAGCGATGTTTCCGGGGAAAAAAGCCTTTCTGAATCTTTCCGGAACGGCTGCCACCTTCCGGATACTGTAATCAAAAAAAACAATACCGGTTTTTGCACGCGCTACTTCCATGCCTGTATCTTTATTGCTGATTCTGTAAAAAAAATCACAGCCGTATCTGCCCAAATCCGCGGCAGCCATTCCGATAGTCAGCACATCCCCGTATAAGCCCTGAGACTGATAGACAATCACAGCATCAGAAATCACCAGACCGATACCGTCAATATCCAGTTCACCCAGGCCGTACTGCCGGAACCACTGCATCCGGGCCTCGTGCATAAGTCTGAGTACAGCATCATTTCCAAGGTGGCTGCCATAGTTGATGTCATAAATGCGGATGGGCAGTTCTGCCGAAAAAGTGAATGTTTCAGGTAAGTCCAGTTTAATACGCGCCATTATGTTTTTCTTTGCTCCTTTCCAGGGAAGTGATAAGCTGTGCCATATCCTCCGGAACAGGAGCTTCAAAAAACATTTCCTCTCCGGTTCCGGGATGGATGAGCCGAATCTGCCAGGCATGAAGCATCTGCCGGGAAACAGATTTGAGTAAAACAGAAATTTCAGGGGAATGCCTTTTCGGGGATCTTCCGCCATAGACCTGATCTCCCACAACCGGATGACCGATGGCAGCGCAGTGAACCCGTATCTGATGGGTACGGCCGGTTTTCAGATCAATATCTAGCAGCGCTGTTTCCGGAAAACGCTCCCTTACCTGCCACAGAGTTTCGGCTGCTCTTCCCTTTGTGCTTATGACAGACATTTTTTTGCGATCTGCCGGATGTCGTCCGACAGGAAGGGATATGTTTCCGGAATTCTTTTCCGGCTGGCCGTGAATCAGGGCCAGATATTTTTTGCGCACAGTTCTGGCCTGAAACTGTTCGGCAAGACTGGCCATTGCTTCTGCATTTTTGGCGACCGCCAGTATGCCTGAAGTGTCTTTGTCCAGACGGTGGACAATACCGGGCCGGATTTCCCCTCCGATGCCCCTGATATCCGGACAGTGATGTAGAAGAGCGTTTACCAGAGTGCCGTCCGCATGGCCTGCCGCGGGATGGACAACAAAACCGGACGGTTTGTCAATAAGAATAATATCCGCATCCTCGTAAATCACGCGGATGGGAATGGGTTCCGGACGGAAAACAGAGGGTTCGGGCCGGGGAATGCTCCCCCATATCCGGTCTCCTGTCTGTACGCGGTACCCCGGCTTCCGGGTTTCGTTTTCCACCTGTATCATGCCTTTCCGGATCAGGGCGGCTGCCAGAGATCTGGAACACTCCGAAACATGGGAAGCGATCAGCACATCCAGTCGCTGACCGGCCCTTTGTTCATCTGCAATGAGGGAAAAACTGTGACTGTCATCTGTCATAAGGGAAAAAGCGGAAAATGCTAGCCTGCGGAAAACAGGGATTCTATTTCTGAGAGGATTATTTTTTCATCAGTGTTTCTCGCGGTGGACAGTTCCTTCACCAGCAGAATCTGGGCAGTGTCATACAGTTTTCGTTCACCGAAAGAGAGATCTTTGCTTGTTTTCAGGATAGAAAGATCCCGGAATACCTCGGCCACTTCGTAAAGCGAGCCTGTCTTGATTTTATCCATGTAATCTCTGTACCGGCGGTTCCATGTCTGGCTATCAAGAGGTGAGTCCCTTTTCTCCTTCATTACCCGGTAAATTTCAGGAATGTCATTCTGGCTGATAATATCCCGCAGCCCTACTGAATCCACATTTCCTGTCGGAATCATGATTACCATCCCGTTTTCCAGTACCTTCATGATATAAAAGTCTTGGATTTCTCCACCGACATCCTTACTTTCTATGGCTTCAATTCTGCCCACACCGTGGGCAGGATATACGGCAAGATCGCCGATTTTGAACTCCCGTGTGTTTTTTTTCGGGGTCTGTTCTTTTAGCTTTTTGTCATTCATGTTTTCACCAATTAAATGGTTCATCTCACTTATCTGTTTCAGAATACGGAAAAATTGGAAATACCGGGAAGAAAGGGCGAATGTGACCTGACTTGTGTATCTTCTTACTGATTGCCGCAATTGCGCCGCCATTCAAAAATCTGCTGAAGGATTTGAAAAACCGGAAATCTTCAGAAATCTGACTGATCATCCTGTGGTATGTTTACGGAAATCAGTATTCAGCAATCCCTGATTTCTGTTTATACCATACAATCGGAAAACAATCAAATAAAAAAGGATTGGCGACATACGTCACCAATCCTTTCATTATGATCCTGATCACCCGGACCCTTTCGGATCCGGGGATGCAAAAGCTGTCACACAGATGATTACAGAAGGAAAGGAACCATCAGAAGTGCAACAACGTTGAGGATTTTGATCATCGGGTTTACAGCGGGACCGGCTGTGTCTTTGTAGGGGTCGCCTACAGTGTCACCGGTGACTGCTGCTTTGTGGGCATCAGAACCTTTGCCCCCCAGATGTCCGTCTTCAATGTATTTTTTCGCATTGTCCCATGCAGCACCGCCGGTTGTCATGGACAGGGCCACGAAAACACCGGTGACGATGGAGCCGATGAGAAGACCGCCCAGAGCCACTTTGCCCAGCAGGAAACCGACCAGCAGCGGAGCAACAACCGGCAGAAGAGCGGGAACAACCATTTCTTTCAGTGCAAACTTGGTTACGATGTCAACACATGCGCCGTAATCAGGTTTTGCAGTGCCTTCCATGATGCCCGGAATTTCACGGAACTGACGGCGGACTTCATCAACAACAGCGCCGCCCGCGTTGCCAACAGCCTTCATGGCAATGGATGCAAACAGGTAAGGCAGCAGACCGCCGATGAAAAGACCGATAATGACATTCACATCAGAAAGATCAAACTTGATGCCTTCTTTGCCGCCCTGGAGCTGGAACTCCATCACATAGGCAGCAAACAGAACCAGAGCAGCCAGACCCGCGGAACCGATGGCATAGCCTTTGGTTACGGCTTTGGTGGTGTTTCCGACTGCATCCAGAGGATCAGTTACAGCGCGGACACTTTCATCCATTCCGGCCATTTCAGCAATACCGCCTGCGTTGTCTGTGATGGGGCCGTATGCGTCAATGGCAATAACCATACCGGTCATGGAAAGCATGGACATGGCTGCCATTGCGATGCCGTAAATTCCGCCGAATTTGAAGGACAGGAAGATGGCAAGACAGATGGTCAGAACCGGAGCCGCAGTGGCCTGCATGGAAACGGCAAGACCCGCGATGATGTTGGTTCCGTGTCCTGTGGTTGAGGCTTCGGCAATGCCGATTACCGGGGCGTATTTTCCGGTGTAGTATTCAGTAATGATAACGATCAGAACTGTAAGAACAAGGCCGATGAGGGTACAGTAATAAATATTCATCGGGGAGATGCCGGGAATATTGGCCATGAACATATTAGAGGCATAGTAGAAGGCGATGGCTGCAATAATTGCGGAACCGAACATTCCCTTGTACAGAGCGCCCATGATATACTGGCTTTTGCCAAGTCTTACAAAGAAAATGGCAATGATCGAGGCAATAATGGAGATCGAGCCAAGAATCAGGGGGAACTCGGTAGCCATTTTGATTTCGGGAAAAAGCAGATGTCCGATAAGCATTGCGGCCACTGCGGTGACAGCATATGTCTCAAACAGGTCTGCTGCCATACCCGCACAGTCACCAACATTGTCGCCAACATTGTCTGCGATGGTTGCAGGGTTTCTGGGATCATCTTCGGGAATTCCGGCTTCCACTTTGCCCACCAGGTCAGCACCGACATCTGCGCCTTTGGTGAAGATACCGCCGCCGAGCCGTGCAAAGATGGAGATGAGGCTTCCTCCGAATCCGAGAGCAACCAGAGCCATAACATCATGTGTGGCAGTATAATAACCTGCAACAGATGTCAGGGCAAGTCCTGCAACGATCATACCGGTAACAGAGCCGCCTTTGAAGGCCATGTTCAGACCGGCAGACATTCCGTTTCTGGATGCTTCCGCAGTTCTGACGTTGGCAATGACCGACACTCTCATTCCGATATAGCCGGCACAGAAGGAGGCCAGTGCGCCAATGAGAAAGCCCAGAGCTGTTTTGGCGCCCATGGTCGAATAAATCACGATAAAAATGACGATACCCGCGACACCCATGCTTTTCATCTGACGGTTCAGATAGGCAATAGCGCCTTCCTGGATTGCTCTGGCAATCTCCTGCATTTTTTCGTTTCCTGCGGGCGCTGCCTTGACAATTCCTGCCAGTATGATAGCAAAAGCAATTCCCAGCACTCCGACAAATGTACTCACCAACGGCACATTATTCAATACGAATTCCATTTTACCTCCATCCAAATTGTTTTGTTTTCAACTGTTACGGTTAAACACGTTCATACCCTCCTTTGCGCCTTTGCAAAGGACTGTCTCCACTGCATCCCTCCCTTTTTCCAGAAAGGCATCCAGCTCCCGGATCTCATCCGGTCTGAATTTTCCCAGGACGTAATCCGTAACTTCCATGCCCGGGCCGGGATGCCCGATGCCCATGCGGATACGCACAAAATCACCTCCGCCAAAGACATCGCTTACCGATTTGATTCCCTTGTGTCCTCCGCTCCCTCCTTTCTCTTTGATTTTGATTCGTCCGAAATCAAGGTCCATGTCATCATGGATCACCACAATCTCCCGGCTGCATAATCTGAACCAGGTTGAAAGCTCATACAAAGGCGGACCGCTCAGGTTCATGTATTTCATGGGTTTTACCAGAAAAACATCTGCACCTTCAATTTTTCCCCGGCCGAAAACCGTTCCGAATTTCTCTGATGCAAGGGATATGCCGTACTGCTCAGCCACTTTGTCCAGTACCATGAATCCGATATTATGGCGGGTTCTTTCATATGCCTTTCCCGGATTCCCCAGACCGGCCACCACACGGAACTGATCCTGCATGAAAGACTATTCTTCCTTTTTGGCTTCTTTGCCCTCTTTGCCCTCTTCACCTTCTTCGCCTGCTTCCGCACTTTCCTCTCTGCTTTTGCTGGCTCCGAGGATGGTGAGGACTGTGAAATTGACTTCTGCCGGAAATTCAAGACCCTCGATGGAAAGGTCTTTGACATGCACGGAATCCCCAATATTCAGGCTGGTAACATCAATTTCCACGGCATGGGGGATATCTTTGGGATAGCATATCACTTCCAGTTTGCGGAGGATAATCTGCACCATGCCGCCCATCTCAACCCCGATACATTTTCCTTTGGTCGTAACCGGCACGTTCACCCGTATCTTCCGGTCCATGTTCACCTGATAAAAATCTGCATGGATATAATTCCGGGAGACAGGGTGGGTCTGCAGTTCTTTGAGCATGGCAATACGCGTAGACGATTCCCCGTTCTCAACCCTGAGATTGAAAAGAAGCTGTCCTGCCCCGCGGGCCTTCACCACTTTTTCAAGGTCTTTCATACCCACGGAAAGCATTACCGTATCGGCTCCGGGCCCATAGAGCACAGCAGGTATCCTGCCTTCTCTCCGCAGAGAGCGGGAGGGGCCGTTCCCCCGTGTGGTTCTGATATTTGTTTTTAATTCAAGCAGTTCCAAAAATTGTTCCTCCTTAGCTTCAGAAAACGGACAATGCTCCGCAGTTTTTTTGAATTTTTCCTTATTATCATACAAAAAGAGATGTGACCGAATCCCCCTTATGGCTTCGGATAATGGCCTCGCCAAAAAGTCTGGATATGGTCAGTACTTTGATTTTACCGCAACTCCGGGAATTTTCCTTTAAAGGTATGGTATCTGTCACGACCAGACTTTTCAGTTCTGAATCAGATATCCGATCCACAGCCGGTCCCGAAAGCACCGGATGGGTGCAGCAGGCGTGGACTTCTTTTGCCCCGTTTCTCATAAGTGCGGCCGCGGCTTCTGTCAGTGTGCCGGCTGTATCCACCATATCATCCAGAATTATGGCGGTTTTATCTTTCACATTGCCGATAACAGCCATAGCCTTGGCCTCATTGGGGACTTCACGGCGTTTGTCAATAATGGCAAGTCCGGCTGCCAGGCGTTTGGCAAATGCCCTTGCCCTCTCCACACCTCCGGCATCAGGCGAAACCACCACGATATTTTCGTCAAATCTGTCCTTGATATAATCAAGCAGCACAGGCGTTCCGAAAAGGTTGTCCACCGGAATATTGAAAAAACCCTGAATCTGTCCGGCATGAAGATCCATTGTGATTACCCTGTCAGCGCCGGCAGTAGTGATCATGTCAGCTACGAGCCGTGCGCTTATGGGAACCCTGGGTTCCACTTTTTTGTCCTGCCGCGCATAACCGTAGTAGGGCATGACAGCGGTTATCCGGCTGGCAGAGGAACGCTTGCACGCATCCAGCATCAGCAGCAGTTCCACAAGACTGTCGTTTACCGGGGAACAGGTCGGCTGAATCACAAAAACATCTCTGGCACGGATGTTCTGATGAATCTCGATCTGTATTTCCCCGTCACTGAAGCGTTTGACTTTTGCGCCTCCCAGAGGCATGTCGAGGTAGTCGCAAATTTTTTTTGCCAGAACCGAATTCGCGTTTCCCGAAAAAATTGTGATATCTTTCATGTCAGAAATTCATTCCCAAAACTGGCTGGGGCGGGAGGATTCGAACCTCCGGATGCAGGAACCAAAATCCTGTGTCTTACCGCTTGACGACGCCCCAGTAAAAAATGGATATTCAGCTCACCCACGGCCTCTGCGGAGTTCATTCCGTCAGCAGGTCAGCGGGATACACCCGCCATCTGCCATAATACTGTTCCGAAATGGATACACAGGCATACTCAGCCTTTTTTGCATCTGAAAAAAGACCGAATACCGTCGGACCGCTTCCCGACATCAGGCTTCCTTCCGCTCCGCAGTCCACAAGTGCCTTTTTTGCTTCATAAATCACAGGATAAACAGAAGCTGTGACAGTTTCCAGATCATTGCACAGATGCAGTGCCGGATCAAACCTGTATTTCTCAAAAGGTGTATCTTTAATTATTTTTTTGCATTTTGTCAATCCCAAATTCAGGTTTTTATACACCATAGCTGTTGAAACACTGAAATCAAAGGAGATAAGCAGAATTTTCAAAGCGGGAAAATTTTTCCACGGCACCAGTCTTTCCCCGATTCCTGTGGCAAGGGCCGGCCCCTGAAAAAGAAAAAAAGGGACATCCGCACCCAGAGACAGCCCCATTTCCGAAAGTGAGGCGCTGTCAAAGGTAAAACCGTAATGCCGGTTCAGTGCCAGAAGCACGGATGCGGCATTGCTGCTCCCTCCTCCCAATCCGCCTGCCACAGGAATCTGTTTTTCAATGGAAATATGCACACATCCGGATATTCCGGCCCGGTCAAAAAACAGTTCGGCAGCCCGCCATGCAAGATTGCTCCCATCCGGGGGAACGTCCGGATGGGAACATGAAATTTTCATCTCCGGTCTGTCAAAATCCAGGGTAAGAATATCATAAAGGGAGACAGGGCACATAAGGCTCAGCAAATCGTGATAACCGTCCGGCCGCTTCCCGGTCACCTGCAGAAACAGGTTGACCTTGGCAGGGGACAGTACCTTCACATACCCCTGGCCTTCTTCCCTTATGAAGGATTCATATCTGAAATCCGTCTCAGCGCACAAGTTTGATCACCAGGAAGCCGCGGTTTATTCTTCGGATAAAAAAGTGCATGGACTCACCGGGTTTGACACTGCCAACCGCTTTCTGATAGTCCCCTGTGTTCTGAATGGGCTGATGGTTGATCTCCCGGATAATGTCTCCGCTCATGATTCCGGCTGCGTCCCCTTTGCTGCCGGATTCCACATCTGTTACAATGATGCCTTCGTTCTGCGGAACATTGTATCTGGCAGCCATTTCCGGACTCAGTTCGGAAACCTGTATGCCAAGCTCATCCTTTTTCTCCTGCTGCCGGGTTCCGTCCGCCAGCCGTTCATCCTCACGTTTGGAAACCGTGACACTGAAATGTTTTTCTTTTCCGGCCCGCAGGACATCCACTTCGGCTTTCTGTCCCACACCGATATCTGCAATCATCCGGGTCAGATCACGGGTGGTTTTGACCGGAATGCCGTTTACGGCCACTACAATGTCCTTTGCCTGAATACCGGCCCTGTCCGCGGGATCACCTTTGAACACCTCTGTCACTAGCACTCCGTCTTTTCTGTCAATTCCATAGTATTCAGCAAGTTCCGGGCTTATATCCTGAATGGCCACGCCCAGCCAGCCGCGGGTGACCTCACCGCTCTTTTTCAACTGCTCAATAATTCCTTTGGCAGGATTGATGGAAACAGCGAAACCAATCCCCTGGGCGCTGGCAATGATGGCAGTATTGATGCCGATCACCTCTCCCTTCATATTGATCAGGGGGCCTCCGCTGTTTCCGGGATTGATTGATGCATCGGTCTGGATAAAATCATCATAGGGGCCGGAACCGATAACTCTTCCTTTTGCACTGACAATGCCGGCTGTCATGGTATGCTCCAGACCGAAAGGATTGCCGATGGCCACCACCCACTGACCAATATCCATTTCGTCAGAATTGCCAAGACGGCAGGCCGGAAGTTTCTTATCCACTTTGACTTTGATCAGGGCAAGATCCGTATTGGGATCCCTTCCGACAATTTCCGCATCATATTCTTTCTCATCATTCAGACGGACCTGAATTTGGTCAGCACCCTCTATCACATGGTTGTTCGTTACGATATATCCTTCCGGATCAATGATGAAACCCGATCCCAGGCTGCGCTGCTTAAAATCCCGCTGGGGATCCCCGCCGAAAAATTTTTCAAAAAAATCAAAAGGATCTTCTCCGGTCGGGCCTTTCCCGAACTGGCGGAACACCCTGCCCCCGCCCTTGACCGTTTTCTCGGTACGGATATTGACCACAGACGGCATGACCTCTTTGGCAATTTCACTGAAGCTTTCCGGTGCATTCAGGTTTTTGGCAAAGGCATCTCCTGCCGGATATCCGGCAGAAAAGACTGCAAAAACAGATGTAAGGACAAAAAGGATGAAATACTTTCTGAACATATGCGTTACTGTCTCTTTCATGGTGATACTCCTTTCCTTAAAATACTGATCCAATAAAATACTGATCCAATTTTGTTTTTTTCCGTCATAAAGGCAAATGCCCTTATCCGGAATGTTAAAACACTGAATTCAGGCTTACGCCGAAAGAATGCAAGCAAGTTTCGTGCCAAAAAAACCAAAATTGAATTATTAAGCAGAACAATGAAAATTTTCGTGTATAAAAAAACCGGGTTTCTCAGGAAAAAAGGGCTCCCTGAAAATTTTATACCAAATCACCGTTGAAAATATGCTTTTAAAAAAATCAACACATTGTAATCAAACATGAAAATACGATTTTATTATATAGAATCAATGGCGATTCGGTATTATACCAGAAAATTTATGGAACACCAAAACTTTGGGAAAGACGTTGGTTCATTTCTGAAAATGAATGTCCCTGTTCAGTCACCTGAAAGATTTGACAGCTTTCGGAAAATTGTCAAATCTGCGGTATGTTCTTTCCCTTAAACCGCCTTATCCCGCTTCTCTTACATACAGTATTCTCAGATCATAAAGAATATGCTTCAGCATATCGTCTTCCTGCTTCGTGAGGTTTCCGCGGGTCTTTTCCTGCAGCATGGCCAGAATGTCAATGGTCTGTTTTGCCGCAGGCAGATTTTTTGATCTGCTTCCCCCTCCGGGTTCCTCCAGCACTCCCAGATTTACCAGCACTGAAGAATTCAGGGAAAAGATGAACATTGCGAAATCAATCTTTGGCAACTGTGAAGCTGCCGCACCGGCTGCCGCATAATCCCTGGCCACTTCCTCTGCGGATTTGCTTTTTTCAGACATATGGGAATTTCCTCCGTATATTTTCTGTCACACTGCCGGGAGTCAGGAAACTGGCAACCGGATTCCGGGGGGCCGTGAGTCTGCTCCCCAAAGTCCCACGGTTTCCCCCATTTGCCGGTATCCTGAACCCGGTTTCAGTATCGGGAATTACAGTTCCAGGGGAATCACGGTATTGACCAGCGGCAGTTTCCGCAGTTCTTCCAGAACATTTTCAGGAATCGGCGTATCAGTGCGCAGGAAAATGATGTTGCGTTCGCCATCCCCTTCCTGTCCCACCTGCATACGGCCGATATTGACACTGTTTTTTCCCAGTACGGAACCGATGCTGCCGATGGCTCCGGGTTTGTCCTGGTTGTGAATCAGCGCGGAATGTCCCTGGGGAATCATTTCCAGACGGAAATTGTTGATTCTGACAATGCGGGGATCGTTCTTGCCGAAAACCGTGCCTGCCACTGTCATGTCCATTTCCGTTGTCAATGCTTTCACCCGAATCAGGCTCAGGTATTCCTCAGCGTCTGCACTGCCTGTTTCTGTCACCCGGATTCCGCGATCTTTTGCAATCAGGGGGGCATTGACAGAGTTGATCCCTTCCTTTATCATGGGAGTCAGCAGACCCTGTATCACCGAAGTTGTCACAGGCGAGAGATCCAGCCCCTTGAAATCGCCCATGTATTCAATGGAAATTTCCTTTACCGGCCCGCAGATAAGCTGGGAAATCAGACATCCCATCCGATCTCCGAGGTGCAGCCAGGGACGGAGTTTTTCCAGCAGTTCGCCGGTTACGGACGGCACATTCACCGCATTAACAATAGTTCCGGTTTTCAGATAATCAATGATCTGCTCCGCGACAGCCACAGCCACATTGGTCTGTGCCTCTTTGGTGGAAGCTCCAAGATGAGGAGTGCAGATAAAGTTGTCCAGTTCCAGCAGAGGAGAGGCTCCCGGAGGTTCTGTCTCAAACACATCCAGGGCTGCACCGGCCACTTTGCCGGATTTCATGGCCTCATACAGATCAGCCTCATTGACAATGCCGCCCCTTGCACAGTTGATGACCATGACGCCATCCTTCATCTGTGCAAAAGCGGATTTGTTTATAAAGCCCACAGTGTCTTTGAGTTTTGGCACATGCACAGTGATATAATCGGATTTGCGGTACAAATCCGCAAGGGAAACACTTTCAAATCCGGCCTTTGCGATCTGTTCCGGTGTGACAAAGGGATCATGGACAATGACCTGCATTTTCAGTCCCCGTGCCCGGTCAGCAACAATGGAGCCGATTTTGCCGAATCCGATGACGCCCAGCACCTTGCTGAAAATCTCCCTGCCCTGCAGTTTTTTCTTTTCCCATTTGCCTGCCTTGAGTGTGGCAGTGCCTCGCGGAATGTTGCGCGAGAGCGCGAGCATCATGGAAATGGCATGTTCGGCTGTGGTGATTACATTGCCTGTGGGGGTGTTCATCACAATGATTCCCCGCTTGGATGCAGCAGGAATATCCACGTTATCCAGACCAATGCCGGCCCGTCCCACCACTTTGAGACGATGCGCGGCAGCCAGAATGTCTTCCGTGACTTTTGTTGCGCTCCGGATGACCAGAGCATCATAGTCTCCGATGACTCCCTTCAACTCTTCCGGTGACAATCCGGTTTTGACATCCACATCAATGCCTTCTGCTTCCTGAAACATCCGAACACCAATATCACCAAGATTATCACTGACCAGTACTTTCATGAACTGTTTCCCCTTTCAGAACAATTGTTAAACAATGATTGAATAATAAGTAAGATAAACGGTGCGCGACACGCGCATCATTCTCACCGCTTGCTTATAAAACTATTTTGCCCGGACATATAACTGTTTCCGGGTTGACCCTTTCAAGGTTCTTTCCTCAGTTTTGAATATGTCCGTTTTTGCTTTTACGAGTTCGGAAAGTTTTTTGTAGCCAAACATACGCGGATCAAAATCCGACTGAACCTTTGTGAGATAACTTCCAAAAGTGCCAAGGTGCGCCCATCCCTCATCATCACTTGAATGTTCAAGTGCATCCAACATAAGCTTCTTCGGGAAATCGTCTTGCTGCGGCTTCGGAGAGGTGTCCAGTGTATGGGCGTCTGTCTGTTTTTGCTCATCTTCATTTTTTGATAAGGATTTATTGGGTTTTGTCTGATCAGTACGCAGAAGTTCTGTTAAAATAAATTTATGGCAGGCATTTCTGAAAGCCTCAGGTGTTTTCTGCTCACCAAAACCAAGCACGGTAAGCCCCTCTTCTCTGAGACGCATTGCCAGACCTGTAAAATCGCTGTCACTTGTTACCAGGCAAAACCCATCGAATTTACCGGTATAGAGCAAATCCATAGCATCTATAATCAGCATACTGTCTGTGGCATTCTTGCCTGTTGTGTAAGCAAACTGCTGTACCGGTTTGATGGCATAGGTTTGAAGCACTTTTTTCCATGATGCGCTTGCCGGTGCAGTAAAATCCCCATATATGCGCTTGACTGTGGCTTCGCCATACCGTGCGATTTCAGCCAGCAGTTTTTCAATGACAGCAGCCTGTGCATTGTCAGCATCAATAAGAACAGCCAGACGGCGGGCCGGTTCCTCGGATTCTATTTTTGCCACAAGTTTTGGAGATAACATAACATCCAGCCTGTTTCATAGTTTTTTGTTGCGGTATTGTCTGATGGATTCATGAAACTGTTCCCTGTCAGAATCATTGGCAAACATAACGCAAAATCATGATCTTCGGATAAATTTCATCTGTTTGTTCAAATATGGTGATCAAAAGCAAATATTTCTGTTATTGATTCTGTTCAATCAGTTTTCTGAGTTGTTCCAAATCCGGAAACTGATGATAATCAAAATTTTCCCTTGCAAATTTATAATAATTCTTCAATGGAAAACCGGACAGTATGGACTGTAAGGAAGTTGCAAAATCTTTTCCCTGAAAGAAAATCAGGAAATCAAGATTTTCCATAAAATCATTCCTGTCAAAAATATCCATAAACTTTTGATAAATTTTTAAAAAACTATCTTGTGTCCAGCAATCCGCAAATGATTTTGCTTTTGTTATTTTTTTCCATGCCTCATCTTTGCAAAACTCCTCATCCAGCCTTTCCGGCAACTCTCCGCTTTTTTTGGTTAATTTTGTACCAAAATTGGTTTCGCCTGTCCGCATTTGTCCCATTGTATGCCTTATTGCCTGATAATATTTTATTTTTTCTGCCGCATCAATAAATTTGACTTTCACATCACTTTCTGAATGAAGAGAATATTTCTCACACAAATTTTCCTTTTCTAAAAAAGAGAAAAACCAAGAAGTGTCAAAAAAATAATTTTCAACAGTATTTCTGTATGAATAATAGCAATATTCCTTTTCCTTATCCTGTTCAAGCATTGGGGCTTGAGGAATTGCTTTGTCAAAATCTCTGTCACGAAACAAAATGTAAAAATCTGCACTTTCAACTTTTTTTATGTTTTTTATGTATTGTATAATCGCTCCCGCCCCTCTTATACTGCCGATTGGGTCAATTTGAACACCAAGTCCGGCTGTCACTTTTTCCAGTATCTCGTAATCATGACTACCTTTTGTGCCTTCGCAGTAGATTTTTATAATTTTACTCATTTGGCAACCGTATGATTTGATTTTCACTCTCATCAAACATTGTAATTACACTGTTCGAATGCGTTGTAAAAATAAACTGATTGTGATGTCCCATTGCTGACAAGGCTCTGACCAAAGTCTGCTGCAATGGCGGATGGAGATGCAGTTCCAGTTCGTCAATAATGACAATTGAGTTGTTGATATTCCACCGCGTAAAATCCATTAATATTGGAAAAACTGCCCTTTCTCCGGCAGACATTCCTGATATTTCATATTGGGAATGACCGTCATGCAAAAAGAAATCAGGAGCTTTTGCCTTTTCATATATATCAAAACGGGGGGAAGGTCCGACAAAACTTCTTTCAGGAAACACCTTTTTGTATAACTTTTCCAAATTGTCATAAAAATCAAATTCCCCCTCTTTGATTGTCCGTTTTCCCTGCTGAACTGCAGAATGATAATTGTAAGCACTTGCCAGGAAATTTCTGATATCATCCAGTTGTGAAGTTTTACCATCCAGAAGATTGGTAATATTGTGTGAATTCCGCTGTTCCGTATACCAGTAGATATTTCCAACATTTTCAAAAAGCAGATTTTTCTGAGGGGTCAGGCTTGCCAGCCTTTTTGCATACTGATAACCGCTAAACTGATAAAAAACCTCTTTTGGTCCTCTGGCAACTGTTCTGTTTTTTTGATAATCAAAAAAAATGGTTACATTTTTCTCTGATGCAGGCAGACTCAAAAGTCTCACCCCCATTTTTTTAAGCTGATTTGCATATTCACGGGTTATTTTTATTTCCTCCTCATCAAATATTATTTCAGCCTCTATCTTAATCGGAAGCTGACCGGTTTGTAAATGTCTGTATTCAAAACCGGGCCAATCCAAATTTTGGGGATTGAATTTTTCTCTGACAGCCGATGCCAATAAGATTACTATCGCCTGCAGAACAGAACTCTTGCCCATTCCGTTGTTGCCGACAATAAGCGTTTTTTCATTTACAGTTCCATCCGAATCTGTGAACAGAAATGTTTTTGGCTGTAAAAATCTTTTATAATTCTGCAGTATTATTTTTTTTATCTTCATATCCGTCTTCTCATTTGACTTTGGGAATCAGAAAATTTTCTGCTTAAAAATCAATAAGCAGGCGGTATATGCCTTTTTCAAGACTCACGCTGACCTTCCAGTCAATTTTCTGAAACACTCTCAGTATTTTTGCGTTATCTGACAAAATATATCCCTTAAATCCCTTCAGATTTCTTTCTTTGCCCAGCCGCATCAGCATGGTGAAAATATAGGTGGCAATGCCCATGTTCTGATAATTTTCGTCCACAACAATGGCTATTTCAGGATGCGTTTCCTGTGCTTCAAGACTTGCAAATCTGGCTTCGGCAATCAGACTTCCGTTTTTGATTTCAGCAACAACGGACAGCGTTTTTTGGTAATCAATATTGACATATTCCTGCATTTTTTCATGAGGCATGGCTTTTATCCGGCTGAAATACCGATAATAAACAGCCTCATCAGAAAAATGGTAAAACAGTCTCCGCATATTTTCCTCATCAGAGGGTTTTATTGCCCTGAAACAGACTTCCAGACCATTGCTGAAGGTATGTTTCATTTTAATTTCAGACGGATATAAATATGCACTTTCTCTGATGTAAATCTGATCCGGATAAATTATCTTTTTTTCTCTGGCTTCCTCCACCAGTTTCGGACGATCATCAGGATGGGCAATATCAATAAGTCCCTGTGCGCGTTCCCGCACAGTTCGCCCGCTTACACGGACGATGCCGTATTCTGTCACAATCATGCTGACGGATTCCCACAGACTGAACTGATTGGGATATGCAACAGCAGACAGCACAATATTGGGTTCATTCTGACGATTGCGGCTTGGCAATGCAAATATCGCAGATCCGCCTTCTGAAATGACTGCTCCGTTGAAAAAATCAATCACTTCCCCAGGCCCGGATCCGACATTGCCTCTGCCTGTATGAAGTGCGATTCTGCCATACAAATCAACTTTGCGGGCAGGCAGCACTGCCACAAACTTCGGATTGCTGCTGATATGAACAGGATTGAAAACCTGATCTATGGACTGAAATTCAACCAGCGGATTGCTGTCAAGCCATGCCATGAGTTCCGGCGTCCCTATGGCATAGGATGTCAGGGATTTGCCATGATAATTTTTTTTGTACTGATTTGTGACAGCACCGCTTTTAACCAGATCCATCAGACTGTCAAAAAAGAACGGTGTATGGATACCCAGATCTTTTTTATGGATCAGATGATTGGCCAGTGCTTCGTAAAGCGGCCCGACTGAAAAACCGATGCAACTGCGATCCTCAATTACTGAACTCACATTTTCAGCAATTTTGTCATACACATGATCAAATTTCCATCTGTCAAAATAAATCGGCGGATCTTTGGCTTCCACCAGCATATCAAAATCAGAAATATTGACAAAGGTGTCACCAAAGGTTCGCGGCATCCACTGATTGATTTCACCCACCACAAATGAGGCCTGCTGCATTGCCAGACGGGCCACATCAATGCAAACGCCCAGACTGCAGAACCCTGCTTCGCTGGGCGGGGTAATCTGAACAAAAACCGTATCAATATTGATTTGTCCTGATCTGAAAAGTTCAGGAATCTGATAGTAGCGGCTGGGAATAAAATCCGCCAGTCCTTTGACAATGGCTTCATCTGCATCCCATCCTGAAAAAAAAGTTTTAAGGCGGTATCTTGAACAGTGCTTTTCCTGAAGGGATATGGCATCCCCCAGACTGACCAGTTGAAAAACCTCCAGATCCAAAAGATTGTAATCTTCAGATTCTTTCAGATGCTTAAACAAAGTCAGTGGTTCAGATACGCCTGTTCCTATAAAAATGGTCATACCCGGAGTTATTTTTTTGATCACCTCTTCAGGACTGGCAATTTTTTCTTTCCATTTTATATTTTTTTCTGTTTTCATAGTGAGCTTCGGATAATGCCGGTTTGATGTTCTGTTTTGCTTATCTGAAATCTGAACAGTATATGCAGCTATCTGATTTTAAGCAGTTTTTCTTTTAAAAAAACGCTGTTTCCGTTTTTTCCTTTATACCTCTGCTTAAAACATTTCTGTTATCCTGTTTCCGGAATTTCCGGACTCCGAAATCAGCTTAATATAATTTAAATCAGCCACGAATGACAAGAATTGCACAAACCATAATTCGTGCAGATTCGTGTCATTCGTGGCTGTGCCATTAAATCTTATGATAATGGCATATATCTTTCAAAGAAAATCTGCTGTATGCCATTGCAAGGATCAGAAAACCTGTATCTTCGAGAGCAACCATCAGTCGGTGCATCAGTCTCACTGAGGAAAAAAAACAGTCCGAAAGCCACGCATTTCAAGACTCTTATGCAGTCCTGCCAAATCTGTCTGTCAGGCAGATCCTTATCCCAGTAACTGTTCTGATAAGATATGCCGTAGGGCGGATCTGTCACCAGCGCATCAATGGAACTGTCTTTGATTTCAGAGAGTCCGTAACAGGATTTGTTATATATTTCAAAGTGTTCTGATGTCATCTTTATTCAAGATTTCAGTCAGGAATTTATTGTAATCAGTGCATTGCATTGTTTCAGCTAAAATTGCTGGTGTATTTCACGGCAGTACCGGGATGTCGGATTACGCTGACGCTAATCCGACCTGCAATTTCAGATGAAATGAAGCATCAGTATCTGTTGGACTTTTTAATTTTTAATGCTCTTTCTCAAGAGGAATATTTTTAAAACAGCTTCTTAAGAAAGATTAAGACATATCAATATCCTCGATAATGCCATCTTCAGCCATTCCATCATATAAATTTTTTTTATATTCCAATTTCTTTTGAACAGACGAATTTTCATAAGAAATTTTCATATCTTGAAATTCACTGTCATTTTTGGAATCATAATCACCAAAGGAATGTTTTTCAAAAGGATTCCAATTTGTTATTGTTACCAAAAATTTAGCCCAATAAGAAGTGCTATGGTGAAAAATATCTTCAGGCTCATCATGAAGAATTGCCAATAATGGAGATTTATTGAATAAATTTATAGCGTCATTCTTTTTATATTTATATTTTTCAATAAGTTCCCTTATGACACCCCGGCTCAGCCACTTTTCATCTGCTTTTGTGATTTGGATTGTATTTTTCATCTTCTATTACCTCCAAAAATTCTAAACATCTGACAGCACGTTGTGAATGGAGAGAAAGCTGATCATTATTATATGGAAACTTCGGAAAAATCTCTTTTCTGAAAGATTCTACGATGTCAATTGAAGATCTGCAATCTTCTTTAAAAAATTCAATAAGTTTAGCTATTTTACCATCTGCCAAATGCCCATATACATAATCATATTTTTTATTAATATTATGAAAATCCGAACAGATATATCTGTCATCTCCCATTCTGTTATTATATATAAATTCAGCCCATTTATTATCTGGGAAAGAAAAAATTTTCCCATTAAGACGTTTGATTATTCTGACATCCAATTTGTATTTTATAATTATTGGCTTAATTCCCTTGCCAAATCTGTTATGCCGATTTGCTACACGTCTTGCATAAGTTAATGATTGCAGATAAACAGATGTTAAATAAAAACCCTGACCGAAATCAGTTAAAGGATCTCCACGTTCAATACTGATTTTCTCAATATCTTTGAGGGCAATATATTCATTTTTTATGGATGAAGTGCCATGATAAAAAACTTCAGGCGGTTCCGATAAATGTTTACACATGATTTCTATTCATTTTTTCAGCAGCAAGTTTTACCGCAATCAAACGACCTCTAATACCAACTCTCCATTGATTTGATACAATAGTTATTGTCAGTTTTTCACCGGTTCCGCGTGTGCAAAAAACCGCTACGCTTAATTTTTGCACTCCTCCGGATTGCATTCCGCATTGTATAAAATCAGTGGAGAATTGGTATTATACCGATTCGCCAGTGAAAGCATGCTTATGAAACACACCCCTGCCCCTCTCAGGAGGGGAATATATAAAATTCAACGTGGTCATGTACTACTTGTTCTTTTTAATAGATAAAAGCCTAACGATAAAGCTCACCGGCGGCAATGGAGCGCAGCGGAATTGCCGTCCGGTGCAGCGCCTTGTTATGCAATTAAATCTTCCTTCTGTAGAAAGTCGAAGAACTTGTCAAGGATAGATGTACTGCGATCCATTAAATGCTTTTCTTCAAATTCTGGGTGACGAATAAGATCAGCTATTTCAGAAATTTTACTGACATCCCTTACTACCGGACAAAAAATTATTTTAAATCGCATAACTGATGAAATTTAAATGAATACAGAGACGGCACATAAAAAAATTTTGTCACTTTGCTGAACTCATCAGTATATTCGTTCATATTGAGA
>JBFXEJ010000041.1:0-45886 GCA_050180235.1 Desulfococcaceae bacterium
TACCGGTCAGAAAATACGGATTTATCCCGGCAGGATCTTTTTTTTGAGTTCAGAAATTACTGTATTTTTAGAAATTTGAAGGTTTCTGCTTATATCTCTGACTCCGCTGCTGTTCAGGGTCTGTTTCCCAATCTGCTCTCTGACACCGGGTTTGCAGGCATTATAGGAATATTCTGTCCTCAAACTTTTTTTGCAGTTATTACAGCGGTAACGCTGCTTACCGTTCGGACTGTGTCCGTTTCTGACGGGGTCATCACTGCCGCAGTGGCGGCAGTTAATCTGAATATACTGTTTCATAAAAATAATTATAAGATATTTAAAAAGACAAATCAACCTTTTTGACCCACTACCCCTTTTTTCATCCGGCAGGGCAGCTTCCCTGAGTTTTTCAATATACAGGCCCCGGGCAAGGAGATTGGGGATTTTCATAGCCAGTTTGCCTGTGGCTTTCCGTCCCCCAAAGGTCAGCATACCGAAATACCATAGAAGAGAAATCATGAAGGTGCGGTCTTTTGTTCGGCTCAGCATATCAGCCACTCCAAATCGCCGGGCGAGCCGCTGAATACCCGGGAGATCCGCCTCATTCAGAGCGTCCCTGATTACATCTCCGCCATTGGGAAGTTTTGAAATATATGCAATTTTTCCCCGATCCACAGCCAGATTCTCATCGAGCATTTCTTCGGGATACCGGCATTTTTTCCGGAATGCCTTCATAAAATAAAGGGACATGGTGGGATTGTAAACATACTGCGGATTTTCATAACTGAAGCAGTATCCGTTGTAGAATTTCCGCATCATTTCCAGAGCCTCAGCAGTATTTTCATTTGGCAGACCGCACTCTGTGCCGATCCGGGCCAGTGTTTCCGCAATTTCATATTCCCGGAACCCGCAGAGATCATTGAATTCCTCTTCCATACAGATGTTTTCTGCTATATTATGACCGCTGGTGACATCACTCATCACCACAGGCGAGACTCCGGTAATAAAAGCCCGATCCAGCCCCATGCCTTTTGTGGCGTATTTCACAACCTTGAACACAGTTTTAAGCGCGCCTTCCCCGTAAAGCAGGCTTTCATACCGCTTCCGGCTTTCCGGATGATGTCCCATCATGACTTCATTGGCAAAGTTGTCATATTCATCAATGAGCAGATACAGTTTCCAGGGAGAGGATTCCACAGCGGAAAGCACGGACTGAAAGGATCGCATTGCATCATCCGCATCCGGCAGAATATCATATTACAGAATATTCCGGTAACGCACAATGAAATGCTCAATGCATCCGTTGATATGGTTGTGCAGGGACTGTTGCACCTGCTCCGGTGTTCCCTGGGGATTGACAGCGGAAAAATCCCAATTCATGATCAGATAGCGGTTATGATCCGGAGTCGGATTTTTACCGATGGCCAGATGACCGAAAAGCCGTTCAAATTCTCCGGCTTTTGCCACATCATAATAATTTTCCAGCATGGAAAGCAGCAGACTCTTTCCGAACCTGCGGGGCCGCAGGAAAAGCAGATGCTGACCCGCTTTTTCAATCAGGGGAATCCGGTCTGTCCGGTCAATGAAAAAATATCCCTGTGTGATAATTTTGTAAAAATCACAGATGCCGTATGGGAATTTCATGGTCTGCTCCTCTTTTTGATATTGGGTCAAATCAGTTGATTCTGAAATTCCCCTCCCCCGGCGGGAGTGGTAAAATGCCATGAAGTTATACACTTTTTCCACACTCCCCCGCCCCGCCCTCAGGGATGGGAGTGTTTTTTCCTCATCATCAGCCGGTTTGACCCACTACCAGAAATTTTTATTTGTACAGTTTTGAAATCTTCAGCAGAGTGGGGTTCCATGTGATATTTTCTGCTTTTGATGCGGTCACGTTGAGCAGAATGCCCGGCTTTTCCCCGTCCATGCACACACCCAGGGTTACACCCTGCTCCACCAGTCCGGGATTGCCGGTGACACTCAGAGTCCCGTTTTCACGGCAGTAACGGATCCATCTCTCTATATTTGTGTCTTCTCCGATATACACAACCGAAGGACGGAAAGAAGGGAATCCTTTGCCTTCATAAACAGCCCTGAGAACAGATTTGCCAATGGAAAGTCCCACCGCTTTCCGGAGTTCCGCAGCAGCTTCAGGCGCATTGACCACATAAACGGAAAGATCCTCTCCGTTATTTATTTCTTTGCTCATCATCAGAATTTTGACAAAAAGAGCGGCCTGCAGTTTTTCCGGCACTTTTCCGTAACTTTCCGCGTAAACCGGTAATGTCAGAAAAAGCAAGAGAACCAGGAAAAACGGGATGATATTTCTCTGTAACGCCATGTTTTTTCTCTCAGTGTGTCTGCGGATTCCGCGTATGAGCCATTTTTTCAGAACTTCCATCCCACAGTGGCCAGAAAACTTCGGCCTTCGTCTATCAGCCCGTTTTGAAGATTCGAATGAGGATACCGAACCTCTTTATCAAAAATATTGGAAATTTTCAGGACAGTGAACAGACCGGTTTTTTCATGATCGTAACGCAGATTCAGATCCGAAATGAAACAGTCATCCGCTGTCTGTCCAGATTGCTGTTTTCTGTTGTCTTTTGTCATAATGTCAGGCTGATTCGGATCCATTTCATCCACATACAAAGCACTCAGCCCTGCAGTGAAACCGCCTTTCTGATATGCCAGTTTGGCTTTCATCAGCAGGTGGGGAGAATAGGCAATTTTCCGGTTTTTCACTGTCCTGTCTTCGGTATGCTGATATGCTCCGCTGAGTTCCATCTCCAGATATTTGGCAGGCCGGGCAGTCAGTATCACTTCTGTTCCATATGTTTCCATGCGTCCGGAATTGTCCAGTATGGGGATAAATACTGATTCTCCCTCCTCATCCTCTGTTTCCTGAAAACTGAAAGTGCGGAGATTCTGAATGTCATTTCGAAACAGACTGAGGCTGAAACTGAAATCCGGATAGGAAAAAAGATAATTGAATTCCATTGTCTCAATTTCCTCAGGTTCCAGATCCGTGTTCAGTCCTCTTTCAATATCCGCAAGATCCGCCTCCTCCGCAGTAAAGGGTTTGTTGGCCTGTCCGTACATCAGTTTGAAGATATGATGATCCGAAAGGGAATACACAGCAGCAACGCGGGGAATGAAATAAATTTTCTCATCCTCATTGTAAACTGTTTTTCTCGGTATTATCACCGGATTCTGTCCGTATTCGATATGAATGTCTGTATCAAATTTTTTATACTGCTCCAGTCTGGCTCCGGCTGTGATTTTCAGACAGTCAAAGGGACGGTAATTGATCTGGGCAAAGGTGGCATGGGTATCCCGGTCTGATATATCGTATCCGCCGGTAATTATCTCCGGAGAAAACTGATATTCCAAAGATTTTGGAAAATAGGCTTCATAAGAGGTGTCAAACACCTTTTTGTAAAAAATTCCGAAAATCATATTGAAACCGTCTGCGGGTTTCCAGACCAGATCCAGTTCTGTTTCAAATCGCTGCTCTTTTCCATCATCCGCATACAGAGAGCCATATCCATAGTCATCCGGAGGATAATTGTCGGATTCCCTGTGCAACTCACTGTAACTGTAAGTCATTTTTATATCTGTATGAAAGATTTCCGTGAGATCGGACTGCCAGCCGATCCGGGCAGTCGCTGTCTGACTCTCTTCTTTGCTTCCTTCATTGAAAGCAGGTTCTCCCTCAAAGATGCCATTTTCTGTTTCATTATACTGAAAATCCGCATAAACGCCTTTGTATGCTGAGGAAAAATTCAGATTCCCGTTTTTGCGTTCCAAATCTCCGTCCGTGCGTTTATGAGCCTGGGGATGGATTTTTTGATACTGCTCCGGACTCATCATATCCTGATACCTTTCCTCAATGCCGTCTGTGCCGTAAAGTGAGGCATTGAGCGTATATCTGAACTCCTTTTTTTCACCTGATGCTCTTGCAAAGCCATGGTATGTGTCTGCGCTGCCGTAAGACGCGGAAACCATGTTCAGGGGAGCGCTGTAGGGAATTTCATTGGTGACAATATTGATGGAACCCAGAAACGCACCGCTGCCGTAAATTACGGACATTGGGCCAAGTACCACCTCAATGCGGTCTATGGCTTCGACTGGCATCATTATCTGACTGATCTCAGTGCTGTGCTGGACAGTGCCGTTGACTAGAATCATCATATTGTTGCTGTTGAGTATTCCCCGGACACCGACAATATCCTCACTGTAATTGTAAATGGTGTAAAAACCGGGAATGTTCCGGATAACTTCCGCAACTGTGCGGTATCCGAATGTTTCTATGTCCTCACGTGTGACAATATGCACACTGGCCGGAATTTCACCCACTTTTTCAGCCATCTTTCCCGCGCTGGAGATTTCCCGGCCCAGCAGTTGCTCCAAAGACAGTTCAAAAAGTTCCTCTGTCCTCATTTTCAGCAGTTCCTCTGTTTTTTCCGCATGAAGCGGCATGACAAAACAGAAAATCAGCACCAGAGTGCATATGTTTTTCTTCATTCCGGCCTCCGTTTTTCTCCGGTTGCCGGCAGCCGGAACCAGAAGGTGCTTCCATTTCCCGGTTCGCTGTCCACACCGATTTGGCCTCCCATTGCCTCCACAGCCATTTTGCAGAAGGTCAGTCCCAGTCCGGTGGAATACTTTTTTTTGCCGCTGCCGCTGTCAATCTGTTTGAATTTCTCAAATATCTTTTCTCTGAATTCTTCCGGAATACCGGGGCCCTCATCAGAAACAGAGATACGCACCTCTGCTCCTTCAGGGAGAGCGGAAAAGGTGATATGGGAATCTGCCGGTGAGAAATGGATCGCATTTCCCATAAGATTGACCAGAATCCTGCGCAAAATTTCACTGTCCGCGCGCAAATCTGGAATATTTCCGGACAGATTTATTTTCAGTCTCACACAGGATTCTTTCAGCAGAGGTGTCAGCCCCTCCACAGCCTGCCGAAGCGCATTGCGGATGTCTGTATCTTCAATATTCAGATCCATCTGTCCGGATTCTATTTTGGAAACATCCAGAATGGCCATAATCATATCCAGCATGGTCTGAGTGGAATTGAGAATGGAGCCTGCATGTACAAAGGCTTTGGGATCTGCCGCAACAGCAGGATTCATCTGCAGCAGATGGGCATAACCGCTTATCCCGCTGAGGGGATTTTTCAGATCATGTATGATCATGTTTGTCAAAGTTTCCCGCATGACTTCCAGTTGCTGAATCTTTTCATAACGTTTTTTCAGTTCATCATTGAGGGATTTGATATACAACTGTGTCCTGACCCGTGCCAGCAGTTCCCTTCCGATAAAGGGTTTGGTGACATAATCGTATGCACCGAGATCAAATCCTTTCACCACACTGTCTGTATCAGTTTTGGCCGTTAGAAATATTACGGGAATGTCTTTTGTCTCATCCTGTTTTTTCAGGCATTCACAGACCTCAAACCCGTCCATTCCGGGCATCATAATATCAAGCAGAATCAGATCAAAACAGTCATGCCTGCATATCTCCAAAGCCTGCCTTCCGCTTAGGGCAAAGGCTGAGGGATATCCTTCCTGCGTCAGCAGATTGCCCACCACCTGAATGTTTTTGGAATTGTCATCAACAATCAGTATTCTGAATTTTGTATTGTCCATTTTTCTCATGAATGTCTTTCCCCCAAACCGGAATATCAGCGGGAAATTCCGAACAATGCCAGTTCCCTCAGGCAGTTGTGCTTATGTCCCTCACCTTTTCCCGGTTCAATGGTGCTTCCGGGAAGTTTCAGACCGTATGTCAGACCAAGACGATCAGCATTTAGAACCATTCCGCACAGGCGGGACAGTTTCCGTTCAGTGTCCTTTTCCTCCAAAGCGGCCCAGTCCAGAAAAACCGAAGCCCCGGCATAACCCACAAAGGTCTTGGTCATTACGCCCTGTCCTTTGGAAAATGCCTTCCATGAAATATGCTGCATGGGATCACCGGGCTGATAGTTTCTGAATCCCTGAAAATCATCGGCTCCGGGGCCTGTGCTTTCTCCCGTATCCTGCTGTTCCCTGCTGTTTCCCCCTGTCAGGGAAATGGAACTGTGCAGAGGTGATGGATAAACCGGGCATTCCAGTTGCAGATTAATATTTGTCCATGTCCGGAAAAGGCCCAGGGGATAACGGGTTGAAACCGTGAGTATGCCGGGTTTGAGCATCCCACGTTTTCCTGCGGGAACAGATATTTCTGTGATACTGTCCTTTTCCGGCAGAATATCCTGACATTCCTCATCACCTCCGGGCAGATGGAAACGCAGGGCCATCCTGCTGATGTTTCCCCCGCGGATGGCCATACGGAACACGGCTTTTTCACCGGCAAACACAGGAAGCGCACGGACAGAAAGAATTTCCGTTCCCAGCATATTTCTGTGGGTGTGGAGAATGGATACAAAGGTCATGCTGCCCAGAAGGAAAGTAAGCAGAAATCCCAGGTTATTGTTGTAGTTTACAGAACCCATCAGCATGCCTGCCAGTACCACAATGAAAAGACAGCCCTGTGCTGTGGGCAGAATATAGAGACGTTTCCGGCTGATTTTATACGGAAGAAATACCGGGGGCGGTTTTCTGAACAAAGCTGTTTTTTTAAAAATATTCATGGCAGGTCTCAGGGATTCAGGATTCAGGGGTTGGGGACTGGGGATTGGAGGCTGGGAATCAGGTTTCAGCTTATTCACAATTCCCCCAATCCCCAATCCCTTATTTTTTTTATGGAATCGGCACTTCCATCAGCAAAGACATCAGACGGTCTCTGGGAATTTCGCTCAGATTTTCTGCTGAACGGAGCCGGTGTGAGACCACCCAGGGCATGATTTTCTGGAGATCTTCGGGGATTACATAATCCCTTCCGTGACAGCAGGCCCAGGAACGGGATGCGCGCAGAAGTGCAAGACCGGCTCTGGGGGAAAGTCCCACATGAAAGTGTGCAGATGCGCGGGTGAACGCCAGAATATCCTGCAAATACGCGATAAAAGCATCCGAAGCCCGGACCTGCTGCACTTTTTCCTGAATTTCCTTTACATTTCCCATCATCAGGCAGGAGTCCATCTTTGCCAGGATGTGCTCGGCTCCTTCACCGGTCAGGAGTTTTTTTTCCGCACTCCGATCCGGATATCCCAGTTCAATGCGCATGAGAAAGCGATCCAGTTGGGATTCAGGCAGGGGATAGGTTCCGGCCTGTTCCAGGGGATTCTGGGTGGCTATCACAAAAAAGGGCGTTTCCAAAGCACGGGTGGCCCCTTCTGTTGTCACCTGCTGCTCCTCCATAGCCTCCAGCAGCGCACTCTGGGTTTTTGGAGTGGCCCGGTTGATTTCATCGGTCAGCAGAACCTGTGTAAAAATCGGCCCCGGATGGAAAACAAAGAGATTGTTTTTCTGCTCAAATACGGATACACCCAGAATATCTCCGGGCAGCATGTCGCTGGTAAACTGCACCCTTCGGAAACTGAGCCCCAGACATTTGGACAGAACTTTTGCCAAAGTGGTTTTGCCGATGCCGGGCAGATCCTGAATCAGCAGATGTCCCTGTGCGAAAAGGCAGGTCAGGGCCAGGCGGATCTGATCCTCCTTGCCCAGAATTACGGTTCCGATCTGTTTCACTATATTCTCAAAATCAGAATGCTGCATATTTTTTCCTGTTTTTCTGAATGGGTTTTGCCGGTTTTGCCCTGATAAAAAACCTAAAGCAGACTTCCGGTTTGTTCATAATCCGCAGCACAGCCCGGAAGATTGTGCTGATTTTTGAAAAGCTGTGCAACTGTCGGTCATGCACATATGCAGAGTATCACAATCTGAGGGATTAGTAAACAGAACTTCAAACTTCCATCCGCTGATTTTGAAAAAAGAAAATATGTCTGAACATGATTCACTGTCCCGTGCGTATTATTTCTTTTGGACATTTTTTGCATAATGATGTATAGAGCAGGCACAGTGATTTTCCTGATACAAAAAAATATGCAGGGATAAAAAAATGGCGGAAGAACAGTATGCAAAAAGCAAAACAGCGGCTGAAAATACCCCGTTCTGGCATGATCCGGACAAAAGGGCGGTTTTTTACCAGATTCTGGCGCTGACTGTGGTGCTGCTGATCGGATACTATCTGTTCAGCAATACCCTGACAAATCTGGAACGGCAGAAAATTGCCACAGGTTTCAGCTTTCTGGGCAAGGAGGCAGGATTTGAAATCGGTGAATCCATGATATCCTATTCCGCAGCCGATACTTATTTCCGAGCGCTGATGGCCGGAGTGCTTAACACCCTGAAAGTCTCGTTTATCGGAATTATTTTTACCGTTGTGCTGGGAACCCTTACCGGTATTGCCCGGCTTTCCGCAAACTGGCTGCTGTCAAGGCTGGCTGCTGTGTATATCGAGGTTTTTCAGAATGTTCCCATACTGCTGCAGCTTTTTTTCTGGTACGCCATATTTTATGAAGTCCTGCCATCGCCCCGGAATGCGGTCAGTCCTTTTGCAGGCGTTTTTCTCAGCAACCGGGGGCTGATATTTGCTGTTCCCGAATCCCATCCCGTGCATAAGTATATATTTTTTGCCTTCACAGCCGCTTGTGTCTGCATATGGATACTGCGGAAATGGGCAAAAAAACGCCAGGACAGCACGGGCAGAATCTTTCCCCTTGTCCGGGTTTCCCTGTTCATTCTGACTGCTCTGCCCCTGATAACCTGGCTGGCAGGAGGCGCGCCTGCAAAAATGAATATTCCCCATCTCAGGGGCTTCAATTTTGAGGGTGGTATGATTCTCAGTCCGGAATTTGCGGCTCTTCTTCTGGGACTTGTGCTTTACACTGCCGCGTTTGTGGCAGAAATTGTCCGGGCCGGAATTCTGTCTGTCAGTCACGGCCAGACCGAAGCCGCCATGTCTTTGGGGCTGAGACCGGCTCTGATTCTGAATCTGGTGATTCTTCCCCAGTCCATGCGGGTTATCATTCCGCCCCTGACCAGCCAGATGCTCAATCTTATCAAAAACAGTTCTCTGGCTGTGGCCATCGGATATCCGGATTTTGTGTCTGTGGCCAATACCAGCATCAACCAGACCGGACAGGCCATTGAAGGCATTGCCCTGATTATGGCTGTCTATCTTTTTTTCAGCCTTACCACATCGCTTTTCATGAACTGGTACAACAAAAAGGTAAAACTGGTGGAGAGATAAGGGAGAACAAATTTTTGGCAGTGGGTCAAATCCGCTGATGACGGTCTCCCCTCTCTTGAGGGAGGGGCAGGGGGAGGGTGAAAACATCAGTTTGTTGCAGGATATTATTTTTACCCCTCTCCTGACCCCTCCCGCAGGGGGAGGGGATTTTCAGCGGATTTGACCCTCTACCCGATTTTTTATAACCGGCAACCCGGGTTTATTTACAGATTCTCCAAAAATGACTTGACGAAGAGACAATGATGAATTATTATTATCTATAACATAATCTTTGTTATCGCTTACGTATTCCATATTTTTTCCGTCTCAAATCTTCCTGCCGGACCGGCTCTTTTCCATTATGGTTTTTTCGGACAAATATTCTTTTGGGGGTCTGCTGCAGGAAAGCGGATGCACATCCGAAAAAAACGGGTTGTTTTAATCGAATGTCATCCATACAGTGTTTCTTTTTGATTTGTGGAAGAGATGGGGATGTCCGTCCCAAGTCTGGTTTGTTCCACAGATCAGGCAGGATATCTGTATTTTTCCATCAATCCCGCAAGAGGAGGTGCATATGAATGCAATCAGACAGAGGGCATTTTCCCGCAACATTTACATGACATCTGTCATGTATTCGGATTGCGGAGCCGAAAACTATGACCAGGCCAGAATGATTAACAGCAGCGCGGGAGGTTTGTGCCTGGAAACCCGGAAACCGCTGAAGCCGGGCACTGGTATTTATATTAAACTGCTTGATATTTCGCCTGATCCCTACTGGCCGGAAGCTGATGACTACTTTGTGGGAGAAGTCAGATGGTGCGAGCCGCATAACGGTTCGGACACACCCAGCTACGGCATCGGGATAAGATTCATTACAGGAGTGTGCAGACTCTGCGGCAAATATATTCAGCAGAAAAATATGGAGATAGACGATTTGTGCACAGACTGCCGTAACCGCTTGGAGAAAGTATCGGATGAAAATATCAGAAATGGGATTTCAAACTTCTTTTCCGGAAATGTCCTGTAATCAGATTTCAAAACAGTGCATAAAAAAAGGATGGCATAATGCCATCCTTTTTATATTTGGGCACATAAGAATTTCACCGGCCAGCGCATGAAAAAAATTTTGTAGGCCCCAGGAAAAAATCTGTCACAGGCTTTGGCCAAACCCGTTTCCTATTTTTTCGGGGCTTTGGGCGGACTGACCACTGCCTCCCCATCCAGAACAAGGGTTCCTTCCTGATTGGTGCAGGTGGTTTTCAGTTTTATGCGGTTTTTTTCCACAGTAACCTCAGTCACTTCCGCGCGCGCTGTAATGGTGTCACCTATGCGGACCGGAGCAAGAAATTTAAGTTCCTGCTTCATATAGATGGTTCCGGGCCCGGGCAGTTTCATTCCCAGTATGGCTGAAATAAAACCGGCCGTCAGCATACCGTGGGCAATCCGTCCCTTAAAAAATGTTTTTTCCGCATAAGCCTGGTTGATATGGGCCGGATTCAAATCGCCGGTGATGCCTGCGTAGAGATAAACATCTGATTCTGAAACTGTTTTGGCAAATTCCTCCGCATCTCCCACTTTGATTTCGCTGATTGTTTTTCCTGTCATTTTTCCATCCTTTGTGTTTGTGTTATCCTCACAGACGGGCCATAAATTCTGAGAATTCTCATATCCCGGGAAATTGAAAATTGCTGGTATACTGCTTTGGGGTTTCAGTATCCGGGTTTCAGTGTTTTATTTTCCTGACACCTGATACCTCAATCCATCAGTACGTTAAAAATTTTCACTTCCCCTAATCCCTGAATCCTGGCCCCTGACCCATGAAACCTTTTTTTAGAACCACATCCGGTGACTCCAGATATCCTCTTCCAGATTCTTTTTGTCCTCCTGCAGGGAAAGATACAGGGAAGCGTTCTGGATCGCAATACCGCCCTGATGGGCAAGTGCTTCCACAAGCAGAACAAGGTCTTCCGGAAAATCCCTTTCCGTACTGCTGCACAGACGCATAACCCCGATCACCTCATCCCTCACCCGGATCGGAACGCAGAGTATGGAAACAATGCCTTCCTTTTTCATGGCCTCTTTATACTGAATCCGATCATCCTTTGTGGCATCCCGGATGATGACGGTTTTGCCCTTCAGAGCCTCTGTCACACTTTTATCTGCGGAAACTGTCCCCTTGGCCAGAAATTCCTCACTCAGACCGTAAGTGGCCACCAGTTCCAGGGCATTATTTTCCTTATTCAGCAGCCGGATATTGACGCCTTTCATTCCAAAGGTTTCTGCAATATTTGCTGTCAAAATGTGGAGAATCTGCTTGATATCCAGATTGGTGGAGTTTATGCTATCAGCCAGATCATGGAAAAGAACAGCATTCTGCCGGATGCGTTCCACCAGCCGGGCGTTCTGTATGGCAATTCCGCCCTGTTCGGCCAGGGCCTGCAGAAATTCAATCTCTTCTGCTGAAAATTCCCTCATGTCCGCTGTGTAAAGTGAAAGAATGCCAATAGTCTTGCCTTCCACGATTACCGGAACCACCAGAATGGAGGCAATGCCCTCCTTCCGTTTGGCGTCCGCATTTTCCATGCGTCTGTCCTGGCCGGTGTAATGAAAAACCATATGACCCGTGCGGATAAGATCGCCCACCATCTGCCGGGCTTTGTAAGGATCCGAATGCAGATAGTTTTCAGACAGACCTTTCTGGCACACAGGCACAAACAGATCTTTTTCCCTGTCCTCCAGAAACAGGCAGGCAGCCTTTGCTTCCATGGTATCTATCGCGCTCTGAACGATGATATCCAGCAACTGATCATTGTTCAGTGTTGTCCCGAATGCTTTGCTGATATTGCAGAAGGTTTTAAAATAATCTTTTTTTGTTGTCATATCTGTCTCCTTGAACCCGCTTGGTTATATTTGCATTTTACTTTGTCATTTCCGAATCTGTGAATGAATGTCCTGCGTTCTCATGGTCAGACCCGTGAATAGCCCTGACTGTTTCTCTGTCTGAAAAAAGGGGGCATTACACTTTTTTGGCAGATGTTTTTTTCCGGGCAGGGGCATTTTTCTTTGCACCGCTTTTTCTGTTCTTTGCTGAAACAGACTTTCCGGTTCTGTTTTCCGCTGATTTGGCAGAAAGTGTTTCGGAGACCGGAGCCGCTGCCTGGGATACAGCAGATGCTGTGGCTGGTGCAGAAGATGCGTTTTTTGTCTCAGCGGGTTTCACATCCGCTGATTCGGCTTTCGGCTCATCCCCTTCCCGCTCTTTGAGCCATTTTGCCACTTTGGGTGCAAACAGTGCCTGGCATTTGGAACTGACATAGATGCCGATATGTCCTGTTTTCAGGCAGATATCCTCGGTATCTTTGCTGCCCACATGCTTTGTCAGCAGATTGCAGGCCTCGGGCGGAACCAGATGGTCAAACTGGCCGTAAATATTTAGCAGCGGCATGGTGATGTTTTTCAGATCCACCCGTTTCCCGCCCAGTTCCAGTTTGCTCTGAATCAGCAGGTTTTTCTGATAACAGTCGGTAATAAACTGATGAAAGGTGGCCGCGGGCACATCCGGACTGTCAAAAATCCATTTTTCCATGCGCACAAAATTTTCCACAAAGTCTTTGTCATCCATATTTTCAAAAAAACCCACATATTTGTCCAGAATCAGACGGGCCGGGTTCAGCAGCAGGAATCCGAGATTCATCAGATCTCCGGGCATATTACGGTAAACATCCCCCAACAGGTATGCGCTGGAATTTCGCATCCAGATGTGGAGAAGTCCCTTATCAGTATCAAAGTTGGTGGGCGTAACGGTGGTGACAAGATTTTTCACTTTTTCCGGATGAATAGCGGCATACATTACGGAAAATGCGCCGCCCATACAGATGCCCATGATATTGATTTTGGGGATATTATGCCGTTTCCGGATGAAATCGACCATATTGTCAATATAGAAGTTGACATGGTCATCAATGCTCACATACTGATCCTTTTTGGTGGGATAGCCCCAGTCAACTTTATAGACTTCCATGCCCTGGCTGAGAAAGGTCTGCACCACGCTGCGGCCCGGCTGCAGATCCAGCATGGTCTCCCGGTTGATCAGGGCATATATCAGGAGCAGGGGAATTTTATGCTCCTTTTTTTCCGGCAGATAATGCTTCAGACGTACCCGATCCTCCTCATACACATATTCAAAAGGCGTTGTGGCTATATCTGTTTTCAGCGGACTCAGCAGCACCTCGGATGCCTTCTGCACACGGGATTTGGTCTTTTCCGTCTGTTCGGTAATTTTTTTCAAAATCAGGTCAACTGCGATTTGGGACTGGCTCATACGCGTCCTCCTTTCCCTTTGCGGATTGAAGTGAAAGATTCCAATCAGAATTTCTCACCGGATTTCTGTTCCTCATCACGTTCCACTTTTCTGGCAAGTTCCCTGACCTTTTTTTTCAGCAGATAAAAATCTTTGTACAGTTCATCCATATCCCGGTTTGTGGGGATGGGAAATTTCTGCAGCAGATCATACATCACCTCTTCCCTGGCTTTTATATACTGCAGATTGGCATTTATGGCACTGTCCATGACCTGGGTGTATTCCGGGGATTTGAGCAGGGTCATGTAATGCCCCTCCAGCACTTTGATCCACATATTGTAATAATCTTTGAAATCTTCGAACAGTTCCCCCTTTTCCGCCATCTGTTCGATTTCCTCCTGCATCACGGCAGATGTTTTTTCAATGGGTACATAGAACATGTACAGGAGTTCGCTCAGGGCTGTCTGAAACAGGGTGTATTTGTCAATCAGGGTGCTGGTTCTTTCCTGCTGAAAGCGGTTCAGGCCCAAAGAGGGAATATGAAGGAATTTCTGGAATTCCTTTTCATAAATATCCCGGATTGTTTTGAATGTTTCCTGATCAATATCCTCAAAACTGTAGGCTTTGGTCTCCTGACCGATTCTTGCTATCCGCTCCATCCATTTCTTCTGGATGTCAAAAATGCCATCCCAGGTCTGCCTCGTGAGAGAAGTCAGGAAATCCGGAAGCGTATCCGCACTTTTGAACATGGTTTCCATATTTTCCGGATTGCTGAAAGAGGAAAACAGGGACTGAAAAATCTTGCTTCCGGTTTCAAAATTTTTCTGCGCCTGCCGGGCCCTGTTCGGCTTCCGGGAAGAGGACATCCCGAACATTTCGGGGATTCCGCCTTCTGCCTTTGCCATATCCTTCCAGAAATCTGTGACAGACTTCATCCAGTCGGCAAACACAGTTTCCGCACCTGTCTCATTTTTTGTTTTCTCATTCATAGGCCGCTCCCTTTCCTTTTCTGTTTATTCCGGTTCGACAGAGGGAATTAACGAAAAAACAGGCTGCCTTTTTTCCGGAAAAAAATATTTTTCTTTATCCGGCGGGCAGGGCAGCCGCCCTGTTCCTGGCATATTGTTTTTCGGAACATCCCTGACTTTGGAAAAATGAATCCGGCAGGGCCGGTATGGAACAAGCCCCGGCAAACATCTCAGAAACTCATCCTCAGCACCGCCGAAACCATTCACCACAATATGCACAGAACATATTATATGTTACTGTGAACATCAAGATATTTTTACATATCCCGGCCATTTTTGTTTTTTTCCCCCTCAGTGCTTTCCGGATAGGACGGAAAAGGAGCGAGCCGGCTCAGGGTTTTTTCGGTCAGGGCCGAGAGATCTATTCCCAGTTCAAGACAGATTCTGAACTGCTCCTCCATGCTTTTTTTATAGGAAAGATAGCTCTGGAGGCTGTGTTCCAGGTAGTTTTCAAAGAAATCTCTCAGGACATTCTCGCCTGTACGGATGATCAGATGAAGCAGGGGTACGGGAAGCAGTTTGTTGTTCTTCCGGGTCTGTTCCATAATGATCTGGGTCAGAATAAACGCGGTCACATCCTGTTCGGTTTTCTGGTCAATGACCTCCACCTGCCTTCCCTCCTGTATCATAACTGCCACATCGCTGAGGGTTACATAGGAACTGCTTTGGGGATTATACAGTCTCCGGTTCGGATACTTTTTCAGGCTTACTTTGCTGTCTGTCATTTTTTTGTCCGGTTTTTTTTGGATTTTTTTTGTCATAGTGCACAAAAACAGCTTCACTCTGTCCGCATAATAAAGCAATTCCGTTTATAAAGTCAAGTTTTTTATATTGTTTGTCCGGAATGTCCCCAGAAAAATATTTTTTTGCAGTGCAATATTTTTCTCTTGACTTTTTTTTACAGGGGGTTATTATATGTTCCAGAAGTAATCTGCAGAAGACAGAGCAGAAAACACAAAACCTTTTAATGGAGGACAAAAAAAATGATGGAAACCGGCAAAGTGGCAATACAGATGATCTCTTTTCAGAAAACCCTTTTTGAAAACTCTTTCAGCGCGATGTGCACCATCCAGGAGCAGACGGAAAAGATCGCTGACACCTTCCTGAAACAGATGACATGGATTCCCGAAGAGGGGAAAAAAACCATCCTTGACTCGTTTGACATGTACAAGAAAGCCCGCGACACCTTCAAAAAATCCGTTGATGACGGATATGCCAGACTCGAAGAGATGTTCGATAAAAAATAAGCGGCGTATGAATGTGCCCATGGGTCAGGGATTTTTGTATTGATTTTACAGTATAAGGATAAAGGATATGCAGATGGATCAGAAACATATGTTCAAGCAGATGATTGATTTTCAGAAAACCACTTTCGACAATTCTTTCAACGCCATGAGTTCCCTCCAGGAACAGGGCGAAAAGATGGTGCAGACTTTTCTGGAACAGGCTGCATGGCTTCCCGAGGAAGGGAAAAAAGCAGTAAGCGGATGGATTTCCGCTTACAAAGACGGACGGATAAAATTCAAAGAAGCCGCTGAGAAGAACTTTGAGAAGGTGGAAAAATACTTCGCAGGCTCGCAGGAATAATCCGGAACGACATACAGGGGTGTGCGGCCGGGAAAATTATGGCACCGGATATATTCCATTCTGGCAGATGGGTATCCTGAACCGGCAGAATGCCGGTTCTCTGAGGGATAGGGAGATGTTCCGGTTTCAGTTTCCCGTCAGAAGGTCCGTCACCCCTTTTTTTTGCGGAGGTCAGTGATGACGACATTGGATTACGGCGGAAGGGAAAGCACAGCCGGGCGGCTTTTTGAGAAAATGATGTCACCGCTGCAGGTAGCTGCCAACCATCTCACCGCTGTTCAGAACTATTATGCCGGTTACAGCAAATACCTGAATGAATTCTTCATTCCATATATGGTATCCACAAATTATTTCCGGGATGTGGAACAGTGCAGACTGTTTACGAGCACTCCCTGGGAAAATCTGCAGTCCTATCTTGAACTGATGGCATTCAATATGGATCTGTCGGGCCGCTACTATATGGCCAGCATGCGGGTGATCAATGAATATGCCACCAGGGAAATGCCCAGGGCTATGGGAGCGCTGTATAACACCCTTTTTGATGTGGAAGGGGAAAATATTGAAAATTTTACAGCCCGTCAGGCAAAGATTGCAGAACTGGCTGCATGCCATTATCCCCGTGTTATAAAGGATGCGGAAGAAGAATACGGCTTTCATTTTGAGCGGGGCACAAATATCCGTTTTGCGGAAACTGAGCGTTTCATATTATACCAGATTCTTCCCACAGACAAATCCGTAAAGGTGCGGGAGGACGGCAAACCGGTGCTGATCATTCCTCCCTATGTGCTGGGTGCGAATATTCTTGGTTTTCTTCCAGTCGAAAACCGCAGCTATACCCACTGTTTCGCGAACATGGGGATTCCCACCTATATCCGGATCATGAAAAACATCAGCGGGACTCCTGCTGTTCAGGTTATGACCGGAGAGGAGGATGTGCTGGACACCCGTTTCTTCTGCGACAGAATCATGGCACGGCATGGCAAGCCGGTTACAATCAACGGATACTGCCAGGGCGGATTCATGGCTGTCTGTGATATTCTTTCCGGAGAACTTGACGGAGTGGTGGATGCCCTGATTACCTGTGTCGCACCCATGGACGGAACCCGCAGCAAAGGGCTGAAATATTTTCTGGAAAGCCTTCCGTCCCGGTTCCGGGATCTTGCATACGGAACCAAAACCCTGCCCAATGGCAACAAAGTGGGGGACGGGGATCTGATGGGATGGGTCTACAAACTCAAAAGCATTGAAATGGAAGCCCCCATGGTTGCATTTTTCCGGGACATGACCATGCTGACTCCCCGGAACGGCAAACCGGTCACCATCAGCAAAACCGCAGCCGCGCTTAACTACTGGCTGAAAAACGAGCGCAATGATCTGCCCCTCTCGATTACGGAAATGAGTTTTGCATCCTATACTGTTCCGATTAGCAAAGACGGAACACTTCCGGTAAAACTTTTCGGCAGGGAACTCAATTTCAGACGGATTGCTGAAAAAGGCATAAAATGGCTGATCTGTTACGGCGAAGGGGATGATCTGGTGGAAAAGGACACTGCTCTGGCTCCTTTGGATTATGTTGAAGCTGAGACAACAGCCTTTCCCAAAGGCCATGTGGCCATTGCCACTTCATGGTCGGATCCGCGTTCCGCATGCGCCCTGCATACGCGTTTTGGTGAAAAAAACCAAAGGGGTCCGGTGCGTTTCCAACTGGATCTGGAACTGGAGATGCTGGCCAAAAGCGGAACCGGTGCTGTGATGACGGAAAATCAGGAAGCAAAAGCCGTACAGAGCGGGACTGCAGAGGAAATTCCAAAGCAGACTCCTGTGAAATCCGTGAAAAAAGCGAAAAAATCTTCGAAAGCCGAAGAGACCGGATATGACAACGCATAACAGGGATTCTGAAAAGAGAGCATAGCAATGGATGAAAAATTCTTGGAATTCTGGGGCAATTTTTTACTGAGTGCGGCCCGGGGCAAAAAACAGACGGAGCATATGTTCCGCTGGATGCGGACCGGCTTTCCCAACCTGGATGAATCTTCACCGGATCAGCACAGCCCTGATTTCCAGGAATTTATCAGAATGTTCCGGAAATTTTACGGTCTGGATGGTCTTTCCCAGTACAGTGATCAGTATAAGAAGACCTCGGAAACAGCCATGTATGATTTTCAGAAATCTTTTAGGGAGTATCTGTCTCTGATGGGAATTGTATCCCAGGAGGAGCATCTTGCCCTGGTGGAAAAATATGAGAATCTGAAGACAAAATGCGGGCAGCAGGAAGAGACCATAAAGCATCTGAAGATGCTGCTCAGCGCCAAAGGCACTTCCCATGCCGAGATGAGCAGCCATTTTGAAAAAATGGTCAAAACCCAGGGTGAATTATTCCGGAAAATGATGACTGACTTCAGTCAGTATTTTGATAAATCGGAAAAAAATTCCGAAACACCAGAAGAATCTGAAAAAGGAGATAAAAATGATGATCGGACAGACAGAGCAGACCCGGATGTTTCAGCAGATAAGTGATTTTCAGAAAACGGCTGTGGATGCTTCTTTCAAAACTATGGAAATGTTCCAAAACCGTGTGGACAGAATGATGAATCTTTTCATTGAGCATTCCCGGTGGGCTTCCGAAAAATGGGGAACCGCCATGACGGACTGTACCCGGGTGTACAAAGAAGGTTATGAAAATATGATGAAAACTGCCAATGAAAAAGTTTGCATAATGGGATTTCCCTTTAAAAATTAATCTCTCATTGCCGTAACGCAAAAAAAATGGCAGTCCTCTGCAGGACTGCCATTTTTTTTATTTCCGCCGCCGGATTGCAAAAACTGTATTGTCAAAAATATTTCTCTGCATACTGTGGAACCGGCAGGATGCCGGTTCTGCTTTGTAAAGAAATTTATCTGATACCGGTTCGCCATTGAAAGTATACTTATGATTCGGTTTCCCACAGAGAACACAGAGAGAAAAAACCACAGAGAACACAGAGGGAAAATTCTTTTTTTCTGTGTTCTCTTTGCAGTCCTCTGTGATCTCTGCGAAAAATAAATTTATAAATTCAATGGAGAATTGGTATGACAGATCATTCAGTGCAAAGGATTTGCCCGCATGTTCAAACGCGGGCAGCAGATAAAAAAAACCCGCTCTGAACAGAGCGGGGAAAATGCTGAAATGACTTTATTTTTTGCGGCTGGCGCGTTTAGATGCCTTGAGGGGGTTGACTTTGGCCTGTGAGGTCACAGTTTCGATCTTTACATGGGTGGCCATGTTGCAGATGCCGATTTTCCATTTCACAGCCGGATCCGGGGCTACACTGCAATATTTTCCGGATTCATATTCAATAATACGGTTGCAGCCTTTGCAGGCTTCCACAATCTCCCGGCAGCTTCCGCCAGTATAGGAACATCCTGCGGCCTTCATCATCGGGCATTCAACGCCGTTTCTTACGGTGGTGCAAATCATTTGAAATCTCCTTTATTCAGACTGAAAAAACCGGATTCCGGTTTTTCAAAAATTTTGCATAAACAGTATTGTAAACCTTATATTTATAACGATAAGGAGTTTCTTTGTCAAGAAAAAAAGTTTTTTTCAGGAAAACACGGCTTTTTACACATCCAGAATGACCCCGGCCTCCCATCCCGCCTCCCCTGCGTCCACACTCAGCCGGTGATAGGTTACGGCCTTGATTTCATCCCGGATCACATGCTTTTCAGGATCATAAAAATCCCCTTTTACCTGTGCAGTCAGTTTATATTCCGAAATAGCAGAGACTTTTGCCTCCAAAACAAGAAATTCCCTGCCTGTCCACAGGCCCAGAAGTTCCCGCAGCCAGTTGAACATGAGATCAGGCCAGTCCTCACCTTCCGCATGGATCTCAAGCATTTCCCTGCCTGCTATGCGATCCCTTTCCGAGATCAGATCGGAAAGGGCAAAGGCCGCATTGGAAAACAGTTCTGCCGGATTGTCTCCGAAAATCCTCAGACCGAAATCCGCAGTATGGTCGGTGAGGACATATTTCACGGTTTTATATCCTGCGCTGCAATATAACTTCTGGCATCCCCCAGCACAGAGGAAGTTTTGGAAACAACGGAAAAAACCAGTTCCTTTTTCCCGTCACCGTCTGTATCCCCCACAGCGTAATCACTGAGATAACCGGAAATCTGCCTTGTCATCCATTTGGGATAAAGGCCGAAACTGTCCCAGGCCAGACACTCAATCTGACCGCCGTTGAACATGCGGAGCCGGGCAAAGAGTCGGCGGGCCGCGTCTTTGCCCCGGTTGACAAGCACTTCATTTTTCCCGTCACTGTCAATATCCGTAATCAGAATCCGCTGGGGCAGGTAAAAACGATCCTGTTCCTGATGATTGCCGATAGAGGCAGAGGCTTCCATGGGATATTCCAGAAACAGAGCACTTCCGCCATAGGGTTCAGGGCTTTTCCAGTCGTCTTTCCCTTCCGGATCCGCAACCCGGAGATAGGTGTCATCCCCAAAACTCACGGTCACGTCATGTCCTGTATTCAGCACATCTCCGTAGTTGAAACCAAACACATTGACTTTGCCCGGCAGCTTCTGTGTGCCTGCACTTACATACTGACTGCCGTCCCATCTCAGTTCATCCACTCCGGACAGGAATATTTTGTTCATCCCCCGCTGCTGCCCCATTAGCACAGGGCCGCGTTTGGGAACATCAATAACCCGGAAATACCATCGTGCCTCACTCACGATTTTGTTAAAACGGGTTCCGTCCCATTCCAGAACAAAGGATCGCAGGGTTTTGCTGTCCCGGTTTATATTGCTGACAAAAATCTCGGATTTTCCGTTTCCGTTAATATCAGCCGCGTCCGCACTGAGCAGACTGTCGCGGGAATCCCCTTCGATCTCGGCTATTTTGATGAAACCGTCTTTGGTCCGTCTGTGCACATACACATTTTTTTCATCAATAAAGACCATCTCCGTACTGCCATCTCCGTCTGTGTCGCCCAAAGCCAGCCCTGTGATCGCTGTTTTGAAGTTTCTGCTTTTCCAAACCCCGCCCAGTTGCACGGCTGCCTCTCCCACACCCGCGGCAGGTCTGCCGCCCTCTTCGTTCTCAATCTTTCCTGTCCACAGGGAATCCGGATGTCTGCGGCTTTCATCCACTGTATCAGTGTCTTTTTCTGTCACGGTTTTTTCAGGTTTCGGCTCTCCGAACAGATCCTCATTTACCTGATTTGCAAAGCGGTCAATATGGGAAATCACATCCCCGCTGTCCCCGCTTTCGTTAAAGTTCAGCTTTGTCCTGCCCAGGGACACATCCAGCAGCCGGGCATCTGTGCTGATTTTTTCCCCCATTGCAGTAAGACTTCCGAACACCACATAATCCGCACCGTACTGTTTTCCCAGGGAAACCGCTGTTTTTTCGTCTGTTCCGGAAATGTCCTCCGCAGCCCTGAGAGAAGTTTCCCTGCCAAGAGGGATCATTTTTCCTTCCCTTGTGAGTCTGGTGCTCAGCATGTCCTGAATTCCGTTTTTCAGAAAAGAAAGATCCTTTTCAGAATGGATCTGAAAAGGAAGAATCAGCACTTTGAAAGGTTCCTTTGCAAAAGCGGGGTTGCAGAAAACTGCCATAATCAGCAGTATGGTGCAAATGATATGAATCTGTGTTTTTTTCAATTGTGTTTTTCTCCTGTCAGGGTTATTATTTTATGAAAGTCTTATCACCCGGCCGGTCTGCAAAACAGAACCCATGTGCCGGAAGACTTTCGTGCTTTGCCGAGGCCATCCGTTCATGGCCGTTCAAAATGCAAATCAGGGTGAACAGGATAACATAAAATCAGTAAGTTATAAAGCAGATTCAGCAGGTTTGGTTTTATAACATTCTGTTTTTACAGATATCCGGGTTTCAGACCGTTAATTTGGCATTTATGATGAATATGACTTTCCGGACAGTGAAACGGCAGCACCGGATTCCCTATAATAATGAAATGAACAAAATGTGTCAATTGCAAACCGATCTCTTTTCAGTCTGAAAGGTCATCCCCAAAAATGGCGAAACAGCATTTATCATTTGAACTGTATTTAAAATATGATATACAAAAAAAATAAACGGATCATAAGCAGGCAAACGAAATTTTTCCTGTATTCAGAAAATCCGGTTTTTCCGGAAAACCGGATTTTTCTGAAAACTTTATACCCGAAAATTTATTCTGACTTACTTAGCAAATTTTCATCCCTTTTGCCTATGCTGAGGTTCCCGGCTCAGTAATGTTCAGTTAATAATTCACCTTACGGCGCCACAGTCATCTCAGTTATTAATTGGAATATATCCAAATGCTTTTCCCCTTCGGGTTAAGGAAAGGATAGCGGGTCAAATCAGTTGATTCTGAAATTCCCTCCCCGGCGGGAGGTGTCATGGGATGGGGAAATACCCTGAAGTTATACATTTTTTTCACACTCCCCCAAGGGAGGGGAGAGTTTTTTCCGGATCATCAGCCGGTTTGACCCACTGCCAAGGAAAGATATTTGCCGTTTAACTGTATTAAGGTGATTTCTGAAAATAAATATTCCGGTTCAGTTCACAGACACAGGGCAAAAGCCGGAAGCTTTTGCTGCTTTTCCGGGATATTTTTTTCTGTAAATCACCTAAGAATATAATGATAAAATCATGAATCTGAAAATCTTCATATGGATGGGAATATTTCTGTTCTCAGCGGCAGTCAGTCCCGCACCTGCAGAAAAAATGTATAAATACATGGGGCAGGATGGCGTATGGCATTATACCAACATCCCCCCGGATACTCAGCAGGAGGTGGAGACCCGGCAGGTCAGCGTGGACAAACCTGAATACCGGCTGAAAATCCTGAAACGGGGAGGCAAAAACAGCCCTGTGTTTTATGCGGTGAACGGATATTACGGCCCTGTGGAGATTGAATTCAGCCTGAGCGAAGGGGATAATATTGTTTCCGATCCGCCTCTGCCTGCCCGTTTTCTCATCCCGGCATTCGGGGAAAAAGAGACGGTACATCTTCGGCCTTCCCGTTTGGACAGAAAATGGTACTACCGCTATCAGTACCGCTTTGTGTTCGGTGATCCCAAAGCGGTTCACCGGACATCCGCCCTTTATCTTCCGCCTTTTGAACAGGGGAAAACTTTTATAATTTCCCAGGCATTTTTCGGAAGATACAGCCATAATATTCCGGGCAGTGAATATGCTGTGGATATTCCCATGCCCGAAGGAACCAGAATTCTCGCGGCCCGTTCAGGGATTGTCATGGATATTACCAATGATTTTTTCACAGGCGGAACTGATCTCAGTTACGGCGAGCGGGCCAATATGATCCGCATCCTGCATGATGACGGCACAATGGCGGTTTATGCGCACCTTAAACTGGAATCTGCGCGCTTTCCCCTGGGAACCGCTGTATCACGCGGTGAATTTATTGCAGAATCCGGAAACACGGGTTTTTCCACCGGGCCGCATCTTCATTTTGTCATACAGCGAAACCGGGGGATGGATCTGACTTCCGTGCCTTTTGAATTTGAGGCAGAGAAAGGATCGCGTGTAACTCCGGTTGAGGGTATGCTGCTGAAATCATCCTGGGGAACAGTGGAAAGAAAAAAATGAAACATGTGCCGGATTCTGACACAGATCAAAATCCTCCGGCCCAAAAAACAATAAAATTTTTACACACAATCATGGTGACAGATGCAAAAAATGAAACAGTTTGATGCTGTACGGCAGTTTTCAGGTGCATTTTTCCTGCGGATGATGGGAAATATGTATGTGTTTATGTCTGTGCTGTTTGCTGTCTGTGTGGTGCAGGAGGCATCCGGCGCGCAGAACAGCCCGATCCGGGTGCGGAAGGATGGAAGCAATGATCAGCCTGTTTTTTATGTATCCAGCATTTACCCCGGGCCTGTGGAAGTGGAATTTCAGATGACAAAGGCCGTGAATGTGCTTTCTGATCCGCCTCTTCCGGCCCGTTTTATTATTCCGGACGGTCAGGAAGTGAAAACCTTTGCCCTGCGAGCGGCACATCCGGGCGCCGTTCTGTCTTATGCATATAAATTTGTTTTTACGCCCGGAGTTCCCGGAGCGCAGCACCGTCCGCCCGGCCCCTATCTGCCCCCTTTTCAGAAAGGACTGCGGTTTCGCATCGGAAACGGTTTCAGTCCTGAATCTTTTCAGAATAATCCCTACAATGCCTACTCAGTCAGCATTCTGATGCCTCCGGGTACTCAGGTGTGCGCTGCCCGTTCCGGCATTCTGACTGAAATCGGAGAGCAGTCCTTCCGCCGCCAGACCGCTGAAGGAATAACGGAAGAAAAATCTGTCCTGATTCGGATTCTGCACGATGACGGAACCATGTCTGTTTATACCCATCTGCAGCCTGGCTCGATCCCCTTTTCTCCGGGAACCCGGATCAGTCAGGGGCAGGTTATTGCTGTTCTGGGAAATTTTACGCTTTCCGGCGCATCCAGTCTTATTTTCATCATCCAGAAAAATGAGGGAATGAGGCTGGTGTCTGTTCCCTTTGAGTTTGCGGAATGCGGAGGAAAAAAAGTGATACCGGTACGGGGAATGGTGCTGACAGCCGGACATTAGTGTCTGCATCAAAATAACCGGTTCCAAGCTCTGAGGCTTCCCAAATCCCTCAGGGTTTCCGGACAGAAAAACTGTACTGCCTATTTTTTTACAAACCCTGAAAGGATGAAAATACTATGCGGAATTATCTGATGGCAGTTTCTGCTGCTGTACTGATCTTTACCGGTTGTGCAATGCCCCGTATCACCCTGTTTCCGGGAGGCACAGATTCTCTGGAGGAATATGTCCTGGAGGGAAAGGGAAATTACAAAGTGCTGATAATTCCCATACAGGGACAAATCAGTGATACTCCGGAAAAAGGATTTCTCCGGACAAATCCGGGCATGGTGCAGAGAATTGTTTCCCATCTGAGAAAGGCGGAAAAGGACCCGGACATACGCGCTGTGGTTATAAAAGTGGATTCGCCCGGAGGATCTGTTACGGCCAGTGATCTTCTCTATCATGAGATTTCGGAATTCAAAAAGCGTACCAATGTGAAAATGGTGGCCGCTCTGATGAATCTGGCTGCTTCGGGCGGATATTATGTCTGTCTTCCCGCTGATCGTATTATGGCCCATCCCACCACAGTTACAGGTTCTGTCGGTGTCATTGTAATGCGCCCCGATCTCACTGGCCTGATGGACAAAATCGGGGTTCATGTGGCTGTCAGCAAGACCGGCAGGGACAAGGATATGGGCTCCCCTTTCCGCAGGCCTGATCCTGAAGAAGAAAAAATGTTTCAGGAGCTGGCCGACCATCTGGGAGAGCGTTTTCTCTCACTGGTTCAGAAACACCGGAATCCGGGAGCGGAAGCCATGAAACAGATTGCCACCGCACGGGTTTTTCTGGCAGAGGAGGCCAAATCGCTGGGGCTGGTGGATGAGATCGGCTATCTCAGCGATGCCCTGAAAAAGGGAAAATCCTTAGCCGGAATCTCCGGAGATGCCAAAGTCATTGTTTACCGCCGTACAGAGTATCCGGATGACAATATTTACAATACAGCCTCGGTATACGGCGGTGACTTTGCTCTGGCAGATTTCAGACTTCCCCCGGCCCTGGGATCTGCCGGATTCTTTTATCTTTGGCACCCGGCTGTTTCAGGTGAATAAATTTTTTTTAACTTCAGATCCGGTCAGTAAAAAAATATGGAAACAGGTCATATGATATGCTATTGCTTCATTTCATCTGAAACTGCGGGCCGGATTGGCATCAGCGTAATCCGGCATTCCGGTACCGCCGTGAAATACACCGGCAGTTTTAGCTGAAACAATGCACTATTTCATTCCCTTTCAATTATGAAACACCGGAACGGATTCAGACACACATGAAGGAAAATACTGTATACAATATCCCTGAACAGGTGAAAGAGAAAAGCAGGGAACGGATCAAAGCAGGCCGGGATCGCCGGACGGTTATCTGGCACGAAACCCTGGAAACCATGTTCATACAGATCAGGGATTATCTGGTTCCGGGTGAGATCATTGCTGTGGAATCCATGAATCCGGATGAAACCGCAAAATTCAATACACTCCGCACCACACTTGATCTTGCACCTTTTGTCTCTGCCGCATTTTTTCCACCCGCTGTGGCAGCCAGACTGAAACCCGCAGGAGAGGCCGGAACCTTTGAACGGGCCGCTGACAATTCCTGCAAGATTCTGGTCAGCCGCGTCAACGACTATGACCGGATTCTCACGGCTGAAATATCAGCCTCCAACCCCGGCATTGACATACTTGATGACGGTATCCTGCTGGGATGCTACAACTACGGCACAGCGGAGGAATGCATCAGTGATCTTTCCAAAATCATCTGGATTCATCTCAAGCACCGGGGAACATGGTCACAGGAAGATTATATCCGTTATACGGAAAGCTGGTTTTACCGGAGCGCTGCCGGCCGGACTGCCAACCTGCCCATCAATGCCAACCTTTCCTATATCCATCATCCGGTTCTCATCGGACTTTCCCCGGTAAAGGCCATTTTCAGGCTGATAAAGGCAACCCTGACCCGTGTGTGCGGAGATATTGACAATACCATCCGGCTGGCCAATGATGCGAACATGTATAAAAGCAGTACTGTGGAAATCACCAGGGAAGGACTGTCACGCGGCGACGAACAGCAGCAGAATTCCCTGCGCATCTATATTGACGAAAAACTGCTGGGTCTGCTGAAACTGCTGAGAGGATACGATATTATCAATTTCAAGGGATTTTCTGACGCTGAACAGCGGGAATTCAAACTCACCTTTGCACGGGTGGTGGATGAAATATGGAAGATGCTCCTCACAGCGGCCGGTTCCCCACCGGAAAATATGGAAAAACAGATTTGATCTTATATGAAATCTGAAAAAAAAATTCAGCATTAAGGTTATTTCCATTAATGATTATACCGTTTTTCGTAGGGTGGGCACGGCTTTCTGTGCCCACCGTTTCAGCAGGACGGCGGGCACAAAAAGCCGTGCCCATCTACAATGATGGTACATTTTTTCATGGAAATCGCCTTATGCCGGTTTATTTTTCAGGTTTGATATTATGTTATGCGCCACCGTCATATCTGCAAAAGCCGGTATCCAGACTGTTCTGACCTCGTTCCGGTTTAGGCTGGAATGACATAATTTTAAATAGGTAACATGAGGAGGCACTATGGCATTCAGGGGCATGAAACTCAGGGCTGTTCTTATTCTGGGATATGTGATGATTATTGTCATGACGATCCTGCTGGGTATTTTTTCAACCATTCAACTGGCAAAGGTGAACGAAGCGTCCACTGTAATAAATGACAACTGGATGCCTTCCATTTTTTACACTTCGGACACCAACACGGCCACCGGTGATTTCCGTATAGCTGAACTGCAGCATATCATGTCCACTTCCGAAGAGGACATGAAAAACTATGAGAAAGCTATGGCAGATACTCTTGAGAAAATCAGGAAGAACCTGGAATTGTATGAACCGCTTATCTGCTCGCAAAAGGAGAAACATCTGTATGACACTTTCATTTCAGACTGGAATGCGTATCTGTCAGAGCATCAGAAACTGCTGGCCCTTTCCAGGGAAAACAAAAACGAAGAGGCAAAGGAGCTTATTCGGGGCGATTCCCAGGAAAAATATGACAAATTTTCAGCCACTCTGCTTGAGATTGTGAATCTGAACCTGGAAGGCGGAAAGCTGGCCAGTGATGACGGTGACAAAATCTATGCCTTTTCCCGTGCAATGATTGTATCGGGCAATGTGGCGGCAATTTTCATTGTGCTGGCAGTCATTTTCATTATGAACAGAAAACTTCGGCTGATCGTGGCAGAAATCAATTCCGCAGCAGATTCTGTTGTCGCGGGCTGTCAGCAGGTATCCGCAGCCGCTGTCCAGCTTGCCAACGGCGCGGGCGAGCAGAGTTCCGCAGTTGAACAGATTTCCTCCTCTGTGGAGGAGATGGCCTCCAGTATCCGGCAGAACAGTGACAATTCCAGGGAAACTGAAAAAATCGCGCTGAAATCAGCAGAGGATGCAAGGGAAGGCGGAAAATCCGTGACAGATACTGTGCTTGCCATGAAAAAAATTACAGAGTCCATCATTGTCATTGAGGAAATTGCACGGCAGACGGATCTGCTTGCACTGAACGCGGCTATTGAGGCCGCACGGGCCGGAGAATACGGCAGAGGATTTGCAGTTGTGGCATCCGAAGTTCGCAAACTCGCAGAACGCAGCCAGAAGGCTGCAAAGGAAATCGGAAAACTTTCGGTTGCCAGCGTGAAAATTGCGGAAAACGCAGGCAGTATGCTCAGCCGTCTTGTGCCGGATATTCAGAAAACCTCTGAACTGGTTCAGGAAATCAGCATTGCAGGCGCTGAACAGAATACAGGAGCGGATCAGATCAGCAAGGCTGTGCAGCAGGTGGATATGGTGGGACAGCAGAATGCCACAGCAGCGGAAGAAATGGCTTCCACATCCGAGGAACTTTCCGGTCAGGCAGAACTGCTCCGAAGCACAATAGATATGCTGGGCGTTGACAGCACTTCAGGCAGAAAGCACCATCCCACTGCCCATCTCCATCCCAAACCCGTCACAGTCAGGGAGAAGTCTGAAAACAGAAGTAAGCAGATTTCCATGCCGAAAAGTAAAGACAGCGAGGACAAAGATTTTCAGGAATACTGATATGGTTCTGTAAGGTGATTTATGAAAATAAATATCCCGGTTCAGTTCACAGGCACAGGGCAAAAGCTGGAAGCTTTTGCTACTTTTCTGGTATATTTTTTCATGGAAATCACCTAAAACAAATCATTTCACATATCAGGGTGTAAGCGGCATACTGCCGGTTATACCAATTCGCCATTGATTTTTTCAGAAAATCCCCTCCTGAGAGGGGCAGGGTGTGTTTCATAAGGCGATTTCCATGAAAAAATGTACCATCATTGCAGGGTGGGCACGGCTTTTTGTGCCCGCCGTTTCAGCAGGACGGCGGGCACAGAAAGCCGTGCCCGCCCTACGAAAAACGGTATAATCTTTAATGGAAATCACCTAACACCACTGCCCCTCTCAGGATGAGAATAAGTTCATGATTATCTAAGGTGATTTCTGAAAATAAATATCCCGGTTCAGTTCACAGGCACAGGGCAAAAGCTGGAAGCTTTTGCTACTTTTCTGGTATATTCTTTCCTGAAAATCACCTTAAACGTCTTTAAAGAAACGTTGTCCACAAAATAGGCAGTGGGGGACTTCTTTATACTGACAGCGCAGGGAAAGGCCCCCAATGCCATTAAGTCAGGGTCTGTATCAAAATAAAATGTTCCAAACCCTGATGGTTTTCAAACCCATCAGGGTTTCCGGACAGAAAAATTTGTACAGATTATTTTTTTGCAAACCCTGAAATCAAAAAATGCAGACTATGAAGGAGTTGCGTATAAATCAGTCAGCAAAATACTGCCGGCAAAACTTTTATCCCTCAACCATATCATCGGGAATATCCGCGTTGGTATAGACCTTCTGCACATCATCGCAGTCTTCCAGAGCCTCCATGAGTTTGATCATCTGTTCGGCCTCTTTGCCCGCGAGACTGACCGTGTTTTTTGGCAGCATGGTAACTTCTGCGTCATCATAAGAGATTTCTGCTTTGTCAAGTGCCTCTTTGACATTTTCAAACTCCTCAGGTGCTGTGATTACCTCAAATGTGTCCCCATCCTCCCGCACATCCTCAGCGCCCGCCTCCAGCGCGATCTCCATGAGTTTTTCCTCGGTCACGGCTTTTTTGTCAATGCCCATATAGCCTTTTTTGTCAAACATCCAGGCCACACAGCCGTTTTCGCCCATGTTGCCGCCCCGTTTGTTGAAAATATGCCGGATTTCCGCGACTGCACGGTTCTTGTTGTCCGTAAGGGATTCCAGTATGATGGCAGCACCGCCCGGGCCGTAGCCCTCGTAGGTGTTTTCCTCATACGTTACGCCTTCCAGTTCGCCCGTGCCTTTTTTGATGGCCCGCTCCATATTGTCCCTGGGCATGTTTTCGGCTTTGGCCGCGAGAATGGCCGCGCGGAGTCTGGGGTTTGCATTCTGATCTCCGCCGCCCATACGCGCGGCAATAGTGATTTCCTTGATCAGCTTGGTGAAAATTTTGCCTCTTTTGGCATCTGCGGCACCCTTTTTGTGCCTTATGGTTGACCACTTGCTGTGTCCTGACATACTGCCTCCTTATTCCTGTCTTTCTTTCCCAGTCCGATAATGAATATCTCCTTGCTGGCCTTGCGGCTGCTCTGGGGTTTGTAAATTTTGCATGTTGAAAATTCCTGCTGAACCTGTTTCCGGAATGCCTCAAAATCTGATCCCTGGAATATCTTGCAGACAAAAATCCCGCCTGGTCTCAGCACCTCCCGCGCAAGCAGGAGTGCAGCTTCACAGAGAATATAGGAACGGGCGGAATCTGTCTCTTTGTGACCGATGGTGGACGGAGCCATATCACTGAGCACCGCGTGATAACCCGAACCGATGGCCGAACGGAGTTTTTCATCCTGTTCCAGCATATCGCCGGTAATCGCACTCGCATGGGATGGCAGTTTCACTGTCACCGGTTTCAGATCAATTCCCAGCACACGCCCTTTGTCCCCTACCTGTTCTGCTGCATACAGCAGCCAGGCTCCTGGCGCGCATCCCAAATCCAGCACCCTGTCCCCTTTTCGGATGATTCTGCTTTTATTCTGTATTTCCTGGAGCTTGTACACAGACCGGGCCGGATAGTTATCCTTTTTGGCCTGCCGGGCGTAATGATCTTCCCATTTATTGCCCCCGGATTTGGAAAATCCGTATTTCATATAATTAACCTGTATGTAAGTCAAGAGATTGCTTGTGTTCAGTGTTCATCAGTGACGTTTGAGTCTTTTTTTCACTTCCTCAATAATGTCCCGTGCCTCCTTCTGCCGGGTATCCCATATTTTTCTGCAGCATGAGACAATTTTTTCTTCCACCCTGTCCGGGGCCGGAAGCTCCGGATATTCTTTCAGGCAGTAGGATTTCATGTTAACCGGTTCAAAGGCCAGCGCCTGATTGAGCCGGCAGTCGCTGCCTGAAGCCCCGAATGTCATCCCTCCGGTAATATCCTCCTTTGTCTGGGTACCGGGGCTGAAGCGTTTGAAACACCGCAGGGTCTGCCCCGGACGCATCTCAGAGTTGATTTTGTGTATCTGCTCATTCACGATTTGGCACATCCCCTGCATGATCCGGTATCCGGAATCTATGGCATGGGGATCATATTTTTCCAAGTCTTCGGCTTTTCTGCCGTTCATGTATTCATCACAGAGTTTGTGAAGAATTTTATAGGCATGGATTGTCAGTTTCACAAATATCCCCTTTGCTGTCAGCGCGCCGGGCATTTCTTTCGGAAGAAAACGGTCTGACACTTCTCTTTCCGGGGAAAATGTGTTTTCGCTGATTCCGATGGATCGGTAAAATTCAGCAAGTGTTTCCGGACTGATCATCATCCATGCCAGAAACCTTGCTCCGGCATTGACTTCTGCTTCTTTTTTCCGAAGCTGTTCTGCGTAGCGTTCCAGCACAGTTATGGAATCATCCACCTGTTTCCGGGCCCCGAAAAAACTGGTGGCCATTTCCGTAAGCACTTCCTCTGCCAGGGAATCCACATAATCGTCTCGCAGTACCATAGTTTGCTCCGTTTATGGGTTTATGGGAAATTTGCTGTATTATAACTGCATGGACTGTTTTTAAACAGCTACCTGAAAAAAATTGACAATCCATGCGGTTCCGCATTCCGGAAACGAAATTTTGCTCTGCCCCGCGGCTCATGGCCGTCTGTATGAATTTACAATAGAAAGAAATGAAGTGCAAGATATTCTGCGGGATTTCCGGAAAAAATTCCGGTTTTCAAAAATAAAAAAAATATTTTGTATCATTGCGAAAAAATAAATTGCAAACCTCTTATGAAATGTTGTAAAGAAGATAAACTTTGTTCAGGAACAAAATCTTCCCCTGAAGGGAGGTGCGGATGGCAGGTCACGGAAGAACCTGCGACCGGTTGTTTTCAAAGGCATGGTTTTTTATTTTTGTCAAAAATCCATTTAAGGAGGTTTCATGAAAAAGCTGTTGACTGTTTCTTTGGCTTTGGTATTGGGTTTGGTGCTGGCATCCGGCGCATTGTGTGCTGACAAGGACGCTATCAAAAAACAGGTGGATGACATTGTCGCGGCTATTGACGGCGGCAAAACAGCACAGGATTTCGCGTCTGCGGCCAAAAATGATCCCTATGTTTTCATCATGGAGGCCGATGGCAAACTGCTGGTTCATCCCAAACTGGAAGGTCAGAACCTGAAGGAAAAAGCTGAACCGGTATATACCGAAGTCGCAAAGGGAACCCCGGAAGGTCTGTGGGTGGATTATATGTGGCAGGAAAAAATGAAACACACCTACAGCCGGAAAACCGCAGGCGGACTCATTGTGGGCAGCGGATACTCTGATTAATACGTAAAAGGTGATTTTTGGAGATAAAAAACAGGGCGGTCAGAAATGACCGCCCTTTGTATTCAGGAACAGGGGCTGGGGATTGGGGAAAAGGGGATGGGGAGCAGGGAAAAGGGGATTGGGGAGCAGGAGATGGGGATCAGGGAGCGGCATTTTTTTGAAAGTTGGGTATTTATACCAATTTTCCATTGATTTTTTCAGAAAATCCCCTCCTGAGAGGGGCAGTGGTGTGTTTCATAAGTATCTTTCCAATGGCGAATTGGTATTATTACTGATCTCTATTCCCTAACCCCTACCCCCTGTTCCCTGACCCCTTACCTCCAACTCCTGACCATCTTTAACTGTCTTCCTTATCCGAACTGCCCACCCTTATATTTTTCTTTGGTCTCATTGCCTCTCCAAATGTATATTGCAGAATTTTTTTCACTGCCTCCCGGTCTCCGCTTGTCCATGAAACAATTTTCCCTCCGGTCTGCATCAGGGCCATTGCCAGCCATGCCAGTATGACAGAACCTCCGCAGAACACCATCAGGGATATGATCATGGAGATGGGAATAATTTTTTTCCCTACTGTCACGTCCAGTGCCTCTCCGCCGATATTCTCCCCCAGGCGGATCAGTATCTCATGAATTTTTTCGGGTTCTCTCAGGGCATCATAAATAAGATTAAAAATATCAATGCTGTATTTGAGACCAAACAGCATGATGATCAGACCGATGCAGGTGGCGGCAAAGGCGGCAGCGGATTTCAGGGTCTCAATGGGATACGATGGCTGATCGTATTTGACGGACAGGCTCATTTTGCTCTCCTTTGTTATGCGGTTAATCTGTTTTTGCAAAAATCATGGTGGTTTCGGAAAATGATTTCACAGATCGGACAGACCGTCAAACTTATAATGCCTGTCCTGAAGTCATTTTCCCGGAAACACATAAACATGGATGTTCTGCTTCTCATATCATATGAAGATAAAAAATAAAATCCGTTTTTCTTTCTTTTGCCCCATTTTTTCCATTCCCAAAGGATACGGAGCTTCCGCTCTTTCTTATCTGACTGTCATGCACCATGCTGATCTTCAAATCTGTATTGCGGACATGCCCCAATATATATTATGGTGTCTGGCATAAAGCAGAAAAAGGGACTGAACAAAAAACATACCGTCCTTTTCAGGTCATGCGGCAGAGATTATAACTCACCTTACGCACTATACTTATACCGATGAAAGCCGGTATCCGCAAATATTTGAAAAAACTGGATTCCGGCTTTCGCCGGAATGACGGTGAAAGCAGATAACTTCCTGATTTTTGGAAAGTCTGCGTAAGATAAGACAATAAAATATTCATCGGAGGGGAAAAATGGGTGACAGAAAATACCGGATACTGGTTGTGGACGATGAACCCAACAACCTGCAGCTTATGAGGCAGATTCTCAGTCCACATTATCAGATGGCCTTTGCCGCAAGCGGCCCCAAGTCTCTGGATATTGTAAAAACACTGGAAACCGACCTGATTCTTCTGGATATAATGATGCCGGGAATGGATGGATACGAAGTATGCGAAAGACTCAGGAATGACGAAAAAACAAAGCATATTCCTGTCATTTTTGTCACTGCAAAGGATGATGTGGATGACGAAGTCAGAGGACTGGAACTCGGAGCCATTGACTATATCACCAAACCGGTCAGTCCATCCATTGTAAAGGCCAGGGTGAAAAACCAACTGGAACTGAAATCCGCTCTTGAAAAAATTGAAAAACAGAATCAGCGGCTGGAAAAGCAGAATATGGAACTGAAGGATGCAGCGGTGCTTCGGGAGGATGTGGAACGGATCACCCGTCATGATCTCAAAACACCGCTTAATGCCATCATCGGAGTGCCCCGTATAATGATGATGGACAGAAATCTGCCGGAAAAATACAAAAATTTTCTGAAAATGATAGAGGACGCCGGTCTGACCATGCTCAGCATGATCAATTTTTCCCTTGATTTGTTCAAAATGGAAAGAGGAATATACCGTTTTCGGCCGGCTGCGGTGGATATAAGCGGGATAATCGCAAAAATCCTCGCGGAGCTCAGGGAACTGGAAAGCAGCAGAAATCTGTATCCGGAACTGCTGGTGAACGGAAAAATATGCAAAAATCCTGACAGTTTCACAGCTCAGGGAGAAGAACTGCTCTGCTATTCAATGCTGTCCAATCTCATACGGAACGCTTTTGAGGCTTCTCCCGAAGGGGAGCGGATACGTATTGAGCTTGCACGGGAAAAGGATTATGCGGTCATCCGCATTCATAACAAAGGAGCGGTTCCCCCGGAAATCCGGGACAGGTTTTTTGACAAATACGTCACTTCCGGGAAAAAATCCGGCACAGGGCTCGGAACCTATTCTGCCCGCCTGATTGCCCTTACCCAGGGCGGCAGCATTGATATGGACACTTCAGAGGAAAAAGGCACAATCCTGACAGTACGTCTTTTAATGGTGAATGATAAATGATAAATGATGAATGGTGAATGATAATGATGAATTATGAATGATAAATGGTGAATGGTGAATGATGAATTTATGTTATGCAGCCTTTTCAAAAAACAGTTAATTACTGATGTTACGCAGCTTTTTCAAAAATCAGAGAGTTATCAGCTTTCACAGTCATTCCGGCGTAAGCCGGAATCCAGTGTTTTCAGACAGTTCCGGATACCGATTTTGACCCTGCAAGGGATGCGGCCATCAGACTGGCACGGGATATGGGGCTTGATCTGTCAGTCACGGCACATCTGATACAAAATCGCTATTGATTTTATACAATACTGTCAGTTTTTTTCACCATTCCAAGTGTGCAAAAAACCGCTCCGCTTAATTTTTGCACTCCTCCGGATCAGTCCGGGGCGGAAGTGCAGATTGTATCAGGTCAATGGCGAATCGGTATGACACCATAAGGAGAATAGATGAAAACAGATAAGGCAGTTCACGGAATTCTGCTTTTTGCACTGGCTGTTTTTTTCAGTCTGTCCGGCCCGGTCTTCTGTGCTGATTCGGAGAAAGAAAAAACAGACAGGCAGTCCCTGGTTTTTCTCAACTGGTCGGAATATCTGTCACCTGAGCTTGTGAAAGCCTTTGAAACCGGGTTCAGTGCAAGTGTCAAAGAGGTGTTTTTTGAAACCAATGAAATGCGGGATGAAAAACTGGCTCTGACCAACGGACAGGGATATGATATTGTGCTGGTATCAGGATCTGCGGTGGAACATTATGCCGGACAAAAATGGATTTGCCCCCTGAATTTTGGCAAAATTCCGAATATCCGACATATTGAATCACGCTGGCGGAACGCTTTTCCCGGTGCGCAGCAGTATGCTGTTCCCTATACATGGGGAACCCTGGGGATTGCCTGGAGAAAGGATTTGTTTGACGGCAAAGTCAGCAAATGGAAGCATCTGTTTGAGCCTGCCGAACCCCTGCGGGGAAAAATCATGATGATCCGGGATTCCAATGAAACCATAGGCATGGCCCTGAAATCCCTGGGATATTCTGTCAACAGCACAGATATGGCGCAACTGGGTGAGGCAGAGAAAGTGCTGCTGGCACAGAAATCTTTTGTCAGGGAATATTCCTATATCATGCTGGACAAAACCTCCGGTCTGATTACCGGCGATTATCACATAGCTATGGTTTACAACGGGGATGCTGTGGCCCTGCAGCATCTCAATGAGAATATTGCATTCACTGTTCCGCAGGAGGGAACAAATATCTGGGTGGATTATCTGGCCATCATGGAAAGTTCGGATAAAAAAGATCTGGCACATGCCTTTCTCAATTTTCTCAATGAAGCTGAAAACGCTGCCAAATCAGCGTCTTTTCTGTATTATGCCACACCAAACAGGGCTGCGGAAAAATATTTGCCTGCTGAACATCTGAACAATCCACTTATTTATCCATCCGCGGATATTTTATTCCGCTCAGAGTTTTTCAGAAAACTCCCGCCCCGGATAAAAAAGGAACGGAATGCCATTTTTTCCAGAGTGCTGAAACAGGAAAAAAACAGATGACTCTTCGCATAAAAATATTGTCAGTGGTGATTCCCCTGACAGTCCTTCCTCTGCTGATTCTGGGATGGACGGCCTATGAACACCTGAAAAAAGAAGCGGAACACAGGGCGTTCCGGCAGATGGAAACACTTCTCAGCCAGTCCGCTATGCACATACAGTCGGATATGAAAACAGCGGTTGCCAATATCGGACTTCTTTCCGAATCCGCTCTGCTGCACCAGTATCTGCTGGCTGATGAGGCGGATCGGTATGAACTATGGCAGCCGCCCCTGCTGAAACTGTTTTCCACCTATGCCCGTGCATATCCGGATTATTATGAAATACGGGTTCTGCTTCCGGACGGATACGAGGATACGCGCTTTACTGTGGAGAATATACCCAATACCTCTGAAAAAGAAGGTGATTCATGGTATTTTCAGGAAATCAGCAGAAAGGAAAGCACGGTTTGCACCACAGTTTTTCAAAACCCGGACAATCAGGAAAATTCCTTTCTGATTGCCCGGAAACTGGTTTTCCGGGACAGCACAGTGGATGACATATCCGCAGAACCTGTATTGAGAGGCTATCTGCTCATTACCGTTCGTCCGGCATATATACGGCAACTGGTGAATAGCGTAAGTATTGGCAGGAACGGATGGATTTTTTTTGCAGACAGTAAATGCAGTATTCTTTTTTATCCCGAAAACCTGGGACAGGTTCCTGTTCTGGCTCCGGAACTGACGGATCTTCTGCGGGAACACACCCGGACCGGAAAAATCCTCAAAGCCCGGTTCAGAGGGGAAACAGTTTTTTTCCGCTCAATTTCACTGGATGCAGGACTGTTTATGGTTGGAGTGCTTCCGGAACAGGAACTTCTGACTGCGGGCCGGAAACTGGGGAAAATTGTTGGCGGCATTGTTGCCGGAAGCATTTTTCTTGCCACTGTGCTGATGTTCTTCCTGCTGAACACACTGGTGCTACGTCCGATCCGGAAACTGGACAGGGCTGCCCGCGATATTGGCAGCGGCAATCTGGATATCCGTATTGACCTGGGCACATACGATGAAATAGGGGTATTGGCAGCAGAATTTGAGCGGATGGCGGCAGAACTTAAACATATCAAATCACATCTGGAGGAAACCGTTGAATCCCGCACCTCCGAGCTGGCAGCAGCCAATACAGAACTGAAAAAAGCGGTTGCAGAACTGAAAAAAGCCAAGGAGTCCGCTGAAACAGCCTCCCGTGTGAAAAGTGAATTTCTGGCAAACATGGGGCATGAAATCCGGACACCCATGAATGCGGTTATCGGTTTCATCAGTCTGACCCTGGAAAATCCGGAACTGAACCCGTCCGGACGCAGAAATTTGGAAACCGCCCTGAGATCAGCCCGGATACTGCTTGCACTGCTCAAAGACATTCTGGATGTCAGCAAACTGGAAAGCGGGAGTCTGAAACTGAAAACAGTGTCTTTCAATTTGCATTCCCTGATACATGACACCTTCCGGAGCATTGCGCACGAGGCGGAAAAAAAAGGACTGGTTCAGGAAATCAGGATAGAACCGGCAGTTCCTGCCAACTGCATCGGAGATCCTTTCAGGATAAAGCAGATCCTCATCAATCTGCTGGGAAATGCTGTCAAATTCACGGAAAAAGGCAGTGTAAGACTGCATGTATCTCCGGGAGACAGGCCCGGAATTCTGCATTTTGCTGTACAGGATACCGGAATCGGCATTCCTGCTGACAGGCTTGACAGCATCTTTGAACTGTTCTCCCAGGGAGACGGTTCTGCCACCCGGAATTTTGGCGGAACCGGGATGGGAACCACCATTTCCGGAAAACTGGCCGAACTTATGGGTGGCGATATCAGGGTGGAGAGCGAAGAGGGACGGGGAAGCATCTTTTCTGTCACCCTTGCACTGGAAGAAGCTCCGTCTGCGTCAGAAATGCCGGAATCCCCGGAGCAGTCACCAGACTTTTCCGCGACTGCGGCAATGTCATCAGATTCTGCCTTTATTGCAGACAAAGGACAGGCAGGGAAAAACTTTTCTGCTGATTTTGCAGACAAGGGAAGCGGCAGCATTATGCAGCCTCCGGCTTATGAACCCGCAGATTTGTCTGTTCTCAGAGAACTGTTCCGGAACATGCTGGTTTCTTTTGAAGAATGCAACCCGGTCAGTGCCGATCCTTTTATTGAAAAACTGGAAAAGTTTCTTTCTCCGCAGCAGATTTATCCCATAAAACAGCAGTTGGAAAATTTTGACTTTGACAGGGCAGAGGAGGAGACACTTAAACTGGCAGGGCTGCTGGGCATTGAATGCAAAATGACAGGTGAAATTATATGAGAGAACCGGAACATGGCAGTAAAACTGCAAAAATCCTGATTGTTGATGACAACATGGTCAATCTTATGATTCTGGGCAGGATGCTCAAAGAGCACGGATATTCTGTCTCTGTGCAGAAGGACGGACGGAAGGTGATGAGCCAGGTACAGAAACTGCGTCCGGATATCATTCTCCTGGATATAATGATGCCCGGTATCAGCGGATACGATGTGTGCAGGCAGTTGAAATCCGGGAAACAGACACAGGACATTCCGGTAATCTTTGTCAGTGCACTGCATGAACAGAAAGACAAGGTAATGGCTTTTTCCTCAGGCGGGGTGGATTATATCACCAAACCTTTTCAGCCTGAGGAAGTGCTGGTCCGTGTCAGAACCCATCTTTCCCTGCTGGATTCCCGCAGGAGTCTGGAGGAGAAAAATACACAGTTGGAATATGCGGAAAAAGCTCTGCGCAGGCAGAATCAGTACCTGACCGCTTTGCACCAACTGTCTTTGGATCTGCTTACGCACCTGAACCCGGATGAACTTCTGCAGAATATTCTGCAGGGGGCTTCGGATTTGAGCAATATACCTGACGGATTTATCTATCTGTTTGATCCGGAAAAAAACAATCTGGAAATCCGCTTTGCCATCGGCAGATTTGCCTCAATCATGGGATTTTGTCTCGCTCCCGGAGAAGGACTCTCCGGAAAAATATGGCAGACAGGGCAGCCCCTGTTCATTGAGGATTACCGGACATGGCAGGAAAGGGCACAAAATCCCTTTTTTGATTTCATTCACACGGCAGTGGGGATTCCCCTGTGCTCAAGAAAGAGGATCGAAGGAGTCATCGGTCTGACCGGTTCTGAAAAAGGACAGCAGATTGGACACGAGGAGATATCCATACTGGAACTTTTTGCAAAACTTGCCTCTGTTGCCCTGGACAATGCCCGGCTGCATACAGACATGAAAGATGAAATTGACCAGAGGAAACGGATTGAGGAGGAACTGCGGAAAAGCGAATCCCTTTTCCGCTTTCAGTTTGAATACGGAAATATCGGCATTGCACTGACATCCCCGGAAAGAGGATGGCTTCGCGTGAATCCGAGACTGCTGGGTATGCTGGGATATACAGAAGATGAACTCCGGCAGAAGACCTGGACTGAAATGGCACATCCGGATGATCTGGATACAGATGTTTTTCAGTTTCATCAGTTACTGGCAGGTGAAACTGATGCCTATGAGACAGATAAACGCTTTCTGCGAAAGAACGGAAAGATTCTGGAAACCCATATGACCGTGTCCTGTTATCGCGATCCGGACGGTTCTGTGCCCTTTGTCATTACTTCCCTTCAGGACATCACAGAGCGCAGACGGGCCGAGGAGGAACTCCGCAGGGCAAAGGAGAACGCCGAAACTGCAAACCTGGCCAAAAGCGGATTTCTGGCCAATATGAGTCATGAGATCCGGACGCCCATGAACTCGGTGCTCGGTTTTCTGTCCCTGGTTCTGGATGAACCGGACATTCCGGAAAGACACCGCAGATATCTGCGCACCGCTTATGACTCATCCAAATCACTGCTGCGTCTGATCAATGATATTCTGGATGTAAGCAAACTGGAAAGCGGCAGAATGGAAATGGAAAAAATTCCCTTTGATCTCGGCAGCCTGATGGAGAATATCATCCGGACATTTGACATTGCGGCAAAAGACAGGGGACTGGCCCTGCATCTTGATATTCACAGAGATGTTCCCCGGAATGTCACCGGAGATCCGGAAAGACTCCGGCAGATTCTCATGAATCTGACCGGCAATGCCATCAAGTTTACCGAAAAAGGGGAAATCCGGGTGCTGGCCGAACCGGGAAACCGGGCCGGTCTTGTGCATTTTTCCATTTCTGATACCGGCATCGGCATTCCCCCGGATAAAACAGAAAAAATTTTTGAACCCTTCACACAGGCTGATGGCTCAACTTCGCGGCGTTATGGCGGAACCGGTCTGGGAACCACCATTTCCAGACAGTTGACCGAACTTATGGGAGGGGAAATCCGGGCTGAAAGCCAGGTTGGAAAGGGAAGCACATTTCATGTCATAATTCCGATGGAACCTGCTGATATAACCGGAAAGTCACCGGATACAGATTTGGAGCGGGCTGTTCCCCGCTCCTTTGATGTACTGGTTGCCGAGGATATCAGGGAAAACATGATGCTGGTAAAAATCCGGCTGGAACAGAGGGGGCACAATGTTATCACAGCCGGAAACGGTTATGAGGCGGTTGCTGCTTTTAAACGCGAAAAACCCGATATTGTCCTTATGGATATCCACATGCCGGAAATGGACGGTCTGGAGGCAGCCAGGCAAATACGGAAAATGGAAAACAGATCTGCCGATCATGTTCCCATTGTGGCACTGACAGCAAGTGTGATGAAAGAGGAAAGGCAGATATGTTTTTCTGCCGGAATGGAGGCAGTTGTGTCCAAACCTGTTGACTTTGAAAAACTTTTTCTGATTATGGAAAAACTGGTTCCCCCGGGCCGGGGCCGGGAACTGAAAGAAAACAGGACAGACACGGCAGACAGCAGTCTCTCCGCTATGCTTACTGACAGCAGTTATGCACCCATTGACATAAAGAGGGGAATGGTGATTTGGCAGAATGAAAAGGCATATCAAAAGGCACTGACAGGTTTTGGCCGGGAGTATGAAAAGGCAGCGGATCAGATTCGGGAACTTCTTGGCAGCGGGGATTGGGATGGTGCGTACCGCCTTGTCCATGCACTCAAAGGAGTAAGCGGAAATCTGTGCGTGACAGATGTTTACCGCATTTCAGAAAATCTCTGCGATCTGATCCGGGAAAAAAATGCGGATAACAAACTGTCTCTCCTGATTCAGGACATTGACAGGGCAATGCACGCGGCTTTGGTCTCCATCCGGCAGACAGAACCTGAATCCGGATCAGCAGAAAAGGAAAATTTCGGAGATACAAGTGAAAATGTACCCAAAAATATAAAAAATATGACCGGGCTGAAGCCGCTGTTCCGGGAAATGATACTTTCTTTTGATCAGTATAATCCAGGTGCTGTGGAGCCCTTTCTTGAAAAACTGAGTCTGTCACTTTCTCCGCACCAGATTGATCCCATAAAACGGAAGGTGGACAGATTTGACTTTGACCTTGCAAGGGAGGAAGCCCTTGCACTGGCACTGTCGCTGGGCATTGAAACCGGTGAACAGCAGGAATGGGAGGATGGAAATTCCCTTTAGCAGGCAGGGATGTCATACAAAAATATATGAGGGGGAAAAATGGACAGCAAATACAGGATTCTGGTTGTGGATGACGAACCCTGGAACCTGCAGATTATGAGGCAGATACTCAGGGATCGCTATGATGCATTCTTTGCCACAGACGGTCAGAAGGCACTGGAACTGACTGAGAAAATGCTTCCGGATATAATTCTTCTGGATATTATGATGCCCGGAATGGACGGATACCGTGTTTGCGAGCTGCTGAAATCCAATGAAGTGAGCCGTGAAATACCGGTGCTTTTTATCAGTTCTCTCAGTGATACCGGGGACAAGGTAAAGGCATTTGAGGCTGGCGGTGTGGATTATGTCAGCAAACCCTTTCAGAAACAGGAGGTGCTGGCCCGCATCAGCACACATCTGAACAGCCGCAGCCTGCAGAAACGGCTGAAGGAAAAAGTGGCAGAACTGGAAGAGGCCCTTGCTAATATCAAAACCCTGAAAGGCCTGCTGCCCATCTGCTCGCATTGCAAAAAAATCCGTGATGATCAGGGGTACTGGAAACAGATAGAGGTTTACATCCAAAATCATTCGGATGCCCTTTTCAGCCACAGTATCTGTCCGGATTGTATTGAGGAAATTTACTCCAAAGAGGAATGGTACAAACAATAGTACCTGATGTGCAGCTTTTCCCGTCATACCGGTGAAAGCCGGTATCCTGAACCCTTTGAAAACAATGGATTCCGGTTTTCGCCGGGATCACGTTGAAAGTCAGTAATTTCCTGATTTTTGGAAAGGCCGCGTAAGGTGGGGACATAAGGTGATTTCTGAAAATAAATATCCCGGTTCAGTTCACAGGCAAAAGGCAAAAGCTGGAAGCTTTTGATACTTTTCCGGGTAGTGGGTCAAATCCGTTGATAAGGTCTCCCCTCCCTTGAGGGAGGGGCAGGGGGAGGGTGAAAACATCACTGATTATCCCCCTCCCCTGACCTCTCCCACCAGGGGAGGGGAATTTTTGGATCAACAGATTTGCACCACTACCCTTTTCCGGTATATTCTTTTCCTGAAATCACCTAATCTCAGTAAAAAAAGCGCTGAGCAGGTCATGAACATGCTTCCGGACTGTGGAGGAAAATATGGAAAGCAGTGAACAGAATATCCTTGTGGTGGATGATGAACCCATAAATCTACAGATTATGAGATTCATTCTGAAAGATTACTGTCAGGCGGCCTTTGCCACAGACGGGGCCAAAGCATTGGAACTGGTGAAGAAAATCCGGCCGGATCTGATTCTTCTGGATGTCATGATGCCGGAAATGGACGGATTTGAGGTCTGCAGCATACTGAAGGCGAATCCGGAAACCCTTGACATACCGGTTATTTTTCTCACAGCCAAAACACAGGCCGAAGACATTTTGCAGGGATTCAGTGTCGGAGCAGTGGATTATGTCATCAAACCCTTCAGGAAAGAGGAACTGCTGGCCCGTGTCAGTACACATCTCAGACTCAGGAAGACAGAAGAGGCTCTGCGCTCTGCGCTTTTGGAAAGCCGGAAAGCAAAGGAGGAGGCAGAATCGGCTTTGCTGCGCAATCTGGAAATGCAGAAGCAGATACAGCAGGATTTGGATGAGGGTGCAGCCATGCAGCGGAAATTTCTCACAGGACAGGAAGAGGCCTCAGAACTTCTGCAGGCAGCGGGTTTTGCCATGCACACATATAACCGTCCCTTTGCCACAGTTTCCGGAGATTTTTTCTATCCAAAGGACCTGAATTCCGGCGCTACCGGTCTTTTTTTTGCCGACACCTGCGGGCACGGGCTTCCTGCCGCGCTGATTTCCATGCGGATTCTGGGACTGCTGCAAAGCCTTCCTGTATGGAATGATTCCCCGCAGACCTATCTGCGCGCGGTCAGCCGGGATATCCGCGATGTTATGCCCGAAGGACGTTTTATCACAGCCTGCTACCTGATTTTTTCAGAAAATATGGTTCTGATCTCCAATGCTGGCCAGCCTTTTCCGGTTCTGATTTCAAAAGGCGGTGTCACAGAGATTGCTTTGCACGGAATGCCGCTTGGGATAATTGATTCCTTCCCCCTTTCAGAGGTCTGCATAAAAATGGACAGCCGTGACCGTCTGCTTCTGTACAGTGACGGCATCACAGAATGCGAAAATGCAAAAGGGGAAATGCTGGGGAAAGCACGGTTACTGGATTTTCTGAAAGAACAGGCTTTTTCCGGCAGCCGGGCACTGAAAGACAGTATCCTGAACATGCTGGACGAATTTGCGGGAGGCACTCCTCCGGCGGATGACATCACGCTGATCATCATTGAAAAAAAATAGTGGATCAAAACTGAAGGTCTGCTGCATGGGAAATGAAAAAAGACAAAACATCACAATGCAGAGCCAGTTGTAAAAGTCAGTCAGCGTCATCCCGGAGAAACGCGGAATCCACTGTTTTTTTCGCCATTGTGAGTCTTTTGTGATGTTTTGAAACTGACTCATATGTTCCGTTTTGAAATAAAATCAAGAATATGAAGTTATGGACAGGCCGGATCAGCGAAGTCCGGTCTGAAACAGAAATATAAAGGACTGGCAAATAATATGATGCTGAAAGAAAAACTTCCGGCAGTAAATGATACTGAGGGCCTGATCATATCAGCCTCTCTGCCGCCTGTCACAGATGCGCATGTGCACATATTCCCGGACGGAATTTTCAGGGCAGTATGGAAATGGTTTGATACCTATGGTTATCCCATACGTTACCGGATGCGCAGTGAGGAACTTATCGGTTTTCTCCTGTCACGCGGGATTTCCCATATTGTGGCATTGCAGTATGCGCATAAACCGGGCATTGCATACGGGCTGAATCAGTATATGTCAGAGATTTGCAAACAGTATCCGGGAAAGATCACCGGCATGGCAACGGTTTTTCCAGGAGAAAAGGGCGCAGAAGAGATTCTGAAACAGGCTTTTGCCCTGGGACTGAAAGGGGTGAAACTGCATTGCCATGTCCAGTGTTTTGACATGAACAGTGATGAAATGAATACGATATACAATCTGTGTTTATCTGAGAAAAAACCCATGATTATACATGCGGGAAGAGAACCCGGCAGCCCGGCATATTCCTGTGATCCCCGTATATTGTGCAAAGCGGACAAACTGGAAAACGTGCTGCGCAATTTTCCTGAACTGAAAATATGCGTACCCCATCTGGGCGCGGATGAATATCTGCAATACAAAAATCTGACAGAAAAATATGACAGCCTGTGGCTTGATACGGCTATGGTGATGACAGACTATTTTCCCGGCAACCAGCCTGTGCCCCTGAATGAAATGAGGACAGACCGGATTTTGTACGGTTCTGATTTTCCCAACATTCCCTTTGCATGGGATAGGGAACTGAAAGAGATGGAAAAAATGCAGCTTCCGGAAAATGATCTGAAAGGAATTTTGGGAAAAAATGCAGAGGAGTTCTTTTTTTCACCGGAATGACGGTGTATACATTAACCTGCTGATTTTTTTTAAAGAGCTGTGCAATACCGGTTCGCCATTGGTTTTATACAATGCGGAATGCAAATCCGGAGGAGTGCAAAAATTAAGTGGAGCGGTTTTTTGCACATGCACAACTGCGGAAAAGCTGTCGGTATTGTATCAAATCAATGGCGAACCGGTATAATACCAATTCTCCATTGAAAATATACTTATGATTAGGTTTCCCACAGAGAA
>JBFXEJ010000042.1:0-45144 GCA_050180235.1 Desulfococcaceae bacterium
TTAAGAAATCATCTTATTTTTTTACAAGTCCTTACTCTTCTAATGCGCTCTCAATGATATTAATTTCTTCTTCCGTCAGGTCGTAAAGGTTGTAAACCAACTGGTCTATTTGCTTTTCAAGGGTGGCGGTGTTTTCTCCTTTTTCTTTTTTAGCCAATATTTGTTCGACTAAGTTTACAAAAGGTTTTTGTTCTTTTTTGCTAAGTGGGGGAACGGGGATATTTTCAAAAAATATTTTCCTCAACTCCCTTGTTCCACCTTGCAGTTCAGGGCAGTTTTCACGTATCCAACGATCTGATATTTTTGAATGAAAATATCCAAGTAAATATTTTAACGACACAGAATTACTGGTAAGAATGAATCCTTTATCATTGATAAGATGACCCTTATCATCAAAAACAAAGGGCAGGAACAGAGTCATATTTGGGTAAATAATTTTCTCCTTTTCAAATTCTTGATGATAACTAATTGGATCTTGAGTTTCAAACCATTTATTTCCTGTTTTTTTTCTGCTTTTGGCTCTTTGACCATTTTCGTCAATAAATTCTTCACCAGTTTGATGCAGTCGCTTTCCAAAACTTTGCAAATAGGCTTTTACAGCAGGATAATGATCAATATTGAGTTTTAAAGCAGGAAAAGTAGCTATCAGCCACAAATCGGCAAATTCGGCTTTGTAGCGTTTAATATCTCTGCCACGCAATATAGGTTTGATGATTTCCGCGCTTTTAGGGTCTTGGGCTGTCAATTCATCTTTTTTCTTTCCATCAATAATAAATGCTTCGTTAAAACCTGTTTTAATACCATAATTAATTTGTATATCCCACTCTTTCAATGGTTTGCCAATACGCTCAATTTTGGCTTTGATACTTTGTTCCAAAGGACTTGCAATCTTCCAGCTTTCATCTGTTTCAGGATAAACAGACAATACCCGGTTTTTAAAAACATCTAAATCATTTACATTTTTTTCTTTGCTCACATCCAGGGCAGCAAAAGGCTTTTGGAACGCCTGCTTTTTGAAAATCAAAATATTGGAATCCACAACAGCCTCTTCAAAAACGCCGCTTCCCAAATCTATGAGTAATTCAGGCTGGGTGTGTTTTAAAAAATAGTTTCGGGTAGTTTTGCCATAACCTGCACGTATCCATTTATTGGATGTAATATAGCCCAGATACCCGCCATTTTTCAGGACAGTATTTCCTTTTTCATAAAAAAGGGAATAAATGTCACCTGTTTTTTCATAGGTCTGATAATCAAATCTCTTGATCTGTTCAGAAACCTCTTTCATTGACTGCAATTGAATATACGGCGGATTTCCAATTACCGCATCAAAACCCGCAAAATCGCCGTCATCATTCAGCACTTCAGGAAATTCAAACCGCCATTCAAAAGCGTTTTCAAATATCCTGCCGGTTTTTATTTCTTCAATCCCTGCTTCCAATTTTTGGATTTCTTCGCTCAGCTTCTTCAGTTTTTTGTTCCAGTCTGCTTTTTCCTTTTTGCCCATTTCAAAAAACTGCCACTGATTGGTCATTTCAGCAAGTTCACCGGACAGTTTGCGCAGCTTCTTTACCTTCGGATCATTCTGTGAAATTTCACTTCTGAAATCCGATTTGATGTCGGCAATCAGCCCTTCCATTTCTTTTTTCTGCTCTTTGGTCCGGGCATTGCGGTAAGTGTCAACGGCTATACGGTATTCGTCAATCGTGTGCCTGCTTTTTTTCAAAGCCTGTTTCAGATCAGCGTCAATGGGAAAACGGCTCACCAGCGAGTTTCCGCATTTGATGTTGATGTCAATGTTGGGGAGTGTTTCCAACGCAGGTTGAGCGGAGTCGAAACCAGAGTTTTTGTAATACGCATTCTTCAAAAGCTCAATCCACAGACGCAGACGGCAGATTTTTACGGAATTGGAATTGATGTCCACCCCGAAAAGGCAGTTTTCTGTAATGGTCTGTTTTTCGTGGAACAGGGTTTCCTGCACGCGCTGACTTTCTCTGTTTTTTGGATTGTATTCAAACAGATCGCCGTTTTCATCTGTTACCGTCAGTTCATCATTTACGACTGCCACCTGATATTCTTTCACGCGTCTGCCGCTGCGGTCTTGCAGAATTTTCAGATCATTTTTGACAGCAATCATTTCATTGAGCGCGGAAACCAGAAAATGTCCCGAACCCACAGCAGGATCGCAGATTCTGATGCTGTTTACAATCTTATTGGCTTCTTTTATGTCATTTATTTGCTTACAGATTTCGTTAAAGCTTTCCGAAAGTCCAAAATTTTCGGAAAGTTTGTAACCCGCATCTTTAAATTTCTGCACCACAGCCCTGCGGATAGTTTCTTTGCACATATACATAGTGATAAAACCCGGAGTGAAAAACGAACCGTCTTTGTATCCGTTTATTTTCTCGAAAATCAGTCCGAGCACCGAGGCATTGATAAGCGTTTTGTTATCTTCCTGAATTTCTTCCGAACCTTTGCTGCTGAAATCATAAGCGTCCAGAAACGCAAAAAGATATTCAATCGCTGAAATGCTGCCTGTCCGCTTTCTGCCCTGCCGGTCTTTCAGCACGGTCTGCGGAAAAACCGGAATGGTTTTGTCTTTTTTCAGACTGCTGACAAACAAAGTAAGCTGCTCAAGGTCTGTCGGCTCAAAAAGCGAAGAATTGAGATAAGGAACTTTCTCAAATACTTTTTTCACATCTTCGTTCCGATCCTCATGCCTGCGCGCCAGCACCTGAAAAAACAGACTGTTAAGGTCATCATAGTTTCTGATTTTGTCAATGCTGAGAAAGGAATACGATTTGTCGCGTTTGTGATAAGTGAGCAGTTGCGCTTCCAGCAGTTTCAAAAACAGAATGCGGTTTATCCATGTAATGGAAAGTTCAAGGGCAATATTAAAAAGCTGCTCCTGTACATTGGCACCGAACTGAGTTGGATTTTCAAGTCTGCCCAGTTTATCCAGACTGTCCAACTGAATCATGGCATCTTCAATAAACGTCCCTGTGTGCCTCTGTCCCTGCTTATTTCTGCAAATCAGTTTTTTGGCGCCCTCTTTGGATTCGCTTAAGCCGATGATGTGCAGCAGCTCGCTGTAAAAGCCTTTGTCAAGACTGCTGCTGTCGCTGATGAACGGAAGTTTTAGGCGATATTTATTTTCAGAAATCACTTAACTCACCTGAAAAATTTGGCAATTTTTGGAAAGTTGTCAAATCTGTTTTAACCTGCGAATTTAAAATCAGGGCTTTATTCAGCGGGGTTTTCTGCTGCATAACATTTGAGATCAGCCTCCGGCAAATCCGGTTGGCCGGAGCGAATTGCTATGCAGCATAAAACAGGATGCGTAATTGGTATTTGCTCTTTTTATGCGCTCTCAATGATTTTAATTTCCTCTTCGCTCAAGTCGTAAAGGTTGTAAACCAACTGGTCTATTTGCTTTTCAAGGGCGGCAGCGTCTGCTTTAGGGTTTTGTTTTTTAATTTCAATTATCTTTTTAACCAAATCTGATATTTGATTATGTTCTTCTTTTGTAATCTTTGGGACTAAAAATTCTCTAAAGTCTTTCAAACTTAATGCAGGAAAGTCATCTCTCTGTCCGCTTGTATTAGAATTCACAATTATATATGAAAAAAATGCACTGTTTAAAATTCCCAATAAAGTTTCGTATGAGATTACATTCTCATCTAAATTATAAATAGCGTATAAATTTTTCTTAAAGGCAAAAAATTCATCTATAAGTGTCATTTGGAGCCTAAATTGCCTTGATATTAATTGACGAGCTAATATTTTTTTTGATTTAAACAAAATTAGTTCTTTATTTTCTTTAAGTTTTGAATACTCAACAAATTTCAAATTTCCTGATGTTTTTATAAATCTGTAAATCTGTCCATCAAACCAAGGAACTGTGGTTTCTGATTTTATATCTATCAAATCAATAGGTTTTGGAGGTAAAGTCCCCCTCTGAATTTGTGAAATTTCTCCTAATTTTATTGCATTTCTATTGTATTTCTTTCTCAGCCGCAAAATGTTGTGATTTAAAAATATTGTCAAATTTTCATCCCCAAGCCAATCATTGCAATCTATCTCTAAATATTTTAGCTGTGAATCAAAATTATCTCGAATGTTAAATTTATAAGTTTTTGTAAGCTCTCCTTTGTTTTTTGATATATGAAGTATAACAGTGTCAACATAAACTTCAAAAATGTCGTATGGTAGTTGAACTATATTACCAATTAATTGATTTTCTATAAGATACCTCCTAAATTCCCTATATTTATTACCTGACATCCACGTATTAGGCACTATCATTATTGAATTATTGAGATTATTGGAAATATTGAGGGAAAGCTCAATAAATGCAATAAAAGTATTGTTATTACCAAACGTTAAACGATAATTGTCAAAAATTCTCTTTTCACTTATTAACATATACGGCGGATTCCCAATCACCACATCAAAGCCTGCAAAATCGCCGTCATCATTCAGCACTTCAGGAAATTCAAACCGCCATTCAAAAGCGTTTTCAAATATTTTGCCGGTTTTTATTTCTTCCATCTCTGCTTCCAATTTTTGGATTTCTTTGGTCAGTTGCTCCTTTTTTCTGTTCCAGTCAGCTTTTTCCTTTTTGCTCATTTCAAAAAACTGCCCCTGACTGGTCATTTCAAGAAGTTCACCGGACAGTTTGCGCAGTTTCTTTACTTTCGGATCATTCTGTGAAATTTCACTTCTGAAATCTGATTTAATATCGGCAATCAGCCGTTCCATTTCTTTTTTCTGCTCTTTGGTTTGTGCATTGCGGTAAGTGTCAACAGCTATACGGTATTCATCAATCGTGTGCCTGCTTTTTTTCAGGGCATGTTTCAGATCCGCGTCAATGGGAAAACGGCTCACCAGCGAGTTTCCGCATTTGATGTTGATGTCAATGTTGGGGAGCGTCTCAAGTTCTGTCGCGTTTTTGTAATACGCATTCTTCAAAAGTTCAATCCACAGACGCAGACGGCAGATTTTTACTGAATTGGAATTAATATCAACCCCGAAAAGGCAGTTTTCTATGATGGTCTGCTTTTCGTGAAACAGGGTTTCCTGTATGCGCTGACTTTCTCTGTTTTTTGGATTGTATTCAAACAGTCCACCGTCTTCATCTGTTACCGTCAGTTCATCATTTTCCACTTCCACCGGATATTCTTTCAGGCGTTTTCCGTCACGATCCAGCAGAATTTTCAGGTCGTTTTTGACAGCAATCATTTCATTGAGCGCGGAAACCAGAAAATGTCCCGAACCCACAGCAGGATCGCAGATTTTAATGCTGTTTAAAATCTCGTTTGCTTCTTTCCGGTTTTCAATTTTATCGTAAAGTTCTTCAATATTCGTGCATTTCCATTTTTTAATTTCATTGAATTTCTGCACAACTGCTTTGCGGATGGTTTCGCGGCACATATACATAGTGATAAAACCCGGAGTGAAAAACGAACCGTCTCTGTATCCGTTTATTTTCTCGAAAATCAGTCCGAGCACTGATGCATTGATAAGCGTTTTGTTATCTTCCTGAATTTCTTCCGAACCTTCGCTGCTGAAATCATAAGCGTCCAGAAACGCAAAAAGATATTCAATCGCTGAAATGCTGCCTGTCCGCTTTCTGCCCTGCCGGTCTTTCAGCACGGTCTGCGAAAAAACCGGAATGGTTTTATCATTTTTCAGATTGCTGACAAACAAAGTAAGCTGTTCAAGGTCTGTCGGCTCAAAAAGCGAAGAATTGAGATATGGCACTTTCTCAAATGTTTTTTTCACATCTTCGTTCCGCTCCTCATGCCTGCGTGCCAATACCTGAAAAAACAGACTGTTGAGGTCATCATAGTTTCTTATTTTGTCAATGCTGAGAAAGGAATACGATTTATCACCTTTGTGATAAGTGATAAGCTGTGCTTCCAGCAGCTTCAAAAACAGAATGCGGTTTATCCATGTAATGGAAAGTTCAAGGGCAACCGCAAAAAGCTGCTCCTGCGCATTGGCACCAAAGTGATTTGGATTTTCAAGTCTGCCCAGTTTATCCAGACTGTCCAACTGAATCATGGCATCTTCAATAAACGTCCCTGTGTTCCTTTGGCCCTGCTTATTTCTGCCAATCAGTTTTTTGCCCCCTTCTTTGGATTCGCTTAAGCCGATGATGTGCAGCAGCTCGCTGTAAAAGCCTTTGTCAAGGCTGTTGCTGTCGTTGATGAACGGAAGTTTTAACAGATGCTCAGGGGATAAAAGTTTAAACAAAGCAATCAGCAAAGAGTCATCTGTCTTGTCGTCATTGTCAGTTTTATCAGTTTTACGAATAAGCACTTTCTGATAATCCTGTAGATTGAAGTAAGTAAATTCAATTTCTGCGGAAATGCTGTCAATAAACGGCGCGGCAATCTGTCTGTAGAAAAAATCAGTTTTGGTATCTGCCCAGCGTCTGTCCTCAAAGTCCTGAAACTCTGTTACAAATTTTTTGTTCTGGGCAAAAATCCTGTCAAAAACAACAGCATCAAAAATGAACCATTCATTGATATTGCTTGCCACCAGATGTTTTATTTCAAGGTTTTTATGTGTAATTCTCTCACGTAAATAGTAAAGCACCAGTTCCTGAAACGCCTTTGCATTCAGTTTTTCTGTGGTAATCATTTCTGCTTTGTTGGAAGGTCTTTTTGCCTCAATAATTACCCCAACCTTGCTTTTGGTGTCTTTCCCCAGATGAATGACAAGGTCTTTTCTGTCTTTGGTATTTATCGCATTGGTTTCACGATAGTATGTGTCACGCAGAAAGTCCCGAATATCATTTTTCAGATGTTCTTCACTTTCATCTTCAGGCCGCTGTTCAGCAATGCTGATTTTTTTAAGAAGAGAAATGAGATTGACTTTGAAATTCTCAATTTCTGTTCTGTTTGGCTTTACTTTCAGCCAGGCTTTGTTCAAAGCCTGTTTTGGGCTCAGTTGTTTTAAAATCATTTGGAAAATCTTCCTTTCATTAACCTGAAAAATTTGACCTGAAAGATTTGACAATTTTTGGAAAATTGTCAAATCTGTTTGAACCTGCGGATTTAAAATCAGGGTTCCATTACAGATCCGCATTCCCGGCTGCAAAATTCTGCTGATTTGCAGGAATCGGATTTTCACCTATACCATTACTCAGAAAATTTGATGGTACAGCCACGAATTGCACAAATGACACGAATTACATGAATTATGGCTTGTGCATTCGTGCAGATTCGTGTTATTCGTGGCTATTACTTAAATTTATAAACTCTGCTAATGCAAGCCTTTTGAATGCGGTATTTTAAAACCGAAATGTTTCAAGTAATGGTATATGAGCGGCAGCGGGCAGTCCGGCAAATTCCGATCCTCACGATGCTTTTTTATGAAGCCGGTCAGCATACTGTGTCCTGTCTCCGATTCCCGGAAGAAGTGATTTTACAGATATGTCCTCGTCAAGTTCGTCCCAGTGAAGCCCGGTTCCCCCGCCGCTGATGACATAATTCTCCAACTGTTCCCGCCCTGCACCCAGAAGGCGGGGAAAATAAGCCAGCGGCACACTCAGCCCGTGTCCGTCCCTCATTTCCACCCACATATTGTCCGCATCAAAGGAAAGTTTCTCCGCCAGCGGCTTAAAGGTCAAAGTGTTCATTCCGGTGCCTTTCGATAAGTTCTCTGTTTTCTTAGATCACCCGCATCAGCTTCCGGAGTTCCGGGGATTTCATCCCGTAAGCCTCGGCAATGCTTATCCGGGGCTGCAGCCAGAATTTTGCCACCGATTCTCCTTTCCTGACGTGAATATGTAAGGGTTACAAGGGGTCTCCCTCATTCGAATAAAAAAAGAATCTTTATCCCTTATATTTGAATACGACAGGCATGATAAGGTTATTTCTCGTTTTTTAAGGGCATAACGCCAAGCTAACCGGCGCGTGTTAACGCGTCCTTGCTTGATCGCTTTGTTAGTTTTTTAATGAATGTTTCCACTGATGACTTCTTGAATCCAATAACTTTGCCTAATACATAAATACATAAAATGGTTATTATTTTTAACAGTATCCTGCACCAAAAGTAAGCAAGCAATGGGTAGAAAACATAAGCCGAAGGTCGTACAAACTTTGTTTGGCCTAGATCATTCTTAAAATGCATGGATTGGTATTTGGCAAGTTCTGCTCTTGACTGCTTAATTTTATGAGGATCTGATGTATATTCAATACGCTTAACAACTACGGCATCACCGTAGTATCTATGCATTGTGTACTTGTAATCTGAGCAAGAATCACTTTCCGTATACTTGTTCAAATTCATACAAACGACAGCATTTGCTCCACTTCTTTGCGCAACGCTCTTCAGAATCTCCCTTGCCTCATTTGGATCATTAGATTCACCCCAGATATTTTCTCCTGTGATGGCAACAATTTCACATCCTTTAACGTGATCGGCTTTTGTCATTATGAACTTAGATGGATTTACATAAACTGCTTCTGGGGCAGGCCCGACCATTACTTTCTTTGCACTTAACCCCTTGGGTGTGGGCACAGGTTCAAATTCTACCGCCTGACCTTGAAAAAGAACATCGGAACCTGACACATTGTTTATATGAACGAAATAACTCCGCCCATCATTCCCATCGATGAACCCAAATCTTTTCTCGGCAACAAAGCTTCTTACAGTTCCTTTCATAACGTGCTTGTACTCCTTTGGAAAGCTAAACAGTTATTATAACCCAAGTTGCCAGTTATAAAAAATCGTAACGATTTCAAGTGGCAGTTTTTTATGCAGAAAACAGGTAAAATTTATAACCTTTAGTTTTGACAATATTTTAAAAATTTAAACCCATTTATAACTGGCAACTTGGGTTATTATACAAATCCAGATAACCTCCGATACCGCATATTATCTGAATCCACAAAAATTCATTTGAAATCTTTACCATATCATAAAATACAGGTAAGCAAAACATGAGCATTCCGGCTCAGAAAAAAAATATGATTTTAAACCGGATATAATGCCAATTCTCCATTGATTTGATACAATATTGTCAATCTTTCAGAGGTTCTGCGTATGCAAAAAACCGCTTTGCTTAATTTTTGCACTCCTCCGAATCGGTATAAAAAGACATCTGATACCAAATTGCTTTCAAAGTTCGGGGAATGCCTCTTTTTTGCCACGAAAAACACGAACAGCACGAAACAGCAGCATTTGGCATGCTCATGTTTTGAAAGCGGATTGGTATGAATTCCTGCATCTGCAGGGGTGAAAGATTTTTCGCACATACAGCCTGTCTTTATCAGAAATCCGCAGGGGCGATTTATAAATCGCCCCTACAGGTTTCGGCACTTAGGGGGCTGTATCAAATAACCTGTTCCAAACCCTGAGGGTTTTCAAAACCCTCAGGGTTTCCCGGACAGAAAATTGTACAGGTTATTCTGTTACAAACCCTTATTTCTTGTCCACTGCCTTTTTCTTTTTGATTTCTGCATCTATCTTCTGGAAGAGTTCATTGGGATTTCTGATTTTCATCTGTTTCCCGTTGAGATACATTGTGGGGGTTCCGCGCACGCCGATGCGGTTGCCGTCTTCCATATCCCTTGCAATCATTGCATCAATTTCCGGCAATTCCCTGTCAGCCTTGAACTTTACCATATCCAGCCCCAGTTCCGCTGCAATCGCCTCAATTTTGGCATCATTGAGTTCCCTGTAATTCTCAAACAGTTTTTCATGGAACTGGGCATATTTTCCCTGTTTGTCCGCAGCAAGCGCGGCCTGTGCAGCCTTTCGTGCAAAGGGATGGCTGGAAAGTGGGAAATTTTTGATGACCACTTTCAGATCATCCGGATATTTCTCCATTACCTGCCGGAACAAAGGTTCCAGCCGTGAACAGTAGGGACACTGATAATCATCAAACACGGCAAGGGTGACAACTGCATTTTCTTTTCCCCGGAAAGGCGAACCGGTCACGGGAATGTCAAACACCTGTTCCGCCTGAATGATGCGGAATGCCTTTGACTGGCTGTTTGTCATCACAAGGGCATTCAGAGGGCCGGAAAAGATAATCCGGTCAAATCCCTTATCCACAGGAAAACGCTCTGCAATTTCTCCTTTTTCACTTTCATAAACCAGAATCTCACCGGGAGCAAGAATGTAAATCATACTCCCGTCTTCTGAAACTGTAATATCGATGGGCTGAACATCAAGATTCAGATCCTTTGTCACAGTCAGTTCCATTTTTCCGTAAACCGTACCGCAGATCGCGGCAGATGCAAAAATACACAAAGCAATGATACGAATCCAAGTTTTCATCATAATTGTCCTTCATATAATACTGTTGATATGGTTATGCGAATATATTTAAACTGCCTCATCAGCAGAGAGTTTTTCCAGAAAATACACCAGACAGAAACCGAAAACCGCGAGCATGACTGCATACAGCAGATAAGGTTCCTTTCCGGTCATATCCAGATAGGATGTGGGAAGGATATTCTGAACAATAAGGGGTTTGATTTTTCCCGATGGGCTTGTGTATGTTTCCAGCACAGTTTTCCAGGGCCAGACTTTGTTCAAAGAACCAATCATCAGCCCGGTCAGCCCTGCCACTGTGATATTCCGAAATCTCTGCAAAGTCCAGTGGAGCAGATGGGAAAAAGAAAGCAGACCAATCGCGCATCCGGAACCAAATACCAGAATCACTGCCAGATTGAATTCCTTCAGAGCAGTGAAAACATATTCATATTTGGAAAGCAGCACCAGAATAAAACTGCCGGAAATTCCGGGCAGTATCATCGCACAGATGGCAATCATGCCGGAGAAAAAAACAAAAATATGGGTTTCGGGCGTGTGCGCGGGTACAGCCACAGTGATATAATATCCCACAGCCAGCCCCGCAATCATGCCGGTGACAATGCCCCAGTTCCATTGGGGAATTTTTTTGGCTATGACCACGGCAGAGGCAATGACCAGCCCTCCGAAAAAAGCCCAGATCATTTCCGGGTAATACTCCAGCCAGTAGAGAATCACCCTGGAAAATATGAGCAGAGAGGTTCCTATGCCGGAAAGAAGCACAACAAGAAATGTTCCGTGTATATGTTCCCATACTCCTTTGAAATCCCCACGGAAAAGCATACGGACTGCCGTAAGATCAAAGGATCGGAGTGATCCGACCAGTTCATCATAAATACCGGATATAAACGCTATGGTTCCGCCTGACACACCCGGAACCACATCCGCTGCTCCCATAGCAATTCCTTTAAGATACAGCAGGATATAATCTTTCATTTTTCGCATCAATTCTGTCTTTCACTCCTCTTCCTTTTTCCATCCGTGTGTGCCGATGAGTTTCACAAAACGGCAGCCTCCCAGACTGGCCTGACGGATGCCGTTCTGATCCTTGTATATTTTCACCAAATCCTGGGTAAAACGGTTTCCCACCGGAATAACCATGCGTCCGCCCACAGCAAGCTGGCGGACCAGGGGCGCAGGAATTCCGGGCGAACCCGCAGTCACAATAATGGCGTCAAAAGGGCTTTCATCCTCCCAGCCCATTGTGCCGTCTGAGTAACGGGTGACAATATTGTGATAATGCAGCCGGTCAAACAGTTTCCGGGTGCGGATATACAGCGCGCTGATTCTTTCCACTGTATAAACCCGGAACACAATTTCTGCCAGCACTGCGGCCTGATAACCGGAACCTGTGCCGATTTCCAGCACCCGATCTTCTTCGGACAGGGCCAGAGCCTGCGTCATTTCCGCAACCATATAGGGCTGGGAAATGGTCTGCTGCTCGCCTATGGGCAGGGGAAAATCGCCGTAAGCCTGATCAGCCAGTGCATCACCCACAAACAGATGCCGTGGAACTTTGCGCATGGCATCCAGCACTTTCTGATCCGTAACGCCCCGTGCCTCGATCTGCCTGCGCACCATTTCTTCCCTCTGCCGCGAATATGTTATCTCTGTTTCATTCATAATCTTTGATTTTTATCCAATTCTGAAGAATTCGTCAAGGACTTCGTAAGGGGATGAACAGGGCAGACATATGATGGAAAGACTGCTTTATCATAAAAACCGGTTTCTTATGACCGGATTTCCGTTTTCGGTTTTGCAGTTTGCTCTTTTCAGAAAAAAATTCTTTTCAGGTTGTAAAAAATCCGGAAAAAGGTTATTTACAGTAAGAAAGTGTTCAGGATTATTCGGCAGTCTGTTCGGATAAATTTTTCCCACAGAGGACACAGAGAATCTTTTCTGCAAAGGAACTTGCGTCCGATATAAATATTTCTGCATTTTCAGAAAAAAATAAGCGGGAAAGGCTTTGGATGTTTTTGTGATTGTTTTTCCGCCACAAAGATGCAAAGTCTGCAAAAAGGGATGGTAGTTATACCAATTCTCCATTGAAAATATACTTATGATTCGGTTTCCCACAGAGGACACAGAGAGAAAAAACCACAGAGAACACAGAGGAAATAACTCACCTTATTGTATAAATTCAATAGCGAATTGGTATTATTGAAAAAAACCTCTGTGTTCTCTGTGGGAAAAGTCTCTGTATCCTCTGTGGGAAACAAATACATCGGGAACAAAAACCTCTGTGTTCTCTGCGGGAAAGATTTCTGTGTCCTCTGCGGGAAACAAATACATCGGAATCGGAAAGGTGACATGGATACAATAAAAGAAAAACTGACTGAACTGAAATGGCGTCTGGTCGGAATTCTGGGCAAGGCCATTATTGACTTAATATTTTCCACTTCAAAAATTGAATCCGCTGGTTATGAACGCGTTGCCCTGCTTATGCGTTCCAAAAATGTAATTGCGCCCATATGGCATTCCCGCATTCTGATTTTCACTTATCTGTACAGAACCTGGAATGTGGCCACTATGGTAAGCCAGTCAGATGACGGGGAGATTATTGCCCGGATTCTGAAACAGCAGGGATTTGAACCTGTCAGAGGTTCCACAACACGGGGCGGGGCAAGGGCGCTTGCAGGTCTTGTGCGTCTGGTGAAAGAAGGATACACTGCGGTTCTCATACCGGACGGGCCTCAGGGACCGAGATACAAAATCCAGCCCGGTGTCATTTCCCTTGCAAAAAAAACCGGGGTTCCCATAATTCCTGTGACATACAGCGCACGAAAGGCATTTTTTTTCCCCAGTTGGGATCGCTTCATGCTTCCACGGCCTTTTAACCATTGCCACGTGATTTACGGTGAACCCTTTTTTGTTCCTGAAAACGCAGATCGGCCCGCCGAGGAAATGCTGAGAATCCGGCTGGAAAATGAACTGAACCGGATTACTGCCGAGGCTGATCGGTATTTCGGACATGATATTTCCTGATGAAATTGAATTGATGTGCAGCTTTTTCCATCATGCGAATGCAGGCGTATGTCCTAAAATATCGGCAGCATTTAAGGTGATTTCTGAAAATAAATATCCCGGTTCAGTTCACAGGCACAGGGCAAAAACTTGAAGTTTTTGATACCTTGGCGGGATATTCTTTTATGGGAATCAACTAACAGGTCAGGTGAAAACCCGCGGCAACATTTTTTCCTTCTGTCACCAGACGGTTGAAAGTCTTAACAGCCGATCCTGATTTTTCCTCTCTCAGGACAATTCCCTTACGGGCAAGCAGTTCACGGCATACAGCATCAGTTGACATCATGCCGAAATATCCTGTGCCGATGATAAGAATTTCAGGTTCTGCGTCCAGTATATCCCTGATATCCTCCGGACAGACACTGTGCCCCTTTTTCCGCCGCCAGTCCGGAATCACTTTTCCGCGGACGATGCAGATATCCTTATGATATTTTTCCCCGTCCGCAACAATTTTCCCAAAAGAATAATCTTCGATCATCAGGCAGTCACATCCTCTGTGTCAAAATCCCGCCAGGATTTTCCGCTGTTTTTTTCCAGTCTCTCAATCCAGGTCTGCACTCTTTGTTCACCATAGACTTTTTTCCATGCCCTCAGGATTTCATCCACAGGAATATCCGCATATTCCCCGTGATATTCCACATATTCCATAAACCTTTTTTTTTCAGCATTATAGGACTGGAAAACCGAATCCTCCCTGCCGTCAAATTCCAGAGGCTCAACCCCGTGACGCAGGCAGAGTTCCTTATTAAAGGCAGGTGTGACCTTTACCCAGCGGTCATGGAGAAAAAATTCGGTATAGCCGTGGAACACAAACAAATCGCAGCCGATATGCTCCAGCAGTTGCCGTGTGGCCAGATGATTGCGGACAGTGGCAAATCCCAGACGGCTGGGAATATGGCAGGCACGGGCCAGAGCGCAGAGCAGTCCGGCCTTGGGAATGCAGAAGCCGCGTCCGCTTTTCAGTACATGACTGGCCCGGTAATGTTCCGGCAGGTAAAAGGCAGCATAGGGATCATACCAGATGCGGTCGCGCACAGCATAATAGAGTTTCACCGCGGCGGAAAGCGGATCATGCAGACTGTCTCCTGCTATGTCCTTTGCATAAAGGATGAGATCAGGATGATCGCTGTCGAGTATGGCAGTGGGCAAAAGATATTCCCTGGAAGGGGAATCCGCAGAATGCGTGTCAGATTTCATGATTTTCCTTATTGTCTGCAGCAGGGGCAGGGCAAAACTGCCGGGGGGATTGATGTCCGGAATCAGCAGCTTTGACCTGCCGCCCAGTTTTGAAACAGATGCACAAAAACAAAAGTGACAGAGCCATGCCGCCCTGTCAGTTTTGAAACTGTCAATACCGATCTTTTGTGCCTTTTTGCGTCCTTTGCGGACAAATTCCGCAAAAGCCTGACCGGCAGACACTATCCTTTTCCGGCATATTTTTTTTGCAAAAAAAATCCTATGCCACAGAGAACAGCGATCAGCACAATGGTCAGCAGAATGGGCATGACAAAGGTATACACAGCAAAACAGCACAGCGCAAAAACCAGCCACAGCACACAGCATATCAGGACAAAGGTTCCAAAAGACGCAGTGACAGACAGTGTGTAACGGTCGGAATAGCGCAGGGAAAATTCCATTGTTCTTCCGGCATGTTCAGCGGATTTTCCCACATGCATGATGCCTGTCTGCAAGGATTTGTCCACAGGTTTTTTCATCATCCGGAAAACCGGACGGACTGATTGGGACGGATCTGTGTATTTCCGCAGACCCGGATAATCAGCCAAAGCCTGTGCCAGGGTATAGCGGCCGGCCCCTTTTTTCAGAGTCAGATCATAGGCTTTGGATTCGGAAAGTGATGCAGCTTCCCTGACCAGGGTATAGACCAGAGCATTTCCCTCTCTGCTTTTGCTTATGAAATGACCCAGATCGCACTTTTCCGGATCAGTGATCCGGAAAAGAATACGGGAAACACTTCCGATGCTGATTTCCCTTCCGGTCTTCCGGCTCAGGATTTCGGAAATATCCCGCGATTTCAGGGGAAGCCCGGTCAGCAGTTCTGCCACCGCCAGCCGGGCATTGCTTCTCTCATCTTCCGGGCTTACATTATCTTCCGGTATCATTTTTCAGAAGATTCGCCGTTGACTTTTTCCCGGAGTTTTCCCGAACATTTGAATGTTACCACCCGTCTGGGAGCCAGCATCATGTCATCGCCGGTGGCCGGGTTTCTTCCCCTTCTCTCTTTTTTGTCCTTTACACAGAACTTGCCGAACCCGCTGATCAGCACATCATCTCCGGTCTGCATGGTACGTTTCATGATTTCCAGCAGTTTTTCCACAATGTCGGTTGTCTCTTTTTTGGAAAAACGGAGATCCTCCTGAATGTTATCAATAATCTGGGCTTTTGTCAGGGTCATGGTGTTCTCACTCCTTTTTTTAATTATTTTGGAATAATACCTTGTTTTCTGAAACCGGTCATGCCTTCTGTTCCCGCTATGATAACGGGTTTTGCGGACAGATTTGCCTGTCCGGTTTCTGTTTTCAAAACCGGAAAAATCCGGCTCTTTCCCTTTGCACACACACTTTCGTTATAAATATCAGTATTTGTAAACTTTGTAAAGAGTTGTTGCGGTATTGGATGCATTTTTCTTCATTTTTTTTGTGACTGTCCCGAAACCCCCTGAAATGATACAGGTCAATATAAAAAAATAGTCTGTGAAATCAGCAATTTTTTCTCCAAGCCCTTTTTAGGGGGGCAGGAGAGTTTTTTTTCACAACCATCTGAAAATCCCTTTTAATCCAAAATGGAATACCCGTGCCTATGCCGAACCCATGCTGAAACCGCCCATATGAACGCGAAGAAGACAGAACTTCTGAATCATAGGGGAATTTCTGAATCAGATTTTATTTTAGCCACACTGCTTCTGTCCGGATTCATTGAGTTTATCCATCCAGTTCCTGACAAGCACTTCCATCTGTTCTTTTTCCTGCCCTGCAATTCCTTTGGGATCAAAGCGGTAACGGTAATGGATGTCCAGAATTTTCTCCGCAGATAATAAGGATGTTTGATGAAACCCGCGGGAAAATGCTGTTTCCCGGATATACCGGAACAGGGGCAGTCCGGGCTTCCGTTCAAATCCCATACCGATCAGACGGTTCTCTATTTGGTAAAAAGGGGAATCCTTTCCGGGATAGTCTGAAATTTCTGTGCTTTTTTCCCCAGGTTCCGGCAGGGTTCTGATCCGTTTTTTCTGCCATAGCCGCCGGGCCGGAACCAGCATCAGGGGAATGATCAGCCAGATCAGATAATTGGAAAACCCCTCTTTGTCCGTATGCCACTGCCATAGGGAAAAACGGAAGACCATCCATGACCAGAGATCCCCGATGAAATGCCAGGAGGAAGCTGACTCCTCCTCATCCGGCCGCCAGGTTCCGGGTGTATTGTCAATATCCTTCCAGGAGCCCCTGTGCCATGCCAATGCCCAGGCATGGGCATGGCGATCCCGTACAAGAATCTGATCTTCCAGACTGCTGTATTCATGGGCTGAAAAACCGGTGGCATAGCGGGCAGGTATTCCGGCAGCGCGCAGCAGAAGTACCGTGGCCGTGGCAAAATATTCACAGTGTCCTGTGCGGGAACGGACAAGAAAATCAGCCAGAGGTGTGGGAAACTGCCCCGGATTCAGATGCAGGGAATAGGAAAACCTGTCTGTAAAAAAATTTTCCAGAATTTTCATAACTTCTTCGGTATCTGCCCCGGCAAGTCCCAGTTCTTTGGCTGTCCGGAACACTGCGGGCTGCTCTTTTTCCGGAATCAGGAGATCATCTTTTTCCGGAGGACTGTCAACTGACTGCGGCCCCCAGTTTATATTGTATACAGCCAGCCCCGGACCCTCATTCACCTTCACTGCCCCAAATAAATTCCGGGATGCCTGCATAACCGGCAGATTTTCAATCCGGAACGCACCTGTGGGAAGTTTCAGCATTCCCCTTCCTTTTTTCAGGGAAAGCGACACTTCCATTTTTTTATAATTTTTCTGAACATCCCCCAGATTCCATGTGCTTCCGTCTGTTTCCGGTTCCAGTTCCGCAAATTCGGAACTGCCTGAAAACCATTTGGAAAAATTGTATTTATTATAGGATGCCTCCCGAAGGAGAATGGGAAGTTCGCTGTAACCGTCCGGACGGGCCCGGAAAAGAATCCGGTTTGATGGTTTAAGGCTGCCGATATAACCGATGGCAGTCACACTCTGCCAGGGATCAGTATCCAGCCGCTCCAGATTGTAAAACCATTCCAGCCCTTTGGTTTCCACAATCTGCTGCAGCCGGCTCAGCCCCAGGTGCCCGGCATATCCGCCTGCACAGATCATCAGATACAGGCATGTCCACAGCAGGGGGGAAAACCTTCGGGGGCGGATGGAAAGGAGTGCCCATGCCGAGAGGAATATTACGCCCAGATAAAACCGGTCATCCCTGACATTGGCAAAACCGGTGCAGAGGATGGAAAGGGCAAAATATGGCCAGTTGAGATTCACGGTAACCTGCTCGTCTTTTTTTCCCGGAATTTTCTGCTTTCTCATCAGCAGAGAAATGGCACTGATATCTGTCTCGCCCCGGATATTGAAATTCTGTGCAAGAATCAGGGGAAAAAATGACATGGGAAGCCATTCCAGCAGGGTAAAGATGATATAGACCGAGCGGTGAAGCAGAAAAAGATACACGGCCATGCCGATGAATATCAGCGCACAGAAATCGGAAATCCGGTTGAACTCCCGCGGGGAAAAATCCCACCGGATCCGGATATGGGGAACTGTTTCCAGAATCAGGGACATGAATACTGCAATGATCAGAAGTCCGCTCTGCCATCCCCAGAAAAGCAGTGATGCGCCCATCAGAAAAGGGGGCGGGGTTTTTGCGGCAATAACCTGATGCAATATCTTTTGTTTCATTATTTTCATACTTATTGTATAAGGTTTCAGGTGCCGGATGCCGTCATTGCCATTCTTCGCTTCAATGCCATTAATTTAAGCGGAGAAAGAACAAACCGGAAAGTCCGATAAAATGAAATGACTGCTGAAATACTGCCAAACTTTTCAGTTTGGCACTCCGTAACCTCCTTAACATAATGGCAGTGAGGCTTTGAGCAGGGACAAAATTCAACCCGGTTATCCAGTACCTGACACCTTAATATACAGATATTTTCCGGTATTGCCAATACCCGTTGCCGAGGAGCATTATCGCATGAGAAAAAAAATTTCTGAAACAAAAACGAAAAAACCGCTTTCCCTGTATTTCCACAGATCAAACGGCCAGGCAGACAGAGCAATAGAGAATCTGATAGATCTTGTGGGCGGCATCCGCAAACCCAAATATATCCGTGAAATGATCATAGCAGCGCTCAAGGCCGGTCAGGAAGATGAAAACAGAGCGGATCTCAGACTCATGAACACCACACTCAAGGAGATGCGCTTTACCGGAAAAGTATTCGGCCCTTACCGGCATGTGAAAAAGGTGACGGTTTTCGGCTCGGCCCGTACCCGCTCAGATGAACCTGCATACCGGACGGCAGTTGAAATGGGGCGGAAACTCAGGGAAGCCGGATACATGGTTATTACCGGAGGCGGCCCCGGCATTATGCAGGCCGTAAATGAAGGAGCGGGCGCGGATTATTCCTTTGGTGTAAATATCCGTCTGCCTTTTGAGCAGAAAAACAATCCCGTGATTGACGGCAATCCCAAAACTGTCACCTACAAATATTTCTTCAACCGCAAGGTGGCTTTTGTCAAAGAGGCCCACGCGGTGGTTCTGTTTCCGGGCGGTTTTGGCACTTTGGATGAGGCCATGGAAACCCTGATGCTGGTGCAGACCGGCAAACGCAATATGATCCCCCTGATTTTCATTGATCCGCCCCGCAGCAGTTACTGGGCCCGCTGGCTGGATTTTATCCGGGCAGAGCTGACAGAACACGGTTTCATCAGTCCGGATGATTTCAATCTGTTTGTGCGGCTTGCATCTGTGGAAGATACGGTCGCGCATATCAGGCGTTTTTATTACCGTTACCACAGTCTCCGTTATGTGAGGGAGCAACTGCTCATCCGCATGCTTTCTGAAATTCCGGACCGGATCATCGCGGAAATGAAAGAAGAATTTGCCGATATTCTGATACCGGGCGGAACAATAAGGATGTCCTGTGCTTTGCCGGAAGAATCCGAAGAGCCTGAAATCGCTCATCTTCCCCGTCTGCTGATTGATTTCAACCGGATCTCCTTTGGCAGGCTCCGGCTGCTGATTGACCGGATTAACTCTGCGTGAGTTTGACATAAAAACTGGGCTGCCAGACAGCTTTTTTCTGAAAACTTCGTGAAACTTTGCGTCTTTGTGACTTTGTGGCCGAAAAAACAGTCTCAGGGATACAGGAAACAGCAGAGTGACATAAGGTGATTTCCAGAAAAAAATATACCGGAAAAGTATCAAAAGCTTACAGCTTTTGCTACTTTGGAAATGTCCGAAGTGCCAGACAGAAATTTTTTATAGTGGGTCAAATCCGTTGATTCTGAAATCCCATCCCCCGGCGGGAGGGGAGATTTCTTTCCGCATCATGAGCCGGTTTGACCCACTACCGAAATTTTTTTGGTATTCCCCGGAATGCTTCATTTAAAAAAATTGGTAACGTCCAAAAACAGAAAAGGTCAGCCATTTCCGGCTGACCTTTTGATTTTTTTGGTGACCCCAATGGGAATCGAACCCATGTTTCTGGCGTGAGAGGCCAGCGTCCTAGGCCGCTAGACGATGGGGCCGCAAACAGCTCACTTATAAAAAACAGTTTATATACAAAAAAAATGTTTTTGTCAAATACTATTTTTCTGACGCATTGCACAGGCATTTTTTTCCGCATTCAAATTCCGGATTGGGGGGCTTACCTGTCATCTGACATCTTTCGCCAGTCCTTCAGGCCGTATTTGGCCATAATGCTGTCTATCTGCCCGGAAGCCCGAAGTTCCTTCATGCCTTCTGTAAACAGGTCTGCGTACTTCTGACCATTTCTGTCTTTATAAAATACCGGATAGGATTCCCCCACGCCTTCATCCACCGGAACATTGTCCACAGGAACAATATTTTCCATGTCTTTGTTTCCGGCATATATCTCCTTGTAGATAAAATAGGATACAATATACTCGTTTTCCACATACATATCTGTGCGTTTTTTCAGCAGCATATTCATGTTCCTGACTATCAGATTATTCCCTGACATGGCACTGACAAAGGGTTCAGGGGTTTCATTGACATATTTGGTGATTTCCGCGCTGGAATAACTCCAGCCCATGATCCCGCCCAGCCTGATATTTTTAAGTGAATCAAGCCCTGTATACTTCCATTTGCCGACCAGGGGCGAGTCTTTGACCGCATAAAATTTATGTGTGTAGAGGCAGATTTCAGTTTCAGGAAATACAGCTATATCCTTATTAACCGGATGAATCCGGGTGGCAGCCAGCAGACCGTCAAAGGATTTTTTTTCATCAAATGTCTTCAATGCCCGCAGCCAGGGCTGTACATCAAATCTGACAGCATAGCCCTTTTTCTCAAATACAGTCTTAAAAATATCCAGAACAAATCCAATATCTCCGCCCTTTTTTTCCGGTAAGCAGACATAGGGGCAGAATTCTGTGGTAATCATGTTCAGAACCTCTTCGGCATGGGCAGGAAAGGCCATTGCGCACAGCAGAATGAACATCGCAATCATTTTTTTCATCAGGGTCTTTTCCTTAATATTATTGTTAAACCACAAAACATATGCCTCCGGTACGGGTTCCATACTCCGCAGTGCCGGAACAGAGATGTACAGGTGCACATGAAACCATTTTTTCTGAAAACCTGTATCAGCGGTAAATTACACCTTTCTTTATATAACATTTGATACCAATTCGCAATATATGAATATAATTCATCCTGTAAATATATATAAGGAGCATCTCTTTTCCGGTCAGGTAATCGGTATGGCAGGCCCTTTGAAAAACGCAGTCTGACATTTTTCCGGAAAACTGAAAAAAAAATGAATCTTTAAGCAGTTTATATTTGACAAATTCTTTTCTTTGGATTATCTATCGAATATTTGCACAGGTACGGATGCTGAGTTTGTGCTTTCCGGGTAAAAATCGTAAAATTCAACACCAAGAAACGAAGCAATCCCTCGGAACACGGGTACTCTCTTTTTGTTTTCCCGTTTTATCTTCAAGGAAATACACGGTACAAATCTGATTTTAAGTTTTCTGAATATTATTTTCCTTAATGCCATACCGTTTTGTCATATCCGAAAATATCGGAGGATATTCTGTCTGTTTGTCAGATGAACTGCATTTGCAGCCTCATGCCTCCCGTATCCCCGTTTCCATTTCTGATGATACAGCAAAAACTCATAAATATTTGTTTTTAATTTAAATTATACAAAGGCCGAAACAGAGGAAAACATGGACACAGAGAAAAGAAATGAAATAGAGGAAAAACTCAGAAAGCTCATTGAAATGAGCATGAAACAGAAAAGCGATGATGAAATGCAGAGACCTCAGAAACCGGTATGCAATGTTATCCGGCGCAGAAAGGGGCAGCAGGACAAACGCATTTATGCGACTGTGAACTGATTCGCGCTATATTGTATCATTTCTGAGCCGCAGGCAGACGGTGAGCATATGGAAAGTCCGGCTGATAGAGATTTTCCGGATGATCTGTGGAACAAATCCGGCAGCAAAGGTGGAAAACCTTCAAATGTCCCCAAGTGATTCCGCAAATCAGACAGGAACGCTGTATATTTCCGAAGATTCTGTCCGGAAAGACAGGTTTGCATTATCCGGCATGACATTATAAATAGCTGCTTTTAACGGATGTCCACTGTGAACAGGTATTATGGAAAGGTTGTAAGACCGTGTCCGGGACACGGTTGTACCGGGAATCTGACTGTAAGCGGATCTGCTTCAAAACAGAAGTATTCCGCTCACAGATCAGTGTGATATTTAATACGGAGGTGATAAGGATTATGGCAAGCGGAACAGTTAAATGGTTTAATGACAAAAAAGGTTACGGCTTTATTGAAAAGGATGAAGGCGGTGACGTGTTTGTCCATTACTCAGCCGTGACAATGTCAGGATTCAAGACTCTGGTGGAAGGCGACCGGGTCACGTTTGAAGTGGAGCAGGGAGAGAAGGGGCCTGCAGCGGCAAATGTGAAAAAGATACAGTAAAATCAGCCTGAAAATCACTCATAAAGGCGCATTGCCGGATATGGCAATGCGCCTTTTTTAATTCCGTCAGGACCGATCTGTTTTCACCTTCTGTTTATTACCGCTTATACCAAATCGCTATTGACTTGATACTTTCCCGGACTGATCCGGAGGAGTGCAAAAATTAGGCGGAACGGTTTTATGCACACACGGAACTGCGGAAAAACTGACAATATCGGATCAAACCAATGGCGAATCGGTATTATTAACTGTCGGAGATGGCCGTGCGCAAAAGAAACACTTGCAAAAATTCCTGACCAATATTAAAATGAACAGAAAATGCTTATCAGACTGAGAAATTTCCTATGGCAAATGATGTACTGACAACACATTCCCCGGATCGGCAGGGTATAGTTTCCCGGAAATCCCTTCCTGCGGATGAAGAACCTGAAATCCTTTCCCTGCGGCCGGAGCGGCTGAGCGATTATGTGGGACAGGCCGAAGTGGTGGAAACCCTGGAAATCGCCATATCTGCAGCGAAAAAACGCGGGGAACCGCTCGATCATGTGCTTTTTCACGGCCCTCCCGGACTGGGAAAAACCACTCTGGCCCATATTATCGCGAATGAAATGGGAGGCGAGCTTACCGTAACTTCCGGCCCTGCTTTGGAAAAAGGCGGAGATCTGATCGGCATTCTCACGCATCTGGAGGAAGGGGATGTGCTGTTTGTGGATGAAATCCACCGCACACCCAAAACAGTGGAAGAATTTCTCTATCCAGCGATGGAGGATTTTGCTGTGGATTTTGTCTTTGACAAAGGGGTTCATGCCCGAAGTCACCGCTTCCGCCTCAAACGATTTACTCTTGTGGGAGCTACCACACGGGTGGGACTTCTTTCCGCACCGCTGAGGGATCGCTTTGGCATTTTCCGCAATCTTGATTTTTACAATGAAGCGGATCTGATGAAAATCACCAGACGTTCGGCTGCTTTGCTGAAAGTTGACATTGACGCGCAGGGGGCAGAGGAACTGGCACGACGATCCAGAGGCACGCCCCGCATTGTAAACCGTCTGCTCCGCCGTGTCAGGGATTATGCGCAGGTGCGCGGGGACGGACGCATTTCCAAAAAAACTGTGGAAGCCGCCCTGACTCTGGAAGGCGTTGACAGTCTGGGACTGACCGGCCTTGACCGCAGGTATCTCAAAACCATTATCCATTTTTATCACGGCGGCCCGGTGGGCATTGAGGCCATTGCCGCCACCCTGCAGGAGGAAACCGACACTCTGGTGGATGTGGTGGAGCCTTTTCTTCTTAAAATCGGTCTGCTCACCCGAACCTCATCCGGCAGAAGGGCTTCAGAATCAGCCTATAAACATCTTTCCATTCTTCTGCCCCGGAAAAACGAATCCCCCCTGTTTGAGAACTGATTATGTCTGCAATTACACTTCTTACTGATTTTGGTACACAGGATGAATATGCCGGAGTAATGAAAGGCGTGATTCTGTCTGTTTATCCGGGTGCTGTTATTGTTGACATCAGTCATCAGACTGATCCGCAGGATATAATGCAGGCATCATATATGTTACGGGCCTCATGGCCGTATTTTCCTGCCGGAACAGTTCACGTGATCGTAGTTGATCCGGGAGTAGGCGGAAAACGGGACATTCTGGCAGCACAGTACAAAGGGCATTTTTTTCTTGCGCCGGACAACGGCATTTTGTCATTGATGGCAGAAGATGGGGATTTTGACTCTCTGATTCGGGTGGAAAATTCAAAGTATTTCCGGGATAGTGTCAGCCGCACTTTTCACGGCAGAGATATTTTTGCGCCTGCTGCCGCGCATCTGGCAATGGGTGTGAAATTGGAAAATTTCGGAACGCGTATGGATTTCAGTCAGATAAAAAAGATTGCATCTGAAAAACCTTTTGTTTCCGAACACGGGGAAATCATCGGAAAAATTATCAGCACAGACCGTTTCGGCAATCTGATCAGCAATATCAGCGAGGATATGCTTTCTCAGTCCGGAGATACCCGGAAGATGGAAATTCACATCGGTTCCTGCAAAATTGAAGGACTGTCTGAAAGTTATGAAAGTATGCCAGTCAGCCAGCCACTTGCCATCATCGGAAGCTGCGGGCTTTTGGAGATTGCCTTAAACTGCGGACATGCGGGGCAGTATTTCGGGATTGAAAAAGGGGCGCAGGTCGTGGTAAACTTCACACCGTGAAGGAATTGCAACTTTTTTAAAAGTCGTATTTGCAAAGTGAGAAAAAAAATCAGATGAACCACGAAAAGAACGAAAAGAACGAAAAAACAGTTTATAAAGAAGAATCATACAAAATTCAGGGGGCCATTTTTGAAGTTTATTGTGAAATGGGTTCCGGTTTAAAAGTCGTATTTGCAAAGTGAGAAAAAAAATCAGATGAACCACGAAAAGAACGAAAAGAACGAAAAAATAGTTTATAAAGAAGAATCATACAAAATTCAGGGGGCCATTTTTGAAGTTTATCGTGAAATGGGTTCCGGTTTTTTGGAAGCTGTTTATCAGGAATGTCTTGAAACAGAGTTTACAAAATGTGGTATTCCATTTGAACCACAGGTTAATATCCATTTGAGATATAAAGAAAACGTACTTCAGCAATATTACAGGGCAGATATTGTCTGCTATGGTAAAATTATCCTGGAAATAAAATCTGTAAAAGATTTAAATGATATTCACAGGGCGCAAATGTTAAATTATTTAAGAGCAACCCAAATGAAACTTGGGATGCTTGTGAATTTTGGTTCATATCCAAAAGTAACCATTGAAAGAATTGCTGCATGAACATCAATCACAAAAAGCACAGAAGATAAATAATCAACCGAAAATTTTCGTGTATTAAAAAAACCGGATTTTTCGGAAAAATTATGTCTGAAAATATATGGAAACATACTTATTTCGTGTTTTTTGTGTTTTTCGTGGTTAAATGTTTTTCGTGGTTAAATATCTGTAGGAGCAATGTTTGAACTGAATAAAAATATTCCGTTATACTTAAAGGAGGAACTTTTGACCGGTTTTGTTCAGAAAAATTGTTGGTATGCAAAATGGTGCATGGCAGTGTTCATGCTGTTTCTGTTCAGTGTGAATGTTCATGCGGTTGTTACGCAGGACGCTGAAAGCGGACTTCTGCCGGATGTTTTTGTTCCCTTTGACACGGATAATGCACCGGTTCATGTGCTGTTGGCGGAAAAAAGCACCCAGCAGTTGTTTGTCTATGAATACAAAGACAAACCTGTGGAAATTTATCGCTTCAAATGCTCCACAGGCAAAAAAGAGGGGCCGAAAACCCTTGAGGGGGACAGCAAAACTCCGGAAGGGATTTATTTTTTCATCAATCAGCATGACAAAAGCAAACTTGCCCCGATTTACGGCATCGGCGCGTTTCCCACGGATTACCCCAATATGCTTGACCGGATGACGGGAAAGACCGGCAAAGAAATCTGGCTGCACGGCACAAACAAAGTCCTGACAGATCGTGATTCCAACGGATGCGTAGTTCTGGACAATGCTGATTTTGAAAAAGTGTCCAAGCTGATTGTCCTGCACCGCACCCCGATAATTATCACGGATCAGCTTGTGCATGTCACTTTTGAATCCGGATCAGAAATCAAAACCGCATTCAGCGATTTTGTTTCCAGATGGGTCAAAGCATTGGAAAGCGGAACCTACCATGATTATCTATCGTGCTATGATGCAGAATATCTGCCGGAGATTGGCTGGTGGAGTGAATGGAACCGGATCAGAAAGGAATTCCGGCAGCAGGGGAAAAATTTTTCTGTGTCATCGGAAAACATGCTTGTTTTCCGGCACAAAGATATTTATGTGTCCCTGTTTGATCTTGCAGTCAAATCAGATGACAGAAAATCTTCTGCCGGAGCAAAGCAGTTTTTTATGACCCGGAAAGAAGGGAAATTTGCGGTTATAGGGGAAAACTGGCAGGTTCCAGCGGATTTTCTGGCAAAACAGAACGGTAATCCCGTGATTATGGCTTCCCGGAATCTGCGTGTTCCCGAAGTCGCAGCACTGGCTGCTGCAAAACCGGAAAAAACAGCGGCAGAAGAAACTCAGCCGGTCATGCAGGAAATCCCGGAATCTGATATTGAAAGAGTTGTCAACGAATGGCTGGCCGCGTGGTCATCCAAAAATATTGAGGCATACGGCACATATTATGCCAGTGATTTCACTTCCCAGGGGATGAACAAAAAAGCATGGCTCCGTCACAAGGAAGGATTGAACCGGACATACAGATATATCCGGGTGACGCAGAAAAATCTGAAAATTCAGCCGGACGGGGAAAATATTGCTGTATCCTTTGTTCAGGACTATGAATCAGACAGATTCAGATCCGCAAGCGCAAAGCAGCTCATACTGAAGCGTGAAAACAGTCAATGGAAAATATACCGGGAAAATACCAGAAAGCTGTAAAAACATGCGCCTTTCCCGGCCCGTGAAAAAGGCAGGAACTCTGGATATTTCTGCTGATGAAAAACTGCGGGGGCATGGATAAAATCTGTTGAAGAACCCTGAAAGCTTGAAATTATTATATGATGTTACGCCAAAACTTCAGAATCCGGCAGACTGCTGTATTTCCCGTCATTCCGGCGAAAGCCGGAATAACTGTGAAAGCTGATAATTCTCTGATTTTTGGAAAAGCTGCGTAACATCAGTTAAATCAAAGGCTTTATATGCGTTTTTTTCTAAGGGAACCTGGGTTAAACGCCATAAGGAGGCAAGCTGATGACCTTATGCAGCATATACCGAAACATTTTCCCCGCATTCCGCCTGTATTCCTTTTTCTCCATTTTTCCGCCATAGTGACTGCCGATGTGATGACAGACAGCACAGCAAAAGCATTTTACTGCCCGGACTGTCAGATTCCCCATGATTTGGAAGAAACCGCGGTGCCGAATTTTTTCCGCAGTTTTCAGAAATTTTCTGTTTTAACAGAAAAAAGTTCAACCTTCACCGGCCCGGATTCCATTGAAAATGTGATAACGGTCTGAAGGCAATGCCGGTGATGTGGCAATCCATGCCAGAGAGATTGAAATTGATAATCTGATAATCAGGAATCAGATCAGCCGGAAGAAAATATTCCGGGAAGGAGCGCACAATGAACATGATTTCAAAAATGACACTGTTTGCTTTTTTGCTGATTTTCACAACAGTCTGCCAGGCCGGAAACGGCATCATCCCACCGCCATCCGGACATCCCGGAGAAACCCGGCCCGAACTCCCTGACTATCTTCCGGAAAAACCTGGCAGGGGACTCACTCTCCCGCAGCCTCCGGTGCAGGCCGAGCCTCCTGCCGGGGAAATTTCTTTTGAACTCAAGGGATTGATTTTTGAGGGCAACACCATTTTTTCAGATGAGGAACTCGGAAAAATCGCTGAATCTTTTCTGGGAAAGCCTGTCACACTGGCTGATCTGGAAGAACTGCGCTTTTGTCTGACAAACTTCCACATTAATCATGGTTATATCAACTCCGGAGCCATTCTGAAACCGGATCAGAATGTGGATGCCGGGATTGTCATCTACCTGATCCGGGAGGGGCGGCTGGATGAGGTGAAAGTCACGGGAAACGGACGGCTGCAGCCCGGATACATACGCAAACGGATCAATCCGAAGCCGGATCAGGCCTTCAACATCAAAAAATTGCAGGAACGGTTCCAGCTTCTGCTGGAAGACCCCATGATTGATCAGATGGATGGCAGAATCCATCCCGGTGTTTCACCCGGAGAGGCTGTGCTGGATCTGGATGTGACACGCTCCCGATCCTATGAACTGAGCCTGACTACAGACAACCACAGTTCTCCCAGTACCGGTGCGGAACGCATCACCGCAGCAGGAAGCGTGTGGAATCTGACCGGCTTTGGAGACAGACTTGACGCATCATTTGCACACAGCAGGGGGGCTGATGAAATCAGTGCGGGATTCTCCATCCCCCTGAATGCCCGAAACACGAGGATTTCACTTTATTACAACCGGGACGAAAACTCGGTAATAGAGGAACCTCTGGATGCCATTGACATTGAAAGCGAATCAGAAACCGCTGAACTTAATCTGACCCATCCTCTTATTCATAACCTGAGACGCAAACTGGAACTGGGAATCACCCTGGCAGCGCGCGAGAGCAGAACCCGGCTCCTGAATATGCCCTTTTCCTTTACAAAAGGCGATGTTGACGGAAGAAGTCAGGTTACAGCCCTGCGCCTGATTCAGTCTTATACGGATCGGACTCTGTACACAGCTCTGGCTCTGCGTTCCACCCTGAGTCTGGGTATTGATCTTTTCGGCCCCACCATCCATGCTGAAGATCGTCCGGACGGTCAGTTTCTGGCCTGGCTGGGGCAGATTCAGTATGCCCAGCGTATAGGGGAAAGATTTGGTCAGATTATTCTGAGGGGTGATATACAGATCGCGAATGACAATCTCCTCTCTTTGGAGCAGTTTGCCGTAGGCGGCATCAGAACGGTGCGGGGATACCGGGAAAACGAATTGGTGCGGGACAACGGATATGTTTTATCAGCCGAATGGCGGTATCCGCTGTGGAAACAGACCGGAAAGAGTCCGGAAGATATTCTTCAGTTGGCGGTTTTTACAGACTTTGGTTCTTCCTGGAACGAGGGGGAAAGCAGTGAGGATGAAAATCTTCATTCTGCTGGTCTTGGTCTGCTGTGGACACCCAATCAGCATATAAATGCGGAACTGTATATGGCTCATGATATTGAAGAAGCAGCAGATAAAGATGACTGGAACCTGCAGGATGACGGCATTCATTTCCGCGTCAGTTATAATATATTTTAAGCATATCAGCAAAAATCCGTTGATTCTGAATCCGGGATTCCGCCGCAGAGACAGGGCATGCCTTGTCTCTGCAACCTGAATTCCTGTTTCATCAACAGGTTTTATCCTATACCGGTTCGCCATTGAAAGTATACTTATGATTCTGTTTCCCACAGAGAACACAGAGAGAAAAAACCACAGAGAACACAGAGGAAACAACTCACCTTATTATATAAATTCAACAGCGAATTGGTACTATACCCATTTTTCATATCCCATTAAAAAAATCCCCTCCTGAGAGATGGATAACGATCTGTGTTAATACGGAAAACAGACACATTCCAGAATCCTATCAGGAGGGGAATTTTTTTAAAAAAATTTGGAATATATGTGTACTTAGGGTCTGTATCAAAATAAGTTGTTCCAAACCCTTAGGGTTTTCAAACCCTTAAGGGTTTTTGGACAGAAAAATTTGTACGTGTTATTTTTTTACAAACCCTTATGGGGCAGAGCCTCCGGACTGGCCTCCGGCAGACGGCTGCGGATTTCCGGCTCCGAACAGACGGCCAATGGCTCTGAACACTGCCTTGATTCCCTTCCACAGTTTGGGAAGCAGCCAGATAATAAGCGCAATGAAAAGCACCAGAAGAACGATAAACATCCAGGGATAATTTATGGCTGTCCACAGTCCGCCCACCACAGCGATATCCTCGGATATGGAAGCCACCCAGTTGCTGAAAGGTTCCGGTGAGGTATTGATCAATGCCCGTGTTCCTGCTTTGGTGGCATGGGTTCCGGCTGCCACGCCTCCGCCCAATATACCGGCCGTCAGGGTTAACGCGGGACTGACATCACCCACAGCACCTGCTGCAAGAATCGCACCCGCGGGAATCCGGATAAAGGTATGCACCGCATCCCAGCCTGAATCAACTCCCGGAATCTTGTCTGCCACAAATTCTGTGACAAACATCAGTCCGGCTCCGGTCATTACCAGAGGATTGGTCAGAATATGCAGATTTTCCGGCAGAATGATGTCTCCGGTAAGTCCCAGAACACCCAGAACCAGAAGGGTCGCGTAGAGATTGAGTCCGCTGGCCCACGCGGTTCCCATGGAAAGGGCAATGGTACTGCTGATCTGCTGCAAGGGATCCATAATAAACTCCTTTCAAATAATGAGTTTTGCAGAGTGGACAGAAGCCGAACCTGCCCACCGCATTGATTTTCACTCTGCCACAGGATAACCGGTTTCTTTCAGAATGTCCATAATCTTTTGAAGAGTCACGGGTTTTTCCCATTCCACTGTCACGGTTTTGGCCAGAATATCCCCTTTGGCACTGAGCACCCCTTTAATCTCCCCCAGTTCATTTTCTATGGCAGATGTGCAGTGTCCGCAGGATATTTTCGGTATAAACAGTGTTTTTTTTTCCATATGCAGGTCTCCTTTGTCATGATGGTTTGTATAAAAATCCCAGTCTGTAACGGAACAGATGTATTCCTCCCTGCTTTGCTCAGATATTCTGCAGATAAGGAACTCCCCAAAAAATATCACCTGACAGCCCTGCTCTAAGGAGGGGAGTTCTATATGATTCTCCAAAATTCAAATTGGTCATGCAGTGCTTCATTTCATCTGAAATTGCAGGCCGGATTAGCGTCAGCGTAATCCGGCATTCCGGTACTGCCTTGAAATACAACAACAATTTTAGCTGAAACAATGCAGCACTATCTGTTTTTTCAGCATTCCAACTCTTTAGGCGATTTCCATGAAAAAATGTACCATCATTGCAGGGTGGGCACGGCTTTTTGTGCCCACCGTTTCAGCAGGACGGCGGGCACAAAAAGCCGTGCCCGCCCCACGAAAAACGGTATAATCATTAATGGAAATCACCTTATACTGCTGCGGGCAGATTATTTTCTTCGAACTTCCCAATGATAAAACATGACAGCAGTTAATTCAAGCGGCCCTGCAGGTTGCAGAAAAAAATAAATCTGCTTTTACAGGCAGTCGGCGAAAACAGAAACTGACATCAAATCGCTTTCAAAGTTCGGGGAAAGTCTCCTTTTTTAACCACGAAAAACACGGACAGCACGAAAAGACAGCATTTTGCATGGTCATGTTTTGAAAGCGAATTGGTATGACATCCTGAATTTCCGTTTTTCAAAAGATCATCCGGGAACGCGGACTGTAAGCGTAGTTCCCTTTTCCGCTGAGGTTGCCATCCGGACAGAACCCCGCAGGGTTTCCGCGATCAGTCTTGCGCTGTAAGTTCCAAGTCCGGTTCCGTTTTTCTTGCCTGCGGTGACATATATGTCAAAAAATCTGTCCCGGATTTCTTCCGGAACAGCGCCTTTGTTGTGGATGACAATAAGGACTTCCCCTGTCTGTCCGTCCCTGTCGATTGATATGCTTACTGTTTCCCCTTCCGGAGATGCCTCCAGCGCATTTTTGATCAGATTGGCCAGCATGGAATAACAGAGCAGTTCCTCTCCTTTGGCATAAAAATTTTCCTGCTTTCCCGCGGGATTTCCCTGCACCAGAGTTTGCAGGTTCAGCCTCCTGCCCCGTATCAGTCCGCCCAGTTCCACTGTAATTTTGCCGATTACATGCAGCAGATTGACCGAAACCGGCTGCAGGGGATAGGTTTTCTGTTCCATACGGAACAGATCCACGGAAAGATTGATGATATTGAGAATGCGGTATGCGGATTCCTCAATGGTGGAAAGACATTCCTGCTGCTGTTCATCCAGATTGTCATCAGCCATGAGCAGTTGGGAAAAACCGATAATGGAATTGAGCGGGGTTTTCACATCATGCCGGGTGATTCTTTCCACATTCTCGCGGAAACGCGCGGCCTGAATCAGTTCCCTGTTCTGCTCCTCAATCTTCTGTTTCTGTCCCGCAATTTCCTCCAGAGCCATTTTCAGTGCCAGATGATTGCGCACTCTGGCCCGGACAATGGGGGGACTGACCGGTTTGATGATATAGTCAATCGCGCCCATAAGCAGCCCTTTTTCCTCATTTTCCATTTCCCCCATAGCTGTGATGAAAATAACCGGAATATGACATGTTTTTGGATCAGATTTGAGCTGTCTGCATACTTCGTAACCGTCCATTCCCGGCATCATAATATCCAGCAGAATAATATCCGGCGGATTGGCCGACTTTGTCCGCCTGAGTGCATCCATCCCGTTTTTCGCTATAATCAGCCGGTATTCATCTTTCAGAATCGCGACCAGAACATTGATGTTGTATCTCTCATCATCCACTATCAGTATTTTCTGCTCCGCATTCATCTTTCACCTCTGTCCGGAGAAAAATATAGGTAAATGCTCACTCCGGAAAACGCTTTCTGATTTCCAGAAACTGGGGCAGTGTTTTTTCAAAAATATCAACAATATCAGGATCAAAATGTCTGCCGCTCTGTTTCAGTATCTCCTCCACAGCCCGGTCAATGGGCCAGGGTTCCTTGTAGGGACGTTTGGTGGTCAGCGCGTCAAACACATCGGCCAGAGCCGCAATCCTGCCATATAGCGGAATATTTTCCCCTTTTATTCCCTGTGGATAACCTGATCCGTCCCATCTCTCGTGATGGGAAATGGCAATCTGCTGACCGGCCCGCATCAGTCCGGATCTGCTTTTGGATAAAATTTTTGCGCCGATGGCCGTGTGTTTTTTCATGACATCCCATTCAATGCCATCCAGTTTTCCCGGTTTCAGAAGAATAACATCAGGAATTCCCATTTTGCCGATGTCGTGCATTGGGCTGGCCAGCAGAATGATCTCACATTCCTTTTTCGGCAGACCGTATGCAACGGCCAGCAGTTTGCTGTAATGACTCATGCGCTTGATATGGGAACCGGTTTCCGGATCCTTGTATTCTGCGGCAAATACCAGACGGTGAATAATCTCCAGACGGCTGTTGTAAAGTTCCCTGGTTCTTACCTCCACCATCTCTTCCAGTATATGATTCTGGTCTGCCAGTTCCACTTCCGCATCCCGCAGAGAAAGATGGGTTCTGACCCTGGCCCTGACCACAGGAGGACTGACCGGTTTGGTAATATAATCAACGCCCCCGGCCTCAAAACCTCTGGCTTCATCCTGTTCCTCCCCCAGAGCCGTAATAAAAATAATGGGAATTTTTCTGGTTTTTTCATTTTTTTTCAGAATTCTGCAAACTGTGTATCCGTCCATCTGCGGCATCATGATATCCAGCAGAATCAAATCCGGCGGAGTGGATGAATCCACAACACGTTTCAGGGCTTCCTCTCCGTTTTTGGCAACAATGACTCTGTAATCGGATTTGAGAATTTCAACCAGCACATTGATATTGAAACGCTCATCATCAACAATCAGTATTCTGTGGGATTTTTCATTCATGACTGTCCTTTCCCCGGCAACCGTCCTGTTATCACTGACAATGCTTTGGGTACAAAATGGCGGCTGTCAGTAAAAAAAATACCGGTTTGATCCATTATCCAAATGCTGATAGTGATCAGCATGTAATGCTGAATCATATTCAGCAGAATGCAACTGCCTGTTTTAAAAAAATCTGAAATATTGCTGAACGGTATTCAGCACTACCTGTGTGGCGGTATTGCCCAATTTTTGCACTCCTCCGGATCAGGCTGAGTGCGGGAGTGCAAAAACTGAGCGGAGCGATTTTTTGCATATTTCTGCATAATCTTTTACAGAAACAGCTTTTTCAGCATGTAATATGCCAAAGGCACAAATATGGCAGGCAGCATATTGCCCACCTTGATCTTTTTGATTTCAAGGATATTGATGCCAATGGCCATAATCAGCAGTCCTCCCACAGCAGACATCTGCGCGACCACTTCCGGAATCAGAAAGGGTTTGATCAGAGAGGCCGTAAGCGTGATGAATCCCTGATAAAGAAAGACTGATCCTGCGGAAAAGATAACACCCAGTCCCAGAGAGGATGCGAAAATTACGGCGGAAACCCCATCCAGCACGGATTTGGCGAACAGGGTCTGGTGATTTCCGGTCAGTCCGCTTTCCATTGATCCGACAATGGCCATTGATCCCACACAGAAAAGCAGACTTGCTGCCACAAATCCTTTGGCAATGCCGCTTCCGGTGCGGGAAAAACGTGTTTCCAGCCATTGGCCCAGACGTTCCAGCCAGGCTTCAATATCAATCATCTCACCGATGACACTGCCAATGGCCAGACTGAAGATGACCAGCAGCAGGTCATTGCAGTTGAAAGCGCTTTTCATACCGATGAGCATGACTGCCAGACCAATGGACTGCATCACGGTTTCCATATATCTTTGGGGAATGCCCCCTTTCAGCATCAGCCCGGCCAGGCTGCCTGCAATGATTGCCAAAGTGTTTATAATGGTTCCGAACAATGTTATTTCCTTATCAGCAACCCTGCATTTCAATGAGTTGCAGCATTTTTTCATATGCCCGGCCTTCAGCCAGAGCGGTTTTTGCCATTTCCGTTCCCTGTGCGTAGGTTCCTGTAAAACCGGAAACATACAGGGCAGAGGCCGCATTCATGCAGAAAAAATTCGCTTCCGGTGTATCATACTGACCGGTCAGCACATTGAGGATGCGCCGGGTGTTTTCATGCGCTGTTTTACTGCTGGAAATCCGGGAAATCGGAACCGTTTTCAAACCAAAATCTTCCGGGCTTACCTCATAGATTTCGATCTTTCCATTCCGGAGTTCCACTACACGCGTAGGGCCTGCAAGAGAAAATTCATCCATGCCCTGAGACTTTTCCATTCCCTCCACCATGCCAAAGGGAGAAAGGGCCGCAGGCATTTCAATTTCTTTGAGAATGGCAATCAACTGATCACAGACACCCGGAGCATAGGCACCGATAACAATACTGCGGGTCTGCTCACAGGGACGGGTCAAAGGGCCGATGATGTTAAAGGCGGATGTGAAGCGCATGGAACGAATCAGTCTTGCCCATCCGGATTTCAGAAAAGCCTCTCCCGGAAGATAGCAGATACCGTGTTTTTCCAAACATTTTTCCGCCCGTGACAGGGGCGCGTTCAGATCAATGCCGATGATTTCCAGAATATCCGACGCGCCTGAAACACCTGTCACCAGACGAGCTCCTTTTTTGGCAACAGGCAGTCCGCACGCGGCTGCAATAAAAGCCGCAGGTGTGGAGCAGTTCACGGTTTTCACCGGATCTGAACCGGTTCCCACAATATCGCAGACCGTGCTTTCCACACTGACCCCGATCTTGGTCGTGTCATAGCGATCCAGTGCGTCCCAGGCTCCGGACAGTTCTTCCACAGAAGGGCCTCTGGCAATGTGAGCCATGAGAAAAGCCCCCTGCTGCAGTTCCGGCTGTTCATTCATAATAATCTGGCGGTATGCCTCGCAGGTTTCCGCACGGGAAAGAAATTTTCCTGCCGCGACCGCACATATCCGGCGGCCGAATTCACGAAGATGAAGTTCTGATGACATTTGCTATCCTTAATGGTTAAATATTGAATAAAACAGAACAGGTTTCATACCAAATCGCCATTGATTTTAAGTTTTTTCACCGTTGTGCGTGTGCAAAAAACCGCTCCGCTTAATTTTTGCACTCCTCCGGATTTGCTTTTCAGCATCGTATAAAATCAATGGAGAATTGGTATCAAGCCTGTTCACAAACCGCTGCACAGGCTGGAAGTCTGTGCTAATTTTTAATGTTAATTCTGTTTCTTTATAACTGCTGCTGAGCAGATGTTCCAATTTTTCACTGGATTTTCACAATAAATTTCATGGCCTGTCCTGCCAGTATCCGGGGCAGAATTTCCGGAACCTGATGCAGATCAATCTGCTTTTCTGTGAAATGGGCAGATTCTCTGCTGTATTCTGTCAGAATATTCAGAGCAGTTTTCATCTGTTTCCGGGTGCATCCGTATGCGCCGCATACATGAAGCTGGCGGTAATGGATTTCATTGAGCAGTGCAGAAGAAATCTTTTTTTCATCTGTCAGACCGCTGAACAGACAGAAACAGCCGCCGGGGCTGAGACGGGGCAGACCATCTGTAAATGTATCTGCAGAAGGCGCAGCATTGATGATCGTGTCAAATTTCATTTCACTTTCGCATAAATCCATACTGATTTGCTCCCGGAATGCTTTGCTCTGTAATATACGTTCCGGCCGGATTTCGTGCACAAAAGGAACTGCGCCCAAATACCGGGCGGACATTCCTGCCATCAGTCCCACAGGACCGGCTCCGTATATCAAAACATGCTGATTTTCTTTTACTCCGGACTGTTCCATTGCATTCAGGGTGCAGGCCAGTGGTTCTGCCATGCAGGCCAGTTCTCCTCCCAAATCATCCGGTACAGGAATCAGGCTTTTTTCCGGTACAGCCGCATATTTGGCAAATCCGCCGTCTTTGTGAAATCCCAGAATCTGCATTTGGGGGCAGAGATTTTCCAGTCCCTTTTGACAGAAGGCACAGAGGCCGCAGGAATTTCCGGGCCATACCACAAACAATTTTCCGCTTTCCGGCAGGATACCGCAGATTTCATGCCCCAAAACCCGTGGCAGAATCAGATCCCTATGTCCCTGTTTCCACATTTTTGCATCAGTCCGGCACACAGCGCAGTGCGTAACACTAAGCAGCACCTCACCGGATTCCGGTTTTGGGATCGGAATATCTTTTTCTTTCAGAACCCCGGCTTTTTCCAGTTGCAGCGAATACATATCTTTTTCACCTTTGAGACATATTTTTTTCAAAATACAGGCAAATTCAAAGCAAATTTTTATCCGTTACCGCACAACACAGCAGTTTTATCGATTCAGGGAATGACAATTTAATAAATTCCCTGTCATACCGGAGAAAGCCGGTATCCAGAACATCTTGATATTACTTGATTCCTCTGATTTTTTAAATTCCTTTTCCCGGTCTACCGGCAGTTCCTGTTCACCGATTCTTTCGTGCAGAGGGTATTGAATAGACCTCTTTCAAAAGTCATTTCCTCTTGTTTCAATTCAAAATTATAAATACCCGCGATCAACCTGAATCTTAACTCAAATCTCTTTCTTCTGTTTCTGTATTTGTCTGAAAGTATTTTAAAAATTTTAATTTTACCGATAACATGTTCTATAAAAACCCTCTGACGTGACAACTTTTTGTTATTCCGCTTATCTTTCCGGGAAAGCGGATTTTTTTGCTGCTTTTCTTAGGTAACAGGCTGTTTTTATGTATTTTATCAATACCATGATACCCGCTGTCCGCCCTGACAGTGATTCTTTCAGCAATCCTCAGTCTGCTTTACTTAAAAATTCTGAAATCATGCCGCCTGCCTTTCGCGAAATTCAATGCCGGTATCTCAGGAGTTTTTGCATTCACAGCAGCCTGCGTCTTCACGGTATGCTTTTTTTTACCTGAATAATATAATTTCTGTCTTTTTTGAGGTTGTTGTATCGGACTCTCAGTGGCATCGGCAGGCACAGATTCGATTTCAGTATCCCTCTTTGCCATTTTTTTTCTGTCAGGCAGTTTGAAATCATCTGATATGACGGGTATATCTTCTGTCTTTTTTATCAGTTTATGACAATCGGACCCGCTCATTCCGTAATCAGCACCAGGATGGAAATACGTCCTGTATTCCCTGTTGTATCCGGGCGTCATCAGCACCTGATCCCCATAACTCAGTTTCAGCGGACGTCCGGATATTTTTTTTCTTTCATTTTCATGCCTTACAACAGCTTCAGCCATTTTCCGGAATGCCGTCTTTCTGACACCTGTCAGCCGTTTGAAATGCCCGCTGCTTCTGTCTTTTATTTCCTCATACTTGCCCATTCTTTATCACACCTCTTTCCAAAATCAATTTTTATTCAATAAAATAAATCATGTAAATTCAAATTTTGCAGGAAGTGTATTTTTATATCATTTCCTGTTTAAAGGTCTATTATAAATTTTCTCTGTGGTTGGGCGGCATAACACACAGTTCAGCCTTGACAATCGGCTGCAACTGATGGTTAGGAGTTTATAATGTTGCGTTACGCATATGGGGCATCCATAAGAACTATAAGCAACATTTCTCGGTCAAGAGGGATTTCATTTATTAAATACTCAAACTGAATTTCCAATTCAGTTTCTTTCGGTATTGACTTAGACGGAATTTCCAAGAGATTAATGACAAATTCTCTTCTCAATTTTCCGTTTCTCATCCGAGGAAAATCTAAAATATTCAAATCTTTTCTTAATATTTCTTTTTTTGTTTTCGAGTTGATCAAACTACATTTTACAAAATGTTTCTTAGGTATTTGATTTAATAATTCTTTTTCCTGCTGTGGGGTTGGTGAATTTTTAGGGAGAGCTGTAATTAAATCAATATGAAGTGTCTGTGTTTGTTCAGGAAGTAACCCAAGATGATATAAAGTTTTAAAATCCTTATTGGTTTTAAAAATCGGTAATTCGATTGTGAAACCTCGTGTTATACCAATAACAGGAACATAAGTTCTGGTAAGTTCACTGAAATCCCCATCACCCTTGTAAGAAAATCCTAAAGTTAGCGGCAAGGTTAATAAAACCATCCAACGCAAATTGTTTTTTTTCATGATTAGACCTCTTTCCAAGAGTCATTTTTTATGCAATAAAATCAGGGGAGCAAACCTCAGTTTTGCAAGAGGTCTAATATATGCTCCTTCCCCAATATTTCAGATTTTCTGTTTTTCCATTGCATCATAGACAGCATTTTTAAGCATTTCAGCATCTGCAAGAAAGGGAAGCGTAATCTGATCCGATTTTTTGGAGATTTTCTGATATTCCAGAACTGTTTCAATGGAATGTGCATTTCCTGCCCAGGCCCGGCGTGCGACTCCGCCCATGACATCCCAGCCAATGGCCTGCCGGATAATATTATCAACGCGTTCACTGCCGTCGAGCACCAGACCGAATCCGCCATTGATGGCTCTTCCAATGCCCACGCCTCCGCCGTTGTGCAAAGCCACCAGACTCATACCCCGCGCCGCATTTCCCGCGAAGCAGTGCACAGCCATATCTGCCATGATATTGCTGCCGTCTTTGATATTCGCGGTTTCCCGGAAGGGTGAATCTGTGCCTCCTGTGTCATGGTGATCGCGTCCCAGCATGATTGGCCCGGTTTCCCCTTTGCGCACCATTTCATTGAATTTCAGCGCGATTTTCATGCGTCCTGCTGCATCCTGATACAGAATCCGTGCCTGAGTTCCCACCACCAGTCTGTTTTTCGCGGCATCCCGAATCCAGTTGTAATTGTCTCTGTCCTGAAAACGTCTTTTGGGATCAATGCAGGACATGGCAGTAGCATCAGTTCTGTGCAGATCTTCCTGTTTTCCGCTCAGGCAGACCCAGCGGAACGGCCCGTATCCATAATCAAAAAGCAGAGGCCCCATGATGTCTTCCACATAGGACGGGAAAATGAAACCGTCCAATGGATCTTTGCCATTTTTGCAGATTTCTTTCACGCCCGCATCATACACTGCTTTGAGAAAACTGTTGCCGTAATCAAAGAAATACGATCCCTGATTCACAAGGGTTTTGATGATTTCACAATGGTGTTTCAGGGACTTGTTCACCAGTTCCCGGAACCGCTGCGGATCAGTGCGCAGCATTTCCGTGCGCCGGGCAAATGTGAGATTTTGGGGACAGTAACCGCCTTCATACGCCACATGGCAGGAAGTCTGGTCAGACAGGAGATCAATGTGAACAGAATGCTCAGCCGCATATTCCAGAAGATCCACAATATTGCCATAAAAAGCAATGGACATCTGCTCTTTTTTTGACTGATATTCCTTTGCCAGAGAAAACGCGTGTGCGGGATTATCCGTGACCTGATTTACCCAGCCCTGTTTCTGCCGGGTCTGAATGCGGGATTCATCCACTTCTGCAATAATCCCGACACCATGCGCAATTTCCACAGCCTTTCCCTGCGCGCCGCTCATGCCGCCCAGTCCGGAGGAAACAAAAAGAAGTCCGCGCAGATCGCTTTCCGGAGCAATCCCCAGTTTGGAACGTGCCGCATTGAGAATGGTGGAATAGGTTCCGTGCACAATTCCCTGGGGGCCGATATACATCCAGCCTCCGGCTGTCATCTGTCCGTAATTCGCAACACCAAGCGCGGCTGCACGGTTAAAATTTTCCGGATCGTCAAACATGCCCACCATCAGCGCATTGGTGATAATAACACGGGGAGCAGAGGGAGAGGAGGTGAACAGTCCGAGCGGATGACCGGATGCCATTACCAAAGTCTGTTCACGGGTCAGGATTTCAAGGTATGCTTTTATGAGTCTGTACTGCATCCAGTTCTGGCAAACCTGACCGGTTTCGCCGTAGGTGGTGAGTTCATAAGGATAGAGTGCCACATCAAAATCAAGATTGTTGTCAATCATGACCTGAAAGGCTTTGCCTTCCAGACAGTTGCCTTTGTATTCCTCAACCGGTTTTGCTTTGATATGACCCGGAGGACGGAAACGGTATCCGTAAATACGGCCGCGTGTGCGCAGTTCCTCCAGAAATTCCGGAGCCATCTGCTCATGCCATTTATGCGGAATATAGCGGAGTGCGTTTCTCAGGGCCAGTTCTGTTTCTTTCTGAGACAGGGACATGGGGCGTCTCGGTGCGCGGCGTATACCGTTGGCAAACGCTGGATATGCCGGGAGTTTGTCAAACAGTTTTTCCAATATGTTTTCGGATGCTGCTGAAACAGTTTTGTCAGATTGCATAACTCACCTCCTGCTTTGTTTTTCCGTGCTTCCTGTTCATATTCGCATTGATTTTTTGAAAAAACGACCGATTACAGTTCACAACATTTCAGGATTGCCGGGATTTTTATTTAATCATGCTGCAATAGGCAGCAGCCTGAAAATACGGGCAATCCGGCCTGCCCTTCCGAGATTTCCATTACGCAAAGCCTCACGCACATCATCCAGTTTTTCAGCATCTTCGATAGACAGATACGGCGACCAGCCTGTTTCATCATGAATCATTTCTACACTGACTTCGGCAACATAATCTCCCTCACGTATCATTTTTACAGAATGTTTTTTTTCTCTCATTTTTTTCTCCTCCTGAAATCGTTTGTCCATTTGTTGGCATCCGGTCTGTAAGGCGATTTCCATGAAAAAATATACCATCATTGCAGGGTGGGCACGGCTTTTTGTGCCCGCCGTCCTGCTGAAACGGTGGGCACAAAAAGCCGTGCCCGCCCTACGAAAAACGGTATAATCATTAATGGAAATCACCTAAGCTGTTATCAGTACCTCCGGAGATGAAGCATTTTTGGGAATACCCCACAATTCATAATTGAGGAATTTCCTTTTTTTCCCCTTTGCCCAGGAACCGGTAACGCCCGTTTTCATATGCAATAAAATCTGCTATTTTCAGCAGCGCACGTTCGCCAAATTTTATCCGATCTTCCCCGTTTTGCATATACAGACTGTCATCTTTGACGAAAAGATTTTCCGGTGTCAGGGGAATTTCCTCTTTGGTATTGAGAATCAGCCGGATTTCCTCATCTGCTTTTGCAATATCCATGACAAAAAATGCCGTGTCCTCACAGGGAAAATACACCTTTTCCCGGATATCCCCGTTAATCTGGGTCAGGTAATAACCGTGTGCGTCTCTGCGGATGCATGAATTGAAATAATCAATGATTTTTTTATGGCTGAATTTTCCGTGTTCATTGTTCCAGTATCCGTTTTTGTCCATCCAGAAAACAGCTTTTTCTTTGGGAATGACAACCTCCCTGATTTCAGACATATATTTTCCCTCCCGTATATTTTTTGCCCTGCCGGGTATCCTGTTTTTCCATTGCTTCGGCAATCATTTTCAAAGTCCCTTTTTTGTCCAAAGACCATTCCGGAGCCGCAAGTTCTTCCGGGTGGGGATCTCCGGTCAGTCTCTGAATGACCATGTCCGGAGGCAGATATTCAAGAAATTCACAGACCAGATCCGCATATTCAGCCTGTTCCAATGGACGGTACAGGCCATTTTGATACATTTCATCCAGTTTTGTCCCTTTGACCACATACAGCAGATGGATTTTGATGCCGTCAATGCCAAGTGCTGCCACAGTTCTTGCTGTCTGCATCATCTGATCCCGTGTTTCACCCGGCAGTCCCAGAATGACATGCGCACAGATGCGGATTCCCCGGTTTTGAGTCATTTCCGCAGCTTTCTGAAAACAGGCAAAATCATGGCCCCGGTTGATCATGGCAAGAGTGGTGTCATGAATTGTCTGCATACCGTATTCCAGCCATATCAGGTATTTTTCCGCATAGCCCTGCAGCATATCCAGCACTTCTCTGTTTACACAGTCAGGCCGGGTTCCTATGCAAAGCCCGACCACGCCATCTATGGCCTGCAATGCCTCAGTGTAAAGAGATTCCAGTTTTCCGACAGGCGCGTATGTATTGGAAAAAGACTGGAAATAAATGAGAAATTTTTTGGCTTTGTATCTTCGGGCAACAAATTCAGCGTTGATCCGGATCTGCTCGGACACGCTCCGGCCGCGGCTGTAATCCCCGGTTCCGGAGCCTCTGGAATTGCAGTAGATACATCCGCCACGGCCAACTGTCCCGTCCCGGTTGGGACAGGTCAGGCCCGCGTCCACCGTGATTTTCTGCACCCTCTGACCGAAAATTCCCCGAAGCCAGGTATTGAAATCTTTGTAACGATCTTTCATTTGCTTCTTTGCATCCGTATGTGTTTTGTGTTAAAGAGGGGAACAGGCTTCGGGATATAAGGGTATGGGTTCAGTGCTTAAGATTTCAGATGTCAGAAAAACAAATTCTGAAAAGCAACTCTGTTTCCATCCCCAAATCCTGAACCCCATCCACTGAAACCCGAAAATGAAACCCGAACCCGAATTTCTTATAACCCATAATTCACGGAGATGCAATGAAGATATCAATTGCCAATACAGCCGGATTCTGCATGGGAGTTCAACGGGCTGTGGAAATGGCTCTGGACGCGTCCAATACCCATGAAACACCTGTTTACACTTACGGCCCACTGATTCACAATCCCCAGGTGCTGAGCCTGCTTCGGGAGAAAGGCATTCAGATTCTGGAGGAAATTCCCGCGCAGGGCAAAGGAACAGTGCTGATCCGGGCGCACGGGGTTCCTCCGGAGACCGGTGCAAAGCTTGAAAAAGCCGGGTTCCGGGTGATTGACGCGACCTGTCCCAAAGTCATCCGGGTGCAGACCATTATCCGGAAACACGCGGCTGATGGATATGCCTGCATCATCGTGGGAGACAGAGAGCATCCCGAAGTTATCGGGCTGCTGGGTTTTGCCGGGGAAAAAGGATTTGTGGCCGAGCGGATTCAGGAACTTGAAGAACTGCCGACCTTTGAAAAGGCCATTATCGTGGCCCAGACCACCCAGAATACACTTTTTTATGAAGCCGTAAAAAAATGGGCGGAGCAGAACTGCTCCCATTACAAGGTTTTTGACACCATCTGCGATTCCACCGAGCGCAGGCAGGCAGAGGCCAAACGTCTGGCCGAATCTGTGGATATGGTGGTTGTGGTGGGCGGCCATGAAAGCGGAAACACCAAACGTCTGGCCGAAGTGGTGCATGAGGCCGGAAAACCGGCCTTTCATATTGAAACCGAAGCAGAACTGGATGTGGAGGCACTTTCCGGGGCAAAACATATCGGCATCACCGCAGGTGCGTCCACACCCAACTGGATTATCAAACGGATCTACCGGGCCATTGAGTCACTGCCTTTCAGAAAGGAGTCTGCCTGGCGCAGGCGCCGTCTCGCACTTCAGCGTTTTCTGATTCTGAGCAATATTTACGTGGCCCTAGGTGCGGGCTGTCTCTGCTTTGCCTGCTGCAGACTGCAGGATATTTCCCGGCCCCTTCCCTATATCATCATTTCCTTTCTCTATGTTCTTTCCATGCACACCCTTAACAATCTTACGGGAATGCGGGAGGCCCGGTACAATGATCCGGACAGGGCAGCGTTTTACGATCAGCACAAAATTGTCATGACCCTGCTGGCCCTGATTTCCGGAGCATCAGGTCTGGCAGTGGCGGCAGGTGTGGGTATATCACCATTTCTTTTTCTGCTGGCCATGAGTGTGCTGGGACTTTGCTATAATCTGAAAGTTATACCGGATTTTGTGAAAGGAATGAAATACCGCCGCATCCGGGATATTCCGGGATCCAAAACCATCCTGATTTCCCTGGCCTGGGGCGTGGTGACAGCAGTCTTTCCGGTTCTGGCCGTATGGAACAGCTTTCGTCTCAGCACCATGCCGGTTTTTGTCTGGGCTTTAAGCATGGCCTTTGTCAGAGCAGCGTTTTTTGATGTTCTGGATATGCAGGGAGACCGCATTGTGGGCAAGGAAACCATTCCCCTGCTTCTGGGTGAAAAACTGAGCATCACTTTTCTCAAAGGCGTCAGTGTTTTTGTTATGCTTACGCTCTTCCTGACCGGAGCCTTCGGGGTTTTTCCCGGACTCAGTTTTGCACTGATTCTCTGTTCACTGATTCTGCTGCTGATTATCTCGGCACATAAAAAAGGGCGGGTACTGCCGGGAATACGTCTGGAGTTTCTGGTGGAAAGCCAGTTTGTTCTTTCCGGTGTGATTACTCTGCTCTGGACATTTTTCCGTTAGGTGATTTCTGAAAACAAATATCCCGGTTCAGTTGAAAATCCCCTCCCCCTGCGCAGGGCTGTTAAGTTCTTTCTTGAGGTATTTTCTGTTTTATTATAAACTGATCAGCAGAATGAAAATTTTCAGTGAGAGCAAAAATTGTATTTCTGCACTCTGTCAG